>CAZCGA010000097.1:0-25667 GCA_964498075.1 uncultured Binatia bacterium (SeqCode) | reverse complement strand
CCTGGTGACCCGGCACGACAGCACACCGTCCTGGAAGCCGCGCTCCGCGTGCTGGAAGACGGCTCGCTGAAACCGCCGGTGCTCGTTGACCACACTGCGGGGTCGAAACTTGGCTCCGATGGCTTCAGTGGGTAAGCGCCCCCGCCGCTGCCCTGTTCCTGTTCCCTCCTCTGCGAACAACTCCGTGAGCGGAGGAGGGCTAGGGAGGAGGCGCACGAGGGTGCGGCACGGACAACTCCAATGCACGGCGCGCGCTGAAGGCCACTGCCGCGTTGGCATTGCGCAACTACGCTGCGCGTTCACGATCGGAGGCGCGTCGTGGTTCGGGGTCGCCGCGCGTTGAAGCGGCCTCCACCCTACCCTCCTCCGTTCACGGAAGTGTTCACTGGAGGAGGGAACCCGAGCTTGCCGCCCCACCCGCCGCCGGATGCGCGCAGCGTAGCCGAGGAGATGGCACACGATCGAGGAAGTCGTCGCGTTGGCCGCGCAAGGACAGCTGCATTCAGGATTCGAAGCGGCCGCGATTCGTGACTTTCTCTCTCTTCCGTGAGCGACACGTACGGCGCGACCCCGTCCGGTTGGGTGCACGACAAGAAAGCTGTAGAGGTGGTGTTCCGTTCGTCCCGAGTAGCCGCCCTCTTCTGGCGGCGTATCGAGGGACTTGCTACGCGAGTATCATGAGTCGGCCGTTCTTCGCGTACATGCTGCAATGCGCCGATAACTCGTACTACGTCGGGCACACAGATGATCTGGAGCAACGGGTGCGTGAGCACCACGAAGGTGGAAAGTGTGCGTATACCGAGACGCGCCGGCCTCTGCGGCTGATCTGGTCACAGGAGTTTGCCACTCGTGAAGAAGCATTGGCAGCCGAGCTTCGCATCAAGAACTGGAGCCGCGCTAAGAAGCGGGCGTTGGCACGGGGCGACTTTGACGATTTGAGCCAGGCGGCCAAGAAGAGGGACTGGGCCGCGTATCGCCAGCGTCGGCAGCGGCTCTGAGCACCCCTCGATACGCCCCCTGGAAAAACGGGGGCTACTCGGGGCGAACGGGATAAGCATACGGCAGAAGTACCGAAAGACGACCACGATCAAACCTGCGTTGTGTTGATAGCTTCCCTCAGCCATGACGGTTTCTCACTTTCCTGTCGTGCACCCTCTGCTGTTCGCCACCTTGAGTTCTCAGCACAGCTCGCATACAGTCCGCGCCAACGCCAGACTGAAGGAGCACAGCAGTGGGAGCGATGTTGCAGGGCAAAGTGGCCGCGGTCACCGGTGCGGGTCGCGGCATCGGTCGCGGTGTCGCACTCGGTCTGGCTGCCGCCGGCGCCAAGGTCGTCGTCAACGACTACGGCGTCGACGTCCACGGCCAGGAACCCAGCAGCGGACCCGCCGTCGACGTCGTCAACGAGATCAAGCACGCGGGCGGCGATGCGGTGGCCAACGGCGACTCGGTCGCCAGCTGGGCCGGCGCTGAGAACATCATCAACACCGCCGTGCGCCAGTTCGGGCGCCTGGACATCGTGGTGACCTGTGCGGGCATCCTGCGCGACCGCATGGTCTTCAACATGAGTGAGGACGACTGGGACTCGGTCCTCGCCGTCCATTTGAAGGGGACGTTCAACTGTATCCGGCACGCCGCGCCGCGCATGCGTGAGCAGCACTACGGCCGCATCATTACTTTCTCGTCCGGCTCCGGCTTGTTCGGCAATCCCGGGCAAGCAAACTACGGTGCTGCCAAGGCCGCGATCAGCGGTTTGACGAAGGTCGTGGCGCGTGACCTCGGCAAATACGGGGTGACCTGCAACGCCATCGCGCCGGTCGCCGCCACCCGCATGACCGTCACGCCCGAAGTGCTGAAGGCACGCGAGATCCGCAAGCAGCAAGGTATCATCCGCGAGGAGCGCGCGCTGGCGCAGCTCGAAGATCTGAAGCCGGAAGACGTCGCACCGATGGTGGTCTTCTTGGCGAGCGACTACGCGGCCAACGTGAACGGGCAGTTCTTCCTCTGCGCCGGCGGCTCGGTGTCGTTGTTGGCGCTGCCACGCCCGGTGAAGACGATTTACAAAGCAGAGGGACGCTGGACACTCGATGAACTGGACGAGCTGGTGCCGCTGACCCTGGCCGAAGGACTGGTCAACCCGGCACCGCCGCGGGCGTAAGGGCGGAAGTATGGGCAACCGATTGAAGGGCAAGGTGGCGGTGGTCACCGGCGCGGGCCGCGGTATCGGGCGAGGCATCGCCTTGTTGCTCGCCGCGGAAGGCGCCGCCGTGGTGGTCAACGACCTGGGCGGCAACGTCGACGGGACGGGCGCGTCGAAGACACCCGCAGAGGAAGTCGTCGCGGAGATCAAGGCACGGGGCGGCCGCGCAATCGCCAACGCCGACAGCGTCGCCGACTTCCGCGCCGCGGAGAACATCATCAACACTGCCGTCAAGGAGCTCGGTCGCGTCGACATCCTGGTCCACAACGCCGGCATCCTGCGCGACCGCATGGTGTTCAACCTCAGCGAGGAGGATTGGGACGCGGTGATCAACGTGCACCTCAAGGGCACGTTCAACTGCACCCGCCACGCCGCCGCCCAGATGCGCCAGCAGAAGTCTGGCCGCATCATCAGCATGTCCTCGACGTCCGGGCTCTACGGCAATTCCGGGCAAGCGAACTACGGCGCCGCGAAGGACGGCATTGCCGGGCTCACCCGCGTGGTGTCGCGCGACCTCGGCAAGTACGGCATCACCGTCAATGCGATCGCGCCGGCCGCCTCGACGCGCATGATCGCCACCGTCCCGCAGAAGGCCCGCGACATCCGTCAGGCGCGCGGCGTGAGCCTCGCCGCACCGGTGGCCGCCGGGCTGCCGCAGCTGCGCGCCGATCCGGACGACGTAGCGCCGTTCGTCGTCTACTTGGCCAGCGACGCCGCGGCAGGGATCAACGGCCAGACGTTCCTGGTGCGCGGCAGCGTCATCGCGTTGCTGAACTACCCGGCGCCGGTCCGCACCATCACCAAGCACGGCCGCTGGACAGCGGAAGAGATCGCCATGCTGTTTCCGTCGACCCTCGGCATGGATCTGGTCAATCCGGCGCCAGCGAAAGACTGAGCCGGTGGGCCGGAAGGCGGCGCGACCGGAACGGCGGGTCGACGGTCCACAGCTTCGCCGCGTCGCGACAGCAGCCGCGCGGGAAACACAGTCTTCACCGGCGGCCGGCATGTCGGCAGCACGATGGTACGGCGCGGCGCTCGTCCCGGTCGTCGCCGCGTGCGCGGTGTACCTGCCGGCGCTACGCAACGGGTTCATCTGGGATGATCCGCTCGTCCTGCAACAGCTACGTGCCATTCATTCTCTCGGCGATCTCCTCGTGCCGCCGGCGATCATTCCGCACTACTACTTCCGCCCCCTCATCTTTCTCTCCTACCTCGTCGATCGCGCCTTCGGCGGCGATACACCCTTTTGGTTCCACGCGTCGGTCGTCGCTTTCCATGCGCTGAACACGCTGCTGGTGTTCGTCGTCGGCAGTCGCCTCTTCGCCGGCGACGGGCTCATCGCCGGCGGCGGCGCCCTGCTGTTCGCGGTCTTCCCGACGCACGTGGAGTCGGTCGCCTGGATGGCAGGCCGTTCCGACGTCATCGTCTGCACCTTCGTCTTGCTCACCGTGCTGCTGTTCATGGACCGCGCGCGTCGCTGGTCGCCGTGGCTCGGCGGTGTGACGTTGCTGCTCGCGACCCTTTCCAAGGAGATGGCCCTGGCGTGCGTGGTGCTCGTGCCGCTGCTGGATCTGCTGCGTACACGGCAGCTGTACTGGTCGCGCTACGTGCCGCTCGCGCTTGCCGCGCTCCTGTACTTCATCTTACGACAACACGCTCTCGGTGCGTTCGTGGGCGGCATGCCGGCGGCGAGTACGCCGGCGCAGCTCGGGTTGGATCTCGTCCGCGCCCTAGGCTTCTACGTCGTGCGGGCGGTCGTGCCGATCGGGCTGTGCGCCTACATTCCCGACGTGCCGGACCACGCCGCCTACGTGGCTGCCGGCCTCATCGTCCCGGTGCTGAGCCTTGCAACGATTGCCATGGCATGGCGCCGCAGCCGTTGGGAGGTGGCCTTTCTGGTCGCGTTCTTCTTTCTCACCTTGGCGCCGTCGCTCACAGTGATCGTGCGGCGCAGCGCTTCGGCCGTCGTGGCGGACCGCTACCTCTACGTTCCCTCCGTTGCCTCGTGCCTGCTTATGGCCTGGGCGATCGCGCGGCTGGCGCCGCGCTGGCCGGTCGCTTTGCTCATCCTCCTGGCGGCAGTGTACACCGCCCGCACACTGCCGTACGCGCGCGTCTGGGCCGACGATCTCACCTTCTGGACCGACGTCGCGACGAAGGTCCCGGGTGATGCGCTGCCGAATCTCGAGCTGGCGAACGCCCTGCAGGACCGCGAGCAGTTGCCGGAGGCGGAGCGGGCGCTGCAGCGCGCCCTGGCCGGCAAGGCGTATCCGGAAGCGCGCGTCATGGCTTACAACAACCTCGGCATCCTGTATCGCCGCATGGGCCGCTACGACGAATCCTTGAAGGCCTTCGCGGACGGCGTGCGCATTCGTCCGCACCCGTCGCTCTACCACAACCTCGGCATGACCTTGATTGCGCGCATCGAACAGGAGCAGCGCGGCGGAGATCAGGACGCAGTGACTGCCGATATCGTCAAGGCGCGCGCCGCGTTCGAGCAGGCGTTGAAGCTCGGCACGCTGCCGGCCCCGACCCAGGCGTCGCCAATCATCGGTTTCCCGCAGTGGGACCCGGCGAAGACGCACAACTTGCTCGGCCAGGTGCTATTTTCGCTCGGTGATCGCGCCGGCGCGCGCGAGCATCTCGAGACCGCACTGCGACTCAATCCCAGCGGACCAGTCGCCGACGCCACGCGCCTTTACATGCAGCGGCTCAAGGATTGAAGTCGATGGGAAGCCGGGTCACAGTCGCTCTAGTCGCCACGACCGATGAACGCGCGCAGGCGTACGACATCCGCCGTCGCGTCTTCCAGGACGAGCAAGGCGTGCCGGCCGAAGAGGAGTTCGACGCCGACGACGAGCGCGCCACTCACGTGCTCGCCACGGTCGATGGGACACCGGCCGGTACCGGCCGCGTCGTCTTTCATCCCGACTACGCGAAGATCGGACGCATGGCGGTACGCAAGGAGTGGCGCCGGCACGGCGTCGGCCGCGCCATCATGGATGCGCTGACCGGCGTCGCTGCCGGCCGCGGTGTCACCCGCTTCGTTCTGCACGCGCAAGTACAAGCCATACCCTTCTACGCCGCCCTCGGCTTCGGCATCGTGAGCGAAGAGTTCGAGGAGGCCGGCATCCCGCACCGCCGCATGGAGCGGGTGATCGGAGGTCCGAGATGAATCCACTGCAGGGGAAAGTCGCCATCGTCACCGGGGCCGGCCGTCCCAAGGGGATCGGGCGGGCCACGGCGTTGCGTCTGGCGGAGCATGGCGCGCAGGTTGTGGTCGCAGACTTGTGCCGGAAGTACGAGGGCGACCTCGCCTTCTATGGCGTCGGTGACGATTGGCAGCAGCTGCAGCGCGTCGCCGGCGAGATCGAGGCGCGCGGCGCGCGGGGGCTGGCGTGTAGGGTGGACGTGACCCGGCGAGATGAAGTCGAGGCGTGCGTCAATGAGACCGTCGCCAAGTTCGGCGGTGTCGACATCCTCTTCAACAACGCCGGCACGGCGGTTGGCGTCGGACCGTTTCTCGCCATGACGCAGCAGCAGTGGGACCTGAGCCTCAGCGTCAACGTCACCGGCATGTTCCACTTCTGCCAGCTGGTCATCCCGAAAATGATTGAGCGTGGTGGCGGGGTGATCGTGAACACCTCCTCAATGGCGGGGCTCGGCGCCGGCGAGCTGATGTGCGGTTACAATACGACCAAGTTCGCGGTCGTCGGCTTCACCAAGTCGATCGCGGCCGAGTTCGGGCCGCTGGGGATCCGCTGCAACGCCGTCTGCCCGGGTATGGTCGACACGGATTTGGGCGACGACGAGTACCGGTTCATCGCGGCGATGGAAAGTATCAGCATCGAGGAAGCGCGCCGGCGCGCCGCGGAGAAGATCGCACTGCGCCGGCAGTGTCCACCGGAAGAGGTCGCGGACGTTGTCGCCTACCTCTGCGGCCCAGCGGCATCCTATATCACTGGTGTGGCGCTGCCGATCGCCGGCGGGATGGCAGCGGGACTGTAGGGACGACGACCCCGGAGCTCGTGGGCGCAGGGGCAATCGCCATGTTGTGCAGCCGAGCTAGAGAGCGACGTGACACGGCAGCCAGTGAACGCCACGAGCTGCGGCAAAGCGCTTGCCGCCTGCCAGCCAGCGCACCGCGCGTCAACGGATCTCGACCACCTCGGACATGATGGTCAGTAGCGTCCCTGCCTCGAAGGGCAGCCCAACGGCTTGCAGTGCCTGCTGCCAGGCGTGCGGCAGCTCGATGGTGGCGCGTGCCCCGAGCAGCTCGCCGATGCGCTCCAGCAGGGCTTTGCGCTTCGGGTAGAACACAAGCTCGACCTCTTGCGTCGCCTCGATGCCGGCGGCGTGCTTCGCGGCCTGGATCGCTGCGGTGAAGCCGCCGAGCTCATCGACCAGCCCGTTCTCCTTGGCCTGCGCACCGGTCCACACTCGGCCACGGCCGATGTCGTTCACCCTCTCCGTGCTCAGGCTACGCCCACTGGCGACACGGTCGAGGAAGATTCCATAGATGTGGTTCATCTCGTCTATGAGCTTCTGCCGGCCTTCGGCGCTCAGCGACGTCGTCAGGTCGTCCAAGGACGCGAACTTGCCGCGGCTGATCGTCTCGGTATTGATGCCGGCGCGGCCCAGCAGGCCGCGGATGTTCGGCCGCGCAACCAACACACCGATCGACCCGGCCTGCGTCGCGGGCTGGGCGACGATCCGGTTGGCGCCGGCAGCGATGTAGTAGCCGCCCGAGGCGGCGACATCCGACATCGACACGATCAGCGGTTTCTTCTTACGCGCCGTCTGCGTAGCGCGCCACACCAGGTCCGATGCCAACGCCGAGCCACCGGGGCTGTCGACGCGAAACACAATCGTCCGCACGTCGTCGTCATCCGCCGCATCGTTGAGCGCTTCAATCACCGTATCGGCACCCAACATCTGCCCCTGAACGCTGGTGCCGCTCTCGCCGGTGGCGATGAGGCCGGCGCCGTAGACGACGGCGACTTTCGGTCCGACCCCCAATTTGAGCGAGGCCGCCGGGACCTGCGCGTAGTCGTTCATGCGAACCAGCGGCGTCTGCTCGCCACCCAGCTCGTCGTGCAGATCGTCGAGGTACTTCGTGCCGTCGCTGAGGTGCGCCGCTTCGAGCTCCGCGGGCGACACCGGACACTGATCAATGAGCGCCCGGACGGCCTGCGCGTCGAGGCCGCGGGCCTGTGCGATAGCGGAGATGAACTGCTCCGAGATACTGTCGAGCAGCGAGTTGGTCATCTCGCGGTGCGCCGGCGTCATCTTCTTGTTGGCAATCATGTCGCCGGCCGTCTTGTACTCGCGGATCTTCTCGACGTTCATCTCGATGTCGAGCTTCTCCCAAACGCCGCCGAGGAACAGGGACTGCGCCGCCAAGCCGTTGAGCGGTGCGGTGACGTCGGGCGCGAGGTAGATGCGGTCAGCCGCGGTGGCCAGGTAGTACTCCTTGTTGCTACCGCTGGCCTCCGGCTCCAAGAGCGCCAACAGCGGCTTGCCCGACTGCTTGAACGCCAACAGCGCGTCGCGGATGTCCTGCGCCTTCCCCCACCCAGTTTCCAAGCGGCCGATCTTGGCGATCACGCCCTTGATGCGTTGATCAACCTGCGCTTCACGGATCATGGTGATCAGGTCGATCAACGTCCGCTCGCGGCGGTGCAGCAGGCTGCCGATCAAGTCCTGCGGCGGCCCCTCGGCGTAGCCGTCGCCGATCTCCAGTAGCAGATAGCCGCCGCTCGGAATCGCCGGCCCGCGCCAGCGCGAACGGAGGACGACGCCACCGAGGACGATGAGCAACAGAATGAGCAGGATGTACCGCGTGCGTTTACGCATGAAGCTCTCCCTTCGCCCAGCAGCCGATTCACTCGGGGTGCGCGGCGGCGGTGTAGAAGCTGTGAATGATCGGCAGGTCGACGGTGCCCCACAACCCTTTGAAGCGGCGCTCGACCCCTTCGATGATGCGCAGCGCTTCGCCGTAGCGCGCCTCCGCATCCGGCGTTTGGCGCAGCACGAGGCGCACGCCGTCGAGCACCGTCTGCGTGTAGCGCACCAGTGTGCCGTACGCGGCCAGCGCCACGTCGCCGAGCTGCTCGAGTCGCTGCACCACGGCGGCGAGCCGCGGCACCGCCGCCTCGATCTGCGCCAGCACGCGGGCAGCGTCCTCCGGCGACCGCGGCGGGCGGCGGATGTCGCCGTAGGTGACCACCGGCCGCATGATGGCCTCCACCTCAGCGAACAGCGCCCGCGCCGTCCGTGCATGCGCGCCGAAGCGCGCGCAGTACGCCTCGACGGCGGGGGCCGCCGACGCATGCCCCGCCGCCAGCGTCGCAAACGTCTCGAAGTTCAGCGGGTAAGCCCAGCGGCTGAACGTGCCGAACTGCAGCATCAGGATGTCCGGAATGCCGAGACGCTGAAAGTACTCGAGGTCAGCGGCGATGACTTCGGCCAACGGGACGGTACAGCCGAAGAAGAGGATGGCGTCGCCGTAGTACTCGAACAGCCGGACGCGCCCGTCGAACCGGTCGACATATCCCTCTAGCGCCGCGGCGTAGCGGCGATTGGTGTGACAGGCCGGATCGTTCAGCGCATGCCCGTAGCAACGCTCGCGCGGCGCGAACTCGGCAACGACGTTCGGGTCCGGGTGGAGCGAGACGTCCGGATCGATCGTGTCGTGATACGCCAGATAACAAACCGGCCGAGCCACACCGGCCTCCGCGAGGCCGCGCGCCACGGCGTTGCACACCCGCAGGTTCTGGTCCTGCACACTGATCGGCGCGCAGGCGCTGCAACGACACCAGCCGCCGTGCCAGAGATCGGCACCCCAGATGTGCAGGGCGCTCATCTCCGGGTAGTCGCGGACATACTGCACGGCACTGGCGCCGGCGGCGGCAAGCGCCGCAGCGTTGCTGGTGCAGAGGTTGCCATGGTCGGTGCGCTGCCCGTCCGGCGCCTGCGGGAAGTACTCCGGATGCTCGCGGTACAGATCGCGCGGCAGCAGCAGCGGCATGACGTGCCCGCCGTACTCGACGTCGATCGCGCGCTTCTGAAACTCCGGCAGCAGCTCGGGGATCGTCAGCTGTGTATCGAACGGATGGCGGATGTAGAAGAACGCGTTCGCCCCGCTCTTCCCCATCCAGTCGATGAAGGCGCGGTCGTCGACCAGGCGATCGTGAAAATGCTCGGGCTGCGTGTAGTGCCAGGTCATGATGTCCGAGCAGTAGCCGCGGACTCGGAACCGCGGCGACCGGGTGATCGGCCTGAGCTCGATGGCCGACGTTGTGAGCCGCGGCACCGTCTCGTCTTGGGGTCCGTGTAACGACCAGCGGCAACCGAGCTGCTCGAGGAAAGCATACACCGCATCGAGCAGCGCACGGGGCGAGCCGGCAGTCAACGTGATGCCGCCGGGCTCTGGAATGCTGGCGAAGTCTCCAGGATCCGGCGGCGGCGTCTGTAGTGGCGCAAGCGTCCCGGCCTGCGTCATCACCAGGGCCGCACGGTTGCGAAGCGCTTCGTCCGAGACGATCGGTACGCGCGTCCCCGTCAGCCGGTGCAAGTAGCGCTGCAACTCCTCCGCCGCGAAGGTCACCGGCGGCGTTGTGGGCTCGGGGGCATGAATGACGGCATGTTCCAGAGTGGCGGTTCTGAGCTCGGGCATCGGACGCGTATGATAGAAGAAACCCGCCGCGCAGCGCGAGGGTCCTGGATAGAAAGGTTGGAGTATCGAGTTGACAACCCGTCCATCGCCGGCGTAGCAGCTGGAAGAGCGCGTTGCGTGGGGTGGGCAAACGTTGGTCGGACACCCGGGAAAGAACGAATGAAGATGCGTCTTGGATACGGGATCGGTCTGATCATCTTGGCGGTGGCGTCATTGCCGCAGGCGACTTCCGCGGGCTTCGGTGACCGGCGCCTACCGGTCGCCAACCAGTTCCGGCCGGCCCATCCGCGACGCCTCATCGTCAAGTACCGGCCACGGGTGAGCGCCTGTGCACACTGCCTGCTGGCGGCGCGTCTGCCGTTCGCCACGGTTACCGGCAGCGACTCCCTCGATCGACTCAACCGCGAGCTGCACGTGCGCGGGGCGCGCGCATTGTTCTTCGAGCAGCACGGCGGCGCGGTCGGCCGGACAGCCGGCTACTTCGCCAAGCTCGACACGACGCGGGGTCGTTTCGCTCCGCGCACCGCGCGTGCTCGGACCAGCACTGCTGCGCCGGATCTGTCCAACGTGTTCGTACTCGACTTGCCGCGCAGCACCGACGTGCTCCGCGCCGCCGCCCGCTACGCCGCCGATCCCGACGTCGAGTACGCCCAGCCCGACTACGAGCGCCGCGCGACCTTCATGCCCAATGACCCGTTCTTCGCGAGCTCGGGCACGTGGCAGCAGCCGTATCTCGATCTCTGGGGACTGCAGATGACGCAGGCCGCGGCCGCCTGGGATACGGCGCGCGGCACCGGCACGGTCGTCGCCGTCATCGACACCGGCGTCGACTACAACCATCCCGATCTCGCCGCCAACATGTGGGCCAATCCCGGAGAGATTGCGAACAACGGTGTCGACGACGATGGCAACGGGTTCATCGACGACGTACGCGGCTGGGACTTCGTCGACAACGACAACACGCCCTACGACTTGCATGGCCACGGCACGCACGTCGCGGGTACCGTCGCCGCCGTCGGCAACAACGGTAAGGGTGTCGTCGGTATGGCGTGGGGTGCGCAGATCATGGCCGTCAGGGGTCTGGACGCGAGCGGCAGCGGCTACGACTCCGACCTGGCCCAGGCCATCATCTACGCCGCTGAAAACGGCGCCGACGTGCTCAACAACAGTTGGGGCGGTCCCGCCATCGGGTCGGCGCTCACCGATGCCGTGACGACGGCCAGCAACCTCGGCGTGGTGGTCGTGGCCGCGGCGGGAAACAGCGCCGGGAACGTCGAGTTTTTCCAGCCGGCCAGCATCCCGCAGGCGATCGCGGTGGGGGCCACCGACGCGTTCGACCACCGGGCCGGCTTTTCGAACTTCGGTGACAGTCTCTCCGTAGCGGCTCCCGGTGTCGACATCCTGTCGCTGCGCGGCGCGGCTTCCGCCCCGGTGGGTGGGCAGGTGGTCGCCTCGCAGTATCTGCGCTTGTCGGGCACCAGCATGGCGACACCGCACACTGCCGGCCTCGCTGCGGTGCTGCTCTCGGCACAACCCAACCTGACGCCGGACGAAGTGCGCTGGCACCTCGAGCTGAATGCCGACCAACCGGGCTATCCAGGATACGAGGGACAGCTCTGGAATCCCTACTTCGGTTGGGGCCGCATCAACGCGCAGCGGGTCTTCGACGCTCCCGCCGCAGCCGCACAGCTGCGCAGCCAGCCGATCGACCTGCACGCTTTCGCGGGCAGCTTCTTGGCGGACGCTGCCTCGGCAGACTTGTCGTTCACCACCTTCGACCCGGTGCCGTGGAGCGTGTCGGGCCCGCCGTGGTTGCCGCCGGTGCAGGCATCGGGTGCGGGTCCCGCACATCTATCGTTCTCCGTGGATGCAACGGAGCTGAGCCCCGGCAGCTCGTACGGCTCGGCGGTGATCAGTGCGACCGGTACGGTGAACGGCGGCGGCAGCATCGCGGCGAGCCTACAAACGCACCGCGATGAACGCGTCGGCGGGGTGATACCCGTCTTGAGCGGCTTTCGCGCCTCCAGTGAGCCACCGCCCGCACCGCCCATCGTTAGTGACGGCCTCGGCGCGCTAGTCTTTTGGATCGGTGCGGACCTGGCCGCCACGCGCATCGACGGCGGCGGCAACCTGAGCGGACCGTTCGTGCTCGATCCCGGATCCCTCTACAAAGAGTTCTTCTCCGTCGCCTTCGACGGACGCAACTTCCTCGTGGTGTGGAAGGAGACCAAGGAGACCACACACGGCAACCGCTACAGCGCCATCAAGTCCGTGAAGGCGATGCGGGTGACGCCCATGGGCCAGCCGCTCGATGTCCCGATGCTCCTGGTGTCGCGCAAGGACCGGGGTTCTCTCGGGATCTACCCCATCGGGGTGGGCTTCGACGGCGAAGCCTATACGGCGTTCTGGACGGAGTTCAGCTACAAGACCAATCTCGCCAAGGTCTACGTTCGCCGCATCGGCCCAGACGGCTCCCTACGGTCGCCGGCGCGCAAGATCTACCCGCGCAAGAGCACGCGAGTGACCAAGAAAGGATGGTTCATCGAGCCGCAGATCGCGTGCACGGGCGGCAAGTGTTTGCTCGTCTGGGACGTCCGCGACGGTGAGACGTCATCGTACGGCAGCTACATCGACAAAGTGTACGGGGTGCGGCTCGAAGACGATCACGTCGTCGATTCGGCACCCATCCGCATCCTCAACGACTCGTCCCTGCTGACCAACGTGGCAACCAACGGCACCGACTACCTGGTGTCGGCGGACCGTTGGATCGTCTGCCCCGGACCGGCCATCTGCGGTGAAGACGCGGTCGGCGCGCGCGTCACCGCTGACGGCGTCGCCCTCGACCTCGACGGTATTCGTCTCAACAACGGCCCGGTGCAGGACGCCGCCTTCCCGCGCTCCGGTGGGTTGACCTTCGACGGGACGAATTACATCGCGACGTTCGTCGGCGGCGGACCCTACGGAGGCACGCAAGTGCTCGGGGCACGCATCGCCGCCGACGGACAGGTGCTCGATGACGAACCGGAGGGACTCCTGCTGCACGTGGGTAGTGAAAAGCAGCCGTATCAGGTCTTCCGGAGCACGATTGCGTCGACACCAACCCACTCAATCGTCAGTTGGGCAGACACGCTTCTCTTGGACCCGAATGACCCGTACAGCTTCAGTAACCCGATCTATGCGCAGCGGGTCCTGGCGCATGCGCCAGCCGCATTTTCGGCAGCCGCGGTCGGCGCCATCGGCGCGCGAGCGGTTGCCGAGCGGGACGTGCTCGCGTTCAGCGTCACCGCGCCGGGGCTGGGTGCGGGAGCAACCTTCACAGCCACCAACCTGCCACCTGGTGCGCTGTTCGACCCAGCCACAAATGCCTTCCGGTGGATGCCGGCGGCGAACGAGGCGGGCGTATACCCCGCGGTCCATTTCAGTGCCACTGACGGTGTGCAGACCGTGAACGAGGACGTGACGATCACGGTGAGCGAAGCGAGCCGCTCGGTCGGCGGGATCGTGAGGCTGGGCGACGGCACGCCCGTCGCCGGCGTGTCGCTGAAGCTGCGCGGTGCAGGCGCGGCTCCGCGGCTCGAGTTGTCCGATCCATCGGGACGCTACCACTTCGATGATCTGAGCCCCGGGACCTACACCGTCCGGATCGCTCTGCCGAGCACGCGGCTGTATCGCGCCGGCGCGCGGACGCTGGCCATCGGCACAGCCGACGTGAGCACCGCGGATCTCATCGTGACGGCGAAGTCACCGTAGCGCCGCATGATCAGCGTGGCGCTGCTGACCAGTCTCCTGCAGTCGACCGTCACGATGGCGGTGCCGCTGCTGCTGGCGGGGCTCGGTGAGCTGCTGGTCGAGCGGGCGGGTATCATCAACATCGGCCTCGAAGGCATGATGCTGGTGGGGGCGTTCACCGCGATGGCGGTGACCTTCTTCAGCGGCTCGCCGTGGCTCGGGCTCATCGCCGCCTGGGGCGCGGGCGTTGTGCTCGCCGGTCTGTTCGGGTACGTCGCGGTGGCACGTAACGGTAGTCAGGTCGTCATCGGCACGGCCGTGAATCTGTTGGCCCTGGGAATCACCGGCGTCGCGTATCGCGCCATCTTCGGGGTGACTGGTGCGGCATTGACCGTTACGGGTTTTCCGCCGGTTGCGATACCGTTGCTGTCCGGCATCCCCGTTCTCGGACCCGCCTGTTTCGTGCAAAGCCCGCTCGGCTATCTCGCATTTCTTCTGGTACCGGTGGCGGCCCTGGGTCTGCACAGGACGATTCCCGGTTTGCAGCTGCGCATGGTCGGCGAGAATCCGCGCGCCGCCGCGGCACAGGGGGTGGCCGTGCGGCGGACGCAGACGCTGGCGCTGCTGGCGTGTGGCATCTTGGCCGCCACCGGTGGGGCGTACCTGGCCGTCGCCTACGCGCACACGTTCGTCGAGGGCATGTCGGCCGGGCGCGGTTTCATCGCGCTCGCCATCGTCATCTTCGGCCGCTGGTCCGCGTCAGGCGTGCTCGGTGCCGCCCTGCTGTTTGGGATGGCCACGGCGTTGCAGTTTCACGTGCAAGCGCTGGACATCGCGATCCCCTACCAATTCTTGCTGATGCTGCCCTACGTTCTGACGCTGCTGGTGCTCGCTGGTTACGCCGGCACCACGCACGCACCTGCCGCCTTGGGGGTGCCGCTGGACAACGACTAGCGGGCTGCGCCCAGCGTCGGTTCGGCGGGGCCGCTCCCCGTGGGGTCGCTGGGTGCGGCCCGGACGAAGCTTGACGCACGAGCAACGAGCTCCGGAATCAAGACCGCTAGCCGGTCCACGTGCCCAGCTCGATTCAGCTCGTATCGCTCTGGTCGGCTTGAACGAGCCACATCACGGGACGCACCTCAGCTTGAGCAGGTCCGAATCCTTTCGGAGTTTGCGGCTCGGCGACACCGCTTTCGGTTGCGTGATACCGATGCGCAGCTTCAGGTTACCCGCGCGCGGTCCGAGATTCGTTTGCTTCAACGGCACTATGATATCTGCAAAGCCGGTGCACAGGTCCGCCGTGCTGATGGGCGGCTGGAAGGCGACCACCCGACCCTTGCAGCGGCCATTACCGCTCCCCGGCGCGGAGTCGCAGTCACTGTCGATCGTACAGAATTGACCGTTGGTTGCCCCGCGGTTCGCGCAGTGCCCACGAATCGCTCCGCCGATCCCGATCAGCGCCTGCTCCAGGGCGTCGCGGTTCGCCAGCTCGATGGGGCCGCGGACCCGCCCCTGGCTCGGAGTCCTGAGCTTGACCTCTTCCACCATCCCCGAGGACAGGCACGGGAGACGGCTCTCATTCACGTTGAAGCACAGAGCGACGTGGAAGGTGCACATACCGTCACCGGCGGTACCGAAGTCGCAGTTCGGATCATCGTCCGTGCAGACCAGCTGCTGGCAATCCTTCCCTTCCTTGCCGCCCGGCGGATTGGGCGGAGCGGTGCACCACTCCTGCACGCAATCGTTGACCCGAGTGCCACAGCACCCGATGTCGAGGTTCTCGTGAACGCAGAGGCTGCGCTTGCAGTTGTTGTCGCACCCGTCGAGGTTCATTGAATTGCCGTCGTCACACTCTTCCGGTGGCGTGGCGACACCGTTGCCGCAGCGGGTGAAGGTACAATTGGAGTCGCAGCCGTCGCCATCGTCCAGATTGCCGTCGTCGCATTCCTCGGGGGGATCGATGGCCCCGTTGCCGCAGAGATCACTGATCAGCCGTTCGCGCAGTGCCTGGTCGATGGTGAGGTTGACCTCTCCCTGGGCCAGGGTGATCACGGCGCTGCGCACCGTGGGATCGCTGGTCGTCACGTACAGGCCGTCGCTGTCGAGCGCCGGATTCCCGCCCTGGTTCGGGAGCGAGTAGAAGAAGTTCGCCGGTCTGACGAACTCGACCTTGTAGCTGCCCGCTGGCAGGTCACTAAAGAGGTAATGTCCGGTCGCGTCCGTCGTCGTGGTGGCAATCTGCATGTCGTTCGCATCGAGCAGGTTCACCGTCACGCCCTGGAAGCCTGGCTCGCCATTGTCCTGGATGCCGTCGGTATCCAGATCCTGCCAGACGAAGTCGCCGATCGCCGACGTCGGGGTAGCGGTCGCTGTCGCGGTGGGTGTCTGCGTCGCCGTGTTCGTCGGTGTTCCAGTTGCCGTTGGCGTCGGCGTTTCCGTCGGCGTCTGCGTCGGTGTCGTGGTCGGCGTATCGGTCGATGTGGGTGTTAGCGTGCTGGTCGGCGTCGCCGTCGGCGTGTGTGTCGGCGTCGGCGTATTGGTCGGCGTCGCCGTCACGGTTGCGGTCGGGGTGTTGGTCGGCGTCGCCGTCGGCGTGTGTGTTGGCGTGTTGGTCGGCGTCGCCGTCGGCGTGTGTGTCGGCGTCGGGGTGTTGGTCGGCGTCGCCGTCACCGTTGCGGTCGGGGTGTTGGTCGGCGTCGCCGTTGGCGTCTGTGTCGGTGTCGGCGTGTTGGTGGGCGTCGCCGTCACGGTTGCGGTCGGGGTGTTGGTCGGCGTCGATTCCGGCGTCTGAGTCGGCGTCGGCGTGTTGGTCGGCGTCGCCGTCACGGTTGCGGTCGGTGTGTTGGTCGGCGTCGCCGTCGGCGTGTGTGTCGGTGTCGGCGTGTTGGTCGGCGTCGCCGTCACAGTTGCGGTCGGTGTGTTGGTTGGCGTCGCCGTCGGCGTCTGTGTCGGTGTCGGCGTGTGGGTCGGCGTCGCCGTCACGGTTGCGGTCGGTGTGTTGGTTGGCGTCGCTGTCGGTGTCTGTGTCGGCGTCGGCGTGTTGGTCGGCGTCGCGGTCACAGTTGCGGTCGGTGTGTTGGTCGGCGTCGCCGTCGGCGTCTGCGTCGGTGTCGGCGTGTCCGTCGGTGTCGCGGTGACCGTGGCAGTTGGGGTCGCCGTCGGCGTGTCGGTCGGCGCGCTCGATGGGGTGTTCGTCGGCGTATTTGTCGGCGTGTTGGTCGGCGTGCTGGTGGGGGGCACGAGCACGGCGCCAATCTGAATCTGATTGTCGCGATTGCCGACCGCGGCTGCGTCGAGTGAGATGTACTTTAGATGGAACGGTGCCCCCGAGATGGAACTGGCACCGCAGGTTGCCCCGGTACCACAGCCTGTTCCCCAGCCGTCCGGTGGTGAGTTGAGTGGGTCGGGATCGGCCGCTTGGGCCACATGGCCACCGAACCACACAGCCACCAGTGCGTTGGCGGCGGTCGTGGTGACCATGACGTCGACTTGAACTGTGCTGGTATTGCAGTTCCTGAGGCAATCGGCGGGGTCGGTGTCCGGAACGTGCCCCTCACCGGGATCATCGACACCGTCCAGGTTGGCGAATGTCACCGTAACTCCCGAACACGCGGGCGAACAGTTGATGCGGAAGTTGCGGGACGCGGGAGTCTGCACGGTGGAGACGCTGTCGAATGGATCGCTGGGAATCGGGCTGAACGTCGCTCCGGAAAACAGGCTGGTACAGGTGGCGGCAGGGACAAAACCCGGCAGATCCGCACATTCGTTCAGCCCGGAAGGTCCCGCGGCCTGGGTGCCGTCGGGGTTGGTGAGGAAGTCATACGAGTAGATGCTCGCCCGGGTGAAGTCGTACTCGAATCGCATCGTGTGTGTGCCGGCGGTGTCCATGGTTTGGAACAGCCGCTGCGGTACCGAGTCGCCTTCCGTGTACACTGAATTGTTGGCATTGATGGCACCGGTGCTCCATGAGCAATCGTCGGCGGTGTTGTCGTTATTCGAGTCGTTTTGACACTGTGTGAAATCGATGCTGGCGTCCGTGAAGGTGATGCTGGCCAGTGGCGTCAGGCTGCGGTTGCCGGACCACGGCGCGAGGTAGACCCGCACCTCGTAGGTGCCGAAGATGCCGTCGAGCTGGTAATGGTAGACAAAACTTCCCGAACCGTTCGTGAGCACCGTGTCCCAGCCAGGGGTGAACGAACCGTCGCCTTTTACGATGCTGCCGTTGGGCCGGATGACCGGTACGTCATATTGAGTCCCGGGAGAGAACCCGCTGCCGCTGATGGTAACGATCTCGCTGGGAAGGTAGTCAGGTTTGTCGGTGGTGACAGACGGTCCCGAACTCTGCGCCAGCGCGGTGCTCACGTGAGGATGCAGGAATGGCCACGGCGACGACGTTACGATAGCCGCCACGACGGCGACTCTCGCCCAGAGGCGCCAGCCGCCCGCTCTTTTTCGCTTCATAGACATGCCCCCTCTTTCGACGCGCGTAGCGCCTGCGCCCGCGCGATCACTAAACTCTGCCATTCCAGAAGAACCGCGTTTACATTCGCTGGTGTGGCAGCTGGTCTCCGGCCTAGCGGATCGTCTTTTTCCGAAGGCTCGGTATGAACAATTTTCTCGCGTTCAACCATCCAGAAACTCTTCGATTCACGACTCGTCCAACAAGAGAACCGCCTCCTGCTCCCGCGACGTCAACCGCCGGCGGTTACGGGATACACTTGAGATTGAGCAAGTCCTTGTCCTTGCGCAGTTTTAGGTTCGGCATCACCGATTTCGGCTGCAGCACTCCGATTTGCAGCCGCAGGTCTCCGGCGCGGAGCCCGCCCTTCGGTTGCCTCAGGGGCACCTTGACATCCGCTAAGGCAGTGCACGTATCCTGGGTGATCAAGGGCGGATCGAAGGCGATGACACGCCCCTTGCACACTCCATCACCCCGGGCCGGTGCGGAGTCGCAGTCACTGTCCACCGAACAGAACTTTCCCTTGTTCGGTCCTCGATTCCTGCAGTGCCCGCGGATTGCCCCGCCAATGCCGATCAGCGCCTCCTCCAGTGCATCGCGGTTGGCTACCTCCATGGCACTGCGAGGGTGGCGTTGGCTCGGGCTGCGCAGCGTCACTTCCTGCACTATGCCGCTCGAAACGCACGGCTTCCGCCGTTCTGCCACGTTGAAACACAGCGCCACATGGAACGTGCACATCCGGTCCCCCGCGGTGCCGAAGTCACAGCTCGGGTCGTCGTCCTTGCAGTCCTGTCGTAGGCATTTCCGGCCGAACTTGCCGCCCGGCGGGTTCACCGGTTCCTCACACCACTCGTGGACACAGTCGTTGACCCTGGTGTCGCAGCAACCGAAGTCCAAATCATCCTTCATGCAGACGCTGCGCTTACAGTTGTTATCGCAGCCGTCGAGGTTCATCTGGTTGCCATCGTCACACTCCTCGGGCGGGGTGGTGATGCCGTTGCCACAGCGCGTGACGGTGCAGTTCGAGTCGCAGCCGTCGTCATCGTCCAGGTTGCCGTCGTCGCATTCCTCCTCGAATTCGATGCCGCCGTTCCCGCAGATCGGGGCGGCCGTAGGTGTTGCGGCGGGCGTATTCGTCGGCGGCCCGGTTGCCGGCGGCGTTTGAGTCGGTGTCGCCGTTGGCGTCTCCGTTGGCGTCTCCGTTGGGGTCTCCGTTGGGGTCTCCGTGTGATACGGGAAGGTCAGGATGTCGATGTTGTTGGCGGCGGCGGGGATGTTGTTGTCGAACACGGTGCTGACGGAGGGTCCACCTTGCGCCAGCGCGGTGCTCACGTGAGGACGCAGAGACAGAAACTGCGACAATGCTGCAATAGCCGCGACGACGGCGACTCTGCCCAACCGGCGCCAGCCGCCGACTCTATCTCGCATCATGAGATAAGCCCCCCCTTTCGAGGCGCACGCCGTTCGCTCGCGCGCGATCACCTCACTCTGCCGATTCGAGAAGAACCGCGCTCGCTCGGTCCTGCGGCCTGCCGACCGGCATGGTGGCCGCCGCTGACGCTTGCGCGCACGATCTTTGCATCGAGCCGCCCGGCGAAGCCCTCAATGTCCGCCTCGTGCAGCGCGAGCAACGCCGCCAGTTCGGACGAAGTCACCTGCAGCGATTCGCGGCGGCACATAGCGGCTGGCTCCTCATAGAATCGGTGCCGAAATGACTTATCACTCAGCAACCGGCCTAGCAACATCTCCACTGCTCTCTGGCTCATCCCGTTTCTCCGCCGCCGCGCACGCCAGCGCCTACCGCCGGGCGCGCAGCAACCGCCCGTCTCTCCAGCCCCCCCGACGCCCCTGCCGAGCGCCGTCGCGGGCGCTCACTTACGCGCGCCCACACTCATCAGCGTGGCAGCCGGCCTCCGTCTCAGCAGATCGTCCTTGTCCGACGCCCCCGCACGAACAATCTTTGCGTCCAGCCATCCGGCAAACTCCTCAATTCGCGGTTCCTCCAACGCAAGCACCGCGCTCAGCTCCCGCATCGTCAGCTCCAGGGATTCCCGCGTGCAGGTCGCGCCGGGTTCCAGATAGAACTGTCGTCGAAACCTCCTGTCCGTCACCAGTCGCCCTAACAGTCCCTCAACTGCTCGTTGGCTCATCAGCTCCTCCCCTTCCCCCGACCAAATGCTGGATTCGTTGCTTGCGCTCGACCAAAGCAATCATCTCGCCACCGGAGACGAAGTCTCATCATTCGCCATAAGCAGCCGGAATCCGGTCGGTTCGATTCAATCGTCCGATCTCCTTCAGTCTCAGCGATATGGCTGATTTCAGCGCCATGAGGCTGAGATCAACCACCGCGATCGGACCACGACTGTTGTCAGGCGCGCGGCCGGCCAGCGTTGACATCTCGGGCTGGGTGCGTCACAGCAACCCAGGACGGCGTGGCGGTGGTTGCCGCCACGCGTTAGGTTCCGCCTGAGGAGTGCGTCATGAGCGAGTTCAGCGCTTGGTTCGAATGTATCAACGGCTGCCCGACCCACTTCAGCCTGCTCGAGGTGATCTATCGCTGCCCGTCGTGCAGCGATCTGCTGGACGTGGCGCATGACGTCGACAGCCTGAAGCGCCGTTCCGCGGCCGCCTGGATGCAGCTCTTCGACGACCGCTACCGGCGCAACCTGTTCCCCTACGGCTCCGGTGTCTGGGGGAAGAAGGAATGGGTCGTGCCCTTCATCGACAACGAGAACATCGTGTCGACGTACGAAGGCGGCACGAATCTGCTGTGGGCCGACCGCTACGGCAAGCTGCTGGGCGTCGAAGACCTGTGGGTCAAGCAGTGCGGCAACTCCCATACCGGGTCGTTCAAAGACCTGGGAATGACCGTCCTGGTGTCGGTCGTGAAGCAAATGATCGCCGAAGGCCAGACGATTGCCGCCATCGCCTGCGCCTCGACCGGCGACACCTCCGCAGCGCTCGCCAACTACTGCGCCGCCGCGGGCATCCCGGCGGTCGTGCTTCTGCCGCGCAACAAGGTGTCGCCTGCGCAACTGGTGCAGCCGTTAGCCAACGGCGCGCTGGTGCTGAGCCTCGATACCGACTTCGATGGTTGCATGGCGCTGGTGCAAGAGATCACCAAGCTGCGGACCGTCTACCTGGCGAACTCGATGAACAGCCTGCGGATCGAGGGGCAGAAAACGGTGGCGATCGAGCTGGTGCAGCAGTTCGACTGGGAGGTGCCGGACTGGATCGTCATCCCGGGAGGCAATCTGGGCAACGTCAGCGCCCTCGGCAAGGGATTCCTGATGATGCGCGATCTCGGCTTGATCCAGAAGCTGCCGCGCATCGCCGTGGCGCAGGCGGAGAGCGCCAACCCGCTGTACCTCTCCTACCTGAAGAACTTCGAGTCGTTCACGCCGGTCGCCGCCAAGAAGACGCTCGCCAGCGCCATCCAGATCGGCAACCCGGTGAGCTACAAGCGCGCCATCAAGGTCCTCAAAGAGTTCGACGGCGTGGTCGAGCAGGCGAGCGAGACCGAGCTGGCCGATGAAGCCGCCCGCGCCGATCGCACCGGGATGTTCAACTGCCCGCACACCGGCGTGGCGCTCGCCGTCTTGCGCAAGCTCGTCGAGCGCAAGGTCATCCGCTCGAACCAGCGGGTCGTGGTCATCTCCACCGCCCACGGGCTGAAGTTTGCGGATCAGAAGACCGCCTATCACCTCGGCCAGATCGAAGGGGTGCGCTCGACCTACGCCAATCGCCCGGTGGAGATCGCCGCCGACGTGCGCCAGGTCAACGACGCGATCAAGCGGTACGCCGAAAAGATCAAGCTGCTGGAGGCGTAACGTGTCCGACGAGAAATCGCGGCCCACAGGTCCGACCACAGGGCCGAGGCCCGTGGGGCCGAGCACGCAAGCCGTCCACGGGGGGGAGCCCCGCACCAAGGCCGGCAACGCGGTCACCACCCCGATCATCCAGACGGCGACCTACACGTTCGCCGACACCAACGAGATCGCCGACCACTTCGAGGGCCGCATCGAGCGCGAAGAGTACGGCCGCTACGGCAACCCGACGCAACGGGTCGCCGAGCGCAAGCTGGCGGCGCTCGAAGGCGCGGAAGATGGTCTGCTGTTCGCCAGCGGCATGGCCGCGATCACCACGACGCTGTTCGCCATGCTGTCGAAGGGCGCACACGTCGTCGTCACCGACGACGCCTATCGCCGTACGCGGCAGTTCTTGCACCAGATCCTGCGCCGCTACGGCGTCGAGGTCTCCACGGTTCCCGCCGGCGACTACGATCGCATGGAAGAAGCCGTCCGGCAGACGACCCGGCTGATCTTCAGCGAGTCGCCCACCAACCCGTACAATCGCATCCTCGATCTGGACCGCGTCGCCGCCATCGGCCGGCGGCACCGGGTCAAGACGGTCATCGACTCGACCTTCTCGACGCCCATCAACCAGCGGCCGATCGAGTTCGGCATCGACCTGGTCATCCACTCGGCCACCAAGTATCTCGGCGGGCACAACGATCTGCTCGCCGGCGTCGTGCTGGGCGGGACCGATCTCGTCGGGGCAATCCGCGATTTGCAGGGAGTGACCGGTGCGGTCCCCGACCCGTTTGCAGCATACCTGCTCATCCGCGGCATCAAGACGCTGGCCCTGCGGGTCGTCCGGCAGAACGAGAATGCGCAACGCATCGCCGAGTTTCTCGAAGCGCACGCCAAGGTCGCCCGCGTGCACTACCCGGGCCTGAAGAGCCATCCGGAGCACGACATCGCGGTGCGACAGATGCACGGCTTCGGCGGGGTGGTATCGTTCGAGGTGCACGGCGACCTCGCCGCCGCATCGCGCCTGGTGGACGCTTGCAAGCTCCCGCGTATCGCCCCCTCGCTCGGGGGCGTCGAGAGCCTCATCGAGCAACCCGCATTGATGAGCTTCTACGAGCTGACCACCGAGGAGCGGTTGCAGGTGGGCATCAAGGACAGCCTCGTTCGCTATTCGGTCGGGGTGGAAGACGCGGACGACCTCATCGCCGACCTCGCGCAAGCACTCGAACAGGTCTGTCGCACTCCGAATGTCCGACAGCGGAGCGATTCGCGCCATCGACTGCTGGGTCAACCCGTTCACGCCGGAGCACGCGCAACGCGAGCAGCCGGACTTCCTCGTGCGCGTCGCCACCGACTACTTCCATCGCGAGCAGGAGCTGGCACGCGGCACGCCGCTCGACGAGATGGTGCGCATGATGGACGCCGCCGGCATCGCCGGCGGCATCCTCACCATCAACGCCGCCGATCCGCAACCGTTCGCTGACATGGCGGCGCAGTACCCGGGCCGCTTCCTGCTCTCCGCGGTGATCGACCCGCTGCAGGGCATGGAAGCCGTGCGCGCGATCGAGCGGCTGGTGCGGGACTACGACGTGCGGCTGATCCGCATGGTGCCGTTCCTGTTCAACCGTCCGCCGAACGACAAGGTCTGCTACCCGATCTACAGCAAGTGCATCGAGCTCGGCGTCGCCGTCTCGGTCAACACCGGCATCCCCGGCCCGCCGATGCCCGCCGAGCCGCAACGTCCGCTGTACCTCGACGAGGTCTGCCTCTTCTATCCCGACCTCGTGCTGATCATGGCGCACGGCGCCGATCCGTGGTGGGGTGAGGCCATCCGCCTGCTGCTCAAGTATCCCAACCTCTACATGATGACGTCGGCGTACCTTCCGAAATACCTGCCGCCGGAGTTGATCCAGTTCATGAACACCCGCGGCCAGGACAAGGTCATGTTCGCCACCGACTTCCCGTTCCTCCCGTTCGATCGTGCCGTCGAGACGGCGAAGACCCTGCCCTTCCGTCCCGGTGTCCTCGAGAAGTACCTGGGCGACAACGCCCGGCGCGTCTTCAAGTGGGAGTGAGCATCGCACGCCCGTGGGTTTGAACGTCGCCCACGTCGTCCGTCACTGTGCTAGAAGAACTCGCGATGAGCACCGGCGCGCTGCAGTTCTGGTTCGAGTTCGGCAGCACCTACACCCTGAGCCTGTCGAAGGGCCTGTCCCGCGTCGTTCGCTAACCGTCTGAGCGACTAATGTCTAGAATCTTCGCGGCCCGCGAAAATTTCTCTGGAGATGGAGGCAGAGCACGTCTGCTCCCTCTCCCGCGCATTGTTTCCGCGCGGGAGAGGGTGGGGGTGAGGGCACGAGGTGGACGGCGTCGTTCGCCAGCCGTGCGGCAAGCACCGCGCACCCTCACCCTGCCCTCTCCCGTGCGGAGAAGATGCACGAGAGAGGGTAAGAATCCGGTGCCGCTTCCACCTTGGGTTGCGGGCGTCAGCCCGCGCTGAGGAGGAGTGATGCTGCGTCTCTACGACTACCTGCCTTCAGGAAATGCCTACAAGGTCCGCCTGCTGCTGACTCAGCTCGGCATCCCGTTCGAGCGCATCGAGCTGGACATCCTCAAGGGCGAAACCCGCACCACCGAGTTTCTGAAGAAGAATCCGAACGGACGGATCCCGGTGCTCGAAACCGAGCGCGGCGAGTTTCTCGCCGAGTCCAACGCCATCATGTTCTACCTCGCCGAGGGTACGCCCTTCCTTCCTACGGATCGCCTCGCGCGCGCGCAGGTGCTGCAGTGGATGTGCTTCGAGCAGTACAGCCACGAGCCCAACATCGCGACGGTGCGTTTCTGGCTGCACTCTGAGATGACCGACGAGCGCCGCGCCCAGCTCGACACCAAGCGCAAGCTCGGCTACGCCGCCCTTGACGTCATGCAGCGCCACCTCACCGCCCGCACCTTTTTCGTCGGCGAGCGTTACACGATCGCCGACATCGCGTTGTTCGCCTACACCCATGTCGCCGACGAAGGAGGGTTTGATCTCGCTCGCTACCCGACGATCCGCAGCTGGCTGGACCGCGTCCGCACCCAGCCACGGCATATCCCGATCACGCAAGGATAGACTACTCGCATCGCTCGGCTGCGTCTCGCAGACCTGCCCCGTCGCGCCCGCAACGCGCGGTCGAACTGCTTGGCTTCCTCGCGGGTCCACGCGCCCGCGAGAGCATCGAGGTCGTCGTGGCGCACCGGCAACCGTAGATCTCGTCGAGCAGCGTGCGCGCCTCGTCGCGGTGGCCCTGGCAAGCACCGCTCCATCCCGAAGGGATCTGAGACCTATGTGCCGCTTGTCTCCCAGATCACCACTTCTATCAAGGGAGGCAATGATGCTATCCTCCTGGGAAATCGTCAGGATCGTCCAATGCTTCCGAAAGCCTTGCGACAGTGCATCGAGTGGTACGTCTCGGCCAGCGGCCTGCCGGCGCCCGATGCGAGCCAGTATTGCCAGACGCGCGATGTGTTCGAAGGGCGCCTCGCCAGGCTGCTTGTCTACGCTGGAAGCGTCGGCTTGCCCGAAGCCGATGCCGCCTTGCTCACGGCGGTTGCCGGGGAAATCGGCAACAACAGCTTCGACCACAACGTCGGACACTGGCAGGACCAACCGGGTTGCTACTTTGCCTTCGCATTCGATGCGCCGGGACTGCTGGTATGGATTGCCGACCGCGGGCGCGGGGTGCTGGCGTCCCTGCAGAACGTGGTCCCAGGCCTCACCGACCACCAGCAGGCCCTCGCGATCGCCTT
>CAZCGA010000096.1:0-26055 GCA_964498075.1 uncultured Binatia bacterium (SeqCode) | reverse complement strand
CCATTTCCGTGATCTCAATGCTTCAAAACCACCCACTCACTTTGGAGAAGACCCCGGAAAATAGAACTCGCGCAAAGGCGCCAAGCCGCAAAGAAAGGCGCCGAGAAAGCAACAGGGGAGCCCTCCCTGACTTCATTCTTGTGAGATTCGGATTCATCTCCGATCCTGTCTTTGCGCCTTTGCGGCTTTGCGCGAGAAATTCTTTCTTCGGATGAGGCCGCCGACTTTCTCGACCTGGGACTAACGCGCGGCGTCGCACTTCATCGAGGCGAGGTCAGACCCGCGTCTTCGCCCCGTCGCTGCGCCGGATCGAGGACGGCGCAGAGAATGTAGAGACCGGTTGCCTCAAGCACCTCTGCCGTACGCGCTGCCAGCGCCAGCTCGATGCGCTCCTCCTCTTCCTCCGAGAGCCCTGGCGGCGGGTGAACGTCGACGTGCCAGTCTTCGTCCTCGCAGTGAATGGTGCTGGCATCAACGACGGCCTCCGGGCACAGCTCCTTGGCGAACAGGCTGAGCTCAGTGAGCTTGGCGTCGAGCAACGCCCGGCGATCGTCCCTAATCAGACTCTCTTCCATGACTCACCTCTTCCTGCCTCCAGCAACGCGGCCCCCGCGCTTGCCAACGATCCTTCGGGACCCCATGCAGAAGTCGTCCACCACGCAAGCCAGTCCACCAGGCGCGCACACCGGGGGAGCGGCCTGCAGCTGACCCACGATGATGCTCACGATTTCGCCGCCGGCGACCGCAACGAATGCCAGGGTTCCAGGAAGCGGCAACAGGGCGCGGATGAGCTGCGCCTGCTTTCGGCCTCCAAGGCCGGCTATGGATTGATCACAACCCGACGAGCCGGTCCTCGAAACAAGACCTCGAGTTGATTCAGAACATCCCTTCCGACGATTCGCTCATTCCCCGCGAAGTCCGCCTGCAGCCAGCAAGGATACTCGGCCCCGTCAATGGTTGCATACGCGGCCCACACAACGGTTGCCGCGCTGCTTCCTCCGACACCACCCATGAGAGCAGGGACGCCCTCCTCGGGATTCAGTTGGAGGGCCTGGCAGTCGGGCCACGGAAGAGCGCTGGCGTCGGCCCCGGTATCCGGGATTACATCTTCGAACCTCGCGCCAGGACCACCCGGTTCGGAGCGGAAATCGACGGCCACACGAGGCAGCGGCTCGCCCGGATAGGTGCTGTCGTAACTGTAGACGCTGCGACGCATCCTCTGAGGCGTGTCCTCTCGCCCGACACACGTTACGAATGGGTGCCGGCCCGTGCGCTGTGCGGCGTGCAGAACCTGCACGGGGCTGTCACCTGATGCGATCACGACATCATCGGCAAATCCGATCCACTGCCCTTCATAATCCTGAAGCAAGGTCTGGCGTCTTGCCCAATACGACTTCTCGTTTCTCTTCCATTCAGGATGGACCCGCGCCGCGACTTCTGGAGGTAACCTGCTCAAGATGCGTTTCATCGCCCGCATCAATGGCTGCCGCACCGACGACCAGCCGCCAGCTGTGGTTCGCCCTCGTCGAGCGCCTCGATGTCCTCGTTGGTCATGAGCGAGCGAAACGTCCGGGAATGCTTGGTCAGAGCCGCCATCCGCCGGCGCCGGTTGAAGTCGGCAACCGCCGTCGCGATCGCCTCACGCTTGGTCTTCGCCTTGGTGAACTTGACGACGTCGCGGAGTTCGTCCCTCGGAATGTCCACCATCGTCTTCATAGTTCCAGCTTGCGGAATTCTGGATTCTGAATCAAGGGACAGAAGAGTCCAGAACAGTTCGCCGCGGCAGCCCTGGCGAAGCGCGGGCGACGCCACGCACACCTGGCGCGCGAATGCTCCAACATCGATGAACGACGTCCCGCGCGGCTAGGTCATGTAGTGTTTTGCGCTGAATACCGTACTCGTGCAGCTTCTGGTAGGGGTTCTGTGGGTCCAGGCCGGCCTCGCCGTGCTACCTGTCGGTCGTCTCGACACCAAGCCGATAGAGGAACGCCGAACGCAAACGACGAAGCGCCTCTTTCTGGCGATGGTCCGCGGCATAGATTGTTTCATCTGAGCAATCGTTTCACCCGCGTCTCTCTTCTGCGGCGGCGCGGCTCACCGCTCCGGGATGATCGGCAGCAGCAGGTGCGAGTCGAACGCTGCGCCCGTGTGAATAGTGCATGTGCCGCGCCGGATGCGGTCGCGCTCGTCGTCGTGCTGGAACATGATGCGCGGGTCGTCCTGTGCGCTGACCTCGATCACCAGCCGGTGGCCGGGCTCGAAGACCGCGCTCGTAGGCAGGATCTCGATCTCGACGGGGACCGGCTCGCCCAGCCGTACTTTCTGCATCTCGTCGTGGGTGTGGTAGGGGCGGTACGGAGTGGATCGCACCGGATCGAGCTTGCGGTGCGAGAGGCGCAGCCAGCCGTAGGCGACGGCAACAGTGCTTCCACCCTGCGGCTGCGGTCCGGGATACACGACCTCGGTTCCGTCGGGGCGCAGGTTGCGCACGATCGCGAACAGGTCGGCGTCGTCGGCGCTCGATGACACCCAGAGCTTCAGCTTGATCGGGCCGGTGACCTCGGTCTCCCGCTCGAACGGCTGGGTTGCGAACCTCACGCTTGGCGGCGCGGCGCCGGGCTCCGCGCTGTAACTCACCGAGCGCGACTGCGTAGGCCGCGCCATCGACAGACTCATCGCGTCTGCATCGAGATGGCACTCGGTCCACTGCGTGCGTGCGATCGGCCACTCGTTCTCGTAGCGCCAGCGGTAGTGGTCGTGGTCGCGGCGGATCGCGAGCCGGATCGGCGGCTCGCGCGTGATGCCGGTGTCGACGCTGCGCAGGAACTGCTCCAGGAAGCGCCTCTGCACAAGGCGCCCTTCGAGCGAGTAGAACGGACCGACATGGTCGCCGACGTGCATCTGGAGGAACTTGTGCGCCGAGCCGGCTGCGAGGTAGCCCTCGACGTTGCCGCGCAGGTGGAGGCCGGCGCCGCTCCAGTTTCCGGCGGAGAGCAGCGGCACCTCGATATCGGACAGATTGGGGTTATTGCGCGCGTACAGCTCGGTGTACGTCTCCGGAGGGAGCGGCGCCGGATCGGCGGCACCGCCGTCGGTCTGGTAGCGACGCGTGTGGCTGTCCCAGGCGCGCATGAAGCCGCTCGAGTAGATCCCGCCGTGCCGATTCGCGTCGCGGTACAGGTCGACCGCGCCCTCCCAGGGGACGATCGCCGCCAGGTGCGGCGGCCGCAGCGCAGCGACGCGCCACGCGTTCATGGCGAAGTACGAGACCCCCATCACCGCGACCTTCCCGTTGCTCCAGCTCTGCGTGCCCGCCCACTCGACGCAGTCGTAGAAGTCCTCGGCCTCGGCGCGCGAGAGCAGTCGCGGCCGGCCCGGCGACTTGCCGGTGCCGCGTGTGTCGCAGCGCACGACGGCGTAGCCCTGCGGCACCCACCACTCCGGGTCCACCGTCTCCCAGTGCATGTGCTCGCCCTGCTCCGGCAGGTGGCTCCACGCCGCCGGGTTCCACTGGCTGAAGGGGATGTCCTTTGGGTAGGGACCGAGCGTGATGATCACCGGGAACCCGCTGCCCTCGGCCGGGCGGAAGACGTTGGCTGAGACGGTGCCGCCGTCGCGCACCGGGATCGGCACGTCTTTCTCGACGCGCAGTCGGTGGAACATGGGAGCCTCCTCGACTTTGGACCCAGCATGCTCTTGGGGGATGCGCGGAGCAAGGCGGTGTCGTGCATACGAGCATCGGACGGCTAGCCCGGCTTGCGTCCGTGCGGAAGGCCGGATCGTTTGCGCGAAGGCAGCAAGCGGGACTATGTATGAACTCGCGGCGCCAGTGCCGCTCGTCGGCGAGAGGGGGTTCGCATGACACACCGTTCGGTATGGATCCGGCAACTGTGTTGCCTCCTCCTGGTAGTCGTTACCACCCCACGAATGGGAGCAGCGACGGTGGACATCACCGGGCGATGGCTCGTGACTGTGCAGGACATCCGCCGTGATCGTGCTACGCTTTGGAATGTCGTGCAGGCCGGAAACAGCGTCACCTACACCGATGACGGCGGCGACACGGGGACGGGCACGATTGACATCACCACCGGAGCCCTGACCTTTCCTCCCAGGGAGCCCGGCCCCTGCAGCCCTACCGGTGGGCTGGACCTACAGACCTCTGCCGATGGTGAGACTTTCACCGGGGTAAAGTACTACCAGGCCCAGCTGTCCAACTTTCAATGTTTCGAGTTCGGAGTGCTCGTCACGGGCTCACGGTGCAGCGACAGCGGCAGTACCACCGGCTGCGCAATGGTTCCTGGTGGCGGCTCGGCCGCCGCCGATTGCCTGCACGAATGGATCACACCGCGCGGCGCCGTGCCGGGCACGTCCGGGCCCGGGGCAACAACGCTCGTCTGCACCGAGAATGACCCGACGTGCGACTTCGGGTTGTTTCGCTTCGACCGCGCCTGCACGTTCGCTCTCGGCATGTGCTTCAACGTCGCCGATGGCGCGTTGCCATGCGCCGCCAGCGGTGTGCGCACGGTCCGCTTCATCCGCCCCGGCAGCCGTTCGCACTCGGCGGCAGCCGCAGATGCGCGCGCCGCTCTCGAGTCTGCGCTCACCCAAGCGGGGGCGCATGTCCAGGGGATTTGCGTCAACGGCTTTACCGGCGTGGGGGTGCCCTGCACCACCAACGGCGATTGCGATACATCGGGAAGCCCTGGCGTGTGCAGACGTTTGGTCACCATACCGCCAGAGCTGAGCGCCGCGAACGTGTGTACACCGCTCGCGATGATCCGCGTCTCGCCGGGGCCGCGCGGCCGCCCGGGCAAGCTCACGCTGCGCATCAAGAGCAACGGTTCGCCCCGTGCCGCGCACGCGATGGACACTGATCGATTGACGTTGATTTGTCGGCGACGCCGGTAGGCGTCAGATGCCGTCGGACGCGCGCTACGTCGTGTAGTCTTTCCGCTGGATGCCGTACTTGTGCAGCTTCTGGTAGAAGTTCTGCCGGTGCAGGCCGGCCTCGCGCGCGGCGCGGCTGACGTTCCCTTGATGCCGTCGCAGGCACTCGAGGATGAAGTAGCGTTCGAAGTCCTCACGGGCGGCGCTCAGACTCTTACCGATCGGGGCCGTCCGCTCGACGTCGATGCCGGCGTGCAACTCGGGTGGGAGGTCGGAGACCGTGATCTCCTCGCTCTTGGCGAGGAGCGTGGCGCGCTCGATGACGTTCTCCAGCTCGCGGACATTGCCCGGCCACTGGTGTCGCCGCAGGATCTGCGCGGTGACCGCATCGAAGCCCGTGATCCGGCTGCCGCCGTCGTGCTTGCGCAAGAAGTGGTGCGCCAGCGGTAGGATGTCATCGATGCGCTCGCGCAACGGCGGGATGCGCAGCGAGACGACGTTGAGGCGGTAGTAGAGATCGTTGCGGAACTCGCCGGTCTTGATCCGCTCCGTCAGCTCGGCGTTGGTGGCGGCGATCACGCGGACGTCTACTTTGATGGCGCGGTCGCCGCCGACGCGCTGCAGCTCGCGCTCTTGGAGCACGCGCAGCAGCTTCACCTGCAGCCGCGGCAACAGCTCGCTGATCTCGTCGAGGAAGAGCGTGCCGCCGTCGGCTTGCTCGACCTGCCCCTTCTTGGTGTTGTGGGCGCCGGTGAAGGCGCCCTTCTCGTACCCGAACAGCTCGCTCTCGAGCAGCTCCGACGGGATGGCGCCACAGTTGATGGGCACGAACGGCCCGCCGCTCCGCCCGGATTGGGTGTGCAGGGCGCGGGCGATCAGCTCCTTGCCCGTTCCGCTCTCACCGCTGATGAGCACCGTGGCGTTGGAGTTAGCGACTCGCTCGACGACGCGAAACACTTCCTGCATGGGCTTGCTGACGCCGACGATGTTGGTCATGCCGTAACGGCTGACGAGCTGATCGCGCAGGTTGCGGTTCTCCTGCTGGAGCTGGAAGTGCTGCAGCGCGCGGTCGACGTGGCGCCGCGCTTCTTCGTTGGTGAACGGCTTCTGCAAGTAGTCGAAGGCCCCGGACCGCATGGCCTCGACGGCGGTCTGAATGGTGGCATACGCCGTCATGATCACCACCAGCGTGTCGGGGCTGAGCCGCCGCACTTCGCGCAGAAAGTCCAGCCCGCTCATGCCGGGCATCATCAAGTCCACCAGGGCCAAGGTGTACGTCGTGCGGGACAAGGCCTCGACGGCCTCGGTGGGGTTGGTGAACGTGTCGATCTGCAGATCCTCGCGCTGCAGTGCCCGGCTCAGCGAGCGACACAGGTTCACTTCATCATCGAGCAACAACATCCGGTACTGCATGTCACCTCATCTGACTGGACGTCTCGACGCGTGCCGACTCGGACTGCACGGGGAGGGTAATGGTGAAGACACTGCCCCGCCCCAGCTCGGAGGTCACGGTGATCTCGCCGCCGTGCGCTGCGATGATGCCGTAGCTCACGGCCAGACCGAGGCCGAAGCCGGCACCGCCTTTCTTGGTGGTATAGAAGGGATCGAAGATGTGGTCCAGGTCGGTGGCGGCGATGCCGCAGCCGTGATCGGCGAACTCAGCGAGCACCTTGCGGCGCCCGCCGTCGATCGAGTCCGCGGTGCGCAGGCTGACCAGCCCGCGGCCCTCCATGGCATCCGCGGCATTCATCAACAGGTTGAGGAACACCTGCTGCATCTGGTGCGGATCGATCCACAACATCGGCAAGTGCGGATCGAGCTGCCAGTCCGCCGTGACCTGCCGGGCGCGCTCGTCGCGCACCGCCAGGGTGAACGTTTCCCGCAGCAACACGTTGAGGTCGACCTCGACCGGGTGGCTGCCACCGCTCGCCGCGAAGTTGAGCAAACCTTGAATGATGCGCCGGCAGCGCTGGGTCTCGGCTTCGATGATCATCACGTCCTCGGCCCACGGATGCTTCTCACCCAAACCTTCTCGCAGGTTGCCGGCGGTCGAGAGGATGATCCCGAGCGGGTTGTTGAGCTCGTGTGACACCCCGGCCGCCAACATGCCGACCGCGCTCAAGCGCTCGGCACGTCCGAGCCGGGCCCGCGCCACCTTGAGGTTGCGGTACAACCGGTTGGTCTCGGTCAAGGCCCGATCCTTCTCTTGCATCGTGCGCTGCAACGAATCGGCAAGTTGGTTGAACGTCGAGGCCAGCGTCCCGACCTCGTCGAGTCGCTGCACCGGGACGCGGACGCTCAGATCGCCGTGCGTCAAGCGCTGCGCGCCCTGCGTCAGCTCCACGAGCGGCGCCACCGTGCTCCGGGTCCACCAGAAGATGAAGAACAGCGCACTGCTGATCAACCCAGCGGTGACCAGGAGCAGGCGCAACCGGATACGGTGCACTTGACGGGCGAGCAGATCGAGGGAGACACCGAGCCCCAGTCCCGCGACCACGTTTCCATTGGCTACGATCGGCGCCAGGACCTCCATGTAATCATCGGCCATGCGCGCGACGGCGCGCCCCGGTCGCAGTGAGTTGAGCGGCGGAAACGGCTCCTGCGGAACCGCCATGGTGCCCTCATCGGTGACGATCGCCATCAAGCGCGCCTCGTCGAAGACGTAGGCGTAGTCGAAGTCGCGATCCTCGATGAGCGGTTGCAGCTCCTCCACCAAGGCGTCCGCATCGCGCTGCGCGGCCGAGTCGGCCAGGCGCGCCGTGGTGATGTTCACTGCCGTCTTGCCCTTCTCCCACAAGATCTCCTGCATCTCGTGGCGCTCGTCACGGACGAAGAGGGCCGTCGATAGGGCGAGCCCCGCCAACAACATGGTCCCCATGCCGAGGGCAAGGCGCCGGCCGATTGATGCGTCAAGAAATGCCGCAAACCTCGCTAACACGGGAAACGCCTATCCTTGTAGAAGAAACAGCAACGGCCGTACCAGGACGCCGTCTGGATTCGGATCCCCGACGATTGCACCGCGGTTCCACGCAAGCGGTCGCGGAAGCGAGACCGCTCGCGCACGGTGAAGGTACTGACCCGGCGGGGCATACAGCTGTAACACCTCACGTTGTCCAGAAAACCAGACAGCTGTCAATCGCGGGCGACGCCAACTCCCAAGCCCCAAGGCCGCCGAACGCGTGGTCATCTGCCGTGTCCGCTGGAACATGCCTTGCTCGCCATGCTTAGCAGACTACAACGTGATCGGGGAGGTCGGCTGTGGGTGTGTTCGAACCGGATATCCTGAACGAGCCAGCGCGCGGCGCGCGAGCCACCGCGCCTCCCGAATGGCAGCTCATGGTGGCGATACTGGCTGACGCCATCGAATGCTTTCAAAAGAATCTCGGTGCCCCGAACCCCAAGCGACGCCGTCTGTTCAACGAAGCCGAGGCGTGGATTCGTTCCGACGATGTCCACTGGGTGTTCTCCTTCCGCAGCATCTGCGACGTCTTGGGGCTCGATGCGGTGGCCCTGCGCCAGCAGACTGAGGCCTGGAAGCGCCAGCGACTGGGCGGCGGCGTCGGTCCGCAGCGGATAGCGCTCGGAGGTGGATTCCCGCATCAGACGCGGACGCGCCCGGCACCGTGGACTGTCACGCGTGCACCCGGGCGTACCTGATCGCCGTCGCGGCTCTCGCCGTGCCCCGGGTCGCCGTCGACGCGGAGACGCAGGCCGCGGTTGCGCCCGATACTGTTCTCGAGCACGAACCCGTCCTTGATCCGTCGAGTTCACCCCTTTCGATCACGGGTTGAGTCGCGCCGCGATCTGGGATAACCGTCACGCCCTCGCTCTCCACAGGGCACGGTCAGATGTCGCACGCTCCGTCGTTCCGCGTCTATCCGCGCTTCGCTCGCTGTGCGTTCCAGCGCTGCGCGGCGTACCGGCTCGCCAACTGGACGGGGATCACGGTCAATTTCTTCTTCTTCCTGATCCACGCGCAGGTATTCTTCGCCTTTTTTCGCGGCCGCGCCGAGGTGGCCGGGTGGCGCGTCGAGGAAGCAGTGCGCTACTTCGCGACGTCCGAGTCGCTGCTGATGGTGCTGGGTGTGATGTCGACACAGGTCGGCATCGACCTGTCCGAGCGCATCCGCAGCGGCGACATCGTCGTCGATATCGCCCGGCCCGTGTCGTTGTGGGCCCGGCACGTCGCCGAGAGCTACGGCTCGGCGCTGTACTACGTCCTGACCCGCGCCGTCGTACTCTACAGCGCGGCGGTGCTGCTGTACGCGCTGCCGCTGCCGTTGCGCTGGACGGTGCTGTGGGTGCCGGTTGCCATCCCGTTGGGCGTCGGCATCGCCGCGGCGCTCATGTACCTCGGCAGCGCGACGGCTTTCTGGATGGAGAACGCGCGTGGCCCGCTCGGTGTCCTGCTGATTGCGACCTTTTTCTTCGGAGGCGTCGTCGTGCCCCTCGACTTCTACCCCGGACCGGCACGGGCGCTGGCCGACCTGCTGCCGTTCCGCGGCGCGGTCTATACGCCCATCGCGGTTGCCAACGGCACGCTGCGCGGCGCAGCCCTGGCGTTCGGCCTGGCGCATCAGGTGCTGTGGCTGGGCGTGCTGCTGTGGCTGTCCGCTGTTGTCGAGAGGCGCGGCACGCGCCGTCTCGCCGCGCAGGGCGGATGAGCGGCGCGCCCGTGTCGAGCCTGCGCCTGTACGTCCGTCTGATTGGCGCGAGCGTGCGTGCTCAGATGCAGTACCGCACCTCGTTTGTGATCCGCACCGCGGCGGACTTCTTGGTGGTGATGGCCGACTTCCTGCCGATCTACTTCTTGGTCCGCAAGTTCGGGGCGCTTCAGGGCTGGAGCCTGGCGGAGCTGGCCCTGCTGTACGGCATGGTCGAGGTTTCCTGGGCGACGATCGAGGGCTGCCTGCCCGGCTTCGAGAACTTTGGGAGATACCTCACTCGCGGCGAGATGGACCGCTGGTTGTTGCGGCCGCGCGGCGTGATCCTACAGGTCGCTGCCCAATGGTTCGAGATCCGCAAGCTCGGTCGGATCACGCAGGGCCTGCTCGTATTGAGCATCGCGGCGATCGTGCTCGATCTCGAAGCCGCCGCAATCGGCTGGGTGTGCATTGGAGTCGTCGGCGGTATGCTGTTCTTCGCCGGCGTGGTGATCCTCGGCGCCGCGTCACAGTTCTGGACGCTGGGCGAGACCAACGAGCTGCAGAACATGCTGACTTACGGAGGCAGCGCGGCGCTCAGCTACCCGGTGTCGATCTACGCGCGCTGGTTCCGGCGCGTGCTGACCTACGGCATCCCGCTGGCTTTCGTGAACTACTTCCCGGCGCTGGCGGCGCTGCAGCGCACCACGGCGGCGGGGTGGCCCCAGTGGATGCCGTGGCTGGCACCCGCGGTCTGCGCCAGCGTGCTGCTCGGGGCGCGCACGGCGTTCAGCCGCGGGCTGCGGCGCTACGAGTCCACCGGCAGCTGAGCCATGATCGAGGTAGTTGAGTTACGCAAGGAGTACCGCGTGGCGCGGCACCATCGCGGCACGCTGGGCGCGCTGCGCAATCTCTTCGAGGCGCGCTCCGACGTCGTGCGCGCCGTCGACGGGATCTCTTTTCGCATCGAGGCTGGAGAGTTCGTCGGCTTCATCGGACCGAACGGCGCGGGCAAGTCGACGACGGTCAAGATGCTCACCGGCGTCCTCGAACCGACCGCCGGCGAGGTGCACGTCGCCAGCCGCGTGCCGCGCCGCGAGCGTATCGCGCACGTCGCACACATTGGCGTGGTCTTCGGCCAGCGTACGCAGCTCTGGTGGGACCTGCCGGTGATCGAGTCGTTCGAGCTGCTGCGCCACATCTACAACCTCTCGGCGCACGCCTACAGCGCACAGCTCGACCGCCTGGTTCCGATGCTGGAGGTGGAGCCGCTGCTGGACACTCCGGTGCGCAAGCTTTCGCTCGGCCAACGCATGCGTTGCGAGCTGGTGGCGGCGCTGGTGCACGCGCCCGATCTGCTGTTCCTCGACGAGCCGACGATCGGCTTGGATGTCGTGGCGAAGGAGACGATCCGCACTTTTCTGGCGGCGGAGAACCGCGAACGCGGCACCACCATCTTGCTGACCACGCATGATCTCTCCGACATCGAGCGGTTGTGCCCGCGCATGATCCTCATCGATCACGGCCGCGTCGTCTACGATGGCTCGGTGGAGCAGATCCGGCGCAGCTTCGGCAGCGAACGCCGCCTGCGCGTCGACTTCGAGGGCCCGGCACCGCCGCAGGTTCCCCCGGACGTCGAAGTCGAGGAACGCGGTCCCGAGCGGTTGGTGCTGCGTTTCCGCCGTGACCTCGTGCCGGCAGCGCAGCTCATCGCCTGGCTCGCCGAGCGCGCCACCATCGCCGACCTGTCGCTGGAGGAGACGCCGATCGAGCGTATCGTCGCCGGTCTCTACCGACACGGCATGCCGGCGCTGCCGAGCCCTTGAGCGCGGCTTGTCAGTAGCCCGCGTCGCGATCGACCACGCCGTGCAGCGGCTCACCGGCGCGGTAACGGCGGAGGTTGTCGATGAATGGCTGGATCAGCAGCTCGACCGCGCCGGGCATGGACCACGAGAGGTGGGGGCTCAGGCGGACTTTCGGATGTGCGTACATCCAGTGCCCGGCGGGCAGCGGCTCGGGCTCGACCGCATCGAGCGATGCCATGGCCACGCGGCCGACATCGAGCGCCGCACGCAGGGCATCCTGATCGACGAGCGCGCCGCGCGCGACGTTGACGAGATGTGCGCCGGGCTTGATGACGGCGAAGAGATCGCGGTTGAAGAGGTGCCGCGTTGCTGATGTCGACGCCGCGGCGATGACCACATGGTCGGACGTCGCAGCCAGCTCGTGCAGCGAGCCGATCACCTGAACGCCCGCGAGCCCCGAGGGCCCAGCGGAGCGACGGTAGGCGACGATACGCATGCCGAAGGGGAGGGCGCGCTGCGCAACGGCCGTGCCGATGCCGCCGAAGCCAACGAGGCCCAGCGTCTTGCCGTGCAGCGTGCCGAGCGCACCGCGACTCCACCCTTCTGCAGGTACGTCGCTGATCCACGCCTCCGGCAGGTGTTTCTCGAAGGCGAGCATCACCGCCAGCACCCATTCGGAGATCGGAATGGCGCTGCCACCGCGCGAGCAAGTGAGCACTTGGTCGGCGAGCAGGTGCAGGGGAAAGGCGTCGATGCCGGTGCCGAGCGCATGAATCCAGCGCACGCCCCTCGCCAACACCTGGCGCAAGTTCGGGCTGGCCCACGGGAAGGTGATGAGCACCTCACCTTCCACGCCTGCCGGCAGCTCCCCCTCGCGCGGGATCGCGACGATCTCTACGTCGGGTACCGCTTGAGCGATCTGCGCGGCGACCGCCTCGCGAATCTGATGCAGGACCTTCATCGCTCTCGCCACTGGCTACAAGGTATGTGGAGGTTCGTCCAGCACTCAGCTCGCCTAGTTGGCATTCGCCGTGTCCACGCGACCTCGCGACCGTGGTATAAGGCCGGGTACACGAGGCCTGAGGTGATTCTGGCTCACGAGCTGCAACGCCGCGGCCTTGTGGTTCAGCGGCAGCAAGGATCTGTACTCCTAAGCGCATTTGACTTCTGCCGCTCCGACCGACTATAGGCACAGCCTATAGTCACATGTCGGTCGCGCATGCAGTGATGGGAGTGCTCGCTCGCGGCGAGCGCTACGGCTACGAGCTGCGGCGTGGGTTGGAGGAGGAGCTCGGGTCGGAGTGGCGGCTCGACTTCGGCCAACTCTACCGGGTTCTCGGGACGATGGCCGAGAAGGGCTGGGTGTCGTTCCGCGTCGAGGCCGGTCGCAGCGGGCCGGCACGCAAGGTCTACGGGCTCACCGCCGCCGGGCGGCGGGAGATGGGGCGCTGGATGCGCGATGAGCCACGTGCGCCGCTGCGGCGTCGCGACCACGCTGTCGTCCGCGCGCGCCTGGGCTCGACGTTCCGCGGCCGCAAAGGCGCCGGGGGCGAGCCGCTCTTCGCCATCGGTAGCGACGATCTCGTGCTCGACCTGCTCGCGTGCCGTCTGACGCAGCCGCACCATGGGATCCGCTTCGCCGCGCGCCCGGTCGGCAGCCTGTCGGGGTTGATCGCGCTACACGAGCGGCGGGCACACCTCGCCGGAATTCACCTGCTCGACGTCGACTCGGGCGAGTACAACGTGCCGTACGTCAAACACCTGCTGCCCGAGGAACGCGTCGTGCTGGTCAACCTGGCGCGGCGCGAGCAAGGGCTGATGCTGGCGCCGGGGAACCCGAAGGGCATTCGTGGCCTGCGCGATCTCACCCGCCATGGCGTGCGCCTGGTGAACCGCCAGACCGGCGCCGGCACGCGGCTCCTGCTGCACCACCTGCTCCGCAAGGCGAGGATCGACCCGGGTGACATCGCCGGCTACGCGCGCGAGCTTTCCACGCACACTGCCGTCGCTGCGGCGATCGCGGCGGGAGCCGCCGACGCCGGCCCGGGCGTGCGCGCCGCGGCCGAGGCGCACGGGCTCGACTTCCTGCCGCTCGGCGAGGAGCGCTACGACCTTGTCATCCCGCGGCACGTCTTCGAGTCAGCCGCGCTCCGCCCGCTCCTGGAGCTATTGCACGATTCGTCTTTCCGCCGCGAGGCGGCACACTTCCCCGGCTACGACGTGGCACGCATGAGCCGCGTCGTCGCCAGCATCGGTTGAAAGGATCTGCCATGCACATGCTGCTCGGCATCGACGACACGGACATCCTCGGTCACAAACCCGGCACGGGCCGTCTCGCTCGCGACCTGGGCACCCACCTGGAGCAGGCCGGCCTGGCCGCGCTCGTCGGCGTGGTCCGCCATCAGCTCCTGGTGGACCCGCGCATCCCGTACACCAGCCACAACAGCCCGGCATGTCTGATCCTGGAGATGCAGAGCAGCGACAACGGTGCGGCGCGCGGGCTCTTCGATGAAGCCGCACGCTACGTGCGGTCGCGTTACGCCCAGGGCTCCGATCCGGGACTCTGCCTGGCCGCGCGCGACGGCGTCGGCACCAGTGTGATGGAGTTCGGCTGGCGCGCCGGGAACGAAGTGCTGAACAAGGCGGAAGCCGCGGCGCTGGCGCAGCGCGAGGGGCTGCGCCTGGAAGAGCTCGGGGGCACCGGAGACGGGATCATCGGCGCGCTCGCCGCGGTGGGACTGACCGCCGAGGGCAACGCCGGTCGCTTCCTCGAGCTCGCCGGCGGCCTGCGCGATCTGCCCGAACGCCTTCCCGCCAGCAGCCTGCGGCAGCGCGGCATCGCACTCCTCTCCGTGGCGCGCAACAGCGAGCCTGTGGCTGCAGACGCAGAGATCTTCACGGAGGAGCGGCTCCGTCCCCGGTTGATCGGTGGACGTCCGGTGCTGTTGCTCGAACGCACGGAAGACGGCTGGCGTTGCTTCGATCGGAAGCCGCCCCACGAAGACGGCCACGGGGGCGAGGAGCAGTGAGGCCTCTGCTCGAGGCCACCGACGCGGCGTTCCACTATCCAGGACGTCACGGCGCGGTCGGCCCCTTCTCGCTCGCCGTGTGTGCGGGCGAGCTGCACCACGTTCGCGGACCCTCGGGCTGCGGCAAGAGCACCTTCGCCCGTATGCTGGCGGGGATGATCCCGCACCTCTACCGCGGGCAGTTCTGCGGTGCGGTCCGCGCCGGCGACCGGCTGACGACGGAGGTTCCACTCTGGCAACTCAGCGCGAGGGTCGGTCTGGTCGGCCAGAACCCGGGGGCGCAACTGCTCGGCGCCACACTACGCGACGAGCTCGTCTTCGGACTCGAAAACCTCGGGCTGTCGATGGCGGAGATGCAGACACGCCTGGACGGTGCTCTCGACGCCTTCGGTCTGCGCGGTCTGGAAGAACGCGACCCGCGCACGCTGAGCGGTGGGGAACAGCAGAAGCTCATGGTCGCCGCCGTCGCCGCTCGGCGCCCTGAGGTGCTTGTGCTCGACGAGGCCTTCTCGATGCTCGACGCTGTGTCGGCGGCCGATGTCGCCGCGCACGTGGAGCGAATGCGCGCCGCGGGCACCGCCGTGGTCGCCTTCGAGCACCGGCCACCCGCCGCCTCCTGGCGCCGGGACGCACGCGTGCACGTGCTGCCGAGTGCGCCGGCGGCGGATGCGTCGCTCCCCGAGTTGCCGTTGCGGATCGTCCCGTTTCGCCTGACGGTCGAAGGCCTCGGCGTCGTGCTCGACGGCAAGCCCGTGCTGGAAGACATCAATCTGTCGCTGGCGGGTGGACAGGTGATCGCCCTCCTGGGAGCGAACGGCGCGGGCAAGACCACGCTGCTGCGTGCCCTCGCCGGGCTGCAATCCCACAGCGGGCATATTCAGGCCGATGACGGGAAGGTGCCGCGTCTCGGCATGTGCTTCCAGAATCCCGACCAGCAGATCTTCAACCCGACAGTGCGCCAGGAGATCCTCTACGCCAACTCCGCCGCCGACCAGCGCCTCTATCGATCCGTCATCGAGCTGCTCGGCCTCGGGCCGTACGAGCACACGCCTCCGCTGCTGCTGAGCGAGGGAGAGAAGAAGCGGCTGGGGCTGGCCATCCTGCTGACGCGGCCTGGGCTGCGCGGCCTGTGCCTCGACGAGCCGACACTCGGCCAGGATGAGCGGCATCGGCGGATGATGGGTCGTGTCGTCCGCCACCTCGCTTCGGCGGGTTGCCTCTGTGTGGTCGCGACGCACGACGGCGAATGGGCGGCGGAGTGGTGCGACGAGATCGTGCGGTTGCACGAGGGGCGGATCGTCGAGCGATGCGACCTGGCGACGCAGACTTGGGACGAGGGGACGGCGGTGCGATGCGTCGTGTAGGGCAAGCGTTGTGGCTCGTCGAGGATTCCTTCCTCCGGCGCGCCGATCCGCGAACCAAGATCGCGCTGTCGTTCGCCGCCTCCGCGGCTGTGGCGCTGCCGCTGGCGTCGTTGGCGTTCTTCTGCGCCTGCTTCGTCGGCTTGCTCGCCGCAGCCGGGCTCGCGAGGCAGGCGGCGTCGCAGGTGTCGCGTGCGCGCCTGTGGCTCGCTGTCCTGGTTCTGGTGGACTGGTGTTTCGTCGGACCGAGCTTTGCCGTGCTGATCACTCTCCGTCTGGCGTTGTTGTCGTCGGCCTTCACCCTCGTCTTCACCACCACCACTCCGGACGAGCTGCGTCTAGCGGGCGAACGGCTCGGGTTGTCGCCGCGACTGGCTTTGGCGTTCGCGACGGCGTTTCGCTCGCTCGGCCTGCTCGAGCGCGAGTGGCAGGGGATCCGGGAGGCACAGCGGGCACGCGGCATCGGTGCGGCGGCAACCGCGCGGCGCGGCTGGCGTCTGCGGCGCGAGGACCTTGCCGGCGCGGCGGCGCTGGTTGTGCCGGCCGTCGTCTTGGCGACGGAGCGCGCCTGGTCGATCAGCGAGGCCGCGGCGGCGCGGGGTTTCGAGTCACCATCGCGGCGACCGTTTCGCGCCTTGCGTCTCGGCGTGATGGACCATGCCCTGCTTGCCGCGATGGCGTTCGTGCTCGGCAGCTCGTTCCTGCTGCGCTGAAGACGGATGCGCCGGCCATACTTCTCCACCTTCGAGTTGCTGTTGCTGGCGCTCTTCGCCGCCCTGGTCGTCGTGGGCAACATCGCGTTGCGCTTGCCGGTGAAGATGCCGGGGCACTCGGGCCTGGTGTGGATGGCGCTGATCGTCACCGCGCGCGGTGTCGTGCCGAAGCTCGGCGCGGCGGCCTCGGTTGGCCTGCTGAGCGGCCTTCTCGCCGCGTTTGTGGGTGTGGGCGACAAGGGCGGACTCGATACGCTCGTTTCGTATACCGCGGCCGGAGCCGCCGTCGATCTCGTCGTCGTGCTCGCCCCGCCGGGCGCGGTGACCTCTGCCCTCGCCGGCCTCGCGGGCAACCTCGCGAAGCTCGGCGTGAAGGTGCTGCTGGAATTATGGATCGGAATACCCACTGGCTTTCTGGTTATCGGTCGGACGTACCCGGCTGCGACGCACGCGGTGTTCGGGCTGGCCGGGGGTTATCTCGGTTACCTCGTCCTCGGGTCGCTGCGCCGCGCCGGTTTCTTCGCCTACCTTGCCGAGAAGCGGTGACGAGTCTTCTGCTCATCCTCGTCCCGTCACCGGCGCGGCCGGAGGAGCCCATCCGGATGAAGACGATCACCGTCGAGGCGAGCCGCGTCGACGCGCTGCTGCCGGCGCGCACCGAGGTGGATCGCGAGGAGATCATCGACTCGCACAAAAACGATCTGGGCGACGTGCTGGACCTCACCCCTGGCGCGAACCAGCGCGACGGCGGCCGCGGCGAGCCCCGTCTCGACGTACGCGGCTTCGATCAGCGCGCCGTCCTGTTCACGCTCAACGGCGTGCCGGTCTACGAGCCCTGGAACGGCATCATCAACCTGAACCTCTTCCCGCTCGAGATGCTCGACTCGATCGAGGTCGATCGTGGGCCGTCGTCGTCGCTGTTCGGCCCGAACGGTATGGGCGGTACGGTGAAGATGACGACCTACCGGCCGCGCGGCCCCGTGAGCGCGAGCGCGTCGACGATCTGGCGCGACTCGGACGTCTGGGACGCGCGCGCCAGCGGCGGTGTGTCGCGTCGCGGGGCCGTCGGCTTGATCGGCGGCCGCTACCTGACCAGTCCGGGATTCCCGTTGCCGGGCGACTTCGACGAGCTGCCTTCCAGCCGACGACGCTACGAGAACGGCGGCTTGCGTCTCAACAGCGATCGCGAGGAGAAGAGCCTCTTCAGCACACTCGGCTACGACTACTCGGAACAAGGGCGCGCGCACTTCGCGTTCCTCGGCTCCACCTCGAGCTTCGGCATTCCGCCGAGCACCACGGCGTTTCTGGGACCGTTCCTGCGCAACGACCGCCAGGATCTCTGGCACGTGCAAGCCGGGTTGGAGCAGCGACTCATACCCCAGCTCGGCGCCGCCGCGGCCGTGTTCTACACCGCGTACGACACCAAGGAGAGTCAGTTCGCCGGGCCGGACTTCACGCAGAAGGCGGTGGCCACGGAAGCCGACAGCGACGAGATCGGCGGCATTGGACGCCTGACCGTCGACCTGGCGGACGCCGACTCTCTGGCGACGGCGGTTCAGGTGCGGCATGCGGCGGCCGACGTCTCCAGCACCGCCAGTGGCCGGCTTGCCAATCCGGACTTCACCACCAGCAGCATCGCAGCGGAGAACGTCTACCAGCTGACCCCGCACATCGCGCTCGTCACCGGCATGAGCCTCGATGTGCAGAGCGGCGGCGCCAGCACGCAGTGGGAGCTGAACCCGCAAGGCGGGATCGCGGCGGACTTCGGCCGGTACGGCACGTCGCGCGCCGCGATCAGCCGCAAGATCCGCTTTCCGACGCTGCGCGAGCTGTTCGACCCGCTGCAGGGCAATCCCGACCTCAAACCGGAGAAGGCACTGGTCTACGAGATCGGCCACCGCGTGCAGCTCCCGCAAGGGTACGCCGATCTGAACCTGTTCCGCAGCGACGTCAGTGATCTGATCGTGAACGAGGGCGGCGACCTGGGGCAGGCGGTGAACAGTCAAGACGCGACGCTGCAGGGCGTCGAGATCGCCGTCGGCACAACGCCCGTCGACTGGGCGCGGCTCGACGTCAACTACACCTACCTCGACACGCAGGCGAGCAACCCGTCGCGCAGCGGCGGCACGGACTCCGACGTCCAGCACCGCCCGCCGCACCGCTTCAACGGCATCCTGCGCATCTTCCTGCCGCTCGAATTCGCCGTGCGCTTGGAGGGACTGTACACGGCGGAGCAACTCGACCGCTTCGGCAGCGACGTCACCGTCGGCAGCTATACGCTGTTCAACGTGCAGGTGATGAAGCCGCTCGGCGACCGCGTGCAGCTGTTCGCCGGCGTGGACAATGCGCTCGACGAGGAGCACCAGGACAAGCTCGGCTCACCTGGGCCTGGACGATGGGTCTTCGCCGGGCTGCGCTTGACGTACAACTGAACAGAGGAGGGGAGGGTGCAGCTCTCATCGAGACTCGTCCAGGGGCTAACGAGAACCTTCGTCGCGGGTGCAATGACACTGGCGCTCGTTCTCGGCGCCGAGCCGTTGCGTGCGCAGCTGAGCGCTTGCGTGGGCGACTGCGATACGAGCGGCGAGGTGACTCGGGACGAGGTCATCGTGATGGTCAACATTGCTCTCGGGACGGTGAAGGTCGCCGACTGTACCGCCGGCGATCCCAACGGCGACGGTGCGATCTCCATCAACGAGATCGTCGCGGGCGTGAACAGCGTGGCCACCGACTGCCAGTCCGCGTCCCCGACACCGACGGCCACTTCCACCGAGGAGCCAAGCGCTACGCCGACGCTCAGCGCGACCGAGGAGCCCAGTGCGACTCCAACCCCCACGCCGACCGAGGAGCTCACCCCGACGCCGACACCGAGTCCGACGACCAGCGGTGTTCTGTCGGTGGCGGAGGCCGTGGCGCGCGACGCAGACGGCGTCGCCGTGCGTCTGAATCAAACCATCACCACGGAGGGCGTGGTGACGGTCGCGGCGGGTATCTTCGCCAACAACAAGTTGAAGGTCTTCATTCAAGACGCCGGCGCCGCGATCATGGTGTACCATCAGTCGTCGGCGAACGTGGATGCCTTCAAAGTCGGCCAGCGCCTGCGTGCTACCGGCGTGGTCCGCCAACAGGATCCGACCTCGGACTCGAACCCGGCGATCGGCACGGTGCTGGTCGACATCAGCCAGGGATCGGCGGTGGTGGTGAGTGACGGCAATCCCTTGCCCGACCCGCAGCTGGTGACGCTGGCGACCCTGAATGCGAGCGGCAACGCTTACACCGGGTCGCTGGTGCGCGTCGAAGGCGTACAGAAGGTCTCCGGCAACTGGCCCACAGCCGGCAGCAAGAGTACGCAGGTCGACATCGGCGACGACGGCGGGACCCAGACGGTGGTGCTGCGCTTCCAGCGCAATACCATCACGCAGCAGCTGGCCCAGAAGCTCAGCGCGATCGGCGACGGCTCGTTCACCCTCGTCGGCATCGTCGTCCAGGACGATGCGACCGACGACGGCAAGCTGCTGAGCGGCTTCGAGATCTGGGTGCGGGGAGCAGAGGACATCGTCGTGGTCGTAGTAGACGAGGGTGCCGTTGCTGTACTTCTTCGGCCCGGCGTTACGGCGCGGTGCGGTTGCGGAGCCGCCGGCGGCTGATGTAGCGGGCCGCGAAGACGGCGGCAGCCGCAGCCACGCACCCGACGAGCAGCCAACGCTCGGCGCGTTTCACTTCCCCTACGAGGACGGCGGCGCTGCCGCTGCAAGCGTAGCCCACGGCCGCAAGTGCCACGGCCCATAGACCGCACCCGATGAGGTCGAGCATGAGGAAGCGCCCAAACGGCAGCGCCTGCATGCCCCAATAGATCATGCTGGCCAGCCGCGTGCCGTAGATGAACCGCGTGATCACGATCTCCCACGCGCCGACGCGACCGACGATACTGTCGACCAGCGGCGCCACCCGCCTGTAGGCGCTGTTCTGCCCGATGGTTGTCCGCCGCGCCCGGGCGACGGCGTAGCAGGTACTGTCGGCGACGCAGGCGGCCAGGCCGCCGACCGCCACCGCCGTGGCGAAGCGCACGAAGCCGAGATGCGCGGCGACGCCGGTGAGAATCAGCGTGACGTCGCCTTCGAACACCGCGCCGACAAAGATGGCGAACAATCCGAAGCGATCAATCAGGCCGGCCATAGCCGTTCGACGGTGGATGCCCACAGTCGATACATCACCGGCAGCACCACCAGCGTGAGCGCGCACGCGCTGATCGTGCCGCCGACGATGACGACGGCGATGGGGCGCTGCACCTCGCTCCCGATGGCGCGGCTGCGAGCGTGGAGACGGCCTGCAGCCGGCTGCGCTCGAACTCCGCCACGGTCGCGGCCTGGCGCGGGCCCCGCTTCGCCAGCTCCACCAGCTCGGAGAGGCCGGCGTTATAGTTCGGCACGTTGTTCAGCCGATCCGACAGGTCGGGCGGGTTCGTCCGGCCAACCGGAATTGTGCCCCAGGTGAAGTCGAGTGCGGGGTTGGGGTAGGCGCGTGCCCGCGTCACCTCGCTAGCTGCGATGCCGGCCGAGGTGCGCGCATCGAGCACGTCCGGAGATCGATCCCACAGCAGGGCGGCGAGCTTGGCCTCATCGGCGTAGTCGCCCGGTGTCAGCGCGGCGACCGGGGGCGTTTGTGCGGACGCCGCCAGCGGCAACATCGCCAGGAGCACGGAGACCCCGCGTCGTGCGCTGCAGAAGCCCCGGCGCGAAGGAATCATCCGACGTTTCTCGACGGTGCGGCACACCACGGCCAGCCTCTTCCATCCTGAAACACGACCACGTAGCCGAGACCCTGCGGCTCGAAAATAAGACGCGTGTGATGGCGTTGTATTCACACAGTCTCTCGGAGTTTATCCGTGACCGGTATCCACAAGCCGCGCGCGACGGTCGTGCCAGGATGAATCGGTTGCCTCCTTCCACGGACGGCAGTAGAACCACGCACTGCGGAAGGAGGCGACAACGATGGCGCTGCCGTACGAAGGGTATACTGGCTTGAGGGTTCGCATCGATCGTGGGGTCGCGTTTGTGACCCTCGACCATCCACCGATCAACCTGCTCGACCTGCCGTTGATCCAGGAGCTGGACCGTGTGGGACGCCAGCTGGAGACCGATGGCGACGTCCGCGCCGTCGTCCTGCAGAGCGCGAACCCGGACTTCTTCATCGCCCACGCCGATGTCACCCTGATTCAGCAGCTGCCGAAGGACGTCCCGCCGAAGGCGACGACGCTCGGCTTCTTTCATCAGATGGTCGAGCGCTTCCGCACCATGCCGAAGGCAACGATCGGCAAGATCGAGGGACGCGCCCGCGGCGGTGGCAGTGAGCTGCTGCTGTCGCTCGACATGCGCTTCGGGGCCCTCGGCCGGGCGATCCTGGGCCAGCCGGAGGTCGCAGTGGGGATCATCCCCGGCGGCAGCGGCACGCAGCGGCTGCCGCGCCTCATCGGCCGCGGCCGTGCCCTCGAAGTGATCCTCGGCGCGCAAGACTTTCCGGCCGAGCTGGCGGAGCGCTACGGCTACATCAACCGTGCCCTGCCGCCCGCAGATCTCACCCCCTTCGTCGAGTCGCTGGCCTACCGCATCGCCTCGTTTCCGGCGACCGCGATTGCCCTGGCAAAGGCGGCGGTAAACGCGGCCGAGCTGCCGACGGTGGACGGGCTCATCGAAGAAGCGCACTACTTCAATCAGTCGCTGGCTACCCCGGAGGCCCAAGAGCGCATGGCAGCGTTCATGGCGCGCGGCGGCCAGACGCGCGCGGTGGAGCTCGCCGGTATCACCGCAGAGATGTCGAGGTGACCGGGCACGCCCCCCCTTTTCTTCTCGCGTTTCCTTGAACGCCCGGCTAGGATCAAGGGGAAGTTGGGCTCAGAGCGCCGGGTGATTGCCATCATTCTTGCGGCGGGTCGGGGAACCCGAATGGGTGCTCTGACCGCCACTACACCAAAACCGTTGCTGCGACTATGCGGCCAACCGATCATCGAGCACATCCTGTGCGGCCTGCGGACGGCCGGGATTCGCGACTGCGTCGTGGTCAGCGGATATCGGGGCGAGCAAATCGAAACGCACCTGGGCACCAGTGAGCGTCTCGGGGTGCGGCTCACCTATCGCCGACAAGCAACCGCCGACGGGACGGCGCGGGCGTTGCTCTTGGCGCGCGAGTGCGCGGCGGGCGAAGCCGCCGTCCTCTCGTGGGGCGATATTGTCGTCGAGCCGGACAACTATCGGTCCCTGGTCGCGGAGTTTGGCCGCGTCGCGTGCGACGCGCTGCTGATGGTCAACGAGACGGACGATCCGTGGCGGGGGGCCGCGGTCTACGTCGACGAGGCGTGGCGGGTGACGCGCCTGGTCGAAAAGCCGCCGCCGGGCAGCTCACGCACGCGTTGGAACAACGCCGGGGTGTTCGTCTTTGCGCCAATCATCTTCGACTACGCGGCGCGCCTGGCGCCCTCGTTGCGTGGGGAGTACGAGCTGCCCCAGGCGATTGCCGCCATGATCGCCGACGGCCGCCGCGTGTGCGCGCATCCGGTGCGCGGCTTCTGGAGCGACCTCGGGACGCCGGAGGATCTGGCGGCGGCGGAACGGTCCTACCCGATGCCGGCGCGACCCGAGCATGGCGAGCGCGCATGACCGACCAGCGCACCGTGGACACGTTGCCAGAGGACGAGCGGAGACGCGTGGCGCGGCTCGGCGAGCACTTCGCTCGCGCCTGCGGGTGCCCCGCCGCCTGCGTGGTACGCGCCCCGGGCCGGGTCAACCTCCTCGGCGAGCACACCGACTACAACGGCCTCCCGGTGCTGCCGATGGCGATCGACCGCAGCATCCTCATCGCGATGGCGCCGCGCGCCGACCGCGTTGTGCGCGTGCTCAACACGGCACCCGGCTTCGCGGCGCTGCGGTACGAGCTGAGTGACGCCATTCCTCCATCCGCCGCCGGCGACTGGGGCAACTACTCCAAGGCGGCGGCGCAGGGTCTGGTGCGCCACAGCGGCGCGCAGCTGCGGCACGGCGCCGATCTGGTGGTCGACGGAAACGTTCCCAGCGGCGCGGGGCTGTCCTCCTCCTCGGCCCTGGTGGTCGCAAGCGCGCTGGCACTGCTGGCCGCCAACGGCGTCGAGATGCCGTACGAGACGTTGGCGGAGCTGTTGCCCGGTGCGGAGCGCTACGTCGGCACGTTGAGCGGCGGCATGGATCAGGCCACCAGCCTGCTGGCGCAGGCCGGCCACGCGCTGCGCATCGACTTCTTCCCGCTGCGCGTCCGTCCCGTTCCGCTCCCGCCGGGATACAGCGTGCTCGTCTGCCACAGCCTGGTGCAGGCGGAGAAGTCCGGCGCTGCCAAGCAGGGCTACAACCTGCGCGTCATCGAGTGTCGCCTAGCGTGTCGCGTGCTGGAGCGTGCCCTGGGCACCAGCTTGCCGCGCGGCTTGCGCACGCTCGGTGATCTCGCCACGCTCTTCCCCGGCCGTCCGCTTCTCGACTTCGTTGCCTACGTCAGTGCGCAGCTTCCGGAGCGCCCGCTGCCGCTGGCAGAGATCGCCGCGGTGATCGGGACGAGCCCGGACCGCCTGCGTGCCGACTGTGAGATCGCCGGCGACATCGGGGACCGCTTCGCCCTGGTGCGGCGGGTGCGGCATGTGCTGTCCGAGGCCGAGCGCGTGCAGCAGGCGGAGGAGGCGTTGCGCGCGGGCGACGCGATCGCCTTCGGGCACCTCATGGACGCGTCGCACACCAGCTGCCGCGACGACTACGAGATCAGTTGCCCGGAGCTGGAGGAGCTGGTGCGGCTCGCCCAGGAAGCCGGAGCCATCGGCGCGCGTCTGACGGGCGCGGGGTTCGGCGGCTGCACCGTCAACCTGGTTGCCGACCGCGACGTGCCGACGTTTCTGACGCGCATCGACCGCTACTTCTATCGCTCGCGCCTCGCCCCACCGTTGCGGATCTTCGATTGCCGCTACCTCTTCAGCCCGCAGGGCGGCGCCGGCGTGATCCGTTTGGACAGCGTGGGGCAGATCGGGTAAGGCTGGGGCCTCATGGAGCTCGGCGGGATGGAGCTGCGTCTAGCCGCGTTCATCGCACGGCAGCTCGGCGTCGAGCGCGTCGACGTGGCCGGCCTGCGCCGCTTGCCGGGTGGCGCCTCGCGCGAAACCTGGTCACTCGACGTCCGCTACGAGCACCACGGTGCCGCCGTCGCGCTGCCGTTGGTCTTGCGACGCGATCCGCCCTCTTCATCGCTCAACACGCTGCGGCGCGAGGAGTTCCGCTTGCTACAAGCCGCCGCGGCCGAGGGTGTGCCGGTCCCCGCGGTGCACTGGCTCGCCGAGGAGGCGGAGACGCTCGGCGGGCCGTTCTTTCTCATGGACCGCATTGAGGGGGAAACGATCGCGCGCCGGCTGCTGCGTGACGACGCGTATGCGCAGGCGCGGCACGTGATGACCGCCCAGCTCGGGCGCATCCTGGCCGGCATTCATCGCATCGATCGCGCCAAGCACCAGCTGGGTTTCCTGCCGGCGCCGGCGCCGGGCAGCACGCCGGCGGAAGACCAGCTCGACCGCTACGAGCAACGCTTCCGGGTCATCGCGCCCGATCCACACCCGGCGTTCGAGCTGGGCTTCCGCTGGCTGCGGCAGCGACTGCCGCGCGGCGATGATTGCGTCGTCGTCCACGGCGACTACCGCATCGGCAACGTCATCTTCGGGCCGGAAGGGGTGCGCGCGATCCTCGATTGGGAGCTGGCGCACGTCGGTGACCCGATAGAAGACCTGGGCTGGATGTGCGTGCGCTCCTGGCGCTTCGGGAACGACGACAAGCCGGTCGGCGGCATCGGCATGCGGGAGGACTTTTTTCGCGCCTACGAAGCGGGCGGCGGTATCGTGGTGGATCCGGACCGCGTGCGCTTCTGGGAGGTGCTCGGCAATCTGAAGTGGGCAATCATGACGATCATGCAGGCGAAGACTCATCTGGACGGGCACGTGCAGAGCGTGGAGCTGGCCAGTCTCGGACGGCGCACGGCAGAGATGGAGCTCGAGCTGTTGAATCTCATGGAAGGCGAGAGGGGTAGCGGGTGCTCGTGAATCGTGCGCGGTGGAACGGCGCAGCCTGCTCGCTGTGTGTGTGCTGCACCGTCTGGCTCTCGGCCTGCTCAGTCGGACGGATCGTGGCTCCGAAGCAACCTGTGCAGCTGGCCACGTCGCTGCAAGAGCTAGTGCCGCACAGCGACCGCGACCACTTCGTATACGTCGTGGCGCGCAGCACGGACGGACAGCGCCGGGCGGAGGGCATTCAAGTGGAGCACGTGACCGCGCTCGAGCCGCCCGGTGAATTCGAGGTGGCCCTCAGCGAGAACGGCATCGCTACGGGGCTGGCGCACATCCGCGACGACGGCAAGCGCATCATGTTGGTCAGCGAGGACGATCTGACGCGCGGCGTCCGGCTGTCATACGATCCCCCCTTGGCGTACATCGAAGTGCCGTTGCTGGCCGGTGAAAAGCGCGCCGAGAGCACCGCCACGCTGACCCGGCTGAATGACGGGGGGGCGATGGGAACGGTGCCGGTAGTGCAGGTGGTGCAGATCGAGGCGGCGTCGGCGGGGCGTTC
>CAZCGA010000095.1:10499-26553 GCA_964498075.1 uncultured Binatia bacterium (SeqCode) | reverse complement strand
CTGGGACCATCGCAAGCGGTACCGACAGGGCAGGCGGTCGATTACGACTACGCGCACGAACACGCGGAGGGAATTTTCCATGACCTTCGCAAGCCTCTACTACTCGTCGTTCAGAGGCGCCACGCCACCGGCTGTTCGGGTCGGTAGACGCACACAAAGCCGGTGCGCAACGCGTTGGTGAGATGGCGGCCGAGTTCCGGGTGCGCGTCGCCGATCCGGTCGAGGGCGCGGCGAATCTGATTGCTGACCGCCTTGCGCACGCGTTCGGCGGGATCGCCAGCCGTGCGCGGACGGCCACCGAGCCCGTAGGCCGCGGCGAGCTGTTCGGTGATGCTCTCAATTTCATGCCGCGCGCGCGCCGCCTGTCCGAGATCCCCCGCCGCGGTGGCCTCATCGAGTTCCTGGCGCGCTTCCGCCAGCCGCTCTTTGTATTGCGCCGTGGCGCGCGCATCGAGAATCGTTCCGAGGTCGCCTTCCACGCCCAATCCGGAGCCGTTGCCCGCATCACTCTGCTGGTTCAGCGTGGCGAGGTCGCGCACGTGAAGATCGCGGCCGGGCTGGGCGAGCAGCCGGGCGATGTAGTGCAAGCCCTTCGTGTCCCGCAGGCGGGCCGTCTCGCCGCGGTAGGCCAGCGTCCAGTATTCACCCTCCTGCCGGAAGACACACGCATCGTCTGCCGCCGCGGACCCTTCCCCCTCCTTACGAGACTGTCGATTTTCTCGCAAACAGTGCTTCGACAAGCTCAGCACGAGCGGTTGGGGATTCAATTTCAAAGAAGAATTCCGCTCACCCTGAGCTTGTCGAAGGGTCTGCCTCGCGTTTATCGACAGTCTCTTACCAAGGAGGGGGCTAGGGGGAGGTTGATCTTCCGCAGGTGCTATTGATCGCGTCTCGCCAAGCCCGAGCGGGCGATCCGAGATCGCCCCGGCAACGGCGCCGAGCAGGGCAAGATCGGTCGGCGTGTAGATGTCGCCGGAGCGCTTCGCGCCGAGACACCAGAAGGCGGCGAGCTCGGCCCCGCGCCGGATCGGCACGAGCACCGCGACGTCGAGGGTCTCGATCGCCGCCCGTTCAAAGGGCGTCAAGGATGTCGCCCAGCGCGCCGTCCAGCGCTGTGCGGCCAGCGGCGTCGTGCGCTCTTGGAGCGCCGCGATGAGGGCGCTCCGCGCGGCGAATGGCGGCGGCGCGCTGCGACCGCGCGCAACCACTGGCGTGAAGAGATCGCCGGCACGGGCGTAGAGGACGACGACGGCCGGACGCAGCAACGCGTCGAGTCGCTCGACCATCAGCTCGGTCAGCTCCTGCATGTCCGCCGTCCTCGAGATCTCCCCGAGCAACTGCGCGAACCCCTGCTCGAGCGTGGCACGCTCCGGGAAGAGCCACCGGTCGATCCACGGCCGCACGATCCGGTGCGCGGGGACGAGGACAGCGGCAAGGCCGAGGGATATGAGGAGCTGGCCGATTGCCGGATCGAGTCCGAGGGCGTCGCTCGCCACGCGCGAAGCCGCCGGCATCACGCCGAGCACCATGGCGAGGCCGAGGATTGCCAGTATGCTGTAAGAAAGGGTCGCGCTGAACAGGCGGTCGATGTCCAAGAACTGGTAGAAGGCGACGGCCACCAGGAAGCCGAGCGACATCGCCACCGGTGAGATAGCCGCAACAGTCATGAGGGCGCTGATCCATTCGGGGACAACGCTCAGCGAGAAGGCCGCGTTGTAGAGGCCGAGCGGCAACAGGGCCACGTAGAAGCCGTAGACCACCCACTTGATCTGCCGGCGCCCACGAGGGTCCGCGCGCCGGTACACGCGCGTGAGCGCCACGAGGAATGCGATGGCGAAGCCAAGCCATGCAAGCCCATACATCGAAGTCGCCGCGAACCCCGCATTGGGCAACCAGAACATGGCCGCCATCGATGCCGATTGCAGGAAGGCGAGTGCCCAGGCCACCGCTCGCTGTCCGGGACCCCACAGCCGCAGGCCTGGGAGGAACTCGTTGAGGTTCCAGAGGAGGAGCCAATTGGCCAGGGGGAGAACCAGCAGATCGCCGATGAATTCGCCCGAGAGCGAGGTCGGGGCAGTAAAGTAAGGCGTGAAAAAGAACGCCAAGAGCAGGCTGGCCACGTAGTAGCGCCGCGCGAGGTGCCAGTGGGCGGCGCGCAGGAGCAGGAGCAGCGCGGTGCCACCAAGGCTGACCGCGGCCGGCAGCGGTCCCCACCAAGGAGGATTCCCGGGTGGAAAGTAAAGCCCAGGAACGAGAAGCACGCGGACGTCGGAGCGCACGCTGCCGCGCTCGATCGTCAATAGCAGCGAGCGGGCACCGGCCTGCGCCGCGTGACACCAGCGCAGCAGGAATCCGGCGTTGGACACACCACGAAGGTCGCTCCCCTCCAGGCGCAGCAGACGGTCTCCCACCGCGAGCGGGTTCGCCTCCGCGCTCGGGGAGGAAAACGCCACCACCGGATACGACTGCTCGTCCGCCGCCGACGTCGCATAGAACGGCGCGACCACGAAATCGCCGCGGACACCGCATACCACGGACATGACGACGCCGATCAGAAAGATCGGCAGCGAGGTGCCGAGCAGGAGCCAATCAATGGCTGCGAGTCGTCTCATGGGAGCTGGGCCGGGACACCGGTTCCGATGATGCACACCGCACTCCCAACGGTCAAACTCGCGCGGCGAGGGCGCGGCAGATGCGCACAAGCGACCCAGCGGGGAGCGACCCGGCGGACTTACGGGCCGGGGCCCTGCCCCGCTAAAATTGATATGTCAGTCGCAGCAGAGTCTCCGAACGGCCACGGTTCGACCCGCCCAGGCTCCAGGTTTCGAAGGCCGGCGTGCTGCCTGCGCCCGCTGCCAGGAAAAAGTTCTGCCCCAGCCGGACGATGAATTGGTTGGTGACGTAGTAGTCCACGCTCCAGCCAACGTACATGTTCCAGGTGTTCATCGGGTCGACCGCGTACACGAGCGTGGGCACCACCGTTCCATTGACGTAGTAGGTCGTGGCGAGCAGGGTGAAGATCATCTCCCACCGCCGTACGTCGTCACGATCTTGGCCGGTCGGGTCCAGTCCCCCAATCAGGCTCGGTTTCTTGTCGAGGTAGTGCCAGAAGTACTGGCCGCTGAGGAAGAAGGTGTTCTTGCGGTTGAGCGCGTGGATCCACGTCGGCCGGTCCCACGCGAGCATGCCCTTCCACATGTTGCGCTCTGTGACGCCGTAGATGTTGGCCCCGAACTGTTGTTGGAAGAAAGGGGAGGGCTTGTCGCGGTCGCTGAAGGGGATGCCGAAATCGTATACGGTTTCCAGACGGTACACTGTTTCGGTGTAGGTGTCTTCCGAGTAATTCAGCGACGCGCCGACGGTGTGCACGTACGGAGCGATAAACTCGATCGGCACCTGGTGGTGTGCGACTAATGCAATGCTCTCGTCCAGGTTCGTCACGGCCGCGAAGGGGGCGGAGTTGGTGCCGTCGTCGCCGGCCCAGCGCTGGTAGAAGTAGTTCAGCGTGAACTGGACGCCCTGCGGCGTGACGGCGCTGAACCGCACACCGACCTGACTGTTGTCGCCGGGATCCCGAGTGTAGTTCCCCTGGTTGAATGCCGTCGTGCCGAACGCCAGCGAGTTGGCGTTCAACGCCGAGAAGATCGGCGCCAGCGGATCCGCGAAGGGGATGCCCCACGGGTAGTCGGGCATGAAGCCTTGCTTGGCGGGATACCAGTCGCCGGGATTCCAGTAGGTTTCGATGAAGGCATCGGACAGGGGTCCGATGTAGCCGACCTGCCACAGCGCCTTGATCATCCACAGCGGGCGGCGCAGGTCGTCCCACGATTCGTACACCTGGTGCCACGTGAGATCGAGCGGGTTTGCGCGGTCCAACATGCGGAAGTTGTCGGTCTCGCCCCACACAACCTGCTGTTTGCCCAGACGCAGGCTGAGGGGGATGTCGCGGAAATCGAGATCGACGTACGCCTCGCGTAGGTCGTCCTGGAACTTGAGCGCGTCGCGGCGATCGTGAGAGAGGCTGTTGATTGACCCGGCCGGGTTGTTGTCGATGTCGTGCAGGTTTCCCCCCGGCGCGAAGTCGTACACGCTGTCGTAGATGCCACGGTACAGCAGATAGAGGGTCGAGTTCGTCACCCATGGCACGTCAAGGCGTTCGATCAACCGCCCGTTCTTGATCCAGTCGAAGTCCAGGCGCAGCCGCAGGGTGTTGCGGTTCTGCACGAAGGTCCAGTTGTCCGTGCTCCGGCTGCGCAGAAGGGTTTGCGACTGGACGTTGCCGGTGATCTGCAGAGGGCCGTAGGCCTCGATCGCTTGCGTCTGGCGACTGCCGCACACGGCCGGCAGCGCGGCGCAGACAAACAGGGGCCACTTCGCGCGCACGGTCACTAGCGTCCTGCCGCGATCAGGTGGGCCACCGTGTAGAAGTCTTCGGGGACACCATTCTTGTCAGGCCCCACGTTGAACATCTCCTCCTCGCCCGTGCGGGAGGCCCGGGTCGGCGCCCACGACTTCGTGGCGTGCCCTAGTTGGGTGTCAACCATCATCACGCCCGGGTTGAACGCCTGTTCGTCCGGGTACACGGTGACCCCCGGCTGATCCGACGCACGCTGGGCGAAGCGCAGCGTCATGATCCACCCCTTCCACAGTTCGCCCGCCTGATCGTACATGTCGGCGCACGTTGCCCAGTATGTTTCCTTGTCAATGAAGAGGACCCGTTTCGAGAAGGCGTACTGCGGCACTTTCGACCTTCCTTCAATGATCCACACGCTTCTGGGCTCCCACACGTCGCACAAGGCGAAATCCCCCTTGTCCGGACAATACTCGGCCGGGCTCTGCGCGTGCACGGACAGCAGCATCTGCTTCTCGCCCAGAAAGCGCCACGTCATCCACACGGGATTGCCCGAGTAGCCGTAGTTACTGTCGATGTCGATGTCCTGGCCGAGGATCGCGTCGCTGCGTTGGGCGGTGGACAGCCGGCGCACCCGGCGCAGGCTCGGCAGATACAGCCAGGTGTCGTCCTGCTGGTGGGGGTCCATATAGCGGTAGTTCAGGATGTTGATGCCCTTGAGGTCGAGCGGTTCCAGGAAGGGCCCGATGAGCTCTTTGTATCGGAAGCCTTCGCGACTCGGCAGCACGGGCTTGGGATCGACGTACAGCCGGCCCGTGTAATACAGGCGGGCATTGTAGCCCACCGTATACTCGCGTTCGACGCCCATTGGTGCGTCGCTGCGGACTGGCCCGGTGACGATGGGGAAGTTGCGCCAGATCCAATCGTCGGTCAGGTAGGGCCTGTAGTTGAAGTTCCACGCCAACTTGAGACCGGCGTTCGGATCGTTGGGATCGATCGTGGGGAATGGCAGGCCGGCGACGTAGCCTTCAACGGTGCCCTGGGTGGTCAACTTGACCTGACCTGCGTACTTCTCGGTCGCCTCCACGTACGCTTTCGGCATCTCGATCTTCTTGTACGGGCCGATGGTGAGCTGCATGCCGTGCTTGACACTCCACTCCACGACCGGCGAGATGAGGTCGGACACGGTGCTGACGTTGGTCTCGGTGACGACCGTCCCCACCGGCGGCACTGCCTGCGCCGGGGCCAGGTGTCCCCGCGGCAGCAGTCCCAGGGCGGCAACGAAGCACGTCAAAATCCCCTTGCGAACGATGCGCATGATCTGCCTCCTCCGGCGCCGTGCGAACGTTGGGTTGCGAAGCGCGATATCCTCTCCAGCTGACGCAACGTCGCCGCCTCCCGACCGACTGACGCGCAGCCACACTATCGACGGCGCTGGCGACGGCTGGTTCGCCGCGGCGGGCGGCGGGTAGGCGCGGCCCGCAGGCGCGTAAGCAGCTCGCGAACCGAGAGGCTTCCCAGAGCCGCGTGCCGCTGCTGTGCGTAGTCGCCAGACCCGGACTGCGTCTGAACGACGAAGCGCAGCACACCATCGGGTCCGAGGCGGTCGATGAGCGCTTGCCAGCCGAGGGCGCGGATTTCCGCATCCGTGAGATCATGGGTCTTCATTGCAGTTCCTCATTCAGCAGTCCGAGCGCCCCGAAAGGGCTCACCACTCTGACGTCGACACCGCTGGTGCGACGCGCACCACGGAGCATTCGGTCGTCTGTCGTGACCAAGAGATCCGCGTGGCCAGCCTCGGCGCATGCGATGTGGACAGCATCCAGTCCTCGCAGTCCCTCACCTTCAAGCTACTCGGCGCGAACGACGGCGCTTCGCGACACCCGTACCTGGCGTCGAGCCAACGCAAGGACCGCAAGCATGATACCGAGTTGGCCTGCATCCGGGTTCCGTGTAACCTCGAACAGAAGATACTCGGAGGAGAGCAACTCGGCGCGGCCGGCCCTGATGGCCGAAATCAACATCGCCATTGCTTCAGCTTCCTCGCGAATTCTCGCCTGCGACAAATCATCGAAAGGGCGGTGGAGAGCACTGGTGTTGATGTAGATTCGCACTGCCCGACCCTACTGAGACGGGTGACCCGGCGCAAGCGAACGCTGGCGGCTTGATCGGGTGGCGGGCTGAGGGGGAGACCAGCGGGGACGTAGCCCGCGATATGCGCCGCACGGCGCTCTCAGATTCACAGGCGCCACGCCACCGGTTGTTCGGGGCGGTAGGTGCACACAAAGCCGGTGCGGAGCGCGTTGGTGAGGTGGCGCTCGCAGTCATCCAAATTGTCCGCGCATCTCGTGAGGTCGCCCCGTTCTACGGATAGCGCGCATGCCCCGATTAATCCAATGGCGGAAACGGTCGGCGTGATGGGATCGATGGCGAGTGCGTAGACGCCGCCGGGCAGGCCCGTGTTAGTTTAGCGGCGCGCCAGGTGCCACGAATGGGATGACGTCGTGCTCTACGGCCAGTACATCCTCGACCGAAAGCTCGTTCGACCGCTCCTGCGTATAAAATTACACGAATCTGCCTGGTACCCTTAGAAGTCGTTTGCGTCGACCACGTCGATCACCAGGCGCGTCGCGTTGTTGCTGGCTTCCGTATCGCCACCCGGTCCGGTCACCGTCAGCACGGCGGTACAGCGCGCCGGTGAGGTTGCGCTGGCCATCTTGATCGCTCCGCGATCGAGCGTCAGCTGGAGGTTCGCGCGCGCCGTTTTGCCGCCGCGGACGGTGGTGAAGCTCTGCATCCCCTCCTGGAATGGTTGGAAGTCCGCTGGCCCAACCGTCCCCGCCGGGCAGTCACCATCGCTCGTTTGGATCGCGCTGGTATGGCCGCCCGCTTCGCCGAGGTCCGCGTTGCCGATGCGCGCCGCGAGGCTCACCCGGGCGCGCGCCTGCCCCTTGGCGATCCGGACGCTGACCGCGGGCCGGCTGTTGATGACCACCTCGTGGAACGCCGTCTGCTCCGGATCGCGGCGATCGGTCACGTTCACTTCCATCGTCGCGACGTTGTTCGCTGGCGTGGGATCGTAGGTCCCGGTCGGCGTGACCGTCCGTGCGCGGAACGTCAGCGTGCAGCGCTTCGGTGCTTTGCGATTGAAGCTCAGAAACGCGTCGCTCGAGATGGTGAGCGGCACCAGGGCGCTGGCGCTCCCGCCGCCGCCCAGCTGCACCGTATCCGGTGCCCCGGCCGCGCTGTCCCCGAAGTCCGGCGTACCGACGCTCGCCACCGGGCAGTCACCGGGCTCCGCCAGGAGCTGAACGGTGTGTTCCGTCCCTTGCCCGCTTGCCGCCGCAGTCGCGTCGCGCACCTTGACCCGCACGCGCATGCTGCGCCGCGGGTGCTTGATGCGCAGCCGGACGTTCTGCGGCTTGAGAGGCAGCACGACCGTATCGAAGACTTGACTGAGCGTACAGTCCGACTCGCACCCGTCGGCGTCGATGCGGTTGCCGTCATCGCACTGCTCGACGCCGGTGTACACGACACCGTCGCCGCACACGTTGACCGTGCAGTTGTTGGTGCACGCGTCGTTCGTGTTGCGGTTGCCATCGTCACACTGCTCCACGCCGATCCGCAGCACGCCGTCGCCGCAGATATTGAGCGTGCAGTCGTTCTTGCACGCGTCGTTCGGGTTGAGGTTGCCATCGTCGCATTGCTCGACGCCGGAGAGCAGCACGCCGTCGCCGCACACGTTCCGCCTGCAGTCGTTCTCGCACGCGTCGTTCGTGTTGTTGTTGCCGTCGTCACATTCCTCGCCATTGGTGGTGACGGCGTTGCCACATCGGGTCACGGCGCAAGTTACGTCGCAGCCGTCGCCACTCGTGGTGTTGCCGTCGTCGCACTCCTCCCCTGCGTCGACGATGCCGTTGCCGCAGGTGCCGGAAACGTAGCGCGCCAGCGTGAAGGAATCTCCCGCAGCAGCGAACCGGCCGTCCGGCTGCAGGACCAGGGCGCGTGCCGCACCGAGCGGGATCCCCCCAGCAGAAGTGGGGGCCACCACGCCGCCGCTGCCGAAGCTGGTATCGAGCGTGCCATCCGGGTTGTAGCGGACGAGCGCAAAACGTTCCTGACTACCTGAAGCGTATGCACCCGCCGCCACCAGCTTGCCGTCGGGTTGTAGGGTAAGGGCGAAGGCTCGCGCATAAGTTCCGATCGGCGTGGTGACCATGCCAGTGCCGCCGAACGCCGGATCGAGGCTGCCGTCGGTATTGAAGCGCGCCAGGGCGAATAGCGCCCGGGGGGTGTACGACACTCCAGCGACGACGAGCTTCCCGTCGGACTGCCGGACCACGGCATGGGGGTTATCGTAGTCGAGGCTGTTCGGAAACTGGATCTTGGCAATGCCGCCAACACCGAACGTCGCATCCAGGCTTCCGTCGGCAGTGGTGCGGATGAGAGCGAAGCGCGAGATCAAGCTGTTGTTACGCCAGAGGCAGGCCACAACGAGCGTCCCGTCGGGTTGAACCACCAGCGCCCGCCCCTGGTCGTAACCCCCACTCAACGGGATCGTGGCGATCCCACCGTTACCGAACGTGGTGTCGAGGCTGCCGTCGGGATTGTAGCTGATCAGCGCAACTCCAGTGTGACCATTCCCCACCGGTGCATATCCGGCTGTAATCAGCCCCCCGTCGGGGAGCAGGGCCAGCGCGTTGGCTTCGCCCGCGATCGACGTGATCACCGTCCCACCACTGCCGAACGTGGCATCGAAGCTGCCGTCGGGATTGTAACGTGCCAGCGCTGGCAACGCTGCGCGGAATTCGTCGTCCGACGATACAAAGCCTGCGAGGACCAGGCGGTTGTCGGGCTGCAGGACGAGAGCTCGGCCGTATTCGAAGGCCGTGTTGAGACCGCTCGGGGCAATCCCGGTCGAGACGATCCCGGCGTTTCCGAACGTGGTGTCGAGGCTGCCGTCTGGATTGTAGCGGACCAGGCCGAAGTCCCAGTCCGCTCCGTTCCAATACTGTCCGGCCGCTACCAGCTTGCCGTCTGGTTGCAACACCAGCGCGTACGCAGCCCCACCATGGTTGCTGCCGCCCGGCGTCGTCACGACCCCACCGCTGCCGAAGGTCGGGTCGAGATCTCCGGGGCCGGATGCGAACGCCGGCATCGTACAAATGACACCCCAGAGTATGAAGAAGGAGAGTTGCCTTCTCATCGCCTGCCTCCATCGTGCGCTTCTGGGGGGATTTCGTCTACCACCGGAATGCGGCATGCGCATCACTTAGAAGTCGTTCGCGTCGACCACGTCGATCACCAGCCGGGTCGCGTTGTTGCTGGCTTCCGTATCGCCACCCGGTCCGGTCACCGTCAGCACGGCGGTACAGCGCGCTGGTGCGGTTGCGCTGGCCGTCTTGATCGCTCCGCTATTGAGCGTCAGCTGGAGTGTCGCGCGCGCCGTTTTGCCGCCGCGGACGGTGGTGAAGCTCTGGATCCCCTCCTGGAATGGTTGGAAGTCCGCCGGCCCAACCATCCCCGCCGGGCACTCACCGTCGCTCGTTTGGATCGCGCTGGTATGGCCACCCGCTTCGCCGAGGTCTGCGTTGCCGATGCGTGCCTCGAGGCTCACCCCAGCCCGCGCCTGCCCCTTGGCGATCCGGACGCTGACCGCGGGCCGGCTGTCGATGACCACCTCGTGGAACGCCGTCTGCTCCGGATCGCTGCGGTCGGTCACGTTCACTTCCATCGTCGCGACGTTGTTCGCCGGTGTGGGATCGTAGGTCCCGGTCGGCGTGACCGTCCGTGCGCGGAACGTCAGCGTGCAGCGCTTCGGTGCTTTGCGATTGAAGCTCAGAAACGCGTCGCTCGAGATGGTGAGCGGCACCAGGGCGCTGGCGCTCCCGCCGCCGCCCAGCTGCACCGTATCCGGTGCCCCGGCCGCGCTGGCGCCGAAGTCCGGCGTACCGACGCTCGCCGCTGGGCAGTCACCGGGCTCCGTCAGGAGCTGAACGGTGTGCTCCGTCCCCTGCCCGCTTGCCGCCGCAGTCGCGTCGCGCACCTTGACCCGCACGCGTATGCTGCGCTGCGGGTGTTTGATGCGCAGCAGGACGTTCTGCGGCTTGGGAGGCAGCAGGACTGTATCGTAAAAGTGACTGAGCGTGCAGTCCGACTCGCAGCCGTCTGCGGCGATGAGGTTCCCATCGTCACATTGCTCCACTCCGGTGCGTACGATGCCGTCGCCGCAGACGCTGGGCACGCATTGGTTCGTGCACGCGTCGTTCGGGTTGCGGTTACCGTCGTCGCACTGCTCGACATCGGTCCAGAGCACGCCGTCGCCGCAGATGTTGCGCGTGCAGTTGTTCTTGCACGCGTCGTTCGGGTTGATGTTGCCATCGTCGCATTGCTCGACGCCGGAGAGCAGCACACCGTCGCCGCACACGTTCCGCCTGCAGTCGTTCTTGCACGCGTCGTTCGTGTTGCTGTTGGCATCGTCGCACTGCTCGCCGCTGGTGACGATGCCGTTGCCGCAGCGGCTCACGGTGCAGTTCGCGTCGCAGCCGTCGCCACTGGTCGCGTTGGCGTCGTCGCATTCCTCGCCGGGTTCGAGGAGGCCGTTGCCGCAAGTGCCGGGAACGTAGCGCGCCACCCCAAAGGAAGCGCCGCCCGCGGCGAGCCGACCGTCGGGTTGCAGCACCAAGCCGCGCGCGGCGCCCTGTGGAAGCCCGCTTGCGGAAGCCGGGATCGCGATACCGTCGCTGCCGAAGCTCGTATCGAGGCTGCCATCCGGGTTGTATCGAACCAGCGCGAAGTGGTGCGCACCGGCCGCGTATGCGTCACCCGCGGCGACCAACTTGTCGTCGGGTTGTACAATGAGGGCAAACACTTGGGCATCGGCGCCGACCGTGGTCGTCACCATCCCCGTGCCGCCGAACGTCGGGTCGAGGCTACCGTTGGTGTTGAAGCGCGCGAGGGCAAAGATCCCGGGCCCGGTGGTCCCAATGTACGCCGCTCCGCCGAGCACCAACTTGCCATCCGACTGCTGCACCAGGGCGTTGGGGTCATCCAATCGGCTGTTGGGAAACCGAATGTTGGTGATGCCGCCAAAGCCGAACGTCGGGTCGAGGGTTCCGCCGGAATCGGTGCGGAGGAGAGCGAAGCGTTCGCCGCTGATGGCTGCGTAGCGGCGGGCGGCAAGCACGAGCTTGCCGTCGGGCTGAACCACCAAGGCCCGCGCCGGATCGTTGGTCCCCCCTAGCGGAATCGCCGCCGTACCGCCGTTGCCGAAGGTGGCGTCGAGACTCCCGTCCGGATTGTAGCGCCCGAGCCCGACCTCGACGGGTCCACTCGGCACGAACGTCGCGCCGGCGGCGATCAGCTTCCCATCGGGCAGCAGGGCAAGCGCGTAGATGTCGTCATGACTGGCCATGATCGAGGTCGTGACCTTCCCACCGCTTCCAAAGGTTGTATCGAGGCTGCCGTCCGGGTTGTAGCGCGCCAAGGCGAAATCATCGTACCCCGTCACGCGTGCGAAACCGGCGACGACCAGCTTGTCGTCGGGCTGTTGGATGACTGCACGCGCGTAGTCGGAGCCCGTGGTCTGACTCCGAGGGGCGATTGGTGTGGTGACGACGCCACCGCTTCCGAACGTATTGTCGAGGCTGCCGTCCGAGTTGTAGCGCACGAGCCCGAAGTCCCAGTCCGCACCGGTCCAATAGTCTCCGGCCGTAACCAGCTTGCCGTCGGGTTGGAGCACCAGTGCGTACGCCCCCGCACCGTTGCCACCCATCGGCGTCGTCACGACCCCGCCGCTGCCGAAGGTCGGGTCGAGATCTCCGGGGCCGGATGCGAACGCCGGCACCGCCCAGGTGAGCGCCCAGAGTACGCGGAGGAACAGCTGCCTGCTCATCGGCTGCGTCGCCTAGAAATCGTTGGCGTCGGTGACATCGACCACCAACTTCATGCTGTCGTTGGTCGCGTCCGTATCGCCACCCGGCCCGGTCACAGTCAGCAGAGCGGAGCAGCGCGCCGGCGATCCGGCGCTGCGGCTGGTGAATGCCCCGGCATTGATCGTCAGTGGCACGATGGCGCGCGCCCTGGAACCGCCTTTGACGGTGGTGAAGGTACGCGGCCGCCCTCGGCCCAATTCGAAATTGGGCGTCCCCACAGTACCCGCCGGGCAATCACCATCGCTGACGCGGATCGAGCTGGTGTGCCCCGCCATTTCGCCACGGTCTGCGTTTCCGATTCGCGCTCGGACGGTGCGGGTCGCCCGTGTCTGCCCGTTGGCGAGCTTTACGCTGACCGGGCCCATGCTGTCCATGACCACCTGATGAAACGCCGTCTGCGCGGGGTCGGTGCGGTCGATGACGTTCAGCTCCATCGCCGCGCTGTTGTTGGACAGGGCGGGATCGTTGGTCCCCCCCGGAGGCACCGGGGTCGCCTGCATCGTGAGCGTACAGCGGCGAGGTGCATCGCGATTGAACGTAACAAAGGCGTCGGCTGATATGGTCAGTGGCACGACCGCGGTCGCCGTGCCGCCGTTCGACAAGCTCACCAGGTTCGGCGCGCCCGCCGCCTTCGTGCCGAAGTTCGATTCCCCGATCGTACCCGCCGGACAATCGGAAGCGGCCGTCAGCTGAATCGTCTGGCCGGCGGGTGTCGAACCTCCGTCGCGCACCTTGACTCGCACACGCGTTTTGAGCTGCTGGTGTGCGCGGCGCAGGTGGACGGTGCGAGGCGCCAGGGGGAGCACGACGGCGTCCGCCAGGCCGGTGATCGTACAGTCTGCCTCGCAGCCGTCGCCGTCGACGCGGTTGCCGTCGTCACACTGCTCGACCCGGAAGTACAAGACGCCGTCGCCGCAGACCGCGATCGTGCAATTATTGGTGCAGGCGTCACTGGTGTTGCGATTGCCGTCGTCACACTGCTCGACGCCGGTGCGGACCACGCCGTCGCCGCAGATGTTGAGCGTGCAGTTGTTCTTACACCCATCGTTGTCGTTGGAGTTTCCGTCGTCGCATTGCTCGACACCGACGAGGAGCACGCCGTCGCCGCAGAAATTCCGTTTGCAGCCATTCTTGCATTCATCGTTCATGTAGCTGTTGCCGTCGTCACACTCCTCGCCGGCGGTGGTGACGGCGTTGCCACAGCGGGTCACGCTGCAGGTCGCGTCGCAGCCGTCGCCGCTCACGGTGTTACCGTCGTCGCATTCTTCACCGGGATCGAGAATGCCGTTACCACACGTACCGGGAAGGTAGCGCGCGACTACGAAAGACCACCCTCCTGCAGCGAGCAGCCTGCCGTCGGCTTGTACGGCCAGCGCGCGCGCGGCGTCGCCTGGGAATCCGTCCACAGCCGCCGGGCTGGCGACGCCGCCGGTGCCGAAGGTAGTATCGAGTGTGCCGTCTAGGTTGAAGCGGACGAGTCCGAAACGCTCCACCGACGGCGCCTCCCCCGCAGCAACCAGCTTCCCGTCGAGCTGCTGGGTGAGGGCCAATGCATCCGCGTAGACGCCGCCAGGCCCGATGACTACCCCCGTACCGCCGAAGCCGGTATCGAGGGTGCCATCGGTATTGAAGCGGGCCAGAAAAAATGTTCGCTGGTTGTTGGCGAATCCCGTGCCCGTGACGACCAGCTTCCCATCGGACTGCCGAATCAGGCCCCGCGGGTCAGGAAAACCCATCCTCACTATGCCACCCACGCCGAAAGTCGGGTCGAGATTTCCGTCGGCATCGGTGCGTATCAGTATCAGCGTGAACGGGCCCCCGCCGCCCGCATCGGAGCGGCAGGCCACAGCGAGTGTCCCGTCGGGTTGGACTATCACCGCTCGTGCTCCCTCATACGTCCCGCCCAGTGGGATGGTGACGATCCCACCGCTGCCAAACGTCGGATCGAGACTGCCGTCCGGATTGTAACTGACCAGCGCAACTTCGGCTGGACCCATTCGCGCCCATCCACGAGGAGCCCGCGGCGATCAGCCTGCCATCGGGTCGGAGCGCGAGCGCGGAGAGATCTTCGCCAAAGTCCGAGATCGATGTGATCACTTTTCCACTGCTGCCGAACGTGGGATCGAGACTGCCGTCCGGGTTGTAACGAGCCAGCCCGAACCCACCGTTCGCCGCAGCAGTTGTGCCCGCGGCGATCAACCGGTTATCGGGCTGCAGGACGAGCGCGCGGAGATAGGCGGAGGAGTCCCCCGAAGGCGAAGGCCCGTGGGGAGTCATCTCGGTGGTAACGACTCCGGCGTTGCCGAATGCGCGATCGAGGCTGCCGTTCGGATTGTAGCGGACCAGCCCGAAGTCCCAACCTGCGAGATATGTGACCCCGTACCCAGACCAGCCACCCACGACCAGCTTGCCGTCCGGTTGAACCACGACGCCGTAGGCAGGCCCGCCGGCGCTCGCCCGCGCCACGCCCCCGTTGTTGAAGGTGGGATCGAGGTCACCCGCAGCGGACGCAAGCACCGGCATTGCCGACGCGACCACCCAGAGCACGACGACGCGGGAGTGCCTTCTCATCCGTCGCCTCCATGCGTACGCCCTGATACCGCATGACAGCCCAGAGCCACGTCCGCGGTCCATTTCAATCGGGTTTCCCCCCCTTGCTGCCGGTCGATGGTCGTACAGAAGAGCCCCAGTTGTCAACGGCGCTGTTGAAGCCGACTCAACACCGCGGGCGATTTCATGCTAGGGTCCGCCCGTGCTCGGAAGCCGCGGTCGTGCGACGTACTGGATCATTGTCATCTTCCTGGGTGCGATCGTCGCCCTGGCGGCGGTGCTGATCGTTCTGAAGCGCCCGCCGGCACCGCCGGAGGTTGCCTCCGTCACCACGACACCGTCCGACGCACCATTTGCGCCGTGGCTCAAGTACGAATCGACCGATGCCAAGAAGCAAGCCCTCCTGCAAGACTTCTTCATCGACCAAATGCTCGGGCACCAGGTGTTCCAGCTGCCGCCGCAGGGCTTGCCGCCGATGCAGGCCCATGAGCTCATGCTCGATGACGACAAGCTCCTGCTCTCCTCCGGAGAGCGGCTGTGGAACCAAGAGCTGCTGCACCAACCCGGCCTGGCGGGAAAGTTCTGCTACTTGCACTCCAGCTATTGCCTGAAGCGGCTGTTCGACGTCCAGTTCTTCGTCGACGGGAAACCGGTGGTCGTCTACGACAACCAGTATCGCATCGAGCGCTATCCCAGCAACACGCTGGTGGACTATGTCCTCGGATCCGTCGACATCGCCGAGAGCAAGTACATCACCTACGACGACCGCGCCGTGTGCACATACCGAGTGCGGTCGACGGATCAGAAGCCGCATACCGTCGACCTCGACGTGACCGCCGCGTATCTGCCCGTGCCCAACGCCAACGGCGCCCCCACCTATCCCCTGCTTGCCAGCGGCGCGCTGCAACAGATCCCCCTCTTTGTGTACCTGGACGCGCCGCAGTTTACGCGCGTCGACGCGCCGGCGATTCACCTGCATCGGACGCTCACCGTTCCCGCCGCCGGTCAGGCGCAGGCACAAGTCGCGGTGAGTTTCGAGAACCGTGCCCGCAACGGCGCGACCCCGGCGCTGCCTGACGATCTGCTCACCCGCCAGCAGCGCCAGTACAACCGCTGGTTCTTCGACAACGTGCCGTACTTCGACGCCTCTGACCTGAGCTTCAAGAAGATGTGGTACTACCGCTGGTGGGTGGTGCGCTTCAATATGGCGTATGCCGAC
>CAZCGA010000095.1:4196-10489 GCA_964498075.1 uncultured Binatia bacterium (SeqCode) | reverse complement strand
AGGGCTATCGGTTCTACGAAGGAAAGCTCGGCTTCGACAACGTCATCTCATTCGCAGTCCCCATACAGCTGAAGGAGCTGACGTATCTGCGCGACCCCACCTACGGCTTGCAGCAAGCGCAGAACAGCTACCGCAATCTGTCCGCCCAGGGCGCGGTGGTCGACCCGCCGGGCAGCCCCTACTGGGGCGAGATGTACTCGCAATGGATCGCGTCGGCGCTGGCGGAGTTCAATCGCGTGCATCCGATCCCGACCGAGACCTTGAACGCGCTGCTGCCGGCCATGGCCAGCGACGTCCGCACCTGGCTGAGTACGTTCGATCGCGACGGCGACGCGCTGTCGGAGCGCGCCAAGCCGCGCATCACCGGCTACGACCTGGACATCTTGTCCTTCTGGTACTTCAGCGGCACGAAGCTCGACCAGAACGCGGAGCTGGTCGATCTTGAACGCGTCGACTTCGCCAGCTTCGTCTACGCCAACGCGCGCGGCGTGGCGGAGCTGGCACGTGCGGCGGGCAACATGGCGCTCGCCTCGGAGTTCGACGGGATCGCCGAGCGCATCCGGAGCGCCGCCCTGCGCGCCTTCTGGGATGACGAGACCAAGTTCTTCTACCCACAGCGCGCTGCGGATCATGCCCGCATCCCCATCCGCGAGCTGCACGGCTTCTTCCCGTTCACCACGCTCATGGCTCCGGACGAGCCACGCTACACGGCGGCGCTGCAGAAGTTCGTCGACCCGAACGAGTTCTGGGCACGCTTCCCACCGGTGATCACCAGCCAGTATTACTACCGGCACTGGACCTGGGACATGGACGGGCTGAGCCGCAACATCGCGCCGCATCCGATCAGCATGGGCGCGCGTACGCTGCTCCAGGTGTTGAAGCACTATCACCAGAGCATCATTACCCCCGACCATTTCATGGAGCTGATGACGCGCTACAACACGCTGGTGTATCCGGGGGTGAATCCCTACGACGCGACGTGGCGTCCGAACGTCCACGAGTATTACTCCAAGTGGGAGCCGAATCAGGTGTCGCTGCGCCCCAAGCCGTCCGACATCTCGCACGACTTCCACTCCATGTACTGCGCGCTGATCGTCGAAGGTGCCGTGGGGCTGACGCCGCGCAACGACGCCAAGATCGAGCTACAGCCGGCGGCGCTCCACTGGACCTACTTCCTGCTCGACCGCCTGCGTTACCACGGCAAGGATCTCACCATCGTCTGGGATCAGCCGGACGGCACAGTCCGCTACGCCGGTCATCCGGAAGGCTTCTCCCTGTACCTCGACGGCAAGCTCGCCTTCACGCGCGATCGTCTTGGTCACGTCATCTACGACCCGGCGACAGGGACGGTCGAAGAAGTGAGCGGTCCGTCGCCGGACTAGCGTTTCTTCTTGCGCGGCTTACGAACCGGAGGCGTGCTGCCGCCGCCGACCAGCCGAATGGCGGAGACCACGTCGCTGGCCGGATACATGCGCATCTTCAGGCTGGGGCCGTAGTGCAGTGCGAAGCTGTTGAGCGCCTCGACGCTGGCCGCTTCGACGATGGCGACGCCGCGGAAAGCCGGGTCACGGTCCTGCCACACGTACTCGCCCACGAAGCGGAAGCCGTCTGGCTTCGCATCATCCCATTCCAGGCGCTTGGCGATCACCGTTTCCAGCATGTCCCAGCTCAGCTCATACTCCGCGACGAACAGCATAGATGCTCCTCATACCGTTGCGACCAGCGGCGGGCTGTGACGGCGCGCCCGCACCGGTCGCCGGCGGGCTGCAGCGCGTACCGCCGGGCGCCGCACCGCCGCTTGTGAGCGCGGCGCCAGCCACGTCGCCACCGGCTGCCAGACGTGCTCGGGGGCGGTGGCGCCGGAAAACACACCCATGTGCCCACCGGGCGCCAGCCGGAAGCTCTTGTCCGTGCTGCCCACCGCTTCGAGGGCGGCCCGCACCGCCGCCGGCGGTGCGATCTGATCGGTGCGGCCGGCAAACGCCAGCAACGAAGCGCGGACGCGCCGCAGGTCGGCAACTTTCCCACCAAAGGCCATCTGCCCCTTGACCAGCTTGTTCTGCCGCATGAACTCGCGCGAGAACTGCAGGAAGGCGGCCTGCGGATAATCGATGAACTGTCTGACCCACTGGTTCATCGCGTCGAAACCGTTGACGTACTCGCGGTCCCACATGTTCATGAACAGGTCGGCGTAACGCGTGAGGTTCTTCATCGGCGTGAGCAACCGGAATACGGTGCTCGACAGACCGCCGGGGACGTTGCCGATCTGACGCGTGATGAAGTCGGTCTCGGCGCCGGTCAGCTTTGCCACCCACGCCAGCAGTCCCATCTTGGCGGCATCGACCGGAGCCCCGATGTTGACGATGTTGCGCACCGAGCCGTCATCGTTGGCGGCCACGTGCGAGAGCGCGAAGAGGCCGCCCATGCAGTACCCGAGGAGCGACAGCTCGTTCGTTCCGGCGTCCGCCTTGACGGCGGCACACGCTGCCGGCAGCCAATCGAGGACGTAGTGGTCGAGGGTCACGAAGGCGTCGGCATCGTCCGGTTCGCCGAAGTCGACCAAGTATACCGCGAAGCCGTGTGCGAGCAGAAAGGACACCAGGCTCCGACCGGGGTAGAGATCGAAGACGAACGGCTTCACCATCAGCGGCGGCACCAGCAACACCGGCAGCGCGTACCGCGGTGGGAGCAGGCCCTCTCCGATGCGATAGCGGCGCACCACCAGCTTGCCGCGCTGGTCGATGACGTCGTACGGCGTGCGGCCGACGATGGTCTTCGGATCGCGGGTCAGCCATTCGATGCCGTTACGGAAGCGCAGCATGGCGCGTTTGGCTTCGACCCGCGCCAGGTGCTCACCACGCGTGAGGAGACTCTCGAACACGGCGCGTACCGTAGAGGACGAGTCTCAGACTTGTCAATGCGGCCCGTCCGAACAAGGCTAAGAGCTTGGCCTCCGCCGCGTTCAGGAAGAGTATGGGGAATCAGTTTGAATCGGGTGCGTGCTGCGGCCCGGCCGCAGTTACCCTAATGGTGGCCTACGTCAATGCCCAGACTGCCCGTCGTGGGCGCTATCACCGAGGCAGGCGGCTGACCGATGATGCTGCTTGCATCGTGTGTCTGCAGGGAAATCGTACCGGTACCCGGAGCGTTGCCGTCGCCAATGCTGCTGAATCCGGCAGCGACGGCTGGGGCGCGGTCTGGTTGCGGCACACTTGAGTGCGCCACGACCGCATGACTGTTGCTCAGGCTGTCCTGCCAGCCGGCACCCAAGGAATCCGATTCCAGCATCTGCTGTCGAAAGATGGCATCATCGAGCCGGCGCGGCGGAGTCGGCGGCTCTCCGGCGGAGATGGTGGTTGCCTCTTTCGCCGTGACCAGTATGCCCGGAGCGCTCGGGTCAAGCACGCTGGATACCGAGACGACGCCGCTGATTCCGACTACTTGGGTCACGTCCTCCTCTGGACTGTAGCTCATCCAGAACTGCGTGCCACGGACACCGGCCACGGCGTTCGGGGTCTTGATTTCGTAACGCGCACCGGCGCCGTGATAGTAGTCGCTGACCGCGGCGCCAACTTTGCCCCGCAGCAGACCGATCAGCGATTGGAATTTGCCTGCCGAAGGAACGAAGACTTGCTCGTCGACTGTCACTTGCGAGTCAGGGGCCAGGGTCAGCAGACTATCATCCTGGAAGACAACGCGGAGGTTGCCGGGGCGCCCAGTGCGCAACTGGTCACCAAGCGCGATCGCAGCACCGACCTCCGCAGGTGCCCAGGTTGCACCATGGCCAATCTCGGCGGTACCCTCGACAGCAGCGACCGTGCCCACTTCCTGGGCGAAGGCGGGAAGCGTGAGCATCAGAAGTAGCGCAACGACGGGACGCAAGCCCGCGAACCTTTCAACGCTTGCTCTTTGCATCTCACAACCTCCATTCCAGGACCAACGACACAATATCACGGTCGTAGTGAAATTGGGATTCGTTGGAGTTGTTGAAAATCCCCGCGTACCCCACACCGACCGACCAATTCTTCCACAGTTGCTTGCGCGCCGCAATGACCACCACGTGTCGGTTATCACGGCGCGGACTTCCCGAGGGAATGAGGTCGCCATTTGCCAACTGAATGAGCTGGCGACTCTCCGCTGTGTAGCGCTCATGGCGATACGCGTAGCCCGCTTCAACGCTCACCTGTGCCGGGAGCACCCACCCGACGCCGGTGTTCACCTCATTGCCGTAATAGGCAAAGCCCTGCGCGGTCCGCTGGTCTTCAGGATCGAGCCGCCCGCTCACAACGGGGTCTTCGTCATCGAATTGATATCCCACGGCCACGTAACGGTCTGGGGAACCAAGGTAGACGAATTGCCGCACGCCAACGGCATGATTGAAGTCGTCACGGACTATGAACGTGACTTTCTTATAATCTCGCCGCACCATGCGATAGTACAGCTCGGACCGGCCCGCATTCCCGGCCGAGATCGTTGCCCACGGCAGCGCGGTGGCTTCCTGGAGAAAGCTGCCGCCATCGAGGAAATAATAGTCGTAGCGGCCGAGTAAACCCAGATCGACGGGCCCAATCCCCGTGGTGATTTGCGCGCCCGGCCCGTGATCCTGCAGGTCGAACTCGTGGAGATCTTTGTGCAGGCTTTGGTAGAAGTCGTAACCAATGGACAGTTGCGTCCTATCGCTCCGCCAGGGAACGACGCTTCCGCCGGCACTGATTGTCGCGAGGACGTCGCTCCGCTGGGTCACGCCCAGCACGCTTTCGGCGGCAGCGCCGTTGGTCGACGACGCGAGGATCACGTTACTGTCGTACAGGAAGCCGAGCGCACTGTAGAGCTGGTACTGGCGGCGCCGTGCGGCGTTCAGTTTGGCAAGAAACGCGGCGGCCTCGCGGCCCATGGGCGAGTCGGGACTGGTCTGGATCACGGAGGTAAAATGTTGCTCCGCCGCTGACCAGTTGCCTTCCTGGTAATCCGTGACCCCTTCGTAATAGTGCGCTGCCAGGCTTTGCTCAAGGTCTCGCGCGGCCCGGCGAAAGCTCTCCCTTGCACTCTCCAGTTCGCCCAAACGCAAGTGGGCGATGCCGATGAACAGTGAAGCGCGCCCATCGAGGGCGGCAGTGCCCTGGGCCTGTATCAGCCACGGCAGCGCCTCACGATACTGCTTCGTCTCGATGAGTGCTACGCCCAAGTCCAGTGCGGCTTGATCGAAATCCGGCTGCCCTGCGAGCACGGCGCGCAGATCGGCAATCGCACCGTCGTAGTCACCGAGACGCGCACGCACCGCCGCACGGAAGTAGCGCGCCGACATGTCGGTCGGATCAGCGGCAACTGCCTGGTCAAAGAGCTCCAGCGCCTTTGGATAACGTGCCGCATGAAATTCGATCAGGCCCCGCGAAGACAGCACCTGAGATCGCTCGGAGGCGGCGCTGAGGCACGGAATCAGCAGGCATCCAACTGCAATAAGCGTGGCAAGTCGGTTCATCATGGTGTCGGTGTCGGCGTGGGAGTGAAGCAAACGGGTCCGGACACGGTGCTGAGCGGGCAGAAGCTGCCAGCTTTGGTGCCGACCAGCGTCGTGCCTGTGGGAACGTTGCCGGCCAGCTCGACCGTGAAGGACTGACAGGTTCCGGTCCCCGCTCCCCAACTCACCACACTGGTTTCCATTGGGAAGCATGGCGGATCTGTAGTGGAGAATGTCGTGGGTGTTGCGGACACGATTGTCGCGTCCGGGCACGCGCTGAGATCCACAGTGAAGTGGGCGAAGCCCAAGGTGTGCGGAGTTGGCGTCGGGCATGGGGGCTCAGCTTCGCAGACCGTCCAGGTGAACGTCGTGGTCATGCTGCCTGTATCATATGTTCCAGTTCCCCCAGAGATTCCAAAACCGTTGTCTGTACATACGATCCCCGTGGGCGTCGGCGTTGCGGTCGGCGTCTGCGTCAGCGTCATTGTCGGCGTCCCCGTTGGTGTCGCCGTGGGCGTGCGGGTCGGGGTAGCAGTCGGAGTTTTCGTCGGCGTCTGAGTCGGAGTGTTCGTCGGGGTCGTGGTTGGCGTCTCCGTCGGAGTCAGCGTCGGGGTCTCCGTGGGCGTGTCGGTCGGCGTCGACGTCGCTGTCTGAGTCGGCGTGTTCGTCGGGGTCGCGGTCGGCGTCTCCGTTGGAGTCAGCGTCGGGGTCTCCGTGGGCGTGTCGGTCGGCGTCGACGTCGGTGTCTGAGTCGGCGTGTTGGTCGGGGTCGCGGTTGGTGTCTCCGTCGGAGTCAGCGTCGGGGTCTCCGTGGGCGTGTCGGTCGGCGTCGACG
>CAZCGA010000095.1:3290-4096 GCA_964498075.1 uncultured Binatia bacterium (SeqCode) | reverse complement strand
GCGTCTCCGTTGGAGTCAGCGTCGGGGTCTCCGTGGGCGTGTCGGTCGGCGTCGAGGTCGGGGTCTGAGTCGGGGTGTTCGTCGGGGTCGCGGTTGGCGTATTCGACGGTGTGGCAGTTGGCGTCCTGCTTGAGGTGTTCGTCGGCGTTGTAGTGGCCGTCGGTGTTCGCGTCGGCGTCGCCGTCGGTGTGCTGGTCGGCGTCTGAGTTGGGGTTGGTGTCGGCGTGTTGGTGGCCGTCGCGGTCCGCGTCGGCGTCGCCGTCGGTGTGCTCGTCGGAGTGTGCGTCGGCGTCTTGCTCGGAGTTGCCGTCGGCGTATTGGTGGCCGTTGCGGTCCGCGTCGGCGTCGCTGTGGGCGTGCTCGTCGGAGTCTGTGTTGGGGTCGAGGTGGGGCTCGCGGTCGGCGTCTTGCTCGGAGTTGCCGTCGGCGTGTTGGTGGCCGTTGCGGTCCGCGTCGGGGTCGCTGTGGGCGTGCTCGTCGGCGTGTGCGTCGGCGTGTTGCTCGGGGTCGGCGTGCTGGTCGGCGTCGACGTCGGGGTGGTGGTCGGGGTCGCGCTCGGGGTCGGCGTCCGCGTGCTGGTTGCCGTTGCTGTTCGTGTCGGTGTCGCCGTCGGTGTGCTCGTCGGAGTTTGCGTCGGCGTCGACGTTTGAGTTGGGGTGTTCGTCGGGGTCGCCGTCGCTGTGTCGCTCGGCGTCGCAGTCGGAGTCGGCGTCGGGGTGGAGGTTAGGGTACCGGTCGGGGTCGTGGTCGGCGTCTGAGTGGGAGTCCGTGTGGGTGTTGCTGTAGGCGTGTCCGTCGCGGTCGCC
>CAZCGA010000095.1:0-3190 GCA_964498075.1 uncultured Binatia bacterium (SeqCode) | reverse complement strand
GCGGTCGGGGTTGACGTCGGCGTTGCCGTGGGGGTGTTCGTCGGCGTCGCTGTGGCCGTGTCGGTCGGTGTCGACGTCGGGGTCTGAGTCGGGGTGGCCGTTGGGGTGTTGGTCGGGGTCGCGGTCGCCGTCTCAGTCGGAGTCGGTGTCGGTATCTCCGTGGGCGTGTCGGTTGGCGTCGGGGTCGGCGTGCCGGTAGCTGTGGGAGTCACAGTCGGCGTGAGCGTTGGACTCGCCGTGTCGGTCAGCGTCGCAGTCGGGAGAAGCGTCGGCGGAGCCAGGAGAAGCGTGACCGAGTACGTGAAATCCAGCGCACGCGGAACGGGGGCAAGGTCGTGCGCCCTGATGCGAACCTGTGCCAGGCCGGCATCGAGCGTTTGCGAGTCGCTTGTCACCCGGAAACCTTTCAAGCCCAGGCTACCTCCAGCGCTACATGGCGTTGCCGTCGAGTCGTCGCACGGACTCAGGGTGACCGGCACTGCAGTCAGCGTATTTCCCTGCAGCACATCGACGGTGATCGAGCTTCCATCGACTTGATTAGCGCCGTCTACTAGCTCGAAGCTGAATGGAGTGACACTGGCGACCGAGTCGCCAGGAGCAGGCGTCAAGTCCAGTAGGAACGGAAAGGCAAGCACATCGACGTCTCCGCCTCGTACGCTGGCTCCCGGTATAATCGTGATGTTCGCGGGTTCGCTTTGAAAGGCCGGCGGCGCCAATTGTGACGGGTCGCAAGGCTCCCCACTGCCGGAAGGTTGTGTTGGGCACACATCCGTGATGCCGTCCACGGTGGGCGCAAACGCCCCAGCGAATCCTGCTATCATGAGCGTTGCAGGCCCGGCCGGTAGGCCATCAAAGACGAAGTGTCCTCCCCCAGTCTTCGTGAGATCTATCGCTAGACAGCAGCGCAGTCCAGCTTGAGATTCGAACACGACCCGGACAGTGTTCACGGAGGCAGGGATTAGGTTGTTCAGCGTGTGGTCCGGTTGTTCCCAGAGGATGCGAACGCCGACATTCTCCCCTCCTCCGGGAGAGGGGGAGGGCACGACTATGGGCACGGGAGTCTTGGTCCCTATGCGAGCACCTTCAGTCGGTGAAGGTGTACCCGGCGTAGGGGTACTGGCCAAAGCGGTACGCGTCGGCGTACGGGGCGCGGGACTCAGTTCTCCCGTCTCGCTACCTCCGTGGCACGCTTGCAGAAGTGCAAGGAAGATCAGCGCCAACAACCGGCTGAAGAGACCGACTTGGACGCGCGCGAGGCAAGTCCGAACGGCGAGCCACCCCTTGTGCCGCCCGTGTTCCCGAGCCGGCTTCTCCCCACTCGCTAAAGCGCTGGCTTGTTTCGACATGCACGACACTTCGCGGCTTCGGTTACCAGAACCCGTTATTCCCGGGAGACGCTGGGAAACAGCCTTCAGCAGAACCGAGGCGGGTCGATGCAGCCCGGCGGCTCCAGGAGTGGGCGTACTTCGCTAACGCGTCCCTATGGTTCCGGCACCGGCGCACACTAGAAACCCACCTAACCCGGCGAAGCTGCGTATGTCAATGAGAATCAAGCTGTGTTTTCGAGGGTCTTGAGTCCGCCATTCGGAAGCATTCAGCAACACCCATGACGGCCGCCGCGACCGCGGCTTCGATGATCGGGCCTTATCTCCGGCTTCGGCTCGGCGGCGCCCGCACGTCGTCCACCAATGCCTGCACCCGTATCGCGCTCCTTGCCGTCGCGGAACCGACGAATTGAATGATCAACACAGGTCCCGCTTGTGGCGCAATCGGTGTCGGGCTCACCAGAGCGATCTTGAGGGTACCCGGGAGGCGCGCGTTGAAGCTCATCAGCGCGTTGCGCGTTGGGCCGTTCCGACGGACGTCCACGGCTAGCAACTGCGCCGGATCGTAGTCAAGGACGACGTCCAGCGTATAGAACGGTTGCGCCGTGGTGACCGACACAGGCAGCCGCAACTGCCGGCTCCGCCCGCGGGTCAGCTCCCCGGCGGAGACACGCGCCTGCCCGATGGGCCCGCTCGAGAGCGCCGAATTGCTTGCCGCGTTCGGCTCCCAGTTTCCGTTGCAGTCACCGAACAGGATGGCGGAGAAGTCCTGGCCAGCGGCCGAGCCGACCAACGGATCGATCTGAATGCCGCCGCGCTGGCAGCTCCCGTGGTTGGAGGACGGCTCTGAAAGGCGCTGATGCGGAACCGCGATGGGCACTGGTGCGAAGGCCCAATCGGAGTCGCAGGCCTCTGAGACCGGGAAGGTTGCGATCAAGCCAACCTTGTACTGCAGGATCAGCGCCGCATCCAAAGCCGTGACGGCGCCGTTTCCGGTCACGTCGCACGCGGTCTCTTGATTGTTGCTCAAGCTGCGGAGGCCGACCGCAGCCTGCAACGTGTACATCGCGTCCATGGACGAGATTGCCGTTCCGGCACCGCCTTTCTTCTGCGGTTCGACTTGCCACATGCCGCCGCTCGTTCCGGTGAACACAAACTGCCCACGCGCGTCGGTCTGTACCGTCGCCGAGATTGGGCTCTCGAGGTGAACGGTCACGCCGTCTACCGGCTGGGTGTTGCCGTAGTAGCGAATACCCCCAGCCAGATCCACCGCGACCGTAGCAGTACCGGTCGGAGTCACGCTCGGCGACACCGCCGTTGGCGTCGTGGTTACGGTCGTTGTCTGCGTCAGCGTGGAACTTGGCGTGAGCGTGGGTGTTGGCGTGCTGGTGCTCGTCGGTGTGGCCGTCGGCGTGGGTGTCCGGCTAGGCGTGTGGGTGTTGGTCGGCGTGTCCGTCACGGTGACGGAGGCCGTGGAGGTGCTACTAGGCGCTCTGGTGCCGGTAGATGTCGTCGTCGGGGCCTGCGTCGGCGTCGAGCTGGGGACCGGCGTGTGCGTCGCTGTGCCCGTTGGGGTGTTGGTATTCGTAGACGTTGGGGCCGCCGTGCGCGTTGCCGTTCTGGTCGGCGTGTCGGTCCACGTGGAAGTTGGCACGGCGGTCGACGTTGGCGGCACAGTCTGCGTTGGCGTGTAGGTGTCGGTGGGCGTTCGGCTCAGCGTCGCGGTTGGTGTCCGCGTCCACGTCGCAGTTGGAGTAGGAGACACCGTACGCGTTGCCGTCTTGGTCGGGGTGTCGGTCCTTGTAGAGGTTGGCGTGACGGTCGACGTTGGCGGTAAGGTCTGTGTGGCGGTGCGCGTCGGCGTT
>CAZCGA010000094.1:0-26656 GCA_964498075.1 uncultured Binatia bacterium (SeqCode) | reverse complement strand
GATCAACCGATGCATCATGGTGAAAATCTACCCACACGCTTTGGAGAAGAGGCGGTTTTTCAATGAAGTCGATGGCACCGGACCTCATTGCGCGCACCGCTGTCGGGACGGCGGCGTAGCCGGTGATGATGATCACGGGCAGCCCGATGTTCCGTGCCCCAAGCTCGTCCTGGAGATTCAGCCCACTCATACCGGGCATGCGCACGTCGAGCACCAGACAGCCCGGCTTCCCGGGGTCGTACGTGCTCAGGAACTCTTCCGCGGTCGCGTAAGTGTCCACCGCCAGCCCCGCCGATTGGAGGAGCCAGCGCAAGGAGTCGCGCATCGCCGGGTCATCATCGACGACGAAGACGGTGGGCTCAGCGGGCAGCATTGCGCACTCCATCGGGTACGGGCACGGTGAAGCGGAACGTGGTGCCGCGCTCTGGGTTGCGGGTGGCCCACAAGCGTCCACCATGCGCTTCGACGATGGAGCGACTGATCGACAGGCCCATTCCGAGTCCTTGGGGCTTCGTCGTAAAGAACGGATCGAATAGACGGTCTGCGTGTTCCACCGAGAGGCCTTCGCCGGCGTCGCACACCGCCACTTCGACGGCATCGCGATCGACGATCGCCGTACGAATCGAGAGAACGGACTGCTCGGGGTGCGGATTGTGCATCGCTTCGAATCCGTTGCGTACCAGATTCAAGATGACTTGTTCAATCTGGATGCTGTCGACCTCCACCGGTGGCATCCCGGCAGCCAGTTCGAGTCGCAGCGTGATCCTGCGCTCCGCGACTTCGCCGGCGATCAGGCGCGCTGCTCCACGCACCAGCTCGTTCAGCTCCACGCGCTCACGTCGCGGTGCGCGCTTGCGCACAAAGTCGCGCAGGCGGCGGACGATCTGGTCGGCGCGGCCGGCCTGCGTGGCGATCTCTTCCATCGCCTGCAGCAGTTCGTCGGGCTGACCCAACCCGGCCCGCATCCGGCGCGCACATCCCTTCGCGTAACTGACGATCGCTGAGAGCGGCTGGTTGATCTCGTGGGCGAGCCCCGCCGCCATCTCGCCGATCGTGCTCACACGCAGCACGTGCGCCAGATCGGCCTGATGCCGGCGTGCCTCTTCCTCCGCCTGCTTGCGCGCGGTGATGTCCTGCGCCGCCCCGTAGATGCGCATCCGCAGTTGCGCCGCGTCCCACACGGGTCGCGCGTTCTCACGTACCCAGCGAATCTCCCCGCCCTTGGTGACGATGCGGAATTCGCTGGCGTCGGGTTGGCCGGAGACGAGGGTCTGCACGCGGCGCAGTGCGATCGGCAGATCGTCGGGATGCACGAGGCTGATCCCACCGCCGCGCGCCTCCACCTCCCGCAACGTGAATCCGGTGATCGGCGTGAAGGCACCCGCCGTCCATTCGACGACCACCTGTCCATCCGGCTCGATGCGGAACGCATAGGTGTAGTCGGAGGTCAGCTCAGAGGCGGCACGGTAGCGGGTTTCGGACTCCCGCAAGGTTTCCGCGTGCTGCACACTGGCCTTGAGTTGCGCCTCGGCGCGCTCACGCTCGCGGATTTCACGGTTCAGGAAATAGACAGCGAGCAGCAGGAGCGTGCCGCCAAGGAGCGCGCCGACCGACAACGTCGTGCTCGTGTCCAACATCCAGCCGGCCATGGCGAGAATCACCAGCGCCAGGCCGAGGCCAAGCCCAAGACTCCTGCGTACGGTCACGGTGCCTCCACGCGGTGGACTATGCGCCCGACGCCATGATCAGGTCAAAACCCGCACTCCATGGCGTAGCGGTCGACGCCAGAAAGCGGCTGTGGTACGAACGCGCAGGGTATCCTGACGGAAAGGAGCCTGCGGTGGCCAACCCAAGTCGAGCGGAAGTGGAAGCTGCGTTCCGGAAGTATCTGAAGCTGGGCGCCGAGGAGCACGACTGGAACGCCTGGGCCGATCTGTTCACCGAGGATGCGCTCTACGTCGAGGTGCAGTACGGCACCTTCCACGGGCGCGAAGCAATCCGCCGGTGGATCGTGAGCACCATGGCGACGGTGCCCGACATGTATTTCCCTCCGCCGAAGTGGCACGTGATCGATGGCGACCGAGTGGTGTTCTACCTCGACAACGTGCTGCCGAATCCCGATCCGAAGGGAGCACCGCTGGCGTTTCCGTCGGTTAGTATTCTGCAGTACCGCAACGGGCTGTGGGGCTACGAAGAGGACGTCTACGACGTCCGCGCGAGCCTCCGTGTGAAGGAACAGTTCAAAGCCGGCGCCGCGACGCGCTAGTTCTCAAACAGTAGAGGGGGTTGCCACCATGCGCGCTGCCGTGATGCGAAACTCTCAGCTCGTCGTCGACAGCGTTCCCGATCCGCAACCGGGCGAAGGGGAGGTGCTGGTCAAGACGCTGGCCTGCGGGATCTGCGGCTCTGATCTGCACGCCCTCAAGCATGCCGACAAGATGGTCGAGGTGGCGCGCGAGACCGGTGGCCCGTTTGCACTGGATCTGGCGCGCGACCTCGTGATGGGCCACGAGTTTTGTGCCGAGATCGTCGACCGCGGGCCGCACACCAACACCGCGGTTCGTGCAGGTGAGCGCGTCGTATCGATGCCGTTACTGTTCCGCAACGGTGCAGTCCAGACCATCGGCTACTCCAACGAGGTCTCGGGTGGGTACGGTGAGCTGATGGTCCTCTCGGCTGGGCTGGTGCTGCCGGTTCCGAACGGCTTGGCCACAGAGCACGCAGCGCTCACCGAACCGATGGCCGTGGGCGTGCACGCCGTCGCCAAAGCGCGACTCGAGCCACAGGACGCGCCGCTGGTGATCGGCTGTGGGCCGGTGGGTCTCGCCGTCATTGCAGCGCTCAAGCTGCGCGGCGTCGAGCCCATCGTGGCCGCGGATTTCTCGCCGACCCGGCGGGCGCTGGCGGAGCGCATGGGGGCGCACGTCGTCGTGGATCCCGCGATGCGGTCGGCCTTCGCGGCATTGGGTGAGGTGGCGAGCATGCGGTCGGCGGTGGTCTTCGAGTGCGTCGGCGTGCCCGGGCTGCTGCGGCAGATCATGCGCGACGCGCCGCTGGGGGCGCGCATCGTGGTGGCCGGCGTCTGCATGGAGGACGACGTCATCAAGCCGATGTTCGGCATCAACAAGGAGCTGTCGGTCCAGTTCGTCCTCGGCTACACGCCCGATGAGTTCGCCAGCACGCTCCAGGCGATCGCCGACGGCCGCATCGACGTCGCGCCGCTGGTCACCGGTCGGGTGGGTGTGGAGGGTGTCCCGGCAGCCTTCGAAACTCTGACCAAGCCGGATGCCCACGCGAAGATTCTCGTCGAGCCCTGGAGAGCGTGAGGTGTTGCTCGAAGGGAAAGTCGTCCTCATCACCGGCGCCGCCCGAGGTATCGGCAGGACGACCGCGCTGGTGTTGGCGGAGGAGGGAGCTGACGTCGGAGTAGCCGACGTCGCCGCGGAGGTTGAAGAGACCGCCAGGGCGATCACGCAGCTGGGCCGACGTTCGGCGGCCGCCGTCTTCGACATCGCCGATCCGGCTCAGGCGCATGTGGGCGTCGCCGCCATTCGCCAGAAGCTCGGAGACATCGACGTTCTCGTGAACGACGCGGCGATCGTCACCAACATCGCGCCGCTCACGCGCATGAGCCACGAGGCCTGGAACCGCGAGATCGCGGTCAACCTCAGCGGTGCCTTCAACATGATCAAAGAGGTCATCGGCCCGATGCTGGAGAAGCGCTGGGGCCGGATCATCAACATCTCGTCCGTGGCCGCGACCGGGGGACTCCACAATCAAGCCGGCTACGCGGCCAGCAAGGCGGGGCTGCTGGGACTGACCCAGAGCATGACGCTGGAGTACGCGCGCGAGGGGATCACCTGCAACGCCATCCTCCCGGGGCTCACCGAGACGGAGCTGGTGCAGCGGATGCCGCGGGAGATCCGCGACAGCGCGATCGCCATGACGCCGGCGCGACGCCTGGGGGGGATGCGTGAGGTCGGGCAGCTCGTCGCGTTCCTCGCCTCCGATCGTGCCGCCTTCATCAACGGCGCGACGATCCACATCGACGGCGGTCTGCGCCTGAATGTGAACACACTCGGCAGCCGCAGGGAGATCGCCGAGGTCGCCGGGCGAAGGCGGCCGTCCTGAGGAGCTTCAGTCCGCCTGGGCGCGCTGGTAAGCGGGCCGGGCGCTGAGCCGCGTCGCGTAGTCCTCCAGCGTCGGGTGGCCGTTCAGCAGCCCCATGAACTTCGCCCACGCGAGCATCGATCCGATCATCACGTCGGCGGCTGTGAGCTGCTCTCCCAAGAGGAAACTCTTGCCGTCGAGTGCCTGCTCGAGTACCCGCGCGACCTCAGCGAACTTCGTGCGGCCCTCTTCCGCCACGGCGGCGGAGCGCTGCGCTTCCGGCAGCATCACCGTGTGCATGAAGACCTGCAGGACCGGCGGCTCGAGGGTCGCCATAGCGTAGAACATCCACTGGTAGTACCGCCCGCGTGCCGGCGTCCCGACCGGCGGCGCCAGGTGCTTCTCCGGAAACTTGTCGGCGAGGTAGGCACAGATCGCCGCCGACTCGAACACCGTCAGGTCGCCGTCTACCAGCGCCGGCACGGCGCCATGCGGGTGGATCTTCAGGTACGCCGGTGTCTTGTGGTCGCCTTTCGACAGTTCGGTCTTCACCAGCTCGTAGGGTGCGCCGATCTCTTCCAAGAGCCAGCGCGGCCGCACCGAGCGCGATTGCGAAGAATGGTAGAGCTTCATCGTGACCTCCTCTCAGTGGAATTGGGAACCGGCCGCATCCTGGCCTGCTTCACGAGTTGAGTCCAGAGGGGGGCGGCGGTGCGCTTGAACCGCAGCGGCGGAACGGCTACCCAGGCGCGCATGATTGCTTGCCTCGACCTCGAAGGCGTACTCGTGCCGGAGATCTGGATCAACGTCGCCAAGGCCACCGGGATCGATGCGTTGCTGCGGACGACACGCGACGAGCCCGATTACGACAAGCTCATGCGGAACCGCCTGCGCATTCTTGAAGAGCACAGCCTCACGCTCGCCAACATCCAGAAGGTCATCGCCCAGATGCGCCCGCTCGAGGGGGCGTATGATTTTCTCACCTGGCTGCGGCAGCGTTTTCACGTGATCATCCTGTCCGACACCTTCGATCAGTTCGCGGCGCCGCTGCTGGCGCAGCTCGACTCCCCCTGCCTGTTCTGCAACACGCTGGTCATCGACGGACAGGACCGCGTCGCGGACTACCGGCTGCGCATCCGCGACGGCAAGCGCAAAGCGGTTATGGCCCTGAAGCTGTTGAACTTCGACGTCGTTGCGGCGGGCGACTCCTACAACGACACCAGCATGTTGGCTGAAGCCGACGTCGGGATCCTGTTCCGGCCCCCGGACAAGGTCGCGCGCGACTTTCCCCAGTTTCGTGTGACCCAGACCTACGACGAGTTGCGCGCTGCATTCACGCAAGCCGCCGTGTCCCTCGGCAGCGCGGGCCGCTGAGCCGAACCCGATTGCTGACGCCGGTCATCTTTCTTGCTGATGACGCAGTGCATTGACATTCTGACGCGATGCGTTATGGTGCCTCCAGGAGGTAACGAACATGACCAAGCCGAAGAAGCCGGAGAGTTGGAGGAAGGCGTTGCCGAAGCGGGTTGCCGAGCTGCAGCGCACGATGCAGAAGCGGGTGCGGAAGGGTTTGGAGGGCGCGGTGGAGCTGCTGCCGCCGGCCCCACGGAAGGCCGTGAAGCGCCTCACGGCGAGCGTCGAACGCACGGGAGAAGAGTGGCGCAAGCGGGGTGACAAAATGGTCACGGACGCCCGCAAGCGCGCCGAGCGGTTCGGCGGGGAGGTACAGAAGCGGGTGGAAAAGGCCATCGAGCCCGTGACCCGTCGACTGGATGTCGCTTCGCGCGCGGACGTGGAGCGGCTGCAGCGGCGCCTGCACGAGATCGAGCGCCGCATGGAAGCCCACCGGCCGCACGTCGGCACCCCTGCCTGAAGCGCTTGCGGGGGCGGCGCGGTCTGGCTACCGTCGCCGCCCCCAAGCTCCGCCGCCCGGCGTGCAGACGGTGATCCGGTCGCCGGGGCCGGCGGCGATATTGACCTTGCCCGGCAACGCGCGGGTACGGCCGTGCCTCGTCAGAAGATTGCGGCCGCTTTGACCTGCACCGCCCCCTCGTAGGCCGTACGGGCGCAGGCGCCGGCGTTCGGTGAGCAGAGTCACGTGTGCCGGAACGAGGCATTCGATCTCGCGCAGCACGCCGTCGCCGCCGCGATGCAACCCGCGCCCGCCCGAGCCGCGCCGCAGCCCATAGCGGGTGACGCGCAGCGGATAGGCCGCTTCCAGCGCTTCGATGGGCGTATTCAGGGTGTTGGTCATGTGCGTGTGTACGCCGGAAGCCCCGGCACCGTGCGGGCCCGCTCCTGCGCCCCCGGCGATCGTCTCGTAGTAGGCAAACTCCCGCCGACGGACCGGGTCGTAGCCCCCCACAGCCAAGTTGTTCATGGATCCATTGCTTGCGGCGGGAATTCGCTGCGGTGCGGCGCGGGCCAGCGCCTTGAGCAGGACGTCGACGATCCGCTGTGAGGTTTCAACGTTGCCGCCGGCGACGGCTGCCGGGAACTGCGCGTTCACCAAGGTTCCGGCGGGAGCAATGATCCGCAACGGCCACATCAGCCCGGCGTTCGCCGGAATCGTGGTGCCCGCCACCAGCTGGAAGGCATACAGAACGGCGGCGACCGTCACCGGATAGTTGGCATTGATGCCGCCGGCAACCTGCGCGGCGGTGCCCGTGAAGTCGACCACAGCCGTGCCGTTCCGGATGCGCACCGCAACCCGGATCGGGATGCGCACGGCGCCAGCACCGTCGTCATCCATCCAGTCTTCGGCGCGGTACGCTCCCGCCGGGAGACGTCGCAGTGTTGCGGTCATCAAACGCGCCGAATAGTCCTGCAGTGCCGTCATCGCGGCGACCGTGGCGCTGCGGCCGGCGCGGTTGACCAGCTCGCGCAGGCGCCGCGCCCCAAGCCGGAGCGCCGCCAGCTGTGCCAGTAGGTCGCCGCGCCGTTCATCGGCCACGCGCGTGTTGGCGATGAACAGGCGCAGAATATCCTCGACGATCTTCCCGCGCGCCACGATGCGCACCGGCGGCATACGGAAACCTTCCTGATAGATCTCCGTTGCCAGCGGCATCGAGCCCGGCGCCGATCCGCCGATGTCGGCGTGATGGGCCCGATTGGCGACATATCCGAAGGGCGCCGCTTCGCCTGGCAGGTGGATCGGCGCGACCACCGTCACGTCGGGAAGATGGGTGCCTCCCGCGTAGGGATCATTCAGCATGACGACGTCACCGCGGCGCATGGCGACGTGTTCGATGGCCGCCTGCACCGACAGCGGCGTCGAACCCAGGTGCACCGGAATGTGCGCCGCCTGCGCCACCATGGCGCCGCGCGCGTCGAACAGCGCGCAGGAGAAATCGCGTCGCTCTTTGATGTTGGGTGAGAAGGCGCTGCGGCAGAGCGCGACGCCCATCTCCTCGGCGATGGCGCTGAGCTGATGGTTGAACACCTCGAGCGTGACCGGATCAATCCGCATGGATGAGCTCCACGTGCCCGGTGCGATGCACGGTGGCGTGCCAGCTGGGCGGGACAAACGTGGTGGCGCTGAACTCGACGATCACCACCGGGCCACGCACCACCGCGTCGAGCGCCAGGCGTTGACGATCCACGGTGTCGGTCCGCCACCAGCGCCCCGCCCAGCGCACGCGATGCGGGCCAGGGCGCACCGCGGGCTGCGGCCGGAACGCCGCCGCCCGCAGCACGGGGCCACGACCGACCCCTCGCACGCGCAGGTTCACCACTTCGACCGGCCGCTCGCCGTCGGCATAGCCGTATAGGCGGCGGTGGGCGGCGTGGAACGCCGCACCGAAGTGCGTGTCGAACGGCAGATTGATCTCAAATGACTGGCCGCGGTAGCGCACGTCGACCGTCCGCTCCAGCCGGCAACCTACCGCGGCGATGCCTTCCGCCCGCAGGGCGCTGCGGGCCGTGCGCTCCAACGGTGCGAACAAGCGGCGGAGCTGCGCGGCAGAGGGGTTCGCCAGCCGGACGGTGCGGACATAGTCCCGCTGCACGTCGGCGCTCGCCGCACCCCACGCGGACAGGAGCCCCGGATGTCGCGGCACGACGACGCGCCGGATGCCGAGCGCTGCAGCCAGCTCACAGGCGTGCTGACCGGCAGCACCGCCGAAGGCGACCAGAACGTACTCGCGGGGGTCGTGGCCGCGCTCGACGGAGATGCGCCGAATCGCGCGCTCCATGCTCGCGTTGACCACCCGCACGATGCCTTCGGCCGTGGCCTCCCACGTCAGCTCCAGCTGCCTCGCGAGCTCGCCGATCGCACTCCGCGCACGCTCGGGTTGCAGCTGCATGCGCCCGCCCAGGAACGCCTCGGGGACCAAACGTCCGAGCACCACGTTGGCGTCCGTCACCGTGGGCATCCGGCCGGTTCCGTAGCAGGCGGGACCGGGGTCGGCGCCGGCGCTCTGCGGCCCCACCTTGAGGGCACCACCGGCATCCACGTATGCGATCGAGCCCCCGCCCGCGCCCACGGTGTGGATGTCGATGGCCGGCACCTTCAGCGGCAACCCGCCGATGGTCCACTCGGCGCTGAAGCGCGGCGCACCATCGATCAAGCTGACGTCGGTCGACGTCCCGCCCATGTCGAAGGTGATCACCCGCCGCAAGCGGAGTGCGCGCGCCACCGCGCAGGCGCCGATGACGCCGGCGGCCGGGCCAGAGAGGACCGTCCGTACGGCTTCGCGACCGGCCTGCTGCGCCGAGATGGCGCCGCCGTTGGATTGCATCACCCGCAGCCGGGTTGCGCCGAGGCCCTGCTCGAGGGCGCGCAGGTGTCGACTCATGACGGGGCCGACGTAGGCGTTGATGACCGTGGTGCTGAGGCGCTCATACTCGCGATACTCGGCGAGCAGCTCGTGGGACAACGAACAGAACACGTTCGGAAAACCCGAGAGTGCGGCGCGGATCATGCGCTCATGACGCGGGTTGGCGTACGCATGCAGGAGACAGACGGCTACCGCGTCTGGCCGCTGGCGGCGGATGGCGCGCAACGGCGCGCGCAGCGCGCTGCGGCTCAAGGGGGTCAACACGCGCCCGTCGTAGGCCACGCGTTCGGCGACGCCGATCCGTCGCCCGCGCGGCACCAACGGCGCGGGCGGCCGCGGCTCGGGATCGTACAACGCTGGACGGTTCTGGCGGCCGATCTCGATGACGTCTTCGAAGCCCGCCGTCGTCAGCAGGGTGACGCGCGCCCCGCGGCGTTGCAGCAGTGCGTTGGTGGCCACCGTCGAGCCGTAGGTCACCAACTGCGGCGTCAGCTCGGGGACCAACTCACGCAGACCGCGCAACACCGCAGCGGCGGGATTGCGGGGAGTGGACAGGACCTTGTGCGTACGCAGCTCGCCGCCGATGCAGGCGATGAGGTCGGTGAAGGTGCCACCGGTGTCGACGCCGATGAACGCCGGAACGCTCTTCATGCGGCGCGGCGTTGGGCGGCAATCAAAAAAAAGCCGCCACGGTTTCCCGCAGCGGCACTCACGACGCGTCGCGGCTGCCCATCAAGCTGCGGCCGTCTCCGTGGACTTGCCGGTCTTCGACGCGGCCGGCGTCTCGGTCTTGCTCTCCGGCTTGGCTTCGGCTGCACCGCTCTCGGGCTTCGCGGCCTCGCCGGTCTGCTTGTCTGTGCCGTCCTTGCGTGCGTAGTCGGTGACGTACCAGCCGCTGCCTTTCAACTGGAAAGAGGTGTTCGACATCAGCTTCGTGACCTTGCCGGCACACGTCGGGCAGCGCTTCAGTGGCGGCTCGGAGATCTTTCGCATCGTCTCGAACTGGCCACACTTCCTGCACTGGTACTCGTAGATCGGCATAGAAGGAACCTCGTCGGCAAGGTAATCAGGGGCTCTCGCTTTGTCAACGCGGCGTCGACGCGTCGTGTCCGAGCGCCTCGTCCAGACGCCGCCGGCATGCGCCGACGTCGTCGCTCCAAATCTCGACCACTTTCGTCCGGCTCGTCGCGCCGCGCAGGATGCGGATCGCGCTCCGTGGCACACCGCAGGTCTGTGCCAAGAGGTCCACCAGCGCCGCATTCGCCGCACCATCCACGGGTGGCGCATGCACCTGGATCTTGATGGCGTCGCCGTGCCGGCCGACGATCTGGTTGCGGGCGGCGCGCGGCTGGAGGTGGATCCGAAGCCGCAGGCTCGTGGCCCCGCCGGACATCGCGCTAGCGGATCGAGAACGCCAGATCGTGCAGGCTCTGCACCAGGAATACTTGCAGGAAGTAGATGGCGACCAGAACGATCAGCGGCGAGAAGTCGATCCCGCCGGCGAAAATGGGGAGGACGCGCCGGACGCGGGAGAGCAACGGTTCCGTGGCGTTGTAGAGGAACCGCACGATGGGGTTGTACGGATCGGGGTTGACCCAGGAGATGAGCGCCCGCGCGATCACGATGAACATGTACAAGCGAAGCACCATCGAGAGCACGTCGGCGGTGGCCAACAGAAAGTTTCCAAGGATGAACATCCGGGCTCCTCGTGCAGCGGAGTCACTCGTTTAGCGTGGACGCCGCTCGGCCACAAGCGTCGCCATGGCGCTGCCTTGACGGAGGCAGGGAGAGCGACTAAGTCGAAGCGGCATCACGCATGATTCCCCAAGCCCGTCAGATGAAGCCGGAGCCCGCCGCCCCGGTGGGTGCGGCGTCGCGGTCGCGCACTCACTGGATCTGGGCGCCTGTCCTCGGCTTGGGCCTCCTGGTCCTGCTGTTCGTATTCTCCGACGCCAGCAAGCTCTGGGAGACGGCGTCGACGCTCGACGTGCCGTTGCTGGCAATCCCGCTGGCGTGCGGCCTCGCCAGCTACATCGCCATGGCGCTCTCGTATCAAGGCATCGCTCGCGCTGCCGGCGCCGACGTGCCGTTCTGGGAGATGCTCAAGATCACCTTCGTGGCCAACACCGCGAACTATGTCGTGTCGACCGGCGGGCTGAGCGGGTTTGCGGTGCGCCTGTACTTCTTCATCCGGTCGTCGATCCCGTCCGGGACCGCGGTGATCATCTCGTTGGTGCAAACCTTCATCACCAACACGGTCCTGCTGCTGTTCGTGGTCATCGGCTTCGTCTATCTGCTCTCATCGCGTGATCTGCACGGCTATGCGCTCGGCACCACGGCTACCCTGCTGTCCTTCTTTGCGTTGGCGGCGGCCGTGGCGCTGCTGCTGCTGCTGCACCGGGGGTTGCGGCGCCGCACGCTCTTCATCATGGCCGAAGCGGTGCATTGGTTCATGCACCGGTTCTTCCCACGCCACAAACCCGGGCGCGTACGTATCTGGCGCTTCCAACGCAACCTCAACCGTGGCATCGAGTTCATGCTGGCGCGCAAGCGCCACATGGTCATCCCGACCGCCTGGATCGTCGTCGACTGGGTGATGACGCTGCTCATCCTGTACGGTGCGTTCCTCAGCGTCCACTACCCGATCCCGATGAGCTTCGTGGTCGTCGGCTTCGCCGTCGGCATCATCCTCTCGCTGGTGTCCTTCGTGCCGGGCGGCCTCGGAGTCATGGAGGGGTCGATGGCCGCCATCTTCGCCAGCCTGTCAGTTCCCTTCGAGACCGCGGTCGTGGCGGTGCTGATCTTCCGCGTCGCCTACTACGTGCTACCGACGATCATCAGCGTCTTCTTCTTCCGCGCCATGTTGGTGCAGGGTACGCGCGGGGCACCTGAGATCCTGGGGTGAGGCCTCGGGCGGCGGGTCGTCATCCTTCGATTGACAACCCGAAATCCATATCTCACACTGTGTTGCCTGGGCGGTATGAGAGCGATCAAAGAGTTGGCGGTGGCGGTCGTGGTGGTGGTTTCAGCCCTCGCGCCCGTCGCACGGACAGTGCATGCGCACTCGCGTGCGTCCATCACCGCCAAGGCAGCCATCCTCATCGACAACCAGACCGGCGAGGTCCTGTGGGAGCGGAACCCGGACTTGCCGCTGCCACCGGCGAGCACCACCAAGATCGTGACCGCAATGCTGGCGCTGCGGAGCGGTCGGCTGGACGACTCGATGCGGGTCACGTCGGAAGCGGCGCAGGCGCCGCCGTCGAAGATCAGCTTGCGTCCGGGTTGGAAGATGCGTCTGCGCGACCTCGTGTACGCCGTGCTGCTCAACTCGGCCAACGATGCCAGCGTCGTCATCGCCGAGGGGTTGTCCGGCAACGTGCGGGACTTCGCCGAACACATGAATGCAGAGGCTCGCGTCCTCGGTGCGACACACACGCACTTCGTCAACCCGAATGGCCTCCCGGCAGCCGACCACTATTCGACCGCGCGCGACTTGGCGACGATGTTCGCACACGCCATGCGGGATCCCCTGTTCCGCAGCATCGTCAGCACGAAGACGACCGCGGTGGCTCCCACTGCCGGCTCTCTCAAGCGGATCACCTTGCGCAACCACAACCGCTTGCTCGGAAACTATCGCATCCAGGTTGTCGGCAAAACCGGATGGACGATCGCCGCCAAGAAGTGTTTCGTCGGTGCCGGCATGTCAGATGGGCGTGAGCTCGGCGTGGCCGTGCTCGGCTCGACCGATCTGTGGGGTGACGTGAAACGGCTCTTGGAGTTCGGCTTCGACGGCAAGACCCTGCCCGACGCCGAGCCCGCGTCGACACAATCGGCCGCACCGGCCACAGGCGTGGCCGCCGGCGACGCTGAGCCGGACGTCCCGACCGCTCCATCGGCGTTGAAGTATTTCGTGCACCTCGCGACCTTTCGCACCCTGAGCAGCGCCACGCGCTTGAAGAACTCGGTCGCCGCCAACGGCTACCCGGCCCACGTCGAGAAGGTCCACCGCGGCCAGCTGCGCCGCTACCGGGTGGTCGTCGGCAGTTACCCGACCCACCGCGAGGCCGAGCAGGCCGCCAGCAAGCTGAAAGAGGCACACCCGCGCAGCGCGGCGCAGATCGTCGCGCGTAGCTGAGAGACGCTGGTCGTTGCGCTCAGTGGATTCGTTCGTGCCACGTCCAGTGCCCGTGGCCCAACGCGTCCAGCAGCAGGACTCGAATCAGCATGACGATCCAGGTCACCGTCAGCAACGACAACGCGACGGCAAGGGCGACCAAGAAGAACCCGGGCTCGAGGCTCAAGAACGCTGCCAGACCGGCGACGAGCAACCAGAACGACGTCCGGCGGCGTGGGCTCGGCTGGCGGGCGCTCATGGCCTGCACCGCGCGGCTACACCAACCCCATCGCCTTCTTGATCTCGCGCAGCAGGGCGATGTTGTCGGAATGCCCGGTCTTGCGCGCGATGATCATGCCGCGCAGCGGACGTCCGAGCAGGTACATGTCGCCCATGATGTCGAGGATCTTGTGGCGCACGAACTCATCCGGAAAGCGCAGGGTGGTGTTCACCACCTTCTCGTCGTCGATCAGGATGCAGTTGTCCAGCCGCCCGCCGCTCGCCAGGCCCATGGAGGCCAGCTGCTTCATGTCACGCAGGAAGGCGAAGGTGCGTGCCGGCGCAATCTCATCGCGAAACGATTCCGGACCGCTGTGGATGTACGTGTACTCCTGGAGGCCAACCGGATGCGGATAGAGGAGCGTGTACGAGATCCCAAAACAGTCCGCGGGCTCCATGACAATGGATTCGCCGGCGTCGTCCTTGCCGGCCGCGATGCGCCGGTTGATGACGATCTCGTCGACCGCCCCCCCCTGATCCACGATCCCCGCGCTTTCGACGAGACGGCAAAACTCGATTGCCGAGCCGTCCATGGTGGGCACCTCACCCTGCATTTTGACCAGCAGGTTGGTGATCCGATAGGCGTGCAAGGTTGCCAGCAGGTGCTCGACGGTCTTCGCCGTGACCCCGTTGCGATGCAGGGTCGTGGCGTAGCCGGTCGAGTCGACCCAGTCGACGTGTGCCGGCACGGTCTCGTCGGTGGAGAGGTTGTTGAACATGATGCCGCTGCCTGGGGGCAACGGCTGCAGGATCAAGCCGGTCTTGACGCCGCTGTGCAATCCTTGGCCGCTGGCGACGACGCTGCGGCCGATGGTGCGCTCGCTCCAGCGCGCGCGCCGCAGCGGTTGCGCCACGGCCTCGGCGCCGCCGGTCACGCCTACGGCGCTGCCCTCGCTTGTCGCTGGCGTCGCTTCGGCGCGCCGCATGACCGCGGCTTGGTGATCGAGGGCACGGTTGACGACGCGGAGCAGCCCGTCGAGTGAAAACGGTTTCTCGATGAAGTCGAACGCGCCGAGCTTGGTGGCGCTCACTGCGGTTTCGATGTTGCCGTGACCGGAGATCATGATGACCGCCGGGTGCGCCGCAGCGTCCTGAAGCTGCTGCAGGAGCTGCAGCCCGTCGACCTCCGGCATCCAGACATCCAGGATGACCAGCTCGGGGTTCTCGCGATGGATCAGATCGAGGGCTTGGCGGCCGTCCTTCGCCTCCAAGACGCGCAAGCCTTCCTCGGCCAATATGCCGCGTAGCGAGGTTCTGATTTCCGGTTCATCGTCGACCACCAAGACCGTTGCCATCACACCCTCCCTCACGCTTGCGCCGCCACGCGGCTGATCTCGCCGCGCCGCCGCAGCGGAAAGTCGATGATGAAGCGGCTGCCCCGCGGCTGATTGTCCTGCACGCGAATGTAGGCCTGATGGTCGGCGACGATTGCCGAGACGATCGCCAGACCGAGGCCGGTCCCTTCCTTCTTGGTCGAGAAGTACGGCTCGAACAGCCGGAGCTTCACCTCGGTGCTCATGCCACAGCCGTTGTCGGCGACCTCCAGGCGGACCATGCCGCGCGCCACCGCCTGTGAGGTGCTGACTTCAATCCGCGCGTCGCCATTGGCGGCAGCTTGACAGGCGGCGACGGCGTTGTCGAGCAGATTGATCAGCGCCCGCTTGATCGCCTCGCGATCGAGCTCCACCAGGGGGAGGCGGTCTTCCGGCCGAAAGTCGAACGCGATGCTCGGGTGCCCCTGCCGAAACAGCACCAGCGCTTCCTCGACGATCGCGTTCAAGTCCTGCGGCACCAGCTCCACCCCCGGCAGCCGCGCAAAGTTGGAGAACTCGTTCACCAGCCGCTTCAGCGCCTCGACCTGATTGATGATCGTCCGCGTGCATTCATCGAAGACGGCACCGTCCTCCTTCGCCAACTCGTTGCCATAGCGTTTCCGCAGGCGCTGCGCCGACAGCTGGATCGGTGTGAGCGGGTTCTTGATCTCGTGCGCCAGCCGCCGCGCCACTTCGCGCCACGCCTCCATGCGCTGCACGCGCAGCAGATGGGTGACGTCTTCGAAGAACAGCATGAGGCCGCGCCGCGTCCCGGTATCATCGGTCAGCGAGATGGCGCTGACCAGAGCGGTGACGATGTGATCGCCGCCCGTCAACTTGATCTGGCGTTCGACCTCCGCGTGCGGAGACACCAGCGCCTCGTTGATCAGCTCGCGCACCTTGCGCAGGTCGGAACGCTCGAAGGTCTCGGACCACGGCTTGCCGCGCGCCTGCGTCAGACGGATGCCGAGCATGCCCTCGGCGGCGCGATTGAGCATGGTGATCGAGCCGCTCTGGCTCAGGGAGACGACGCCGGCGGTGATGTTCGCCAGGATGTTCTCGACGTACTTGCGACGTTCGACCAGCTCCGAGTTGATCTCCTGCAGATCCGCGGTCATCTGATTGAAGGAGTCGACCAGCACCGCGGTTTCGGCGTCGCCGCCGGCCTCGATGCGGTAGCTCCAGTTCCCTTGCGCCAGCTCGCGCGTGCCTTCCGCCAGGCGCTGCAGTGGGATGGTGATGCTCTTGGCTTGCTGAAACCCGAACCACGTCGCCGAGAAGATCACCACCAGCGTGATCAGCGCCAGCGTCAGCATGTAGCCGTTCTTGATCGGCTGCTTCATGCCGGCGAGCTGCCGGTACTCCTGGTAGGAGCGGGCGATGTCGCGGGCCTTGTTGCTGACGTTGCGTGGAACGATGTAGTCGACCGCCACCGCGCCGATGAGTGTGCCGCCGGCGTCGCGCACCGGGGCGCCGGCGTGCACGACGTCGCCCTTGCCGAAGGGCAGCGTGCGGGCGACGTCTTCGCCGCGCAGCAACTCGGTGATGATGCTCGCTGGCTCGACGGGCGGTTTCGCGGTGAGCTCAGCGCCGGTGGCACGGGCCAGGCTCGTGCGGTCGGCGCCCACGAATTCGAGCCCCGCGAGATTCAGCTCGGACATCTTCTGTTCGGTGAAGCGCTGCAGATCGGCACGCCGGTCGCTCCCCCACAGCCCCTGCTCTCCGGCCTGGCGTCCAACCTCGCGCGCGAAGTGCAGCGCGTTGTTAGCGGCGAACTGGTAGTAGCTCTGTGACACTTCGAGCGAGCCGGCAAGCGAGCTTTCGACGCGCACGTTGAACCAGTTCTCCAGCGCCGCCGAGAGAAACCCTTCGGCGACGAAAAAGAGCAGGGTGGAGGGGAAGAGCGTCAGGGCGACGAACGCGACCACCAGCCGCGTGCGCAGGCGTGAGCCGAAGATGCCCTGGCGGCGCTCGAAGATCAGCTTCACCAGGTTGCGCGTCACCAGGAAGATGAGCAGGGTCAGCAGGATCAAGTTCAGGTTGATGAGCAGGAAAAAGATGATGTTGCCGGACAGCGAGGCGCTGTTGCTGAAGCGCGGCAGACGCGTTTCGAAGATTGCGAAGACGAGGAACACCGCGGCGGTCGCCGCAATGATCACCGCTTCGCGACGGCGCCGGCGAATCTCGTCCGCAGGAAGAGGTGGGCGCGACCCCGCCCACATGTACCACCAGCGGGCCATTCGGTTGCGGGCATTCTAGGAAGGTCGCGTCAGCGGCGCAAGGTCACCCGCACCGCGCTGGAGCTCGGTTCGCAGCAGACGTGGCTGGTCTTGCCGCGCGGCTACGGTGTTCGGATGACTCGCGACTGGTTCGTGAGGAGGGCCACATCAGCTTCGACCTTCACGAGTCGGCGCCACATCAGTAGCAGCGTGCCAAAGATGCCGATGCCCACGGCTGCCAGGATGGTCACCAGCATTTGGATGTAGGCAATCAGGTCGCCGACTCTGTGGTTGAGATCCGCAAAGCGCTCGTCCACCTTCCGATTCAGATCGTCGAAGCGCTGATCGATCTTGCGATTCATATCGTCGAAGCGCTTCTCGATGCTGCGCTGTCCCTCTTCGAGGCGGATCAGACGTTCCTCGACGCTGGCCGAGGGCGCCTGTGCGGAGGTCGGACTGACGGGCGCCGTGAGCAGAAGCATCGCGAGCGGCGCCAACCACACCTGCCTCATGCGGTCACCATACGCCGGGTGCTGTTGGGCGTCAAAGCGCACGGGGCAGCCCGGGTGGACGACAGGAAAGTGGGAAACTGCGGTCGCTGAAGAACCTAGCGGCACCGCGCACGCTTGGTCGTGCTGATCTTTCGGCAGTCCCTGCTTTAAGAGCAGGTGCGCTATCCCGTTCGCCCCGAGAACCGAACCGGCGAAGATGCCGGCTTGGAGAGCCCATGAACGCACTCCTCCTTAGTACCGCATTTCACAATTACGGTGACGTATCGCACGAAGGTTCCTTCTCCCGGATGGGACTGTCGATAAACGCGAGGCAGACCCTTCGACAAGCTCAGGGTGAGCGGAATTCTTCTTTGAAATTGAATCCCCAACCGCTCGTGCTGAGCTTGTCGAAGCACTGTTTGCGAGAAAATCGACAGTCCCGGATGGGAGAAGGTCAGGATGAGGGGGATGAAATTGATCGGCGAAGCCCACCTTTGGTTGTTTCGCCGCGCCGATTCAACCGCACGTAGAAAACATGGTGGCCTTCGGCGTCGTCGAATCCCCCTCACCTTGATCCTCGCCCATCCGGGAGAGGAGACCCTTCAAGATACGTCATCGTATTTCCGACCAGCAGCACTTAGCCCGGCGGCTGAAGCCGCGGCTACGAAGGGCACCCAAGGCCGCCTGCGCGGCCTCCCCGCATCCCCCCCTACAGACGGAACTCATTGTGGCGGCGGCGTTGGGGGAGCCGCCGCAGGGCGGCTTGGGTGCCTTCTGTTGCCGCGAATTCATTCGCCGGGTCAGTCTCAGGTTCATGGGCAGTAGCCCCGTCTTCTCAGGGGCGTATCGGGGGGCGCACCACCGAGGGAACGAGGCCGAACATGGTCGATATGGAATGCTTGCCCGATGAGGACTTGCGGCGCGTGACAATACTCGCAGCGGCCGGCTGCCCGCGCGCGCACCCGCGTCGTCAGCCCGAGAGGGACCCGAGGGCTCACGCTTCCGCGGACTTCTGACGAGGTGGATGGTGCCCGGCAGACACGCCGCGGAGGGCTTGGCGGAAGCGGTGATGGATCGGCCAGCCTTGCTCATCGAACAGCTCCGGGCGCAGGGCACGGGCCAGGGCGCGAGAATTTGCAACCAACGTGTGCTCCACTTCGGCGCCGAGCCGCTTCAACTCTGACCGCTCCACCTGGCTGAGCTGGCCTTCGTTGTTCTTGTCCATGAGCTTCGCAAGGCGTTGGCGTCGTTGCGGAGACAATTGCCGAAGGTACACCACCGTCGTGCGCCCATCGCGGGCAGTGACCGCAACCAGCCGCTGGACGAGCTGCCTTTGAAGCTTGAGCGGCAGCTGCTCAGCAGCGGCCATCGCGACCTTCAATCCGTGGTTGTTCCGATTCATACACGAGAATTATCGTGTCGCACGGGCAACCATGTCAAGCCGCGCCGCTGTCTGCGACCGCACCCAAAGAAGACCCGTCATTTTCCCAAGCTCTCGATCGTCGTCGCCACGCCGGCTTCACTGGCATTCGTCCAGCGCGTTGTTCACCGCGGTCACGATCTCATCCACGTTGATCTGCCGATCTGAGCTCGGATCACCGCTGAGGCAGTCGGCGGCGGGCGCGTTGCCGAGGGCGATGTTCACGACTGTCAGCAGCTCGACGTTGCCCTCCGCCTGACACCTCTCCGGCCGGCGTGGAGTCACCCCGGCGATGTTCGTCAGGTTCCTCGATACCAGGGAGGATACAGAGGCCGTCTTCCAGGAGGACATCGAGGCTGCGCTGCGCCATGGCGTTCGCCAGCCCCTCGCGTTGCGTTGGAGTCAGCGCCATCGGGACAGTAACCCAGATGTGTGCGTCTTCGTCCTCGTAGCGAGCAAAGGAGATCTCCAGATGTGCTTCCGGGCAGCGGCCGCGAATGAACAAGCGGGTGCGATAGTCAGCGTGACTCTGAGCTGCTTGCACCACGGGGATCCTCCTGCCGAATCGCCGCCAAGAACGTCTGTGCCCCCTCTTCCTGCTTGCCGCCCTCGATGCGTGTTACGCTGCGGCACCCAAGTCGACTTCGATTCCAGCGAACCGAGCGATCGGGATCAACGTCTTGCGCTTGCCTTCTGCCTTGAGCTCAATCAACCCGAGATCCGCCAGGAACACGACATCCGAGTAGACATTCTTGAAGTCGCGCTTGAGGCTGCGTGCAAGCACGGCGATCGACTTCGGCCCGAGTGCCGGGATGCGCGCCAAGATCTCGAGGCGTCGCGGCGACAGCACTTTGCCCAGCACCTCCCAGCTCGCAACGGTAATCAGCTCTTCCTTGGAGGCGGATGCACCCCGCTTGAGAGCCCTCTTCCAGCGCGCCTGAGTCTGCGATAGCGGCTCAACCGCGATCCGTACACGCTTGAGCTTCATGGCTCGAAACCTGCCTTCTGACCAGGGCGATGTTCACGATCGTGAGCAGCTCAGAGCCTGTGAGGAAATTGGAGTCGGCGTCCAGAACCGTTCGTCCCGAGTAGCGCCCGTCTCTTCAGGGCGCGTATCGAGGGGACGCCAAGTGGGCGCCTTGCCTGGCAGACGCCCCTCGATACGCGGCCGAAGGAAGGCCGCTACTCGGGGCGAGCGGGATGTGGTGGGCTCGCTCAGCCATTTCCCCACACGCTCTGAGGAGTGCTGAGGCCGACTGTTCCTCTGCAATCGCCGAACAGTGACATGTGTTTCACAGCGGGATGTGGAGCTCGATCTCGTCGCAGAGCACGCGTGGAGCCTTGCGCCCTTTGGTCCGCGGTCCACTTTCGGCTTCCAACTCGACCAGGCCGAGTTGTGCCAAGTAGTGGATGTCAGCGTTGACGTTCTTCAGGTCGCGTCCCACACGCTCGGCCAGCTCTTTGATGGACCGGGGGTGATGGTGCCGGATGGCTCGCAGCAACTCCAGCCGCCGATCAGAGAAGAAGTTGCGCAGGGCGGCGGCGTCTTCGAAGTACAGTGACTCGCCTGCCTTGACTCGCTGATGCGAAGCACTCCGGCGCAGATCGCGTTTCAGATCTCTGGCCCAGCCGTCTACGTTGCGAACTCCGATGACCAGTTTGCGAACCTTCATTCCCTCTACAGTACCGGCTCGAGCGCCACGAGCCCCTCGGCACGCGCAGCCCTGGTCAATGGCGGGTCGGCCGACACAAACCTCAGTGCATCTCCCGCTTCCCCGAGCCACGCCTTGACGGCAAGCCCGGTCGCGAGCTGAATCGCGTCGTACGCGCGGAGCCCGTGGCGCTCAATCAGGGCACACGCGACGGTGACGTGAGCGGGTTCGAGCGGAACAACGAGGTAGTCATGAAGCAGATGCGCGGCAAAGGCCAACTTCAGGGTTTGGTATCCCTCATCGGACATGTCACCCGCCCGCCACCGGCGGCTGAAAGCCGAGACACACTCCGCTCTGGTGACATCTGCGACCACGAGGGTGGCACCCGGGTCGGCAACGATTTCGATCACGGTGCTGCTGCCGACTTCTGCGACGTAGCGCTTGACCAGGGCGCTCGTGTCGAAGAAGTACACTGCCACGTTACCAGCCCTCGCGCCGCTCCTCGATCACCGTCGCAGACATGGGACGACCCCGGATTGCAAGGGGAAGGCGGCGATTGATCTCGTCTCGATCGACGACGCTGACGTCGGAGCCGGCGAGCGCGCATGCATCTGCGAAGCCCAGGTGAAAGATTCCCGCACCTGACAACCGCTGCCGGGCGACGGACAACTCACCAATCGTGGCTGGCAGCCGATCCACCGTGATGATCACGCGTTCGGCATCTGGCAAGCCGAGATCGATCACTGGGCGCAGCAACCCATGCTCCACAACCGCCTGGCATTTGATCGACATTCACGTACTCCTCGCGCAAAACGAGAATAGCTCTGGATGTCGTCCCCGCACAATGGGGCAAGGTGGCCGATCCCTTTGAGTGCGCAAAGCAGCCAGGGACCCCGCCCAGCGCTTTCTGATCCTCCGCCGCGTGTCACTCTCCGGCTGAAAGCTGACCGCTGATTGCTGACTGCTGTTTCACGGACACTGGCCCAGCGCGTTGTTCACCGCGCTCACGATCTCATCCACGTTGATCTGCCGATCTGAGCTCGGATCACCGCTGAGGCAGTCGGCGGCGGGCGCGTTGCCGAGGGCGATGTTCACGACTGTCAGCAGCTCGACGTTGCCCTCCGCCTGACACCTCTCCGGCCGGCGTGGAGTCACCCCGGCGATGTTCGTCAGGTTCCTCGATACCAGGGAGGATGCAGAGGCCGTCTTCCAGGAGCACATCGAGGCTGCGCTGCGCCATGGCGTTCGCCAGCCCCTCGCGCTGCGCTGGAGTCAGCGCCGTTGGAACGGTCACCCAGATGTGTGCGTCTTCGTCCTCATAGCGAGCAAAGGAGATCTCCAGATGTGCTTCCGGGCAGCGCCCGCGAATGAACAGGCTAAAGGCGGTCACCGCCGCGTCCAAGCGGGTGCGATGGTCAGCGTGACTCTGAGCTGCTTGCACCACGGGGATACTCCTGCCGAATCGCCGCCAAGAACGTCCGCGCCCACCGAACGGCCTGACCGGATTGGTTTTGGCTGACCCCTCTTGGCCGGTAGTCCGCATCGAGTCGGAGTTGGAGGGCGCGGTTGAAGTATTGCCCAAGGCGGGCCGGATATCGCTTCCGCCGCCTGATCAGTTCGCTCACGAAGGAGGCTTGGAGCGCCGGATGACTCCACTCCGTGCGCCGCACTCCCACGTGGCCCAACGCAACCTGGGCGGCCCAGAACATGGCGTAGTAGGCGCGGCTCGCGGCAGAGTGGTAAAGCCTTCTCTCGAGGCAGACCTCCGTCGCCTCAGCGGCTTCGCGGGCACGGTCCAGCACCATGAGACGCTTCTATCGCGTTCCGGCCGTGACGAGCAAGGCAAAGCACCGGCTCGCGCCACTACCGTCGCAGCGCTGGTGCCGATCCGCGTTCGGATCGCCCTTGAGGCAGTCGGCGGCGGGCGCGGTGCCGAGGGCGATGTTCACTATTGTGAGGCTGCCAGGGCCAGCGGTTCGGTCACCGACGCGTCGATACCCCGGTCGGCTCGATGTTCAGTACGGTAGCAAGCGCTCGCGTGATGTCCTGCAGTACGAGTTCGGAGAGTTTTCCCAGCCGCCGCACGAATCGCTGCTGCGATACCGAGCGCACCTGGAAGGCATCAGCCGCCGATGCCTTTTCGAGAGCGTTCTCCGCGTCGGGTTCAACCCGGACCAGCCACGGTGCCACCGCGAAGCGCTCCTTCCATTCTGTAAGTGGGACGATCACTCGGAGCGGCAAGGCACCGATCGCGTCGTCGCTCACGATGACGGCGGGCCGGGTCTTCTTGATCTCAGCGCCAACAGCCGGATCGAGATTGATGAGCCACACTTCACCCCGGCGCACGGAAGTCCTCGTGATCCAGCGCCGTGAAGATGGTGAGCTCTCCGCCGGCCGCATACTCATCCCGCAGGGCGGCGGCTGCCGCCGCGAGGCGCTGCTGCGGCTCCGGTCTCGCCAGACGGGAATCGGCGCGCTCCATTTCCTGGCGGACGAGCTGCAAGGCCTTCTCAGCGACCATGAGGCGTTCCATAGTGCTGAGCTTCTCTAACTCCTCGAGAACATCGACGTGGGCCATAGGTGCAGTCTAGCCCGTTGCATATGTGCGCGCCACGGTGGGCGACAACTCTCGGCGCGAGCAGACGAGTCGGGGGCCGCCCGCGTGTCAGTCTCCGGCTGAAGGCTGACCGCTGATTGCTGACTGCTGTTTCACTGGCATTCGTCCAGCGCCCTGTTCACCGCGGTCACGATCTCATCCGCGCCGATCTGCCGATCCGAGCTCGGATCACCGCGGAGGCAGTCGGCGGCGGGCGCGTTGCCGAGGGCGATGTTCACGATCGTGAGCAGCTCGGCGGTGCTGACGCCGTCGGTGCCGTTGCAGTCGCCGGTGCAGACGGCGGTTGTTGGACTAGGAGTTGGGACGGCAAGCAAGACGACAATCGTGTCGTGTTGATGCGAGGCCGGCGCGGTACCGTTCAGGCCACGTTCGACATTCAGCAGCAACCCTGGCTGGCCAGAAGCTGCTCCTCCCAACCCGGCGGCGAGCAGGGCCTCCTTCCCGTCGTAGCTCATCACCTCGTCGTCGATCTGGATCGTTCCGTGATCCGGGAGCTGGTTGATGTCGTTCACAAGGACCGTGGTGTCGGCGGCCGAGATGTCCGACGAGAGCGCGGGCGGTTCGGGTGTCGGTGTGGCGCTCGGGGTTGGCGTGACATCCGGCGTAGCGCTTGGCGTCGGGCTCGGTGTTGGCGCGGCTGGTGGAGTTCCAGTCGCGGTTGCGGTGAAGGTGGGAGACGGTTCCGGAGTCGCTGTCGCGGTGGGCGTGTCGGTCACGGTCGGGGTCTGTGTCTCGGTGGGTGCTGCCGTTCGCGTGGGCGTGCTTGTCGGAGGAGATGTCGCGGTTGGTTCAGCGGTCTCGGTTGTTGTTAGCACCGGCGTTGGCGTGTTGGTCGCAGTCTGGGTTGGCGTAGCGGTTGCTGTAATGGTGAAGGTCGGGGCAACCGTCGGCGACGATGTGGCGGTTACGCTTGCCGAGGCGGTGGACGTCGGTGTCGCGGTGTTGGTTGGCGGTGGCGTGCGAGTGAGGGTCGCGCTTGGCCTGGGGCTCGGGATCGCTGTCAGCGTCGGCGTCACGGTAGGCGTGTCGGTCGGGCTCGGGGGTGGGGGTGCGGTCGGGGTGTAGGTCTGCGTCGGCGTAACGGTCGGGGAGCTCGTCGCCGTAAGCGTTGCGGTTGCCGTCGGTGTGTCGGTCGGAGTTGGAGCAGCGGTGCCGGTTGCTATGTCCGTCGGTGAGGCTGTCGGTGTGTTAGGTTCGGCCGTTGGCGTCGGCGTCGAAATTTGAGTCGGTGTGTCGGTGGCGGCGGGTGGTGAAGCGGCGCCGGGCGAACCCGTCGGCGTCAGTGTCGCGATGTCGGTCGCCTTCAAGGTTGGTGTGCTCGTCGGTAATCCGGTCGGAGTGCTCATCAGCGTTTCTGCGAGCGTCGCAGTCTGAGTGGGCAGCGCTGTCGGTGGGAGCGTTGGTGTCGGTGATGGAAGGATCGCCGCGGTGTTCGTTGCGGTCCGCGTCGGAGTATCGGGCGGCGTCTGAGTCGGGACTGGTGTCGGCGTCGCCGTTGGAGTGATCGTTAGCGACGGCGTTGCAGTTCGCGTTGGAGTCGCCGTGACAGGCTCTGTAGCTGTCGACGTCGAAGTCGCCGTCGGCCGTGGAGTCGCGGTCATCGTCGGTGTGCGGGTTGGCGTTAGGGTCGACGTGCTTGTCGGAGTATTCGTCGGAGTCTGAGTTCGAGTTGCTGTCGGAGTGTTGGTCAGGGTGAACGTAGGCGAGGAAGGCCCCAGAGGACCTGGGCTCCATGCTCACCGGCATAGGTCGAGAACTCGTCCGCCGTCCGCGTCTTCCCAATGCCCGGCTCGCCGCCCAGGAACACTACGCTGCCACACCCGCCGACTGCATCTTCCAGGGCGGCGCGCAGCGCTGCTAGCTCGGGCTCGCGGCCGACGAAAGTGCTTGTCGCGCCGCGCCCCGGTTGCTTCGTGAACACGATACTCTGGGATGCCTCTTCGGACCCCACGCTGTTCAGCCCCCTCAGCGGTAGTGGTGCGCGCTGTGAGGCCGTCTTCTAGTGCAGTCGCGCTGGCGCGGTCAAACGGATTCGGTCTTGCAGGCAACGGCTGGAGAGCCGGGACAAGCCCGCGGCTACAACAAGCGACGCCCAGACCTGACTGCAGGGCCCCGTCGAAGTCCGAGCGCGACGTTTCCAGGGCGCCGTACCAAAGTCGCCTGAAGACGACTCATTTCCGCGAATCGCTACGCCCTGAGTCCTCTTCAGAGGACTTCTTCACCCCGTAGCCGCGGAATTCCATTCCACGGCGCGCACAATGCGCAGACTTTGACGCGACGGACCAGGCCGCAGGGCTACGGCAAAGTCGTTGACGGAGGGTGGCGGCAGCGATTACACCAAGCTGCCCCTCGATACACGGCCCATGAACCTGAGACTGACCCGGCGAATGAATTCGCGGCAACAGAAGGCACCCAAGCCGCCCTGCGGCGGCTCCCCCAACGCCGCCGCCACAATGAGTTCCGTCTGTAGGGGGGGATGCGGGGAGGCCGCGCAGGCGGCCTTGGGTGCCCTTCGTAGCCGCGGCTTCAGCCGCCGGGCTGAGGAGGAGTGGGTTCGCATGAAGCTAGAACAGTTTGACACGACACCGCTTCGCGGCCTCGCGCAACGGGCCGTCCTTGCACGCCAGCGGGAGTTTCTTACGCAGCGCGAGCTCGAGGTACGCCGCGTCGTAAACGCTCAGTCGATGTTCCGCGCCCAGCTTCGAAAGCTTGGTGAAGGCAAGCGACGACGCTTCATGGTCAACCGTGAGCGAAAGGCTCTGTAAGGCGCCCAGCGCTTGTAGACGTTCCATGTCGGTGAGTTTGGCGCGTCGCTGCAGGACGAGAAGGGCATTCGCAACCTCGAGTGGCCAGAGGGCCGGCACGTGCACAACAGCACCGTCATAGAGCCCTTGAAGCACCGCCTGTGTCTGAGGAGTCGCTTGGGCCGGGTGCACCCACGCTACTCCGATGGAAGCATCTGTAACAAGGCTCGGGCTCATAGGCGGCCTTCGTCGATGGCCGAACGGACCTCGGCATCTGAAAGCTTGCCTTTGGTGCGAGTGTGGATTTGGTGCTGAAGGTGGCGTAGTGCGGCGACTGCCTGTTGCACCTCATGCAGGGGCCGGCCGCCTTCGGGTACAAGTCGCGCGACCGGTTTCTCATGACGGGTGATGATTACTTCTTCGCCGCGGGCAACGCGGGCGAGCAATTTTCCGAAGCGAGTCTTTGCTTCGAGCGCGGTAACCGTGATCATCGTCCACCCCCTAATAGCTAATCAATAGCTAATTTAGCACGGCAGCGGTCAACCCCGCAATGACCGAACGGATCGCGCCTGCGGGGACAAGAGGCCCGCGGCCACCATCGGTGGCGTGGCGTCTGAATGCGTGGTTCGAGAACCTACCAATGAACCCGCGGCCATGTGCGCCGAACTCACCCCCTGGCCCCCTCTCTTGGCAAGAGACTGTCGATAAACGCGAGGCAGACCCTTCGACAAGCTCAGGGTGAGCGGAATTCTTCTTTGAAATTGAATCCCCAACCGCTCGTGCTGAGCTTGTCGAAGCACTGTTTGCGAGAAAATCGACAGTCTCGCAAGAGAGGGGGAACCGGAAACACGCCCCTTCTCTTTCCGAGAGTGTCGATAAACGCGAGGCAGACCCTTCGACAAGCTCAGGGTGAGCGGAA
>CAZCGA010000093.1:0-26814 GCA_964498075.1 uncultured Binatia bacterium (SeqCode) | reverse complement strand
TCGTCGTCGCCTCCGGCGTGCACGATCCGAAGCTCCGGACCGGGATGCCGAAGCCAGCGGTCACGGATCTCGCGACGCTCGCCGCAACCGGCGGCCCGCGGACGGGGGAGTTCGATGGCCGGCTCGCCTACGTGAACAGCAAGCTCTGCAACCTCTGGTTCGCCTATGAGCTGGTGCGTCGCATCGACGCGGCGGGCCTTGCGGCGGGTCTGTCGAACGGCACGGGTGGTCTCAGCGTCAACGCCTTCGACCCGGGACTGGTGCCGGGCTCGGGTCTGGCGCGCGACTACCCGGCCGTTCTGCGCTTCATCTGGAACCGGGTTCTCCCCGGCGTGGCGCGGGCGCTGACGGTCATCGTTCCGACCATCAACCCGGCAGACAAGGCCGGGAGCGCGCTGGCGCGCCTCGTGTTGGACCCAGTGCTGGCACGGGTTTCGGGCAAGTACTTCCCGTCACACACGCGCTGGCGCGATGCACCGTCTTCGGATGCGTCGTACGACGCAGATCGGGCGCGCGCGCTCTGGGATGAGAGCGTCCGCATGACCCGCCTCACGCCACAGGAGTCCCCGCTCGTCTGAGCTTGTCGAAGGGTCGTCTCGAAGAAAATTGGGAGGAGGTTACGCTGCACCCGCTGAGGCGCGGCCACGGGTCTCGCCGACGAGGTCGACGATGTCGCCGATGATCTGTGTCAGCGTGGCTTGTCCTGGCGTGTAGACACGAGCGACGCCGCGTTGCTTCAGCGCTTGCTGATCCGACTCAGGGATGATGCCGCCGACGAAGACCGGGACGTCGGACAGGCCGCGCTCGCGCAGCAGCTCCGTGACGCGTGGCACCAGGGTGAGATGCGAGCCGGAGTGGATGGACAGGCCCACTGCATCGACGTCCTCCTGCAACGCCGACTCGGCGATCTGTTCGGGCGTGAGTCGGATGCCGTCGTAGATCACTTCCAAGCCCGCCTCTTTGGCGCGCACCGCGACTTGCTCGGCGCCGTTGGAGTGCCCGTCCAAGCCGGGCTTCGCCACCAACAGGCGGATGGGATGGCCGAGGTCGCGCGACACCAAGGCGACGCGCGCCCGCAGCGAGGCCAACGTGGCGGCGTCGCCGGAGAACGTAGCGCCCTGCAGCCCGGTCGGGGCGCGGTACTCGCCGAAGACCTTGCGCAACGTGCCGGCCCACTCACCCGTGGTCACCCCCGCATGCGCCGCGCGGATCGACGCTGTCATGATGTTGGTTCCGTTCTTCGCGGCGTCCGACAGCGCCCGCAACGCTTCAGTGACTTCCGCGTCGTTGCGGCTGGCGCGAAAGGCGCGCAGGCGCTCGATCTGCCGTCGCTCCGCTTCCGGGTCGACCACCAGAATGCTCTCCGCGTCAGAGGCGACTAGTGGTGACGGCTCGTGTTCGGTGAACTTGTTCACGCCGACCATGGTCAGCGCGCCGCTCTCGATGCGGCGTTGCCGGTCGGCGTGGCTGGCGACCAGTGCGCGCTTCATCACGTCGATCGCCTCGGCTGCATCGCCGATCTTCTGGATACGTGCCAGCTCGGCTTCAGCGCCGTCGATCAGCTCCTTCACCTTTTTCTCGATGACCGTCGACCCTGCGAAGATGTCGCCGTCGTACTCGAGCAGATCAGTCTCGAAGGCGAGCACCTGTTGGATGCGCAGCGACCACTGCTGGTCCCACGGCCGCGGCAGTCCGAGCGCTTCGTTCCACGCCGGCAGCTGCACCGAGCGCGCCCGCGCCTCCGTCGACAGCGTGACGGCGAGCATCTCGAGGACGATGCGCTGGACGTTGTTCTCCGGCTGTTGCGCCGTGAGCCCGAGCGAGTTCACCTGCACGCCGTAGCGGAAGCGGCGCTTCTTCGGATCGGACACGCCGTAGCGCTCGGCCATGTAGCGGTCCCACAGCCGGGTAAACGCCTTCAGCTTGCACAGCTCTTCGATGAAACGGATGCCGGCATTCACGAAGAAGGAGATCTGCGCCACCACGTCGGGCATTGAGACGCCGGGACGTTTCTCGACGCGATCGAGCACCGCGAAGGCGTTGGCGAGCGTGAAGCCGATCTCCTGCACCGGCGTCGCGCCGGCTTCCTGGAGGTGGTAGCTGCAGATGTTCACTGGATTCCACTTCGGAATGTGCGTGACCGTGTACTCGATGGTATCGGCAGTCAGGCGCAGCGACGGCTCAGGAGGGAAGATGTAGGTACCGCGGGCGAGGAACTCCTTGAGGATGTCGTTCTGCGTCGTGCCGCGCAGCGTGCTCGGGTCGGCGCCTTGGCGTTCCGCGGCCGCCACATACAACGCCAGCAGCCACGCTGCGGTCGCGTTGATGGTCATCGAAGTATTCATCTTCGCCAGCGGGATCTCGGCGAACAGCGCCTCCATGTCGGCGATATGGCAAATCGGCACACCAACCTTCCCGACCTCCCCGGCGGCCATCGGATCGTCGGAGTCGTAACCGGTCTGCGTCGGCAGATCGAAGGCAACGCTCAGCCCGGTCTGCCCCTTCGCCAAGTTCTTGCGGAACAACTCGTTAGCCGCCTGCGGGTTGGTGTGGCCCGCGTAGGTCCGCATCAACCAGGGGTCTTGGCGCGGTGGCATGCTGAGGAAGATAGCCCGACGGCACCGGTTGAGGCAACGGTCGGTCTATCCGCTGCCCCATCACATCAAAGAAAGGATGCAGGAGAGGACATGGTGGCGCAGGCCTCCGTGCCTGCGTGTCTGGAGGTTTTGAGACGGTTCTCGGAGGAGCGGTACTACGACACCGTGACAAGGCGCATGGTAGCTGTCGGACGACACGGACGCCGGCTCGTCATGGTGCCGTACGAGCGGGAGAATGATAGAGTCACTCCGGTCACTGTTCATGCCACAACCCGGCAGCAGATCGATTTTCGCTTGAGGGCGGGAAGGCTCCGGCCATGAAGAAACCAAAGATGACGTACTTCGAGCAGGAGGATATTCTTCATCTCGTGATCTCGGACGAAGAAGAAGCCAACAGCATCGAGATCACGCCCAACGTTACGGCTGAGTTGAACGAACGCGGCGAGCTGATTGGAATCGAGATCCTCAGCGCGAGTACGTTTCTAAGGGACTCCATCATGGACGGAGTGCAGGCGAAGGTGCTGCAGCTCAGTCCGGGCGAGAAGTAGAGAAGTAGGGCCCTGGGTAGCCAGCCCAAGCTCTCAAGTCATCGACATCTTGGGACTCTCTCCAGTTAGCTTCGCGGCCATGTTTTCTTTTTCCGATCCGTGGGATTGGTACGCGGAGGCTGGTACCCTGCCTGCAAGCGCTAGACGACACTGGCGTCGTTGCAGTTCGTGCTCGGAGGTAGTTTCGTATGGTCACAATTCAGTTCCCGGATCGCGCAACGGAGAAGCGGGCCCTTGCATTTCTGCTTGGCCGTTTCTCGGGCCGTGTGCTGCGTTCGGGCGAGCATCTCGTTCCCAAGGCTGCCTTGGAAGCCCTCGCAGACCAAAACATTCCGTTCACGGTGAAGGGGAAGGCGACCTATGAGCAGCAGGTGGCGGCGATTCGAGGTGCTGCTTCCTCTTCAGTTCAATGATGGGCGGGAGGTACCGCCCGAGTGCGGAGCGAGCGAACGGCTGGCTCATTCTAGGCGGTGGACTGCTGCTCTTGGGCGCAGTGGGGCGCTGCTGATGCGTGCATCCTGGTCAAACTTTGCGCACATCATCGCGCTCTCAGTCTGCTTGGCGTCGCCGGAGAGCTGGGGCAGTGGACGGAAGCATTGGGTGATGCTCGCCAATTGCCAATATGTGGCCCATGCCGACAACGACGGCGATAGTTTCCACGTGCACTGCGGCACCAACGAGTTCATCGTGCGGCTCTACTTCGTGGACGCACCTGAGACGAATCTGCGTTACCCGGAACGCACCCGCGAGCAGAGCGAGCATTTCGGCGTGACGCTGGACCAGAGCATGAAGGCCGGCAGAGTAGCCACAGAGACGGTGCGAGAGACGCTGCGGAAACCGTTCGTGGTTTGGACCCGCTGGGCGAGCGCCGGCGGCCGCAGCAAGCAGCCGAGGTACTATGGCTTCGTCCAAGTCGGTGACAAAGGGTTGGCCGAGATTTTGGTCAGCAAGGGACTGGCACGGAAGAAGGGGGTCACTGCCGGTCTACCGACAGGTCAGAAGTCGAGAGCGTATGCGGAGAAGCTCCAGGCATTGGAGGTCGACGCCAAGAGGCAACGCCTTGGCGTTTGGGCTGACTCGACGGAAGACAAAACAGTGAAAGACGGGCGTTGACCCGCTGCCGCCGCGACGGCTCGTCGCGGGACGTTCAAGTCTGGCGAGTTGGTTCTTGCCTTCCTACGACAGGCTTGAGTCCACCCTCGAAACATGCGACACCCTTCCCGCTTCGAATCAATCCTTCTACGGGGGTTCAAGGGGACGCATGATTGACATCAAGGACGTCGTCGTCTTGGGCGCGAACGGCACCATGGGCGCCGGGAGTGGGGAAGTCTTCGCTGCCGGCGGCTGTGACGTCGTGTTCCTCGCCCGCTCGGCCGAGAAGGCGCACGAAGGGCTGGTCACGGCCCAGAACATGGCGAAGTCGGCACGCATCGCCGACCGCATCTCTGTCGGTACGTACGGCCAAGATCTCGAAGAGGTCGTCTCCAAGGCCGATCTGATCTTCGAAGCGCTGGCCGAAGACATCGAGCTGAAGAAGCAGTTCTTCGCGCGCGTCGACAAGTGCCGCCGGCCGGATTCGATCGTCGCGACCGTGTCCTCCGGTCTGTCGATCGCCGAAATGGCGCACGGGCGCAGCGAGAGCTTTCGCCGCAACTTCCTCGGCATCCACCTGTTCAACCCGCCGCACGTCATCGTCGGCACCGAGGTGATCCCGCACGCCGAGACCAATCCGAAGCTGGTCCCGGAGATCGTGCGATTGCTGGAGACCCGCTTCGGGCGCATCGCTATCGTCACCGACGACAAGCCGGCGTTCTGCGGCAACCGCGTCGGCTTCAAAGTCCTCAACGAGGTGGCCATCCTCGCCGAGACCCACGGCGTCGCCTTCATGGACTATCTCATCGGCCCGCACACCGGCCGCGCCATGCCGCCGCTGGCGACCGTCGATCTGGTGGGCTGGGACGTGCACAAGGCCATCGTCGACAATGTCCATGCCCACGCCAAGGACGAGGCGCACGACATGTTCAAGCTGCCGGCGTACATGGACGGCCTCATCGACCACGGACACCTCGGTAACAAGACGCCCGAGCACGGCGGCTTCTTCCGGCGCGTGAAGGAAAGCAAGCAGACCATCAGCCTGGTGCTCGATCCGAAGACCGGCGCGTACAAGGACCAGCGTGAGAACGGCACGCGCCAGGTGCCGTTCGTGGAAAAGATGAAACAGCTGCACCACGTCGGCCTGTATCGCGAGGCGTTCAAGGTCTTCGCCGAAGCCACTGGTGCGGAGGCCGATCTGGCCAAACGCGTGGTGCTTGGGTACGTCAGCTATGCCCTGAACCGCGTCGGCGACAAGGCGAACGAAGTCGTGCGCAGCGCGCGCGACGTCGACCGCATCATGGGTTTCGGCTTCAACTGGGCTCCAGCCACGGTGTTGGTCGACGTCTTGGGCGTCAACACAACGATCGGGCTGTTGGAGAAGCACAAGCTTCCCGTACCGCACGTCCTGCAGCAGGCAGCGAAGCACCCCAACGAGCGCATGTTCCGCGAGCCGCACGTCAACGTCGGGCGATTCTTCGCGGCATAGCCGACCTGCGCGACTCGCTGGACGGGGCGCCCTCGTTTCACTACGTTGCTGGCGTGGCGACCGTCTCAACGGAGCAGGCTCGCGAATGGGAAGCTGAGTTTGAGGCAGCGGCGCGGCGTCCCTTGAGACAGCGGCTGCGCTACGCCTTCATCCACACCTATAAGCCGGTCCTCGACGACGCATCATATCGGTCGTTCGACTCCATGGCGGAGTACCGGGCCTGGTGCCAAGAGCACCTGCCGAGTTGGCTGGGCTATGGAACCGAGGTTTAGCTACCCCCAAGCAGAGGAGATCCGAGATGCCTGCGCCCGTCATGGCGTGCGGTACCTGTTCATCGAAAAGTCGGGCGCCATCCTCCTGGGCTTTCCAGACACCACGCAAGACGCTGACCTGTTCGTGGAAAAGACCGCAGCGAACGGAGCAGCCTGTGTCGCTGCACTGAAGGAGCTGGGCTTCGAGCTCACGTCCAGCGAAGCAGCCGAAATCATCCGAGGAAAGGATTTCGTGCAGCTCAAGAACGGGCCTTTTGACCTCGATCTCGTGTTCGCCCCTGACGGCATCGAGACCTTCGAGGCCGCTTGGCGGCGGCATGTTGAAATAGAAGGTTTCCCGGTCTGCCACCCCGATGACATTATCGCCAGCAAGGAGGCAGCGAACCGGGTCAGGGATCGGGAATCCCTTCCTCGATTGCGCGCCTTTCGTGAGTACTGGCTGCGCCTGCACACCGCGTGAGTCCGTCTTGCGCGAAGACAAACCGCAGTGATAGAAAATCGAAGGCACCAGCCCTGAAGGAGGCGTCCATGGCAGCTCCCATCTACGTACTCGGCGGATACCAGACCGACTTCGCACGCAACTGGAACAAGGAGAACAAGCACATCGTGGCGATGTTGCGCGAGGCTGTGCTCGGCGGCTTGGAGGCTACAAGTCTCGAGCCCACAGACGTCGAGGTCGGCCACGTCGGTAACTTCGCCGCCGAGCTGTACGCCATGCAAGGGCACCTCGGCGCCTTCCTCGTCGACATCGACCCGAGCTTCTCGGGAATGCCCACGTCGCGCCACGAGGCCGCCTGCGCCTCCGGAAGCATCGCCATCCTCGCCGCATCCGCCGAGATCGAAGCCGGACGTTACGATCTCGCGATGGTCGTCGGCGTCGAGCAGATGAAGACGGTCGACCCGGCCCGGGGCGGCGACTTCCTCGGTACGGCGGCATGGTACGATCGGGAAGCCAAAGGCATCGAGTTCCCGTTTCCTAAACTGTTCGGCCGGCTCGGTGATGAGTACGACAAGCGCTTCGGCCTGAAGGACGAACACCTGGCGCACATCTCGGCAGTGAACTACTCGAATGCCAAGCGCAACCCGCTGGCGCAGACCCGTAGCTGGTACATGACCGAGGATCACGCCTGCTCGACGGACAAGTTCAACACCAAGATCGGCGGGCGCATCAAGGTCTCCGATTGCTCGCAGGTGACCGACGGCGCCGCGGCGCTCTTCCTGGCGTCCGAGAGAGCCGCCGCGTCCTACGCCAAGAAGCGCGGCGTGAAGCTGGAGAGCCTCCCGCGCCTCCTCGGCTGGGGCCATCACACCGCGTCGATCGAGTTCGACGCCAAGGTCGCCGAGAGCCGCGACAACGCCTATGTGCTGCCACACACGCGCCAGGCGGTCCTCGACGCGTTCCGGCGAGCCGGTGTGGCCGACGTCTGGGGCGTCAACGCCATCGAGACGCACGACTGCTTCACGACGTCGGAGTACATGGCCATCGACCACTTCGGCATCACCAAGCCGGGTGAATCATGGAAGGCGGTCGAGGACGGCACCATCGAGATGGGCGGCAAGATGCCGATCAATCCCAGCGGCGGTCTGATCGGCTGCGGCCACCCGGTCGGGGCGACCGGCACCCGCCAGGTGCTCGACGCCTACAAGCAGGTCACCGGCCAGTGCGGCGACTATCAGGTCGACGGCGCCAAGAAGATCGCCACGCTGAACATCGGCGGCAGCGGCACGACCAGCGTCTCGTTCGTCGTGGGATATTGATCCGGCTTGTGTAGGGGCGCACGGCCTGTGCGCCCTGCCTTCGCACCGCCGGGTGTGGTAGGGGCGCACAGCCGTGCGTGTTGGACAGGTAACCGGCCGGTCTCAAGAGGGCGCACAGCCGTGCGCCCTCTACAAGGGGAATAGGAGATGACATTCGATCCCGAGAGACGCCATCGCCGCTCCATTCGCCTGCCGGCGTACGATTACTCCCAGGCGGGAGCCTACTTCGTTACGCTTTGCGCGTACAACCGCGAGTGCCTCTTCGGGAACATTGTCGACGGCGCCATGCACCTGAACGAGGCGGGGGAGATCGTCGCGTACGAATGGACCCGCTCGTCGGAAATTCGACGCGAAGTCGGACTGGACGAATGGGTTCTTATACCGAACCACTTTCACGGAATCGTCGTCCTGGCGGAAGCCGAGGGACCTGATGGCCACGCCGAAGAAGAGCGCACCGGTCGTCCTGAAGAAGGGCGCACAGGCCGTGCGCCCTTACGGAGAAGGCCGCGTTCACTCTCGTCCCTGATTGCCGGATTCAAGGCCACCAGTACAAGGCGAACAAATGATCTCCGCCGCACGCCTGGAACACCGATCTGGCAACGGAACTATTACGAACACGTGATCCGCAGCGAAGCATCGTTGCACGCGATTCGGCGCTACATTTCCGAGAATCCACTGCGCTGGGCTAACGACGAAGAAAACCCCACTAACATCGCAAGAAACCGGTGACGCCGTAGGGGCGCACGGCTTGTGCGCCCTGTCTTCGCACCGCGACGTTTCCACCACGACCGACGTCGCCAGAATGAAAAACGCTTCCTGAAGCGCGTTTTTCTGCGGTATGTTGACCGCATGGTGACCGTGACGTCACGCCTCGAGGCGGCGGCAGTGCGCATGGCGCTGGCCGCGCTGGCGCTGGGCGCGACGCTCCCGGCGCGGGCCGTCGCGCAGACGTCTCCCGACATCGTCGGCTTTCCGATTACGCTGAAGAGTATGGCGGAGGGCATCACCACCGGGCCAGACGGCGACCTCTGGTTTACCGAGGGCGGCGTGAGCAAGATCGGCCGCATTACGCCCAACGGCAGCCTCACCGAGTTCGACGTCCCGACGGAGAGCAGCGCTCCGGCAGGCATCGCTGCAGGTTCGGACGGCAATCTCTGGTTCACGGAAGCCAGCGCCAACAAGATCGGACGCATCACGCTGGATGGCGACATCACCGAGTTCGAGATCCCGACGCCAGCGAGCGCGCCGCAGGGCATTGCTGCAGGGCGGGACGGCAATCTGTGGTTCACCGAGGCCGACGGCAACAAGATTGGCCGGATCACTCCGGAGGGCGTCATTACCGAGTTCCAGATCCGCACTACCGGCAGCTCGCCGCAGGGCATCACCGCCGGCCCCGACGGTAACCTGTGGTTCGTCGAACGCGTGGCGAACAAGATCGCCCGCATCACCATCACCGGCATCATCGCCGAGACGCCGGCGCCGACGAAGAGCAAGCCGCTAGACATCGCGACCGGCGCGGACGGTAACCTGTGGTTCACGCAGTCCGGCACCAACCGGATCGGACGGATCACCACGCGTGGCGAGATCACCAACTTCGACGTTCCCTCGCTGAACAGCCTGCCTCAGGACGTTACCGCCGGCCCCGACGGCAACGTCTGGTTCACCGAACGCGCTACGAGCAAGGTCGGCCGCATCACACCGAACGGCGACATCACCGAGTTCACCGTGCCCGCTACAAAGAGCAAGCCGGTGGCCATCACCGCCGGTCCCGACGGCAACTTGTGGTTCACCGACGTCGGCGGGAACAAGATCTGGCGCATCTCCCCGTCAGCTGCGCCGCCGAGCCCGAGCAGGGTCCCCACGGCTGTGCCCACCCTTGCACCGACTTTCACCCCGACGCCGGAGCCGACCCGGGTCACGCTGCCCCAATGCGTCGGCGACTGCACTCATGGCGGCGTGGTCACCGACGACGAGCTGCTCATCGTGATCAACATCGCGCTCGGCGGCATGCCGATCCGAGCCTGCGAAGCCGGCGACACGAACGCCGACGGCGAGATCACCGTGGACGAGATCCTGAGTACGGTGAACGCCGCGCTGAACACCTGCTCCCGCCCGCAGTAGTCCGAAGCTCTGCCCAAGATGTCGCGAGCGTCGCGTCCGGGGAATGAATTCCCCGGCTACGTCGACCAAAGTCGGCGCAAGCCGACTGGAAGAGCTTTTTCGGCGAGTCCCCTTCCAGGGGACTTTCTTCTATGCGCGCTAGCCGGCGAATTCATTCGCCGGTGATTTGCGTCGCACTCGACGCGACGGTCGCACGTGCTACGGTTCAAATCATGCGGCACACGTCGGGTCGAGCGAGTCGTACGCACCGGCCCTCGCCTTTCAGCGCTTCGCCGTTCACGCTTCACGCTTCACGCCTGCTCATCCTGGCACTTCTGTGCACCTCCGCCACGGCCCAAGTCCACAGCGGACCGGTACACCAGGAAGGCGGGCCGTTGCGCGAGCTGAGCACGAATACCGGTGCCGGCAGCGGTCCGGTGCATGAGTCTGGGCGCAGCGTGCGCGCGAGCAGCCACGGGCGGTTGAGCGGCAACCCGGTACGCGGCTCGGTGACGGGCGATCTGTCCGGTGGCCCGGTGTCCGACGTCAGTGTCGGTCCCGTCAGTGGCGACCAATCGGTGAGCGGCAACGGCACGATGACCGACGCCTCGGTCGGCGCGGTCAAGAAGGACATCGACAGTCCCCTCGGCGAGAGGATCTCGCAACCGCTGCGCGAGCTCGGGCCATTGCAGGAGCAGCTGCGCGCACTGCAACCGTTGCCGCGCAACCTGCCGGAGCCGAATGCACCCCCGGAGGAAGACGACGTCAATGTACCGGCCGCTGCCGAAGAGGCTGCCGCAGAATCCGCGGCCGCGAGTCAGCCTGATCTCGCAACGGAACCAGCGGGAGAGCCAGCCGCAGAGGAGCCCGAGAGCGAGCCCGCAGCGGATGCAGAGGTCGATGCGCCCGATGCCGAAGCGCCCGCCGAAGACGCGGAGCCACCTGCCGCAGAGGAGCAGCCTGCGGAAGCCGCTGCAGCAGAGGAACCCGAAGGTGATGAGCCGCAAGGGTCAGAGGACGACGCGGCGCACGACGAAGCGGAGGCAGCAGAGGCCCCGACTCCGTCGAAGGCCGAAGCGGGGCAGTAGCCGCGCGGGTCGACGCGTGGATACCAACCTGGCGGTCTGGTAAGAGCAACGCAGTGGCGGATGAGCTCGATCATGAGATTGCCCTGGTCACCGGCGCCGGACGCGGGATCGGGCGGGCGACGGCGTTGCGTCTGGCGCGTGCCGGTTGCGACGTCGCCTTGGTGGCACGCACCGAGTCGGAGCTCGTCGCGGTCGCCGCAGAGGCGGCACTGACGGGCGTGCGGACACTCGTGCTGGTTGCGGACATCACGGACGACACACAGGTAGAAGCGATGCTGCAACGCACCTCCGCCCAGCTGGGCGCGATCACGATTCTGATCAACAACGCCGGCGTGGCACCACCGCGGACACCGATCGCAACGTCGAACGTCGCGGAGTGGAACCGCGTCCTGGCGACGTGCCTGCGCGCCCCGATGCTCATCACGCGACTGCTGTTGCCAGATATGCTGGCCCAGAAGCGCGGCGCCATCATCAACGTCGCCTCGATCGCTGCGCGCAGCGCGCCTGCCGGCGAAGCCGCTTACGCCGCCGCCAAGGCCGGTCTGGTGGCATTCACGCGTGCGCTCTTCGAAGAGGTCCGCGACAGCGGCATCAAGGCGGTCGCGTTGTGCCCAGGCTACGTCGACACCGGTTTCATTCCTCCCAACCGCCGTGTCGACCGCAGCAAGTTCCTGCACCCCGACGATGTTGCTGAAGTGGTCTTCCACCTCCTGACGGGTCCGCCCCACGCCTGCCCGACGGAAGTGGTCGTGGAACCGCAATACGACCCGCGACGACCGTGAGCATGGACCTCCGTGGAGCAGTCGCCGTCGTCACCGGCGGAGCGCGCCGCCTGGGTCAGGCGATCGCGCTGGCTCTGGCCGATGCCGGCGCGAACGTCGTGATCAACTACCGCAACTCCGCGCGCGACGCCGACAGCACCGCGGCCGCGGCGCGCGCCAAGGGGGTGGGCGCGATCGCCGTCCAAGCCGATGCGGCGCGGGCGGACGAAGTCGCCCGCCTGCTGGACGCCACGCTGCAGGCCTTCGGGCGTGTTGACGTCCTGGTCGCCAACGCCGGCACCTTTCGTCGCACACCGCTCGCAACACTCACCGAGGCCGATTGGGACGACATGATGCGCGACAACCTGCGCGCCGCGTTCCTCTGTACGCATCGGTTCGGCTTGCACCTGCGGGCGCACGGCGGCGGCTGCATGGTGCTGCTCGCGGATGTCGCCGGCCTGCGTCCGTGGGTGGACTACCTCCCCTACTCCGTCGCCAAGGCCGGCGTCATCGCACTCACGCAAGCGCTGGCGAAGGAGCTGGCACCGACCGTGCGCGTCAACGTCGTCGCCCCCGGCCCCGTGCTGTTCCCGGATGGATTCGATCCCACGGTCCGCCAGCGTGAGATCGACCGCACCTTGCTCGGGCGAGAAGGGGAAGCGCGGAACGTCGCCGAGGCGGTCGTCAGCTTGGTGCGCAACGACTACATCACCGGCGTGGTGCTGCCCGTCGATGGTGGCCGTCTGGTGAAATAGATGCACGCGTTGTGGCAAGCCGTGTTCGGGAACGAGCGTCCGGTCGAGATCGAGATCGGTCCGGGCACCGGCACGTTCATCCTGGCGGCGGCACAGCGCGCTCCGCACGTCAACTTTCTCGGCCTCGAGCGCTCGTGGAACCGGGCCGGCCGATTGAAACACCTGATCGACGCTCGCGGCCTGCGCAACGCGCGGGTCATCGCGGCAGACGCGGCATGCATCGTCGTCACGCTGATCCCGCCGGAGTCGGTGACCGCGTATCACATCTACTTTCCCGACCCGTGGTGGAAGCGCCGGCACCATCGCCGCCGTCTGTTCACCGCGGCGTTTGCGGCCGCGCTGGCGCGTACACTCACGCGCGACGGCCGCCTGCACGTCGCTTCCGACGTCGAAGAAACGTTTGCCCTGATGCGGCAGTCGTTGGCAGACACGCAGGCCTTCCGGCACGGTCCGCTGGCGCGACCACAACGCGACACCATCAGCGCCTTCGAGCACAAGGGCCTCAATCGCGGTGCGACGATTCGCGACGCCGTGTTCGTGAAGCGAGAGCTGCCGCTGCGTCAGACCAACAGCGCGGCGCCGATGACGCCAGCCGAGTCGCCGAGCGAGTTGCGCACGATCGGGGTACGCAGCTCGTCGTTGAACATGTAACGCGCGACGGCGTCGCGGCCCAGCGAGTACAGCTCGTCGATGTTCGACAGCCCGCCGCCGAGGACGATGACGTCGGGATCCAGGATGTCGATCAGGTTGGCAACCGCGCGTCCGAAGCGGTCGAGGAAGCGCCCCAATATTTCCGTTGCCGCCGGCTCGCGGGTGCGGTAACCGGCCACGATGCGCGGCATGTCGACCGCCGCACCGGTCAGCGCGTGATACTGCGCCTGCACCGCGGGTCCGGAGATGAAGCTCTCGACGCAGCCGCGTTGCCCGCAGTAACAAGCGGGGCCCGCCGAGTCGATGCAGTGGTGTCCCCACTCACCCGCCAGATGCTGCGGCCCGCGCAGGAGCTCGCCGCGGTGCACGATGCCGCCGCCGACCCCGGTGCCCATGATGACCCCGAAGACGAGCGGTGCGTCGCGCCCCGCGCCGGCAATCGCTTCGGCCAGGGCGAAGCAGTTGGCGTCGTTCTCCATGCAGACAGGCAGGCCGAGGCGCGCGGCAAGGTCGACCGGCAACGGGCGGCCGTTGAGGCACGTGGTGTTGGAGTTCTTCATCATGCCGGTACGAGTCGACACCGCCCCCGGCGTCCCAACACCGACGGCGTGGCACTCGGGCGCCTCACGCCGGCACGCCTCAACCACCTGTGCTACACGCTCGACGATGTGTGCGTACCCGCTTTCGCTCTCGGTCGCGATGCGGTGGCGAAAGACCACCCGATTGACCGTGTCCAACACGGCCCCCTCGATCTTCGTACCGCCGAGGTCGATGCCGATGCGACGATGCGGCTGCATGGTGGTGGCACTTTAACCGACGGCTCCGCGCGTCGCCACTTCGACGCGAGCGGGTTGACTCACGCGCGCCTCCTCCCTAACCCTCCTCCGCTCACGGAGATGTTCGCAGAGGAGGGAACACGAGGCCGGCCTGGCCGGCCGCCGTTCGGCCCTGTCCCCTCCCCTGTTGCCACTTCCGGCAACGGGGGAGGGCTAGGGAGGAGGCGCTCGAAGCCGCGCGGTTCATGTATACTCCGCCACATGCCCGACGCCCCACGCCGCCGCTGGCGCTCCTCCGCTGCGATGCAAGCACGCGCACGCGAACTTCGGCACGCCATGACACCGGCCGAGCAAGAACTCTGGCAACACCTCCGCTCGGACAGACTCGCTGGCTACGGTTTTCGCGGCCAGCACCCGATCGGCCGCTTCATCGTCGACTTCTTCTGCCCGGCCGCCAAGCTTGTGATTGAACTCGATGGCGACAGCCATGCTGAGCAGGCCGACTACGATGCGGAGCGCACGCGCTGGGTGCAGGAGCAGAAGCGCTACCGCGTGATCCGGTTTACGAACGACGAGGTGCATCACAATCTGGCGGCCGTACTGGACGCGATCGTCGCGGCGCTGGAGCGGCCTCCACCCTAACCCTCCTCCGTTCGCGGAAGTGCTCACCGGAGGAGGGAACCAGAGGCCGGCCTGGCCGGCCGCCGTTCGGCTCTGTCCCCTCCCCTGTTGCCACTTCCGGCAACGGGGGAGGGCTAGGGAGGAGGCGCTCGAAGCCGCGGCGCTCGTCCCGTCCCGCTACCCCACCCAAGTTGCACAGCGCTCCGGGAATCGCTCTATTGCCTGCATGTTCCCCGTCTCCTCCGCCAAGGCCCAGGCGCTCGCGGACCGCATGCAACGGCTCGGTATCCGCGAGGACGATCTCGACGAGAGCTTCGTGCGCTCCGGGGGGAAGGGTGGACAGAACGTGAACAAGGTGTCCACCTGTGTGGTCCTGTTGCACCGGCCGACGGGGACGCTGGTGAAATGCCAGCGTGAGCGCTCACAGGCGCTGAACCGCTATCATGCCCGGCAACTGCTCGCCGACAAGATCGAACGCCGGATCCTCGGCAAGGCGAGCGCCGAGGCCAAACGCATCGCCAAGCTGCGCCGCCAGAAACGCCGCCGCTCGCGCCGGGCCAAGGAGAAGATGCTGGAGGCGAAGCACGCGCGCGGCGAGATCAAGGCGCTGCGCGGCCGAGTCCAGCCCGACGAGTAGGATCGTCTCGAGAACCGGCCCGACCGTGTGACTGGAGACCACTGGAACGGTTCGCTATACGAACAGCCCCGGCGACACTGAGCATGAAGGAGAACGGAATGGAACAGCGCGGGCGCGGCAGCGCCGCACTCGTCGTCATCATTGTCCTCGCGGGCATCGTCCTGGCGGCCGCCAACGTCGCCGCTCTCTTGATCGCCGTGAAGGGCGCGTTCGAGCTGCCGGCGCTCGGCGACGTCTACCGAGCCCACGCCGCGCCGGTCATCTACCTCATCGTGGGCCCGATCGTGTTCGGCATCGTCCTGGCGCTGCTGGCGGCGCCGCGCGTGCCCGCCGCCGCCGCTCCAGACGCATCCACGACGGAAGCCAACCCATCGGCGCCGGTGCCACCCTCGCCGGAGCCGGCGCTCCGCCTCCTCGGGCTGCTCCAACAGGAGGGCCGGTTCATCGACTTCATCAAGGAGGACCTCGACGCCTACAGTGACGAGCAAGTCGGCACAGCGGTGCGTTCGATTCACGCCGGCTGCCGCAAGGCCCTGAACGAGCGCATCGAGCTGGAGCGTATCTTTGCGGACGAAGACGGCAGCGAAGTGGTCGTCGGCCCAGGCTTCGACCCCGCCACCGTGCGGCTGACCGGCAACGTCGCCGGCGAACCTCCCTTCCGCGGCACCTTGCAGCACGGCGGCTGGCGCGCCGCGAAGGTCAAGCTTCCCCAGTCGCCCGGTGGTACCGACCCAACGATCATCGCACCCGCCGAGGTCGAGATTCCTTGAAAGGCAAGGCGCGCACGGCCGCAGCGACTCCGAGCCGCTTCGTCGTCGGCATTGATCTGGGAACGACGAACAGCGTCGTGGCGTTTACCGATACGGGCGCCGAGGAGCCGACGCCGCTGCAGGTACTGGCGATCCCGCAGCTCACGGGCCCCGGCGCCGTCGAAGCGCGTACCCTGCTGCCCTCGTTCCTGTACCTGCCGGCAGCCGGCGAGTTTGCCGCCGACGCCTTGAAGCTACCGTGGGCCGATGACGGCGGAGTCGTCGTCGGCCAGTTCGCGCAAAAGCGTGGCGCCGAGGTCCCTGCCCGCTTGATCACCTCGGCGAAGTCGTGGCTGTCCCATGCCGGCGCCGATCGCACCGCACCGATCCTTCCCTGGGGCAGCCCGGACGACGTGCGCAAGCTGTCGCCGCTGCAAGCCTCGACGCAGTACCTCGCGCACATCCGTCACGCGTGGAATGCGGCGTTCGCCGGCGCGCTGCTGGAACAGCAGGACGTGCTGCTCACAGTGCCCGCGTCGTTCGACGCCGTGGCCCGTGACCTCACGGTGCGCGCGGCGCACGACGCCGGCCTTACACAGGTGACGATCATCGAGGAACCACAGGCCGCCTTCTATGCATGGATCGACGCCCAGGGTGCGCGCTGGCGCGACGCGGTCCACGTCGGCGACGTGGTCCTCGTCTGCGATATCGGCGGCGGTACGACGGACTTCACGCTGATCGCCGTGCGCCAGGAGCAGGGTGAGCTGGTCCTCGATCGCGTCGCCGTGGGGGACCACATCCTGCTCGGCGGCGACAACATGGACCTGGCGCTGGCGTACAGCGTGCGCGAACGGCTGACGCAGGCGGGGACGCAGCTCGACCAGTGGCAGTTCCGCGGTCTTGGCCTGAGCTGCCGCGATGCGAAGGAACGACTCTTGAGTGGCGGCAAGGACACCAAGCATCCGGTGGCGATTCTCGGGCGCGGCCGCAAGGTCGTCGGCGGCACGCTGCGGGCCGAGGTCGAGCGCGCCGAGGTCGACCGCATCCTCGTCGATGGCTTCTTCCCACGCTGCCAGGCCACCGATCGGCCGCAGGCACAGCGACGCGCCGCGCTCCAAGAGATCGGGCTGCCGTACGCGGCGGACCCAGCGGTGACCCGTCACCTCGCCGACTTTCTCAGCCGTCACCGCAGCGCCGTCGAGCCCCATGGTGACCTGGTGCAGCCGACGGCGCTGCTGTTCAACGGCGGCGTGATGCGCGCCGGCGTCCTGCGCCAGCGCCTCATCGACGTCGTGAACGGTTGGTTCGCCCAGTCCGACGGCATGCGCGTGCTGGCCGGGAGTGATCCGGAGCATGCGGTCGCGCGTGGCGCGGCGTACTACGGTCTGGCGCGCCGCGGACGTGGCGTCCGCATCCGCGGCGGCACCGCGCGTGCGTACTACGTCGGCATCGAGACCGCAATGCCCGCAGTCCCCGGCGTCCGGCCGCCGCTCAAAGCCCTGTGCGTCGCTCCGCACGGCGTTGAGGAAGGTACGGAGCTGGAGCTACCCGCGCAGGAGTTCGGCCTGATCGTGGGCGAGCCCACGGAGTTCCGCTTCCTCAGCTCCGCGACGCGACGCGATGATCAGGTGGGCGGCCTAATCGAGTCGTGGGGCGACGACATTACCGAGCTGGCCCCGCTGGAGACCACGCTGGACTGGAGCGGTCAGGAAGGCACCACGGTCCCCGTCCGCCTGCAGGCCCGAGTCACCGAAGTCGGAGTGCTGGAGCTGTGGTGCGTGAGTCGCGACGGCAGTCACCGGTGGAAGCTGGAGTTCAACGTCAGGGCACAGGGTTCAGGGTCCGGGGATCAGTAGAGTGCGGACCCTCCCCCTGAACCCCGAGCCCAGAGCCCCGAACTCCGTCCCATGAAGCGCTACGTCGTCGGCATCGACCTCGGCACCACGAACTCGGCGGTCGCCTATGCCGATGCCACGGATCCGGAGCGGCGCGTCGTTCCCTTGGCGGTGCCGCAGCTGGTGTCGGAGGGCACGCTGGCGGAGCGACCGACGTTGCCCTCCTTCCTCTACGTCGGCGGCGAGCACGAAGTCGCGCCGGGTGCGTTAGTGCTGCCGTGGGACCGGACGCGTCACTACGCCGTGGGCGAGCTCGCGCGCATCCAGGGCGCGCGGGTTCCGGGTCGGCTGATCTCTTCCGCCAAGTCCTGGCTCTGTCACGGCGGTGTCGACCGCGAGGCGGCGATTCTGCCGTGGAGCGCGGCCGACGACGTCGCCAAGCTGTCGCCAGTCGACGCATCGGCTCGCTACCTGCTCCATCTCCGCGAGGCATGGCACCAGCGGTTCCCGGAACATCCGCTCGAAGCCCAAGATATCATCCTGACGGTTCCCGCTTCCTTCGATGAAGTGGCGCGCGAGCTGACGGTCGAGGCGGCGCATCGGGCCGGGTTGCCGCGCGTTGTGCTGATCGAGGAACCGCAGGCGGCCTTCTATGCCTGGGTGCACCGGCACGAGGACGACTGGGCGCAAGTGCTGGGCGATAGCCGGCTGGTCTTGGTCGTCGACGTCGGCGGCGGCACGACGGACTTCAGTCTGATCGCGGTGCGTCACACCGACGCGCGTGTCGGCCTGGAGCGGCTCGCGGTGGGCGATCATCTCCTGCTGGGCGGCGACAACATCGACGTGGCGCTGGCGCGCACGCTGGAGCCGCGTCTCGGCGCACAGCTCGACAGTCAGCGCTGGCATGCGCTGACCAGCCTGTGCCGCGACGCGAAGGAAGCCTTGCTGGGCCCCGAGCCGCCGGCCAACGTGCCCGTCCGTCTTGTCGGCCGCGGCCGTGCCGTCGTCGGTGGCGTGCTGACGGCCACGCTGACGCGCGACGAAGTCGAGCAGCTCGTTTTGGACGGCTTCTTTCCACTCACGCCCGCGGATGCGTTGCCGCGACGGACGGCGCGCGTCGGGTTGCAAGAATGGGGGCTGCCGTTTGCCAACGAGCCCGAGGTCTCGCGCCACCTCGCCGCGTTCCTCCACGAACACCGCCAGGAGGCCAAGGCAACGTGGCCCGATGCCATTCTGTTCAACGGTGGCGCCCTCAAGCCCGCACTGATTCGCAACCGCTTGCGCGCGCTGCTCGCCGGTTGGAACGACGGGAAGGAGCCGGCCGTCCTCGAGAGCGTCGATCTCGACTTGGCCGTGGCGCGCGGCGCCGCGTACTACGGTCTGGTGCGGCGCGGTTGCGGCGTACGCATCGCCGGCGGAGCGGCGCGCTCGTACTACTTGGGAATTGGTCCTGCGGACGGCGTCGCCAAAGCCGAAGAAATCACCGCCTTGTGCCTGGTGTCGCGTGGCATGGAGGAAGGCGCAGAGGTCGAGATCGCCGAGCCCGCGCTCGAGTTGTTGGCCAACCGCGCCGCGAGCTTCCCGTTGTACGCGTCGAGCACACGCACTGGCGAGCATGCCGGACAGTTGGTCAGTGCGCTGCGCGACTCGCTCACCGAGTTGCCGCCGATCCGCACGGTGCTGCGCTTCGGCAAGAAGCTCAACATCCGACAGATTCCGGTGCACGTCCTGGCGCGGCTGACAGAGGTCGGCACCCTGGAGGTCTGGTGCCGTTCGCTCACGACGGAGCATCGCTGGCGTCTCCAGTTCCAGCTGCGCGATCAGGCTGCGACTGCGGCTGAAGAGGACGATGGTCCGGTGGTGGAGCACGCCGCCGAGTCGGTGATCGACGACGCCCTGCTGAGCCGCGCCGTGGAGGCGCTGCGCGCGGTGTTTTCCCCGGGAGACGCCTCGAGCCACGCTGATCCCGTCGGTCTCGTGCGGGTGCTCGAAGAGCAACTCGGTGCCGGCAAGGATGCCTGGCCGCTCGTCGCCATCCGCAAGCTGTGGGACACGTTGTGGGAAGGGCAGTCGCACCGCGCGCGCAGTCCGCAACACGAAGCACGCTGGCTGAACCTCAGCGGGTTTCTGCTGCGCCCGGGCTTCGGTGCCGAGCTGGACGACTGGCGCATCCAGCAGCTGTGGAAAATGAAGTCGGAGGGCCTGCGGTTTGCCAAGGCGGCGCAGTGTCGCGCCGAGTGGTGGAACACGTGGAAGCGCGTCGCCGGCGGGTTGACGCGGCAGCAGCAAATGCAGCTGCACACCGAGGTGGCGCCGCATCTCCTGCCGAAACTCAAGGCGAAGGCGAAGGGGCCGAAGGCGGGTCCGCAGGAGCTGCGCGAGTACTGGCAGTTGATGGCCAGCTGCGAGCGCTTGTCCGCCGAGATGAAGGCCGAGCTGGGCAACGCGCTGCTGCCGCTCGCAGTGAAGGGCAAGGCGACGGATGTCGAGCTGTGGGCACTCGGCCGCCTTGGCGCGCGCGCGCCGTTCTACGGTCCGCTGAACTGCATCGTGGCGCGTGACGTCGTCGCGCACTGGGTCGAGGCGCTGCTCGGTGTCGAGTGGACCAAACCCGAAGCGACCGTCTTCACGCTGGTACAGTTGGCGCGTTGCGTCGGCGATCGCGAACGCGATCTCGACGAGGCCCTGCGGCGGCGTGTCGCCGAGCGACTGCGGCCGCTGCCTGCCGGTCAACGCGCAGCGCGTCTGGTCACCGAGCTCGTCCCGCTGGAGACGCACGAACGTACGCGCATCCTCGACGAATCGTTGCCAGTCGGGTTGCAGCTGCGCGAGCCCCCTTCATGATCGATTTGGTCATCCTGCTGGGGGAGGCGTGTGTGCCCTCGCGACCTGCGTGCTGCACCGGTTGCATCGAGCGCAGGCGCAGCCAACGTTATCGCGCCTCGACAACGAGTACAGGTCTGACTAGAGTTTAGCCGGCCATGGGGCACACACGTGTCACGGTTACCTTCCGCAACCCGCAGGCACCTGAGCGCCAATGGGAGGGGTTGTGCCTGGTGGACACCGGAGCCACTGACTGCCTCATTCCGGCGGAAGCGGTCGATGCTCTCGGTCTCGAGGCCAAAGGAGAAGTGAGCGTGGTGCTCGCCGATGAACGCGAGGCACGCCTGCAGTTCGCGGGGGCCGAGATCGAATTCATGGGTGAAATAACCTACGGGCGTGTTCTTTTCGGTCCGCCTGGCGCCGAGCCGCTCCTCGGAGTGGTGCCGCTTGAATCCGTCGGCATCGTCGTTGATCCGACCACGCAGCAGATCAGGAGACTGCCGGCCATCCTTCTCAAGTGAGAAACCGAGGGAGGAAGCACGACCGGCGAGCGTGCGCCGACGGGTGGAAGTTCTCAGACTGCCGACCCGCTAGTCGCTAGTACAGACGCGGCTCGCCGACCGGCCTCGTCTTCCAGCGCTTGTGGAACCAGATCCACTGCTCGGGATAGCGGCGGATCATGTCTTCGACGATGTCGCTGCAGCGTTGCGTGTTGCTACGGATGTCGGCTTCGCGGTCGCCGGTGGTGACGATCTCCACCTCGGGCAGCATCTCGATGCGGTGCTGAGGGCCCTCACCTTCGCGGACGAGGAACACCGGGAAGACCGGGGCACCGGTGAGCATGGCGAGGCGCGCCACTCCCGGCGTCGTGCACGCCAGCTTGCCGAAGAAGTCGACGAACACACCGAACGTGGCGGTCTGGTTCTGGTCGGACGGGATCACAAGAATGTCGTGCTGCTTGAGGGCGCGGAGTGCGTCCTTGGCCGCGGCCTTCTTCCGGATGGCGCGCGTTCCAGCAGCGGCGCGAATGCGGGTGATGGCGGCATCGAACAGTGGGTTGTGCATCGGCCGGTGCACCAGCGTGATCGGATGCCCGAGCAGGCCGTGCGCGTAAGCAAGCAGCTCCCAGTTGCCGAAGTGCGCGGTGAGAATGACGGCACCCGACTCGGCGGCACGCGCGATCGCTCGCTCCCATGCCGGCCGATCCGCAAACCGCACCAGCTCAGGGAGCCGGCGGACGTCGAGCTGCGGCAGGTGACAGAACTCCACGGCGACGCGGCCGAGGTTGCGACAGCTGGCGCGCAGGATCGTGCGGCGCTCGGCCATGGACTTCTCCGGGAAGGCGATGGCGAGGTTGAAGAGCGCAACGCGGCGATCGCGAACATCCAAGAGGTAAAAGATCTCACCGAGCCGCGCCCCGAGCCGCAGCGCGGCGCGCAGAGGTAACGCCGCAAAAGCCGCGAAGGCGAAGCGGAAGACGGCGTACTCGACGTAGTAGGGAAGCCGAACCCTGGAACCCTCTGGTCGTGCCTCAGACGGCGACGGCACTCGTCGCGGAATCCCCGAAGACGGCGCGCTCCTTCGCCAGCAGCTCGGCGTACACGTGCTGGTCGATCTCGCGATAGCGTTCGAGCGCCTCGTTCATCCGATCGATCGCGCCTTCGGCCGTGGCGAGTTCCTCGAGCTTGGCGCGGATCCAGGAGATGTGCCACTTCTCGTCCTTGGTCACCTCACGCAGCAGCTCCAACGTTTCCGGGTCGATGTCGGGACGCTCGGCGTGCTCGGTGTAGCGCTGATGCGAGCGCTCTTCGACCACCACCGTGAGCGCCAGGATGTCGATCAGGTTCCGCGGCACGACGCGCAGCCCGATACGTGTCTGATAGCCGTCGGCCACTTTGGCCGGGTCGCCACCGAGATCGGTGATGCGCTTGGTCCACAGCCAGGCGTGGCGTGTCTCGTCGGCCAGGTGAAGCGACAGCTTCACTTGCGAGTCTGGGTCGTCGAGATGCGACATCAGGCGGAACAACAGATTCGCGCCGCGCAACTCCGCATCTCGATAGTAGTTCATCAGCAAGATCGTGCGTGGATCTGCGGACATCATTCAAATCCTCCTCTAGCCCCGCCCGCGCAGAACTGCGTCGTGGACCGTATATTGAAAAACACCATCAAGATCAAGGCGAGGCAGCGGTGGGCGGCGCCAGCGACGATGCCACCACACCCATTCTGCAGGGTTCTTGCGGATCTGCGCCTCCAACGCCGCGCTGAACTGCTTCGTCAAGGCGCGCATGTCGGCCTTGGGATCACCGCTGCGCTCGACGACGAAGGGCGGGCTGAAGGTGATGCGGTGTCCGCCTTCGGCGCGCCGTTGCATGACCACCGACAGGACCGGGAGCTCGCGGCGAATCGCCAGTGAGGCCGCGGCCGCGGGGGTGCGCGCCTGGCGGCCGAAGAAAGGAACGGAGACCGACGGGGTATGCGTGTCCTGGTCGATCAGCATGGCGAGCACGGCGTTGGCCTTCAGCGCCTTGAGAATCTGGCGCGCCGAGTGCGGGCTTTCGCGCAGGATGGTCTCGACGCCCTGCCGGCTGCGGAACTCGACCAGCAGCTGATTGAGGCGCTCGGCGTAGATGCGCCGCGCGATCGCCGCGATGGGAATCCCCTGCCACGCGAAATACGCCGCCAGCAGCTCCCAGTTGCCGATGTGACCAGTAATGATGATGACCCCTTTGCCTGGCGCGAACGCCGCCTGCATGTGCTCCCAGCCATCGACCTCGAAGTAGTCGTCGCACCGAGCGCGGATCTCATCGATCTTCGCCAGCTCGCAGAAGCAGCGCGCTATGTTCACGAACGACGCCCGCGCCAGGTGGTCGCGCGCCACCGGTGTGAGCGCGTCGCCGAACGCCAACTGCAAGTGCTCCTGCGCCACACGCCGCGGCCTGCGTAGCAGGCGGTGCAGCAGCCCGCCGGCGACCTCGGCGAGACGCAAGGCACGCGCGAGCGACAGGCGCCCTACCAACCACAACGCCAGATTCGCCACGCCCGCCGCCCCGACGTTCTTCACCCGTCGAACCAGCCGGCGCAATCGTGGCGCGCGCCATCTGCCAATCATCACACCACTCCGGCCTTCAGCAGATCGTGGACATGGATGATCCCCACCGGTTGGCGGCTGCCGTCTGCCAAGATGAAGAGTGAGGTGATGCTGTGGCGCTCCATGATGGCCACTGCGTGCTCCGCCAACGAAGTGGCTGCAACCGCCTTGGGATTGCGGGTCATGATGTCGGCGGCGCAGGAGGCACGGAGGTTGTCGATCTGCCCGAGCGCGCGGCGCAGATCGCCGTCCGTGATGACGCCGACCAGATCGCCTTGCGCATCGATGACGCCGGTGATGCCCAGACGCTTGCCGGTAATCTCCAGCAAGATCTCCTGGAAGGGGGTGGTGAGATGCACCAGCGGCACCGCCCCCCCCTGATGCATGAGCTTCTCGACCTTCAAGAGCCGGCGACCCAGCGCGCCCCCCGGATGCAGCACGGCGAAGTCATCCGGACCGAAGCCCTTGCGCTCGAGCAGCGCGACGGCCAGCGCATCGCCCAGCGCCAGCGCCGCCGTGGTGCTCGCGGTCGGTGCCAGGTTCATCGGGCACGCCTCCTCCGCAACGCTCACATCGAGCACGACGTCGGCAGCGCGCGCCAGGGTCGACCGGTTGCGCCCGGTCATCGCCACCAACGGCAGATCGAGTCGCTTGATGAGCGGCAAGAGCCGCACCACCTCGGCCGTTTCACCGCTACTCGAGACGGCCAGCACCGTGTCGCCGCGCACGAACACGCCGGCGTCGCCGTGCCCCGCCTCAGCGGCGTGAAGAAACACCGCGGCCGTACCGGTGCTCGTGAGCGTCGCGGCGATCTTGCGGCAGACGATCCCGGACTTGCCCATGCCGGTGACGACGACTTTTCCGGTGCAGGCGCCGAGCACCTCGATGGCGCGGGTGAAGTGCTCGTCGAGGCGGCCGGCGAGCGCCGCCACGGCACGCGCTTCAATCGACAGCACACGGCGCGCCCGCCGTACGTCGTCGCTTTCGCGCGCCCGGCGCACCGGCGGCGGCCGCCTAGCCTTCTTTGGTGATGGCATCGATCCGCTTCAGCTCCCGCAGCAGCACTTCCAGCTCGTCGAGTCGGTACGAGTTGGGTCCATCACTCATCGCGTGGTCCGGATCCTCGTGGACCTCCAAGAACACGGCGTCGACTCCGGCGGCGACCGCGGCGCGTGCCAGCGTGCGAATGAACTGGCGCTGCCCGCCGGATACCGTCCCCTGCCCGCCCGGCAGCTGCACGCTGTGACCCGCATCGTAGATCACCGGGTAGCCAAACTCGGCCATCACCGCCAGCGAGCGCATGTCGGCGACGAGGTTGTTGTAGCCGAACGAGACCCCGCGTTCGGTGACCAAGAGCTGCTGGTTGCCGCTGCTCGCCAACTTCTGCAACACCGGCCGCATGTCCCATGGGGCCAGGAACTGCCCCTTCTTCACGTTCACCGGTTTGCCCGCCGCCGCGACGTCCAGCAAGAAGTCCGTCTGACGGCACAGGAACGCCGGCGTCTGCAGGACGTCGGCGACCTCGGCAACCGCCCTCACCTGCTGCGACTCATGCACGTCGGTGAGCACCGGCACGCCAGTCTCGCGCTTCACCGCCGCGAGGATGTCCAGCCCCTCTGTCATTCCCGGCCCGCGATACGAGCCCAGAGACGTACGGTTGGCCTTGTCGAACGACGACTTGTAGATGAACGGCACGCCGACCCGTTCGGTGACGGCGCGCAACGCCGCGGCGTGCCGCAACGCATGGTCACGGCTTTCGATGACGCACGGCCCGCCGATGAACACGAGCGGCTGCGTGCCGCCAACGCGCAGCGGCCCGATTGCGACTTCCCGTGATCGCGGCATCTTATCGCGACACCGCACTCAGTAAGGGCGTCGCGGCCGCCTCGCTCTTGTGCTGCAGCGCCGCCTTGATGAACCCCTTGAACATCGGGTGGCAATCGAGCGGACGCGATTTGAACTCCGGATGGAACTGGCTCGCCAGGAAGAACGGGTGATCCGCCAGCTCGATCATCTCGACCAGCGACTCGTCCGGCGACAGGCCGCTGAGAGTCAAACCGTGCTTCACCAGCGTGTCGCGGTACGGGTTGCTCACCTCGTAGCGGTGGCGGTGTCGCTCACTGATCTTGCGCTTGCCGTACAGGCGCAGCGCCAGCGAGCTCTCCTTCAAGACGCAGTCGTACGCACCCAGGCGCATCGTGCCGCCCTTCTGGATCACCGAACGCTGGCCGGGCATCATGTCGATCACCGGATGCGGCGTGTGCTCGTCCACCTCGGTGGAGTTGGCGCGTTCGAGCCCGCACACGTTGCGGGCAAACTCGATCACCGCCATTTGCAACCCGAAGCAGATGCCGAGGAATGGGACGCGTTCCTCGCGCGCATAGCGCACCGCGGCGATCTTGCCTTCGGTGCCGCGCGGGCCGAAGCCCATGGGGACGAGGATCCCGTCGGCGCGCTCTACCTCGGGCGGCACGCCCTCTTGCTCGATCTTCTCGGAGTCGACGTAGTCGATCTCGACCGTGCACTCGTTGGCGATCCCGCCGTGCACCAAGGCCTCGTGCAGGCTCTTGTACGAGTCGGCAAGGTCGATGTACTTGCCCACCATGGCGATGCGCACGCGCTCGCGCGGGTGCTTTACCGTCTGCACGACCTTGGCCCACTTGCCGAGGTTCGGGGTGCCGGTCCACATGTTGAGCTTCTCGACGATGCGTTCGTCCAACCCTTCCTCATGGAAGTTGAGCGGCACCTCGTAGATGCAATCGACGTCCTTGGCGGTGACCACGGCGCTCTCGTCGACGTTGCAGAAGTGGGCGATCTTCGCCTTGATCTTGCGTTCGAGCGGGCGGTCGGTGCGGCACAGCAGGAGGTCCGGTTGGATGCCGAGCCCGGTGAGCTCCTTCACGCTGTGCTGCGTCGGCTTGGTCTTCACCTCGCCGGCGGTGCTGATGTACGGCACCAGGGTGAGATGGATGTAGAGCACGTTGTCACGGCCGCGGTCCCAGCGGAACTGCCGGATGGCTTCGAGGAACGGCAGGCTCTCGATGTCGCCCACCGTGCCGCCGACCTCGCCGATGGCGATGTCGTAGCCTTCGGCGGCTTCCAGGATGCGGCGCTTGATCTCGTCGGTGATGTGCGGGATCACCTGCACCGTGCCGCCGAGGTAGTCGCCGCGGC
>CAZCGA010000092.1:0-26815 GCA_964498075.1 uncultured Binatia bacterium (SeqCode) | reverse complement strand
GATCGCGTCTTTGAAGCGCTCCAGGGTCGCCGCCATCATCTTGCTCTCGAAGGGTCCCGGCGCCACCGCGTTGACCGTGATGCCGCGCGGCGCCAGCGCCCGCGCCAGGACGCGCGTCAGATGGTGCACCGCCGCCTTGCTCGCCGAGTACGCGTAGGTCTCCAGCGCCGGCACCTGCAGGCCGTCGATCGAGCCGATGTTGATCACGCGCGCCGGATCACCGGGCCGCGCGCCCTTCTCCAGCAACGACACCAGCTCGCGGGTCAGCAGAAACGGGCCCTTCAGGTTGAGCGCCAGGACCTTGTCCCACGCCGAGTCCGGATACTCCGCGAGCGGCGCGCCCCAGTTGGCGCCGGCGTTGTTGACCAGGACGTGCAGCGCCGGCTCGCGGCGGGCAACCTCTGCGGCCAGCCCCTGCGCTCCTGCCTCGGTCGACAGATCCGCCGGGATCGAGATGCAGGCGCCCGATCGCGACAGCTCCGCAGCCACGGCATCGCAGACGTCCTGCTTGCGCGCCGAGATGTAGACCTTGGCTCCGGCCTCGACGAAGCCACGCGCGATCATCAGTCCGATGCCGCGCGAGCCGCCGGTAACCAGCGCAACCTTGCCGTTGATTGCGAACAGATCCTTCATGCATGCTGCTCCGGGCTGATCGGCCCGGCTTCGCCGCGCAGCGCGGCCAGCGCCACGGCGGCGCCGAAGTCGGCGGCGCGCACGACGGTGCTACAATCGATGCGCTCGACCGTGTCGTCGGGGCGGTGATAGTTGCGCGGCACGCCGTTGGCCTCGAGCGAGATCAGCGACAGCGTCGCATAGCCGCGCGCCGCGGGGACGTGTCCGTCGGTTGCCGCGAGCAGGTCCGTCGGCGTGACCTCGCCGCAGCCGCCGCCGGCGGCAACCCGCCGGGCCAGCTCGTTCAGCAGCGGAGGATAGCTGAGCTTCCCGAGCAGGCCTTCACTGCGAATGTAGTGCAGCGCGCCGCCGCCGACGCACTCGAAGTTGACGAAGTACGTGCTCTCCATCGGCCAATCGAGGTGGCGATCCACGAAGCCGTGCATGCCTTTGCAACCGACCTCCTCGGCGCCTGTCCCGACGAGCCACAGCTCGACCTCCGCCGGCAACTCCGCCAGCAGCCGTTCTGCACAGATCAGCATGGCGGCTACGGCCGAGGCGTTGTCGTTGGCACCCGGCGTGGCGCGCGACGCCGCCCACTGCAGTCCGCTTCCGCACGCGATCAGCAGGCCGATGACGGCCAGCGCGCGCGCCAGACCAAAGAGCCATCCATGCGCGCCCAGCCATGCACCGAGCGCCAGCACCACCGCGACCAGCACCATCGCATGGTTCACCGCGTGCGCCGACTGCGGCTGTCCATCATCGCGGCGAAACCGGCGGTTGAAGCGCGCGAAGCGGTCGGACGGTGTGGGCGAGAAAATCCACCCCGCCTGCGCGGCGTCGATGTGCGCGCTGAGCACGACGCGGTGCGCCGGCCTTTCCGCACCGACACGGCCCACGACGTTCAGCGATTCGGGGGCGCTGAACACGCTGGCAAGCGGCGCGCTGCCCGTCTGGAAGGCTTTGCGAAAGGACCACGCGGCAAGCGCGGCCAGCAGCACCCCGACGAAGCCGCCCCACCAGCAGCCGAGTGCTGCCACACCGGCGTGGATCGCCAGCACCAGTCCGCCGCGCGGACCTCCGGGCGTCGGCCCGATCGACACATCCTGAATGCCCAGCTCGCGCATCCAGGTCGCGATGCGCTCGGCCGCCTGACGCTCCGACCACGTGCCGGCAAAACGTTCCGGCAGCTCGACCAGCGCGCCGATCCATTCGTACGCCCGACGCTCCCGGTCGTGCGTCGGTGCCGTCGTTGATGCAGAGGAACTGTTTGCAGGCGACTCCCCCGCGGTGCCCCCGTTGTTCAGCATAGCTTCATCTCCGTTGGTATCTGGCCCGTTTAGCGTGAGGCATCACCCGTGCGCAAGGGTCGCGTATCGAGGGGTATGCCGGCGTGCTGGTCATCCTTACGTTGACGGGAGCGAGACGGAGCCTACTCGTCGAACGACTGGCCGAGCTTCGCGGCCAGTGTGCGGCACTGCTGGCGCAGCCGCTCCAGCTCCGCTTCGAGCGCTTCGACGCGCGTGCTGAGGGTTCCCGCCGCGGAGGTTGGGGCGTGGGCGCCGGGCGCCGGTGTGTCGAGCGGATGCAGATCGGAGCTGATCAGTTGCACGTAGCGCTCGGCGCGTGAGCCCGGCAACGGCGGCAGGCGCTTGACGTAGCCGCGCTCGATCAGCGGCGTCAAAATGTCCGTCAATTGATCGAGGGATTCGATCGCGCTCATGCGGCCGACCCGCGTCCGCAGCTCGCCGGGGCTTTGCGGACCGCGCATGAGCAGCTCGGCCATGACGGCCAGCTGCGCCACGTCCAGCCCCAAACCGTCCTTGCCGTTGTGGCAATACTTCTCGACGCGGCTGTTGCTCGGGAAGACCTTCCGCGCCAGGTACTTCTTCTCCAGACGCTCCAACGCCATCTGGACCTCATCCTCGGACAGCGACAGCAGCGGGTCGCGATTGTTCTTCTGGTTGGCGCCGTTGGTCGCCGCGTGCACCGACAGCGGGTACTGCTCCGGCGTCGTCAGCGCCTTTTCGATGAGCACACCGAACAGACGCGCTTCGCGTGCGTCGAGCTGGATGTCGCGAGTCATCGTGTGACCCTAGCAGAAATTTCGCGGCGCCAGAATCGTACCGGAGTCGGCTGCTCTCCGAGCTGGGACGCGACCGCCGCTCCCCCGCGCTTGCGGCTTGCGCCGGCGGCGTGTTAGCAAACGCTCGTATGCAGATTGGAGGCACGATGGGATTTGAGTTTGGCCTGTTCTACGAAATACCGGTGCCGGCGCCGTGGCACGCGCGCAGCGAGTACGATGCGTACCACAATGTCATCGCCCAGGCGGTGCGCGGCGACGAGCTGGGGTTCTCACACTTCTGGACGGTGGAGCACCATTTCCTGAGCGAGTTCTCGCACTGCTCGGCGCCCGAGGTCTTATACGGCGCCGTCGCTGCGAAGACCAAGCGCATCAAGATCGGGCACGGCGTACGGCTGCTGCCCTTTCCGTACAATCATCCGATCCGCGTCGCCGAGATGGCGGCCACGCTCGACATCATCTGCGACGGCCGGCTGGAGTTCGGCACCGGCCGCTCGTCGACGCGCGACGAGCTCGAAGGCTTCGGGATCGCGCCGCTGGAGACCCGCGACTTGTGGCAAGAAGCGCTCGAGGTCGTCATCGGCGCCTGGACCACGGATTTGTTCTCCTGGGAAGGAAAGTACTTCAAGGTGCCGCCGCGCCGCGTGCACCCGAAGCCGATTCAGCAGCCGCATCCACCCGTTTGGATGGCGACCAGCTCCCCCGCGGGTCACGAGGTCGCCGGCCGCGCCGGCCTCGGCCTGCTGTCGTTCACCATCGGCGTGCCGCCCGACGAGCTGGCGTTCCGCATCGGCTTGTACCGTGAGGCGCTGAAGGACGCCAAGCCGGTCGGCAAGTTCGTCAACCCGCGCGCCGCCGCCTTCACCATGGTCCATTGCGCGGAGACCAACGCTGAGGCGCGCCGCAACGCCGAGCAGTCGGTGCTGTGGTACTTCAAGCGCAGCATCGAGTTGATCGGCTCGCTCGCCGCCTGGCAGGAAGGCAAGGAGCTGGGCTCGTACGAGTACACGCGGGTGCTCAAGGACCTCAACCTGGAAGGGCTCAACTTCGACGTGCTCGACGAGATGGACGCCATCATCGTCGGCGACCCGGAGACGTGCATCCGGAAGGCGAAGCGCTATCAGGCGGCGGGCTGCGACCAGCTCCTCTGCCTGATGAACCCGTACAACATCGGGCCGGACAAGGTCATGCGGTCCATCGAGCTGTTCGGCCAGCACGTCATCCCGGCGTTTGCCGCGTAGCGCTGATCACACCACGCCGTCCTGGCGCAGCCCTGCGATCTCGGCGGCGCTGACGCCCAACGACGCCAGGACGCCATCGGTGTGCTCGCCGAATGCCGGCGGCGGCGTGCGCAACGCAGCGGGCGTGTCGGACAGCTTGATCGGCGTTCCGGGCATGACCGTGTGTCCTGCCGGCGTATCGACGTCGACGATCATCCCGCGGTGACGCAGCTGCGGATCGGCGAAGGTTTCTTCGAGCGTATTCACCGGTCCGAAGCAAATCTCCTTGTCGCCCAGCTCGCGCATCCATTCGGCGAGCGTCTTCTCGCGAAAGGCGGCGCGCAGGAAACGGAACATCGCTTCGCGCGATTCGCCCTCGTCCCATTGGCGCGCAATGAAGTCCTCGCGCCCGAAGTGCCGGCACAGCGTGGCCCAGAAGTGTGGCTCGTAGGCGCCGACGGTGACGTGGCGCCCGTCGCGCGTCTCGTAGACGGCGTAGCAGGGAAAGCCGCCGGTCAACTGCTCGCGCCCGCGCTGCGGCAGGCTGCCGGAAAGCAGGTACATCAGGATGTGATAGGCGTTCGACGCCAGCGAGCCGTCGAGCATCGACACGTCGACCAACTGGCCGCGCCCGGTGTGCTCACGGGCAATCACCGCAGTGAGGATTCCGACCGTCGCCATCAGCCCGCCGCCGGCGATGTCGGCGATCTGCACGCCGGGGATCACCGGCGGCCCACCGGCCTCGCCGACGAAGTTCAGGACACCGGCGTAGCCGAGATAGTTGATGTCGTGCCCAACGCGGTCGCGGTACGGGCCGTCCTGGCCGTAGCCGGAGATGGCGCAGTAGATGAGTCGCGGATTGCGGGCGCGGAGCGTGTCGTAGTCGATGCCCAGGCGCTGCGGCACGCCCGGCCGGTAGCCTTCGAGCAGCACATCGGTCTCGCGCACCAGCCGGCGCAGGATGTCCCGGCCGGCATCGGTCTTGAGATTGAGCGTCATGCTGCGCTTGTTGCGGGCGAGGAATGGAATGCCCACGCCCATCGGGTCGCGGGGATTGGCAATCGTGAGGACGTCGACGCCGAAGTCCGCCAGCAGCATCGAGCAGAACGGCCCCGGCAACTGCCGCGACAGATCGATCATGCGCAGATGGGCGAGCGGGAGGGAGCTCATGCGCGGCGCCGAGGGCTCACGACTCAGGACTGCAGGTGATGAGATCCGCGTAGAGGCCTTCGACCTCCTTCCGCAGGCGCGCGTAGTCGCTGTACAGGCTGTGTGGGCTGGGATGGGCCTGGTGAAACTCCGGGTCATTGATGGCCGCGGTCAGCGCACTCAGCTCCGTTTCCTTCGCGGCGATAGTTGCCTCGATCTGCTGTAGTCGTTCCGCGCGTCGCGCCTGCTCGCGTTCCCGGCGCCGTTGTGTCTCGCGCGCCGCACGGTCGGCGGCACTGGTGCCGTTGTCCTCCGCCGCGACACGAGCGCCATTGCCCGCGGCCGGAACGATCATCGGCTGGACTTCCCCCGCCGCCTTCTTCTGCAGGTAGTATTCGTAGTCCCCGGGGTAGCGTACCGCCGTACCGGAACCGACCTCGATGATTTCTTCCGGCAAGCGGTCGAGAATGTAGCGGTCGTGCGCCACCAGGATCAGTGTACCGTGGTAGTTGAGGAGTGCGTCGAGCAAGACCTCCTTGGCGTAGATGTCGAGGTGATTGGTCGGCTCGTCGAGCAACAGGCAGTTCGCCGGATGGAGCAGCAGCTTGGCCAGCGCCAGCCGATTGCGCTCGCCGCCGCTGAGGACGCCGGTGCGCTTGTTGACCGCGTCGCCGGAGAACAGGAAGGCACCGAGGAGGTGACGCACCTGCGGCACCAGATCGGCCGGCGCGGCGCGGGTCACCTCCTCGAGCACCGTGCCGCCTTGATCGAGCACCTGCGTCTGGTCCTGGGCGAAGTAGCCCAGGGACACGTTGTGTCCCACGACCCGCTCGCCGCCGTCCAGCAGCTCGACGCCGGCGAGCAGCTTCATCAACGTCGACTTGCCGGCGCCGTTGGGACCGACGAGGGCGACCTTGCGGCCGCGCTCGATGGCGAGGTCCAGCCCGTCGTAGACGACAATGTCGCCGTAGCGTTTGCCGGCACCGTGCAGCTGCAGCACCATGCGCCCGCTGCGTGGCGGTTGCGGGAAGCGGAAGTGGACGGTGCGGAACCCCTCGGGCGGTTTCAGTCGCTCGATCTTGTCGAGCTGCTTGATGCGGCTCTGCACCAGCGCAGCCTTGGAGGCTTGGTAGCGAAAGCGATTGATGAAGCCGGTGAGCCGCTCGATCTCTTCCTGTTGCAGCCGGTAGGCCTCCGCCTGCCGCTGGACGCGCTCCTCGCGCTCGACCAGGTAGCGGCTGTAGTTCGTATGGAAGTCGCTGATCGTGCCGTGCGCCACTTCGCTGATCTGCTGCACGACGACGTCGAGGAAGTAGCGATCGTGGGCCACGATGATGACCGTGTGCGGGTACTCGGCGAGGAACTCCTCCAGCCAGGTGCGCGCTTCGATGTCCAGATGGTTGGTGGGCTCATCGAGCAACAACAGATGCGGGCGCTGCAGCAGCAGCATCGCCAGCGAGATGCGCATCTGCCAGCCACCGGAGAACTCGCCGCAGTCGCGGTGCAGATCGACGGTGCGGAAACCCAGGCCGCTCAGCACGCGCTCCGCTTGCGCTTCCATGTCGTAGGTGCCGTGGGTGTCCCAGTCGTGGCGCAGCCGCGTGTACGTTTCCATGAGCGCATCGTGCCGCGGATCATCGGCGGGCACCTCGCCCAGCTCGTGCTCGACGCGGCGGCACTCGGCTTCGAGCGCTCGCACGTCGGCGAAGGCCGTCAAGGCGTGGTCGAGCACCGTGCGCCCGGCAATTCCAAACACCTCCTGCGGCAGGTAGCCAACGGTGGTCTCCTTCGGCAGGACGATGCTGCCCTCATCCGCCTCGCCTTCACCGGCGATCAGGCGCAGCAGTGTCGACTTGCCGGAGCCGTTCGCACCCACCAGCCCGACCCGCGCCCCGTCGGCGACGAACCAGTTGACGCCGTCGAGCACGCTTTGGCTGCCGTAGCGCTTGCGCAGGTTGGTGATGGTCAACACGATCGGCAGATGTAGCTGTGGCCGTGCCGTCGCGCAAATGTCGGGTGGCTCGTCACTCGATACGCACGTTCGACCGCTTGGCCGCTCGCGCTGCCCTTCATCGAGCCCTCACGCAATTCCGAAAGGGCGCGGGCGTCGCGCATAGGCGCTCTGGACCCAGAACGCGTCGTGTTGTAACTCTGCCGACGCAAGCTCGAAAATCTGCAAGGGAGTGTCGATGTCGGAGTACGGCTTTTGGAACCTGGCGCAGAAGGACCCGGCGCACCTGGCGCTCGTCGAGCCCGACGGACGGCGGATCAGCGCCGGCGAGCTGCTGGCGGCGTCGAACCGCTTGGTGCATGCCCTGCGGGCGCTCGGGCTCAAGCAAGGCGACTGCATCGCCACCGTCCTGCCGAACGGCGCACCGATGATCGAGCTATACCTGGCGGCAGGACAGGCCGGGCTGTACCTGACGCCCATCAACCATCACCTCACGGCTGCGGAGATCGCGTACATCCTGCAAGACTCCGAAGCCAAGGCTTGCTTCGCCGCGGAGCCGTTTGCGAAGGCATGTCAGGGCGCCGTGGAAGAAAGTCGCTTCCCCGAGCGGAACCGGTTCGCCGTCGGCCGCGTGCCGGGGTTCCGCACTTACGCAGAGCTGACCAACGGGCAGCCCGACACGCTGCCGGAGAATCGTGCCGCCGGGCAGGTCATGAACTACACCTCGGGCACGACGGGACGGCCGAAGGGGGTACGCCGGCCGCTTGCGCCGTATGATCCGGACGCCGTGTTCTCCATGTTCGCCATGTTCCTGGCGATGTTCGGCGTGCAGCCGGGCAACGACAACGTCCACCTCACCGGCTCGCCGCTGTATCACACCGCCGTCTTGATGTTCGCCGGCTCGTCGCTGCACTACGGACACACGGTGGTGCTGATGGATCGGTGGACGCCGGAGAGCTGCCTCTATTTCATCCAGAAGTATCGCGTGACGACGAGTCACATGGTGCCGACGCAGTTCCACCGGCTGCTCGCCCTGCCCGACGACGTGAAGGCCAAGTACGACGTGTCGTCGCTGCGGCACATGATCCACGCTGCGGCGCCGTGTCCGATCGACGTGAAGCGGCGCATGCTGCAGTGGTGGGGGCCGGTGATCTACGAGTACTACGCGGCCAGCGAGGGGGGCGGCACGCTGGTCACCCCCGAAGAGTGGCTGCAGTATCCGGGTACCGTCGGCCGCGCCTGGCCGAGCTCGCAGATCCGCATTCTCGACGACGCCGGCACAGAGTGTCCGGCGGGCCAGCCCGGGACGGTGTACATGGCGCTCGGCACGGCGGACTTCGAGTATCACAAGGACAAGGCCAAGACCGACGCCAACCGCCGCGACGGCTTCTTCACCGTCGGCGACGTCGGCTACCTCAATCAGGAGGGCTACCTCTTTCTGTGCGATCGCAAGATCGACATGATCATCTCCGGCGGCGTGAACATCTACCCGAGCGAGGTCGAGTCGGTGCTGCTCACCCATCCGAAGGTCGGCGACGTCGCCGTCTTCGGCATCCCGAACGACGATTGGGGTGAGGAGGTCAAAGCCGTGATCGAGCCGGCGCCCGGCGTGATGCCGTCACCCGTGCTGGCGCAGGAGATCATGGCCTTCTGCCTGCAGCAGGTGGCGAAGTACAAGTGTCCCAAGTCGATCGACTTCATCGAGTCGATGCCGCGCGACCCGAACGGCAAGCTCTACAAGCGCAAGCTGCGCGATCCGTACTGGAAGGGCCGCGAGCGGGCGATCTGACGAACGTGAAGCGTATCTCGTTTGGCTCACGGCGTCACCAGGGCAACCCACACATGTCGATCGGTCCGGCAGGCCATTCCTTCTCCGTGAACGGCAGCACCATCGTCAGTCGCGGATACGTCGCCTTGCCGGACGGCTGCTCGAACGTCGTCGGACCCGCGACAATCTGCCAGCCAAGCTTCGCATAGACCGGCGCGACTTCCTCTCGACAAAGCAGCAGGCCGAACTCCGCGCCCAGCTCGTCTCCGATGAACTGCGCCGCTCTCCGCAGCAGCGCGCTGGCGATGCCGCGGCGGCGGCACTCCGGACGGGTCATCACGCCGCCGATGCCGCCAACCCGAACGGCGTGCCCACCGGCTGAGATCACGCGCTCGAACATCCGCAGGTAGCCGACGAGCCGGTCGCCAACACACCCGAGCACATGCCACGCTGGGGCGCTCCATTGAAAAGAGGTGTGCGCAAACTGCATGTGGAACCATTGCTCAATCTCGTCCCGGCGTTCCGCGGAGAGCACGCCGGCCGAATGAATGTCGATTGCGGGTTGCATCTGGTTGCGTCGGTCTCCATAACGCAGAGCGTTTCTGGAGTTCAAGACCGTCGATCGGGCTTTTGCGTTGCAGTGCGCTGCGGTAAGGGAGGTCCCATCCGCCGATGTACCTCGAGGCCAACACACCGCCTGCAGATCGCTCTATGCTGCGCGGGCGCTACTGGCTCACGCGTCTACTCTTTCTCCGCTTCCTTGGCCTGATCTACTGCATCGCCTTCCTGTCGCTGTCGCAACAAGTGCGACCGCTGATCGGCCGCAACGGTCTGCTGCCCGCCGACCGCTATCTGGAAGCCATCGCGGCGGCGCGCGACAGCCGGCTGTCTGGGTTCATGGAGCTGCCGAGCATCTTCTGGCTCGATTGTTCCGACGCGTTCCTCTCGGTGCTGGCCGACAGCGGCATCGCCCTGTCCGCCGTGGTCTTACTCGGCTTCGCCAACGCGCCGCTGCTGGCGGTGTTGTGGTTCCTCTACCTGTCGTTCGTCCACGTCGGGCAGCTGTTCTACGGCTATGGCTGGGAGATCCTCGTCCTAGAGACCGGATTCCTCGCCATCTTTCTTTGCCCGGTGGTGGATGGCCGGCCGCTGCCGGCGCGGGCGCCACCGTCGACGCCGGTCATCTGGCTGCTGCGCTGGGTGCTGTTCCGGGTCATGCTCGGCGCCGGATTGATCAAGCTGCGGGGTGACACGTGTTGGCGCGACCTGACGTGCATGCTGTACCACTACGAAACCCAGCCGCTGCCCAATCCCTTGAGCTGGTATCTGCACCAGTTGCCGGTCGCCTTCCACAAGCTGGAAGTCCTCAGCAACCACTTCGTCGAGTTGATCGTTCCGTGGCTGCTGTTTGCGCCGCGCCGGCTGCGGCACGTCAGCGGGCTTTTCCTGGTTGGCTTCCAGGTCTACCTGATCATCAGCGGCAACCTCTCGTGGCTCAATTGGCTGACGATCGCCCTGTGCATCGCGTGCTTCGACGATGCGGCGCTGAGCGTCTTCTTTCCACGAAGCCTGCAACGGCGCGTGCTCCAACTGCAGCACGTCGCGGCGTCGCGCCTGCAGCAGATCGTCACCTACAGTCTCACGGCGCTGGTGCTCTATCTGAGCATCGGACCGGTGCGCAATCTGCTCGGGTCGCGACAGATGATGAATGCCTCCTTTGATTCCCTGCACCTCGTCAACACGTACGGCGCCTTCGGCAGCGTCGGCACGCACCGCCAGGAAGTGATTCTCCAAGCGACCGACGACGCAGCGCTCGGCGAGACGACGCAGTGGCGGGAGTACGAGTTCCAATGCAAGCCCGGCGACGTCAAGCGCCGCCCCTGCTTCGTCGCCCCGTACCACTACCGCCTCGACTGGCAGATCTGGTTCGCCGCCATGCAAGACCCCCGGAGTAATCCGTGGCTGGTGCATTTCATCTACGAGCTCTTGCAGGGCGACGCCGCCGCGCTCAGCCTGCTGGCGATGAATCCGTTTCCCGAGCGGCCGCCGAAGTTCATTCGCGCCGAGCTCTACGAGTACGCGTTCACGCGTCTCGGCGATACGACGGGAGCGTGGTGGACGCGCCGGCGAATCGGACCGTATCTCCCGCCGCTCGCGCTCGACGACCCGGCGCTGTCGCGCTTCTTGGAGCGCTACGGATGGCTGCGTCCAACTCCGGACGAGTAACCGGCTTCAGCGTGGCAGCGCCGGCTCCGGATGGCGCGCCCGGATCGCATCGCTCGCCTTGATTCCAGTCCCCCCACACGTGGTACAGAACAGCCATGGAGCATTACGTTCCCGCCTCGATCCCGTATGCCGAGCTCGGTGCACGCCTCTTCCTCGCGTTGGTCTTCGGCGCGCTCGTCGGTATCGAGCGCCGATTGCACCACAAGAACGCCGGCATCCAAACCCACGCGCTGGTCTCCGTCGGTGCCGCGTCATACGGCATGATCTCACTGCTCGGCTTGGGCCCGACCAACAATCCGATGCTGATCGCCGGCGGCGTGGTCACCGGCATCGGATTCATCGGTGGCGGCGTCATCATGCACCGCGGCGCCAGCGTGCAGGGGCTCAACACTGCGGCCACACTCTGGGCGGCGGCGAGCATGGGGCTTGCCGCAGGCGCCGGCTACCTGGTGTTCGCCTGCTTCGTCCTGGTGGCGCTGCTGTTCATCCAGTTCTCGCTGATGTGGGCGGAAGACTGGTTCGAGCGCGTGCTGCCGTCACAGGCCGGACCCATAACTTATCGCCTCACGATGCGTATGACTCCATCCGCGGCCGACCTCGTCCACGCCGCGTGGACGTCGTTCGTGAGCCGCACCGCGGCGAGCGTCCAGTCCATGGCGACCACGCAGGACACCGACGAGACGCTGATGGATGCGGAGTTCACCGTGCCCGCAGCGCACGCGCGCGACGTCGTCGCGTTGAACACCACGCTCACCAGCGTCCCCGGCGTCAACCGGGCGCAGCTGGATCGGGTGTCCGAGGACGGCGGCGGCAGCTAGAAACCCCGGCCTAGGAGGCGCGCACAGACCGGCCTGCCAACACCTCCCGACATCTTAGTCCCTTCTATCCACTCTACGGTCCGGACAGCACACACTGGCACGTGTCGCAGACTCTGCCCGCCGCGCAGTTCGGCAAGGTTGGCTCTCCGCACCGCTCACGGGGTTCGACCGTTCCGTTGCCGCAGTGCGCCTCTTTGCACGTGAAATACCCGCCCAACACATTCGGCGCGCAATCCAGCAGGCGGGTGATACAGTCATCGCCGATCTTGATGCTCTGCCGCACGCGTCGCACGCCGTTCAGTTTCTGCGGCGTGCCGACCGATGCATGCTTGCCGCTGAGCGTGAACTTGATGAGGTTCGGCAGCGCCAGGGTGCGCCGGAAGTCGCCGCTGCGCCAGCCCGGAGCGCCGGCGATGTCCGGCTCCGTGCGCTTGCGGCCGAACCGCCAGCGGCGGTCGAACCCCTGCGAGTTCGTGCGCGGCACAAAGCACTTACCATTCGGACACTCGGCGGGCGTCAGCACCGGATGGTACAGCTCGGTACTCTGGTTCGCCCCGTTGTTCTGACTCAGCACGTACTCCACTACCTCGGTGTCGGGGTCGATGCGCTGGCCGTCGTGCAGGCTGAACACACCGCGTGTCCCCCAACGATCCAGGACGTCATCGCGCGGCCGCGAGTCACGCAAGCCGGTTCGCCGCACTGTCGGGTTGGCAATCAAATGAGGCCCAAACACTGCGGCGCAGACTCCCGGCAACGGGGCGCAGGGCGAGGCTTCGTTAGCCGCCGACAACCGCGTAAGGTCCAACGTGACCGGAAACCCCCAGATCGTCAGCGTGCTCGTCCCGCGCCCGTTGACGTAAGACTCCAGGGCAGGATCAAAATCTAGCGTGCCAAGACAGGAGACAGTGAACGGCACAACAGTTGAGTGCGACGACGACGGAACCTCGAGGTTGTGGGTTCCGGAAGGCAGGCTCAGCGTCACCAGAGCAGCGGTCTCGCCGCCGCCGGCCCCGTCGATGTTGAAATTAACCGCCGACAACTGTGTAAGGTCAAAGCTAATGGCGAACGGGCCACAGCCCTGCGCGTACGCGGGCTGGACGGCGGTCGCTGTCCAGGTAACAAGCAGCCCGGTAAGAAGCCCTCGCGCAGCGGCCCTCCTTCCGACTGCCGCTCCGAGAACCACGATGAGACTCCCGACTAGTCGAACTAAATCTAAACGCATAGCACTACCTCCGCGGTGAGAGTGGGGACCGGGGCTCCGCCTCGGTCGCTGCAACGCGCGCCAACACGGCGTCACGTTCGAACGCGCAGCGACTGTCTTCCTGGATCCGCGTGCGGTATCGGTCCCAGACGAAGAGCACAGCGAGAATGAGGAGCGCTGGGTAACACAAGGCATCGACAGCGCCGGAAGCCTGCTCGTACTCGTACATACGTTCTCACAGCTTGACCCGACGCGATGCCGCGTGCGAATCATCTCAGCGCGAAGGGCGACCAGTCAGGAACAGGCGCAGTACAACGAGGGTGCAGAATGAAGAAGCAATACGATTTCTCAAAGGGCGTTCGCGGGAAGTTCTATCGTCGCGGTCTCAAGCTGACGCTGCCGATCTACCTTGAACCCAACGTCGAGGCGTTTCTTCGCCAACTGGCGGATCAAAAGCGGACGGACGTGGCGAGCATCGTGAACGAGTGGATTCGCCGTGACATCGAGCTGATCAAGTCGGCGAGCCGGTGAAGGAGCCCGGAGGTTCAAGGACCTGGTGGCGCAGGCGCCCCCTGCCTGCGCGGGCCTGGCAGGCACGGAGGCCTGCCCCACCATTCTGAGCAGTCCGCCAGCTGTCAAACACCCAGCTCGCCGGCGGCGCGGGCGCGGTCGAGCCGGCTCGACTCGTCGCGCGGCAGGTGCCGCGTCGCGAGAACACCGAAGAGCAGCGCGACGCCGTTGGCGAGGAGGCCGCAGAGCGATGTCTTTCGCGGAGACCCTACTGCGCATCTATGACGAACGTCGCGCCTTTTCATCGGATCGCCTCCTTGTCTACCTCGTGATCGATGGCTCTTCGGGGTCTCGCGCTGACGGAATCGGAGAAGTGAGAAGTGGCATGTGGCACGTCCTCCTCCTCCGGACGGCGAGACAGGCGCTTGCTGGCATTGCCGCTGCCAGTTGCACACCCCAGCGCTCGCGAGATAGGGTGAAGGCGCCTTGGAGGACTGAGCAATGGTGCGCGCCACCGGTCGGTATCGAAATCAATGTGTCGAGCTTGATCAGCCCATCGAGATCGCCGAGGGCACATCGGTTGAGGTGCAGATCCGCCCCATCGCGGAGACCGATCGAACCGAGCGGCAACATTGGGCGGAGCTGGGGATGGATCGGCTGGAGGAGGAATGGGACAACCCCGAGGACGGCATCTACGACGATTGGAAGAAGCTGTATGCCGTCTAGCTCTAGCGCCGCTGACGTCGTGCTCGTCCCGTTCCCCTATCGCGATCGCTTGGCCGAGCGCGCCCGTCCCGCCGTCGTCGTGTCGGCCCAGGCGTACAATCAGCGTGGCGACCTCGTCATCGCCGCCATCACGTCGCATCCACCGCGGTCGCCATCCGATCACGCGTTGACCGACTGGCCCACTGCTGGCCTCAAGATTCCCTCCACCGTTCGAATGTTGTTGGCCACCGTCGCCAACTCGCGCATCTTGTTGCACATCGGGCACCTCAGCGACCGCGACTGGTCGGAAGTGCAGACGCGCGTTCAGGCGGTCTTCGCCTGGCCGTAGGTTCACCCCCGTCGCGAGGTCGCGCCGCCGGCTACGCGGCGGTCGTCTCGTCGCTACCACGGCCTCCACTCTAACCCTCCTCCGTTCACGAAAGCCCGTCCTGAGCCCTGTCGAAGGATGTTCACAGGAGGAGGGAACAAGAGCCCCCGCCCCCCTCCACCAGCGGCCGGGCAGGCACGGAGGCCTGCCCCACCATTCTGAGCAGTCCCCCAGTCGTCAGATGCCCGGCTCGCCGGCGGCGCGGGCGCGGTCGAGCTGGCTCGACTCGTCGCGCGGCAGGTGCCGCGTCGCGAGAGCTCCGAAGAGCAGCGCGACGCCGTTGGCGAGGAGGCCGTACAGCAGGGCGCCGCGCAGGCTGCCCAGGGCACCACTCAGGCGGCCGACGGCGTATGGTCCGAGCGCCAGCCCCACGAACGTTACCATCAGCAAGTACGCCGCCGAGGCGATTGCCCGCATGCGCGGCAAGACGAGATCCTGGATCGTCGAGACGGCCGCACCGGACCACAGCGCCGCCAGGAGCGACTGTGGGAAGTAGGCGACGCAAGCGAGTGTCACGTTCGGGACGATGAGCATGGTCAGCGCGAACGGCAACGGCAGCACCGGTCCACGCGGCGTCCCACCGCTGCACGATGAGTCCGCCGATACCGAGCCCGAGACCGGACCCGATGAAGATGGCGCTCTGGTGGATCGCCAGCACCGTCGTCCGCCGCGCCTTCGAAAAATAATCGGAGAGCATCGAGAACGCCGCAGGCGACATGCTGGCCTCGCCCACGCCGACACCGATCCGCGCCAGGGCCAGCTGCGGGAAGCTGCGCGCCAGACCGGAGAGCGCAGTCATCAGGCTCCAGAAGCCGAGGCCGATGGAGATCAGGCGGCGGCGGTCCCAGACATCGGCGAGCCGCCCGAGCGGGATCCCGAAGATCGCGTAGAAGACGGCGAACGCCGTGCCGTACAGAAAGCCGATCTGCGCGTCGCTCACACCGAGGTCCGCCTTGATGCGCTCCGCGAGAATCGACAGGATCTGCCGGTCGAGGAAGTTGAAGACGTACACCAGCACCAACACGGCGAGCACGTACCGCGCGTAGCGGCCGCCGGTTGCATCGGGCGCGTTGGCCGCAGAGAGGCTGCGCTCCGGTTGCGGAATCACGCTCGACCGTCGTCCGGGAACCGTCCTCTGTTCGGTTGTCGACGCAACGGATCAGTCGAGATCTTTGCCGTCCATGCCGGCGTTCTTGCGCGCGCTACGCATCAGCTCGGCGACGACGGGTCCCATAACCGTCGGATCCTCGATCGGCGTGGTGACCGGTCCGCGGTGCCAGCTCTCGGCGATCCCGAGCGCGCGGCCCGACGCCTCGAACACGCGCCCGGTGACCTGAGCCGACTCGGCGCTGGCGAGCCACGTCACGATCGGCGCAATCCAGCGCGGGTGCATCGCCGCCTTGTCCGTTTCGCTGGCGCGACCCATCATCAAATCCTCGGTCATGCGCGTCAGCGCCCCTGGGGCTACGGCGTTCACCGTGACTTTGTAGCGTCCGAGCTCTCTGGCGGCGATGATGGTGAACGCCGCGATCGCCGCCTTGGCGGCGCCGTAGTTGGTCTGGCCGGGGTTGCCGTAGATGCCGGACACCGACGTGGTGTTGATGAGGCGCGCGCTCACCGTGTGGCCGGCCTTCGCCTGGTCGCGCCAGTAGGCCGCGGCGAAGTGGCTGGGCGCAAACGTGCCCTTGAGATGCACCTTGATGACGGCGTCCCACTCTGCCTCGGCCATGTTGACCAGCATCCGGTCGCGCAAGATGCCGGCGTTGTTCACCAGCACGTCGAGGCGCCCGTACGTGGTGACGGCCTGCTGGATCATGCGCTCGGCTCCCGCCCAATCGCTCACGTCGTCGCCGTTCACCACTGCCTCGCCGCCGGCCGCGGTGATCTCGCGGACGACGTCCCCCGCCGGTCCGAGCGACGCGCCGCTGCCGTCGCGCTCGCCACCCAGATCGTTGACGACCACCTTGGCTCCATGGGCGGCGAGCATCAGCGCATGCTCCCGGCCAATGCCGCGCCCCGCACCGGTCACGATGGCTACACGACCCTCGCACAACTTGCTCATGACGATTTCCTCCTGTGGCGCAGTGTCACCGCTGCGCGGCGTTCCATTCCTGCAGCACTGTGTCGGTCTCGTGGCGGTCGTACATGTCCTCCTGGAACGAAAACCTGCCATCGCCGGCGTAGACCATCACCGTGATGCCCGCAAACTCGTAGTACGATCCATCCGGCCGCCGGCCGGGGAGACGGTTCAGCCATTTGTGCACGACGCGGTTGCCGTCGATGTTCACCCACTCGACCGGGAAGGTCCACTCCTTACAATGCTCCATCACCGGCACCAGCCAGGCGAGGATCTTCTCCCGACCCGCGAAGACACCATAGTGGTGCTCGACGTAGACCGCGTCCTCGGTGAAGGTCTTCCCAAACCCTTCCCAGTCATTGGCGTCTTGCAGCTCCATACGCTTGCGCCAGGCCGCCTCGACCTGAGCTCTGCTGAACTCCATCTTGCGCTCCCTTCGTAGCGGTTTCGAAGCCCCCTTCCCATACTATCGGCGTTCATCGGCGTCCATCGGCGGTTGCTCTCCGCTTGAATCCAATCGCCAGCCGGTTTACGCCAGCGGCATGCCGTTCCGCAACCTCACCGTAGTCGACATCGCCACCCTCGCCGCGGCGCCGCAGATCGCGGCGTTCTTCGGCGACTTCGGCGCCCGCGTCATCAAGGTCGAGCAGCCGCGCGGTGATGCGTTGCGCCGCCTCGTTGACCAACGTGGCGCGGCGTTGCAATGGAAGATCGTCAACCGCAACAAGCAGTGCGTGACCCTCGATCTGACCAAACCGGCGGGACGTGAGCTGCTCGAGAAAATGCTGGCGCGTACCGATCTGCTGGTGTGCGCCGTGAGCGCCGAGCGGCTGACGAAGTGGGGGCTCGACACGCAGCAGCTGGCGCAGCGTCATCCGCGACTGGTGGTGGTGAACCTGACGGCGTACGGCACGAGTGGACCATGGGCGGAACGGCCGGGGTCGGGCACGCTGGCCGAAGCGATGAGTGGGCTGGCGGCGCTCACCGGTCCGGCGGACGCACCGCCGACGCTCTCGCCGGTCGGCCTCGGCGACTACATGGGCGTACTGCAGGGGATCATCGCGGCGTTGATGGGTCTCTACGCGCGCGACGCCAGCGGGGTCGGGCGCGGCGAGCCGTTCGACGTCGCCATGTACGAACCGCTGCTCGGCCTGCTGGCGCAGCGCATCGCTGCGGCCGTCCGCGACGGCGCCGAGCCCGGACGTCATGGCAACCGCTTTCCGACCATGGCGCCGCGCAACACCTATCAGACAGCCGACGGCGAGTGGGTCGCGCTCACGGCCGGCACCGACGACCTGGTGCGCCGGATGTTCCGGCTCCTCGGCCGGTCTGAGCTGTGCGACGACCCGCGCTTTCGCGACAACCAGGCACGTGTCGCACACGCCGACGAGCTCGACGCGATCATTGCCGATTGGATCGGCACACGACGACGCGATGAGGTGGTGGCTGCGTTCAATGAAGCTGGTGTCTCCCTTGCCGCCGTCGATGGTCTGTTGCGGGTCGCCGCCAATCCGCACTTCCGCGCCCGCGGCAACTTGATCGAGATCACCGACGACGAGGCCGGCCCGCTCACACTGCCGGCGCCGTCACCGCTGCGCGCACACGCCCCGGGCCAAGTCCGTCACCTCGGCCGTCCCCTCGGCGCCGACAACCAAGCCGTCTACGGCGACTGGCTCGGCCTCGACGCGCAGCAGCTCGCCGCGCTGCAAGTGGAGGGTGTGATTTGAGTCCCGTCATAGCTGCACGTCCTACGCCGCGAAGGTGGGTTGTAGCGTTCCGTGGAACTCGATATGCGGTGCGGATGGGATTGGGCTTGCCATGAAGTTCGGATTGTTTGGCATCAATGTGGGACCGTGCGCCGATGCGCAGGTGGCGTTGCGGGTTGCGCAGGCGGCGGAGCGCGAAGGTATCGAGTCGGTGTGGACGGGCGAGCACGTGGTGTTGCCCGATCCGCAGGTGCCGCCGTCGCCGGTGCCGCCGCAGACGCCGTTCCTCGATCCCGCCGTGGCCCTCGCCTTCATCGCCGCCGGTACGCAGACGATCCGTCTGGGCACCGGGATCATCATCCTGCCGCAGCGCAACCCGGTGGTACTGGCGAAGGAGCTGGCCAGCGTCGACGTGGCGTCGCGCGGGCGCCTGATCTTCGGCCTCGGCATCGGCTACCTGAAGCCTGAGTTCGACGCGTTGGGCGTTCCATTTACCCACAAGGGTGCGCGCAGCATCGAGTACCTGCAGGCGATGCTGGCGTTGTGGACCCAACCGCGGCCGAGCTTTCGCGGGCGCTTCGTCAGCTTCGACGGTATTCAAGCATTCCCGCGACCCGTGCAGCAGCCTCATCCTCCCATCATCATCGGCGGCGCCACACCGCAGGCCTTCCGGCGCGCTGTGGAGCACGGCAACGGCTGGTACGGGTTTGCCCTCGATCTCGACAACACAGCCCGCTGCATCGAGGGGCTGTACGCGGCAGCACGCCAGCACGCTCGTCCTGCTGCGCTCGGTGCGCTCGAGATCAGCGTCACGCCGGCGGCGAAGCTCGACGCCGACGTGGTGCGGCGCTTCGCCGACCTCGGCGTCCATCGCCTCATCGTCTCACGTCGTACGCAGACGGAAGACGAGGTCCTCGCTGCCGTTCGTCACGTCGCAGCGCTGCAGGCCGCAACTCTACAGCGTACTCAGCCCGCATAGGCGTACGTGGCGCGCCACCAGTACGGGTTCGGGCAGCTCCAGCGTGCGCGCCGCCCACGCGAGCCAGCCCTCGCAGCTATTGCCTCAAGGCGAGTAGCTCATCGCGTCCATCTCGTAACCCGGATAGTTGGGATTCGGGCCGCGGATGTCCGTCCAGGTGGGGTGCGGGACACCGGCCGACACTGCCAGGCCGTTGTAGTCGCCGATGAACTCCCCGGAGAAGAAGGCGTCGCTGTCCGGCACGGACAACGCGGTGGAGACTTTACTCACGCTGGTGCCGTTCCACAGGTATTGTTCGTAGGTGCCGTCGTTCCGGTTGGTCTGACTGAACGAGACGAAGACGCCGCCGCTGCCGCTCGGTGCAATAGCTGGGAAGAACTGGTCGTCGCCGTCGGTGTTTGCGATCGCCTGAACCGTTCCCTGTGACCACCGGTAGGCACGCCCGCGCTGCGCCGTGCTGTTGTACGACGTCCAGACCACTTGCGGACTTCCGCCGCTGAGGGTCAGCGCCGGGAACGAGTCGGTGCGAAACGCAAAGCCCGGCAGCGGGCTCGGGAGATCTTGGAAGTCCGGCGGGCTGATCGTCTGCGGCGTCTGTGGGCAGCTGCTCGCACTGGGACCCATGCAGTGGGAGAGCCTGATGGCACCGACGCTCGCGCTGGAACTGGGGAATTCCTCCCAAGCAATCCAGAACCCGCCGCTCCCATCTGCGGCAATTGATGAGCCTTGCGAGTAGGTGGACCCGGGAAGAGCGAAGTTCGCTGACGGCGCTACCGACTGCGCGCCGCTCTGGAACACGGCGACCCGAATGGGCGAGGGCACGTTGATCCCCGAGCACGATTGGAACTGGGTCCACGAGACGTACACGTGCGAGGCGTCGATGGCGATGGCCGGCTTGTCCTGAAACCGCGAGTTCGAGTTTGCGGCGATCTGGTAGTAGCTCCAGCTGCCGTTGGTGGCGCGCCGCAGCAGCTCGACACCGCCGACCTTGCAAGTTGCGAAACTGAAGAACAATGACGAGTAGTACACCACGCCATTGGCATCGATCGCCAACCCTGGGTCGCCGGCGCCGTAGTTGGGGTTGTGGGGGAAGACGTCGATCGGGCCGGCGTCGTTCCAGCTGCTGCCGCCGTTGGTCGACCAGTAGTAGCCGTTCTGGCCTTGGCCGTTGTACGAGTTGTAATCGTTGGCGCCCGCCACCAGCATCAAGGGGTTCGCAGGCTTCGTGGCGATCCACGTCTCGTTCACCGGCCGGCCTTTGCCACGGCAGTTGGTCTTGTAGTTGGTGCTGCCGGGCGTGCTACAGGGAGAGACGGTCGAGCCGCCCCCGCCTCCCGGCGATCGCTTCGCCTGGTACCGCACGGCACCGGAGAGGCGGTGCCCGCGCACGATTGGAATCGGCTCGTCCCAATGCGGTTGCGCCACCGCCACGGCGCTGCTGGCGAGGATGAAAGCCGCCATGAGCGCGAAATGTTCCAGTCGTGATGTTTGGGCCATGGAAACCTCCTGGCTCTGGGGAGGAGGTTCGCACTCATGGCCAAGCCTGTCAACCGGCCTGGGGGGCCGATCATTCCCGACCGCGACCACCTCAGCACCGTCGGCGACCGCTGCTTCAAGCAGGCCGTGCTGGACTTCCTCGCGGCGCATGACTGAAACGCTAGGGAAGAGACAGCGGACGCCCTTCGGCCTGTAGTGAGTAGTCGATGCGTCGCATTGGAGACCAGGACTTCGAATTTGTGTGTCGAATTCGTTCCTGAGTACGACGGTCGCGGTCAGCCGCTAGTCTCGTGAAGGACAATCGCGATGCACGTTGCCCTGCGGCGCCCCTAAGTGTACGGTTCCGGTGTGCATATGGAGAAAAGCATCTCGATCGTCGGAGCCCGGCGAGAGCTCGGGCGCCTAGCCGAGGAGGTGACCCGTACGGGGCAGCCGGTCATTCTCACGCGCCGAGGTCGAGCCGTGGCGCGCCTTGTTCCCGAGCCGCGCGTGGAACCGAGGGCACGGAGGGCTCGCGATTCTTTTGCCGAGCTGCGCGGGACTGTCCGGTTGAACTGCGATCTCGACGAACTACAGGCAGCCGTTCGGCAGCTACGGGCCGAGTTCACCAGCGCTGTGGATCGCCGGGCGACGACGCCGGCGCGGCGCAAGGCGCGCGCCCGTGCGTGAAACGAGCGCCGTCCTCGATACGGTGGCCCTGCTCGGTTACCTCGGCGGCGCTGCGCGCGGGCTGGGACGCGCCGCCCGCCGCGCCTTCGAACGGGCGCGAGCCGGACGCGCTCGCCTGGCAGTTCCGACCGTGTGCCTGTTCGAGGTCAGCCAGCTCGAGGAACGAGGCCGCATCGCGCTGACTGTACCGTTCGAACGCTGGTGCGATCTGGTGGAGCGGGCGGACGCGTTGTTGCTGCTGCCGCTCGAGCGCGCCCACATATCCGAAGCTCGCGCGCTGCCGACGTTGCGCGATCCGTTTGATCGGCTCATCGCTGGAACCGCTGTTGCGCTCGGCGTCCGCTGATTACGCCCGACGCTCGGATCGCGTCCCTCGAACGTGTGACTGTGGTTTGGTAGCCTCCCTAACCGAGCGCGCCGGCGCGGCGTAGCGCAGCGATGCGCTCGGCATCGTAGCCGAGCACGTCGGAGAGGACTGCGTCGGTATCGCACCCCGCAACCACCGCCGCCTTCGACGGCACCGGTAGCTCTTCGTCGAGCAGCTTGATCGGCGACGGCATGAGGTCGGTGCCGTGCTGCTGATACGGCTGGAACGGCAGGCGCGCCTGGAACTGCGGGTCGCGGGTGATCGACTTGGTGTCGTGCACCGGTGCGATCGGTGTGTTCACCTCGAGGCCGAACTGGATCCACTCCTCCGTCGTGCGGGTCGCGAAGATCGCGGCCAGGACGCGGCGCAGCGCGACGTTGCCGCGTGCGTGGTCGGCGTACTTGGAGCCGGGGTTCTGCTCGTACAGCTCGGGCCGGCCGACGCCGGCGCAGAAGTTCTTCCAGAACTCGCGCTCTGAGGCCATGAACAGCACGAGGCCGTCCTTGGAGCGATAGTACTGATAGCGCACCGACTCGGTCATGCTGTTGTCGCCGACGGGACGGCGCGGCCCCTTGCCGTCGCCGTCGTTGCCGGTGACCTCGTCCTCGGGACGCTCGTACGCCTTGTTGCCCTCGATGCCATTCCAGTTGAAGGCGGCCGCCGCATCGCTCTGCGCCACCTCGAAGCGGCAGCCACGCCCGGTCGCCCGCGCACGGATGATCGCCGCGCAGATGCCGAGGGCCGCGTACAGCGGCCCGGCGTTGATGCCGATCGTCGTGTAGCTAGGGATGGTCGGGAAACCGTTCGCATCGATCGTCGGGCGGGCAACGCCGGCCCAGGCGTCGTAGGCGACGCCGTGGCTCGGCATGTCCTTGTAGGGCCCGGTGAGGCCGTAGCCCGAGATCATGCAGAAGACGATGCGCGGGTTGGCCTCCTGCATGCGTTCGTACGTGAGCCCGCGGCGCGCCAGCGATCCGGGACGCATCGCCTCAATGACGGCGTCGGCGCCGCGCACCAGGTCGAGATACGTGGCGACGCCGTCGGGCGTGCGCAGGTCGAGCACGACGCTGCGCTTGCCGCGGTTGAGATGCCAGTGCAGCAGCGAGATGCCGTCGATGATCGGGAAGGCCATCTGGCGCACGTAGTCGCCGCCGGGCGCTTCAACTTTGATCACCTCCGCGCCGAGATCGGCCAACTGCATGCCCACGGCCGCCGGCCCCAGCAACGAGCTTTCGATGATGCGCACGCCCGATAGCAATGCTCCCCCGTCATCCCGATTCATCGGTGCCATGCTTCCTCCCCGCTTCGTATCGTTTCGCACGCCGGCAGTGTAGCGCACCGGAGCCGAGCTGCACGACCGCGGTCTTGACTCGGGCACTGTAACCATGTAACGCTGCATCCGGATATACGGATGAAATGAGAAACGGCGCCCCCGCCATCGTCGGTTGGATGAACGTGCTCGCCGACGTCACCCGTGCCCGCACGCTGCGGCTGGTCGAGCAGTACGAGCTCAGCGTCGCCGACCTGTGCGCGGTGCTGCAGCTGCCGCAGTCGACCGTTAGCCGCCACCTCAAGCTGTTGGCCGACGAGGCCTGGGTCGCGGCACGGCCGGAGGGGACGAGCCGGCTCTACCGCATGGACGTCGACGACCTCGAGCCGGCGGCGCGCCGTCTCTGGAACCTCATTCGGGAGCAGACCGCACCGACGCGGTACGCCGCGCACGACGATCAGCGGCTCGCCACCATCCTGGCGGCGCGGCAGTCGCGGTCGCAGGCCTTCTTCAGCTCCGCGGCCGGGCAGTGGGACCGGCTGCGGCGCGAGATGTTCGGTGAGCGCTTCGACCTCATGGCGCTCGCGGGGCTGCTCGAAGACACCTGGGTCATCGGTGATCTCGGCTGCGGCACGGGGCAGATCTCCGAGACAGTGGCGCCGTTCGTGCGGCAGGTGATCGCCGTCGACAGCTCGCGCGCCATGCTCAAGGCGGCGCGCCAGCGACTCACCGGCTTCCAGCACGTGGAGATCCGTCACGGCGATCTCGAGGCGCCGCCAATCGACGATGCCGTGCTCGATGCGGCCGTGACCTGCCTGGTCCTGCACCACGTTGCCGACCCGCCGGCGGTGCTGCGCGCCGCCTTCCGGGCGCTGCATCCCGGCGGCCGTTTGCTGGTGATCGACATGTTGAGCCACGATCGGCGCGAGTATCAGCAACACATGGGGCACGTGTGGCTCGGGTTCGAGCCGGTGCAGATCAGCGACTGGCTGCGCGATGTCGGGTTCCAGCGTGCCCGCGTACAACCGCTACCGCCGGCGCCGCAGGCGAAAGGCCCGGCGCTGTTTGCCGCCACTGCGCGGCGTCCACAACATCAAGGACAACTCAAGCAAGGGAGGGATTCACGATGAGCAAGAGTGCACAACTGAAGGCCGTCGCGCCGGCGACGGCGAGCGAGCGTCCACGCTTCAAGGTGAAGGACCTGACGTTGGCCGAGCTGGGTCGCAAGGAGATTCGTCTGGCCGAGCAGGAGATGCCGGGCCTGATGGCCCTGCGCACCAGGCACGCCGCGGCACAGCCGCTGCGCGGCGCGAAGATCATGGGCTCGCTGCACATGACCGTGCAGACGGCCGTGCTGATCGAGACGTTGACGGATCTCGGTGCCGACGTGCGTTGGGTGTCGTGCAACATCTTCAGCACGCAGGATCCGGCGGCCGCCGCCGTGGCCGTCGGCCGCACGGGCACGGTGCAGCACCCACAAGGCACCGCCGTCTTCGCGTGGAAGGGTGAGACACTGGAGGAGTACTGGTGGTGTACCAACGAGGCTTTGGTCTGGCCGGATGGCTCGGGTCCGGACCTCATCGTCGACGACGGTGGTGACGCGACGCTGCTGGTGCACAAGGGCCTCGAGTTCGAGCAGGCCAGGCGCGTGCCCGATTTCGATTCGGCGAATGAGCCCGAAGAGTGGGGCATCATCCTCGCCTTGTTGCGCCGCGTGCAGCAGGAGGCGCCGGGCCAGTGGCAGCGCGTCACCACCGGCATCCGCGGGGTGAGCGAAGAGACCACGACGGGCGTGCACCGGCTGTACGAGATGGCGAAGAAGGGAACGCTGCTGTTCCCGGCGATCAACGTCAACGACTCGGTGACCAAGAGCAAGTTCGACAACATCTACGGCTGCCGCCACTCGCTCGTCGACGGCATCAACCGCGCCACCGACGTCATGCTCGGCGGCAAGATCGCCGTCGTCTGCGGCTTCGGTGAGGTGGGCAAAGGCTGCGCCGAGTCGCTGCGTGGCCAGGGTTGCCGGGTCATCGTGACCGAGATCGACCCGATCTGCGCCCTGCAGGCCGCGATGGAAGGCTACGAGGTTGCAACCGTCGACGACTACGTCGGCAGCGCGGACATCTACGTCACCGCCACCGGCAACTTCGGGATCATCACCGCCGACCACATGGCGCGCATGAAGGACAAGGCGATCGTCGGCAACATCGGCCACTTCGACAACGAGATCGACATGGCCGGGCTGAAGAAGGTGCCGGGCATCAAGCGCATCAACATCAAGCCGCAGTACGACGAGTGGGTCTTCCCCGACGGCCACAGCGTGATGATTCTCGCCGAAGGGCGGCTGCTCAACCTCGGCTGTGCGACCGGGCATCCCAGCTTCGTGATGTCGGCCAGCTTCACCAATCAGGTGATGGCGCAGATCGAGTTGCACACCGATGCGGGGAAATACGAAAAGAAAGTATACGTGCTACCGAAGCATTTGGATGAGAAGGTGGCCCGGCTGCATCTCGACAAGCTGGGGGTGAAGCTGACGAAGTTGACCAAAGAGCAGGCCCAGTACATCGGGGTAAAGCCGGAGGGGCCCTACAAGCCGGATCACTACCGCTACTAAGCCGGTGCCGGGTGATGAATATATAGAGGGGCCCCCTGCCGGGGCCCCCTTTTATACGGACGCGCGAAATTCGGGCGCGGCTTCAGGGCCGAAGCTTCGGCATCCAGAACCCGACCGACAGGGAAACGCCGAGGAGTTTCGAGCGATCGAGCTGGCTCATCGGAAAGGGAACCGACCGCTCCAACTCCCGGAGCCCGCGCTCCACGCGGGCCTGCAGCACCCACCCGTGCACTTCCATGCCCGCCCCCGCCACCAGCGCCACATCGAACGCCTGGTAGCCGGTGCTCTGCAAGGCCGGGAGAGGGGTGTAGGGATAGGGGTCGGCGAGGGGCCCCGGATTGGTTGACGAACAGCTCTGCTTGAATTGCCCGCCCGCGCCGTCGGATGTCATGCGCGAGCACGCCAGGCGGAATGACGCCGCCGGTCCCCCAACGAGGAATGGTCGCACGGCGCGCCCGAGGATCGGAAAATCGGCACGGAGCAGGAGCGGTACCTGGAGCGAGGTGAGCCGGACCGCCTCGACTCCGATGGGAAGACACGGCACGGTAACGCAGAAGATGTCATAGCCCCGGGTCCCCGCCTCGTGTTGCAGGAGCAGCAGCTCAGGCTGGAAGCCGAGCCACCCCATGATCGGCACATGGGCGATGATTCCCACCGCCACACCGGTGCGCGCGTCGCCCCGCCCCTCGACCGAGCCCCCCGTCAGCGTGAAACGGTTGATTCCCGCAGTGAGCCCGACCCTGGGGCCCTGGGCGGCCGCCGGGACTCCGCTCGATGCGAGTGTCAGCAGCGCGCAACTGAGCGTGACCAACATCTGATTGATACGCACGGGAACACTCCCTAGGATTGCCACGGCAATGATCGGCAACAACCGAGCCAGATGCCAACGTCACGTCGGGTAAGGAGTTGGACCTTGGCACCGTGTCGAATCGCCGCGCGTCGGGGGGTCCATCGCGTCCGAACGACACGCGGCCTCGCCGTCCTCCGGGCCCGGCCGGCGACCTA
>CAZCGA010000091.1:0-26821 GCA_964498075.1 uncultured Binatia bacterium (SeqCode) | reverse complement strand
CCGAGGAGACGCCATTTCGTGAAGATTGGGTTGCGGGCACCGCCCCGCGCTAGGCGTCATCGACGGCAACCGAACCCAAGAACTCGATCGAGGCTCCCGGTGCCGCTCCGCCGTCGTTCAGGCCAGGGCCTCCGAATCCAAAATTGCCCCGGCCGGCAAATAGGGAGGCAGTCCCATCGGGCGCAATGCTGAACACTTGGGAGACGGTGCTCGCCAACAGCTCATCACCGTGCACGTCAATATCGGAGAAAACCGCACCCACGAGACGCGGTGGCAGTACCACCTCGGTCAATTCGCGTGTCTCAAGGCCATATCGTAAGACCACTACGCGGGCTCGCCCGCCCGGCGGGCCCGGCTTGTTCGCGATCAAATAGAGAGCAGACCCGGCAAGGGTCAGGCGATTCACGCTCACGATCGGGTCGGGGAGCACGATCGCTTCGATGATACCGTGGCGCACGACGCGAACGCCGTTGGTGAAATCGGCGAGATACAAGCTCCCGTCGACATCGAGCGCCGCGGAGATCGGCGAATCGAGCGCCGCCGCGATGGCGGGTCCGCCATCGCCACCAGATCCTCGCTCGCCGCTGCCCGCAACCGTGTCCAGCGTGTAGGTCACGGGAGCCGGTGCTCCGGCGTCGTCATCGCCACAACCAGCACCGGCAACGGTCAAAAGGATCAAACACCACGGCGCAGCGCGCACTGCGAACGGTCGAGAGACTCCGCCGCACCGTATGCGTCGTCCACGTGACAGGAGGCACAGCGCAAGCACGAGGACCACCCACGGCAACCCACCACCGCGCGGCTCGACGTTGCAGCCGCCACCTCCCGACGCAGCCGCCGGCGGCGTGGCCGTTGCCGGCCCTCGCGTCGGCGTCGCGGTGGGCGAGGGGATGTCCGCGATCTGCACATCGCCCGGCATCATTCCAACCGCGATGGTGCCGACGACTTTGTTGGTTGCCGTATCGATCACGGAGACGAAGTCGGCGTCGAAGTTCGTGACGTACACGGTGCTCCCATCGGCCGTTATCGCCACCCCAGACGGACCGGGACCCGCGGGGATGCTCGCAGCGACTGTATTCGTCGACAGGTCGACCACTGAGACGTCATTCGACAGCCGGTTCGTCACGTAGGCGAAGCGGGCGTCAGGGCTGACGACGACGTCGCACGGCGCCCGGCCGACCGCGATTGCGGTCACCGCTTGGTTGGTAGCCGTATCAACTACGAGGAGCTGATTGTCGCCGCCGATCGTCACATAGGCGCGATCACCGTTCGGCGCGAACCCGACATCGCGAGGGCTTTGATTGGCACCGAGGGCGATCGTGTCCACGACCGCATTTGTAGCCGTGTCGATGACCGAGATGAAGAAAGGTAGGACTTCACCAGTAGGAAACCCCAGGACACCCGGAACGTAGGCAAACGCGCCATTGGGCGTGACTGCCACATCAGACGGAAAGTTGTCGATCGGGATGCTTCCTGTCACCAGCTCGGTGCTGGCATCGAACAGCACAACTCGGTCCGCTGGATCGAAGACTGAGGATCCTTTGCCGATGTACACGGTTCCGTTCGGGGCAATCGCCACCCCGGAAAGAAACGGCCCCAAGAGCACCGTCTTGACGGCTTCATTCGCCACGGTGTCGATGACGATGAGATTGCCCGGCGTCCCGCTGTTCGTAAGGAACGCCCGTGTACCGTCTAAGCTAATGGCAATGCTCCCCGGTGATGCCTCTTCAGGATCGAGCTCAATCGTGTCCACGACGAGGTTGGTCTGCGTATCGATCACAGAAACGCTCGCGGAGCTGTAGTTGGCAACATAGGCGAGCTCGCGCGCCGACGCAGCGGCCGGAGAACCAGCCGCACTCAGGATACAGCCACCTATCCCGACAGCTACGCACCGCCACCATGCACTCACCGCAGGACTTGCCACGGGATTCATCACGCATCGTCTCTCATGAGGCATCATGAAAATGATTGCCAAGGCACGCAAGTGGGTATGCGACAAGTGAGTTTCGCATCGCGGCGAGCACCTGGCACCTCAGATCTCACGGGTCGTTGGTACAAAAGGTGGCTACCGCGTCCGGCAGTGCCTGATTGTTCGAATCCACCCGAGTGATGTGATACTCGATTGGCTGCGAGCATCCGAGCCCGGCGCCCGAGAAGATCGTGGTGGCGGTATCTCCGGTGTTGATGATAAACCCGATGAACTCGCCTCCGATGTAGAGCGAGACACAATTCCCTTTCACGGAGGGACTACACTTGTCTCCGCCAGCGGCGACCCCTTCGATGACATTGAATCCCGAGCCCTGGAACCACACGATGTCCGTCGAATTCGCGACTTTCCTCGGATAGAAAGGGGTCGTAGGATCGAACGCCGGTGCGCCACTACGATACATCAGTGGCGGCGAGTATTTCGTGCTGGTCTGCGGATCGTTGTGAATGTCTTGCAGACAGATCGGTGACGTGCAGCTCGCGTCGCACACGCCGCAATTGCAGCTCCCCGTGCAGCTGCTCGCGGTGCCGGAATGCTGCCACTGGTTGTTGATGGCGTTCAGCCCGGTCACTGCCGGGGAGGTTCGATTCGCGAAGTTCGTGCACACGTCATTCGGGGGCGTGCCCGTGCAGTTGTTCTTGGTGAACGCGTTCTTGCCGGTTGAGGTGTTCGTTCCAAACGAGACACCGGCAACCGTGACCTGACCGGACACCACTGCACCGTCCTGCGCATTCAGCGCGGCCGTCGTCTCGCCGATCGTCGCGGTGGGCATATGCGAAGTGTTGCACCCGTCGGCGCCGAGGTTTGTAATCGCAACTCCGGGACCGTTCACGCTACTCGCCGCGTAGTCTCCAGTGACGGTGGCAACGGCGCTGCAGACGGTCTTCACGGCACCGTTGTAATTCGAGCGGATTCGGTTTCTGGTCGTACTCAACGTTCCACCATCAACGTAGGGGTTGTCCTGCTTGACGACGGCGATCCCGTTGCCGCTGGTGCCGGCGATACCGTTGTTCTCTATGAGATTGTACTTGGCCTGTGCCTGGCCAGTCCCCTCGGCACGAATACCGCCCTCGCGGTTGTGATGGATCTTGTTGTGCTCAATCACGACGCGCGCGTTTTGCGTGACGTCAATGCCATGGTGCCCGTTGCTCTGCGACCCCCCATTGATATCACAGTTCTTGACGTAGTTCGCCGCTCCGCTGAGCACTTGGGCTCCCCCAGGAACGCGGATCTGGAAGTTGTCGCCTGCTCCATTCATGAGGAACAAGCGATGGCGCCCAAAAACACCTGGGCTGGTACGCGTGTCCGTCAGCACCATGCCGTCGAGCACGTTGTCGTCTGCGTTTGCATTTTGGATGGCGAGCACGTCCTTGGTGGTCGTATCTTGTGCGATGTTCTGCATGGTGAACCGAATGAGATCGTTGTGGCCGCTGGTAATCGTCCACCCGGCGGCGCCGCTGGTTCCTTGAGAGCCAAAGTCGATCGTGACCCCGTTCGTTCCCAGATTGCTCGTGAGGTCCACGGTCACCCTACCCTTGGTCAGCGTCGGCAACGAACTGTTCTGAGCGATGGTGAAACTCTGGCCGGCCAGGAGCTGGATGAGCACAGGCATGAACCCACCTGGCGGATCGCTGACAATATTGGCGTCGCCGATTGCCTTGCGAAACGTTCCTGTAGTGTTCGTCGATCCGGCATTGTTCACCGACAGCACTTGAGGGAACAAGGTCCAGTGAATCTTGTTCGGGTTCGGCGTTCCGCCGATCATCACATCCTTCTGAAATTGCCGCTGGGTAACGTTGGGCATGGAGGGGGGCATGGGTTGGGGGCCAGTCAGATCAAACAACCAGACGCCAGGCTGAAGGCCAGTGATCGTTCCGCAGTCCATTGCCGGACCCAAGCCGTTCGAGAAGTTGCAGGTAAACTGCCGCGTCTGCGGCGTCGTCGCGCCCGTGCCACCATCGCAGTTGGCTGCGAGTTGCGTGGCAGTCACCGTGATCATGGGTGCGGACACTCCGCTCGCATTGATCACCATCATCTTCACGTCGGCGTTCGCGCTCGGGCACGCGGGGCTTGAATGACCGGTCCGTGGAAGCGCGAGAACGCCCAAACCCAATGCCACCACCATCGTACGTGTGTTCATCACAGGAGTCCTTTCTACCAGTCCAAACCGGACCGGTGCCGTGACATAAGTGCTTCCGTCTGACGCAACCTGATCGTAATCGACTCTCGTCTTCGCTCATCGAGGCCGGGGAGCTGCAGAGCACTCCGGAATCTCCGGGCGGACGCTGCGAGTTGCCCTGACCAGCGCAGCAGCTCCCCTTCTTGAACCAGCCACTGCGCCGGATCGGTCTGGCGGAGCGGGTCTGCTCCGAGCAACTCCAGCGCTTCCGCAATCCGAAACGCACTCTCTTGAATGCACACGTCCGCGTAGCTCTGCACCGGGCGGGTTCGCACCGATTGAGTGCACGCGGCTTGACTCAGACGCACCGAAGCGAGGTTCGCCGCCAGATACCCGTGCAGGTCCCTAGCTTCAGGTCGCACGACCGCCAGCGCCTGCTCCAACGTCGTGGCCGCCTCCGCAGACGCGGGGTAGCGGCGGCGCACCGCATCCGCGAGACCGATGACGACGTGAACGTCGCCGGAGTTGCCTCGAACTAGCTCGCGAAACCTCACCGCAGCCTCGTCCAAGGCAACCGGGTCGTCGGCCGCGAGTCCGCTGCACAACAGCGCCTCGGCTTCCACGCGCTGCCAGTATGCACTGCCTGGGTTCTCCCGCAGCTGCCGCGCCGCCTCCTGCTGTGCACTGTCACACTCCTCCGGATGGAGCGGATTGTTCACGTACACGCCGCTCGGTTGAGACTCCGCTGTCTCAGCCGCAATGGTGAGCGGCGGCGCGCAGAACGTCAGAACGGCGCAGGCAACGGATACGCAACCAACTCTGATGCTTCCGAGCGGCAGTTGCATGAAGGTGAGACTCACTTACCCACTTCATTGCGAGAGTGTCAATCACATTTCTCCATCAGGCTCATAGAGCCCGCGCCATCGATATCAGTGTCAGAGATTCGACTGAGTATCCTAGAGATGCGCCGCCACGCCGACCGCCCCTCGGTCGCGGTTCCCGAACCGCCCGTCCTGCTCGGGTGCCGCAGCGTGCTTTTCACGCTCCGCGGATTCTGTTAGTCAACACCGTCGTACCGAGCTCCATGAGCACACAGCTGGAAGCAGTCGAACGAGCCCAGGGGGCGGCGTTTGCGCACTTCGCGGATCGCCAGCTGCCGGCGCGCTTCACCGATGTGGTCGGCGAGTACACCGCCGTACGACAACGCTGCGGCTTGCTCGACGCCGGCTTCCGCGGCCTGTTGCGCCTGACCGGCGGCGATCGCACTACCTTTCTGCAAGGTATGGTGTCGAATGACGTCGCCAGTCTCCGGGAGGGTCAAGGGACCTACGCCGCCCTGTTGACGCAGCAAGGCCGCGTCGTGTCGGACCTGCGGGTGTACGTGCTCGCCGACGAGCTGTGGCTGGATACGCCAGCGGCGCGCACCGCGACGGTCCGCGAGAGCCTGGAACGGTTCATCATCGCCGACGATGTCGAGTTTGCTGCCGACGAGTCGTGGACACCGCTGGTCGCGCTGGAAGGCCCGCACGCCGCGCGTGTAGTGCTGGCGGTCACCGGCGAGGCCGTGGACGGCTTGCAGCTGTTCGCGCATCGGCCGCTGACGTTCGACGGGACACCGCTGCGCGTCGCCGCCGTCAGCCATACCGCCGAGCCGGGGTACTTGCTGCTCGGCCCTCCGGACACGGCGGCCCGCGTGTGGGAACACTGCCGCGCCGCCGGCGCCGAGCCGGTCGGCATGGACGCGCTCGATGTCTTGCGCGTCGAAGCCGCCATCCCGTGGTACGGTCGCGACATGGACGAATCAACCTTGATCAGTGAAGTCGGCCTCGAAGCCGCCATCAGCTACAAGAAGGGATGCTACCTCGGGCAAGAAGTGGTCGAACGCGTCGCCGCGCGCGGGCAAGTGCATCGCAAGCTCGTGGGTCTAGCGTGCGACGGGCGCGCCGTCCCGCCGCCCGATTGCAAGCTGATGAAGGATGACAAGGAGGTCGGTTGGATCACCAGCGCCGTGTGGTCGCCCGCACGCCAGGCCGTGATTGCACTCGGATACGTCCGGCGCGAGTGCTGGCAGCCGGGCACTGAGGTCCAGGTCGCGCTGGCGGAAGGTCCGGCAACGGCGCTAGTGAAGGAGCTGCCGCTGTAGCAAAGCGTCGGGGTGGCACACACCGGCTGGAAGCCGGTGCCACCATCGGCCAATGCACACCACAGATAGCAGCCCGTTGAAAGAGACGAGGAACCCTTCGACAAGCTCAGGGTGAGCGGAAGAAGGTCATTGAAATCGGGGAGGGGAACCGCCCATGCTGAGCCTGTCGAAGCACGGGGCGGGGTTTTTCAACGGGCTGATAGTGGCACCGGCGTCTCGCCGGTGCACAGCAAAGGTTGGAACTGAACAAAGGGCACGACCCATCGACGGAGGAGAGACAATGGCGAATCAACTGGGCAAGCGGTATCTGTGTGAGGCCTGCGGGACGGAGGTCCTGTGCAACAAGCCCGGCACCGGCGCCGTATCCTGTTGCGACCAGGACATGAAGTTGAAGGAAGCCAAGCCGCTGCCGTCGAGCGACTGAAGGGCTGCATCCCGATGCGCGCGCGCTCCGGTGCTGCGCCGGCGCCGGCGGTCCTGTACGAGAAAGACGGGCCCGTCGGCATCATCGCGTTGAACCGGCCGCAGGTCCTCAACGCCTACAACGTCGCGATGCGCGATGCACTGTTCGAAGCCCTGCAAGCGATACGCGATGATCCCGATGTCGGGGCCGTCGTGCTGCGCGGCAACGGGCCAGCCTTCTGCACCGGCGGCGATATCCGCGAGTTCGGCACGGCGCCTTCGCCGGTGGTAGCGCGCGCCGTGCGCTGGCAGCGCGACGTGTGGGGGATGCTGCGCGCGCTGCCCAAGCCCATCATTGCCGCAGTGCACGGCTACGTCGTCGGTGGCGGATTCGAAATGGCCTTGCTCTGCGACCTGTGCATCGCCGCCGACGACGCGCGCTTCGCGTACCCGGAGACCGGCATGGCGATGATCCCCGGTGTGGCGGGAACGCAGACCACGCCGCGGGCGCTTGGCGCGGGGCGGGCGCTGGATCTCATTCTCACCGGCCGCTGGCTCGACGCCCACGCCGCGTTGCGCGCGGGTATCGTCACCCGGGTCGTGCCGGCCGCCATGCTGCGGTCGGCGGCGTTTGACCTCGCCCGCCGTCTGTGCGAATTGCCGCCGGCACTGGCAAGCCGCGCCAAACGCGCCGTAGACGAGGGGCTCGACCTGCGCCTCGCCGACGGCCTGGCGCTGGAAAAAAGATTGGGGAGCATTCGGTGAACACATCCAACTTCGTGAGCATTCCGGCGACCATGTTTGCGGACCAGGAAATCCTGGTCTTCGAGAACCAGCGCCTCACCTACGGGCAGCTGTGGGAGAACATCCAACGCCTGGCGAACGCGCTCGGAGCGCTCGGCGTCCGGCGCGGCGATTGCGTCGCCGTGCTGCAGACTAACTCAGACCGCTACGTCGAGGCATACTATGCCGCCGCGGCAGTCGGCGCGGTGTTCCTGCCGCTGAACTACCGCGCCAAGCTGCCCGAGCTGGAGTACATGGTGACCACGGCGAACGCCAAGGTGCTGATCGTCGGCGACCGGTACCACGACGCGGTGGCGCAGCTGCGGCCCAAGCTCGCCAGCGTGGAAACCTACGTCGCGATGGATTCGCCGTGCGACGGGATGCGGCACCTCGAGGCGCTCATGGCTGCTGCCGCACCCCAATTCGAGCCGCCCGAGGTTGACGACGAGGACGTCTCCATCCTGATGTACACGAGCGGCACGACCGCGCTGCCCAAAGCGGTGCTGCTCACCTTCAACGCCTTCACCGCCTATGTGTGCGGCAACGTCGAGCTGGCGGACGGCTCACCGCGCGGCACGGCGCTGCTGTGCGTGCCCCTCTACCACATCGCCGGGGCCACCAACATCATGACCTCGATGTTCGGCGGCCGCCGTCTGGTGCTGCTGCGCCAGTTCGACGCGCCCACGTGGCTGGAGGCGGTGGAGCGCGAGCGCGTCACCCATGCCTTCCTCGTGCCGACGATGGTCAAGCAGCTCATCGATCATCCAGACTTCTCGCGTTACGATCTGTCGAGCCTGGAGAACCTGTCGTACGGCGGCGCCGCCATGCCGTTCCCCGTCGTCCGGCGCGCCATCGAGATGTTTCCAAAGACGACCGGCTTCGTGAACGCCTTCGGTCAAACCGAGACCACCTCGACGCTCACCGTGCTCGGTCCGGACGACCATCGGCTCGACGGCACACCGCAAGAAGTCGAGCTGCGCTTGAAACGCCTGCAGTCGATCGGCCGCCCCTTGCCCGACGTCGAGCTGAAGGTGGTGGATAACGAAGGCACGGAATTACCGGCCGGGCAGGTCGGCGAGCTGTGGGTGCGCACTGCCCGCGTCATGAAGGGCTACGGGGCCACGGACAGCGCCGCATCGCCGCTGCAAGACGGCTGGCTGCCGACGCGCGACATGGGTTGGCTCGACGAGGACGGCTACATCTTCCTCGCCGGGCGCAAGGACGACATGATCATTCGTGGCGGCGAGAACATCGCTCCGGCGGAGGTGGAGGCGGTCATCTACTCCCATCCGGGTGTCGACGAAGCCGCGGTCATCGGCATCCCGGACCTCGAGTGGGGGCAACGCGTCGCCGCGGTGATTGTGCCGCGACCGGGTGTCTCGCTGACTGTCGAGGAGATCATCGAGTTCTGCCGCCGGCGGCTCGCCAGCTTCAAGAAGCCCGAGGTGATCCGCTTCACCGACGCGCTGCCGAAGAACCCGATGGGGAAGGTCCTCAAGAAGGACTTGCGGGCGCAGCTCACGGAGGCGAACGCGTGAAGCGCGCCGCCGCCGGCGTCACCCAGCGGGGCCTCAGCACCCGCGTCGCGGCGGGCATCGCGTGGTTGACGCTGGAGCGGCCGCATGCCGACAACCGCATCACCGCAGCGCTCGCGCAGGAGCTGTGCACCGCCGCAGCGGAGATCGAGTTGAACGACAGCATCGTGGCGGTGGTCCTGTCGGCGTCCGGACCGAGCTTCTGCCTGGGCGTTGAAGACGGGGGCGAGTGGGAGCAGCGCGTCGATTGGGTCGAGGCGATTGCCCGACTGACGCGGCCGGTGGTCGCCGTGATTCAAGGTGCCGCGCTGGCCGCAGGGCTGGAGCTGGCGCTCGCCTGCGACCTACGCATCGCTTCGGACCGCGCGCGCTTCGCCATGCCGCAGCTCGGTGCCGGGCAGCTGCCGTCGCATGGCGGCACGCAGCGTCTGCCGCGCATCGTCGGGCGGATGCGCGCGCTGGACGTGTTGCTCACCGGACGCACGCTCGGGGCCGCCGAGGCGGAAGCCGTCGGACTGGTCTCTCGCGTCGTACCGCACAAGGATCTGCGGCAGGCGCTGAACGACGTCGTCGCGGCGCTGCAGTCCAAGGGCCCGATCGCGCTGCGCTACGCAAAGGAGGCGGTGTTGCACGGCAGCGAGATGATCTTGGGGCAAGGCATCCGCCTCGAAGAGGACTTGTACGTGCTGCTGCAGACGACGCGCGATCGTCGCGAGGGCATCGACGCGTTTGTCGAGAAGCGCAAGCCGGTGTTCCGCGGCAGATAGCAACGAGAGGCGAGACTGTCGATTGATTCGCAGACAGGGCTTCGAGACGGCCCCTGGAAAGAAGGGGCCTCCTCAGCCCGAACGGGATTGGTCTTTGAGACCGGAGAGTTCTTCCGTTTCGCCCTGAGGAGCCGCCTTCTTTGGGCGGCGTCTCGAAGGGCTGACTCGAAATAGATCGAAAGGCTCGGTCCGGAGAAGAAAGAACAAACGGGAGGAAGCGAGACGACGATGGCCAATCAACTCGGGAAAATGTACATCTGCGCCAAGTGTGGCTCACAAGTGATCGTCACCAAAGGTGGCGGCGGCAGCATCAAGTGCTGCGGCCAGGAGATGGAGCAGAAGAAGTAGCCTCAGAAGTCGATTCCAACTTGCCCGGGGATGGCCTCGAGCACCATCGGCGATTCGCCGATGATCGTGCTCGCGTCGTGCGTGTCGAAATCCTCGATCGCCTTTTGCGCGCGCGTGCGCGGCTCATGCGCCAGCGGGCCGCCCACCTCGCCGACCGGCGCCGGCAGTGCGGCGGCGCGGTCTTCGGGCGGGATGTCGGCTCCGGAGAGCAACGGGTTTTGCACGATCAGGCTCTCCGGCCGCCCGTCACCGATGAACTCGAGCCCCTCGATGTATTGGCGGAACGTGATCTCGTCCAGCGGTTGCGGCCGCGTCGGGAGTTTGCCGCGCGCCACCTGCGTCAGCTCCCGCGCGGTGACGAAGACGCCGCGCGCCGTGCGATCGATGACGCTGTGGACGGCGACCCGGCCGCCGCTTACGCCGACGACTTCGGTCACTTCCGCGACCGGGTCGAACACCGCCACGAACTCCGTGCCGCGCACACCAGCCACCGCCGTGACGGTGTCGATCTCGTATACCGCACCGCGCCGCCCGTAGTAGTCGCTGACCACCGCCCGCACCCGTCCCTTGACGAGTCGCACGATCGACCGAAAGACCCCGCGCTCGATGTCGACGATGTGCTCATCGATACGCACCTGCGAGTCGTCGCCGATGGTCAGCACGCTGTCGTCTTGGAACACGACCCGGAGCCGCCCCGGACGGGACGTCTGCAGCTCGTCTTCGGCACGCACCGCCATGCCGATCGATACCGCGGTGCGGGCACCGGCACGGACCAGCTCCGCCTGACCCTGCACCTCGGCCACCGTCCCCACCTCCTGCGCCGTGAGCGTGCCGGCACACAGGAGCGCCGCAACCAGGAAGACGAACACCAGACGCTGCATCGTTAGAACCTCGCGCGCACCGACACCGATCCGATATTCCGGTCATACTCGAAGAGCGGATCGGTCGAGTTGTTGAACATGCCGAAGTAGGCGAGCAGCAGGCTGAGGTGCTCGGTGAGCGGGTGCTCGATGAACAACGTGACCCGGTGCTCGTTGTCGCGCCGCTGCTGGCTCTGGGGATCGTACTCCTCGTGCCGGTACGCGTAGACCAGCTCGGTGGTCAGGTCGTACGGAAATGCCCAACCCACTCCCGCCGCCACTTGGTTGCCGTCGTAGCCGAAAGCGCTGCCGGTGCTGCGCTCGGGATCCTCCCGATCGAACTGATAGCTGAGGAGCGCATAGCGGTCTGGCGAGCCGAGATTGATCAGTTGCCGAATCCCCGGCGCATGGTTCGTCGAGTTGCGCAGATTCTTGAACGGTTGTTGGTAGAAGTCGCGGACGCGGGCCCGATACGAGAGCTGCGTCCGGCCGAACGAGCCGGTGGGAACCTCGACCCATGGAAAGACGGTGACCCCCTGCAGAAAGCTGTCGTTGTCCAACAAGTAGTAGTCGTAGTAGCCGAGCAGGCCGACGAGCGCCGGACCCGCGGCGACCAGCAGCTGCACGCCGGGGCGGTGATCCTGCAGGTTGAACTCGTGCAGATTGAAATGCAGGCTTTGGTAGATCTCGTAGCTGAGCGAAAGCTGTACACGCTCGTTGCGCACCGGGACGTAGGTGCCGCCGACGCTGAGGATGGCTCGCCCGTCGCTTTGCCGGCTGATGCCTGCCGCGGCCTTCAGCGGCTCGTTCGACGGAGCGAGCGCCACGTTGCTGTCGTATTGCAGGCCGGCCTCGCCCACCACCTGCCACGACGGTAACGGCGCCTTGGCGTGCAGCCGTTCCAGAATCGTCGTCGCCTCGCGGCCCATCTCCGACTCGGGGCTGGTGGTAACCACCGCGGTGAAATGGCGCTCGGCGTCGTCCCAGCGCTGATCCTGATAGTCGGCGATGCCCTGGTAGTAGTCCGACGCCAGCTTCAACTGCGGGTCACGCGCGGCGGCGCGCTGCAGCTGCTGGCGGGCGCCGTCCCGCTGCCCCAGCTTGAGCTGCGCGATGCCGAGAAATAGGGAAGCGGGCGCCTCGGACTCCGGCAACTGCTGGGCGCGTTCGAGCAGCGGGACGGCCTCGGCGTACGTGCCGCTCTGCACCAAGCAGATGCCCAGCTCGAGTGCCGCTTGTTCCAGATCCGGTTTGGCCTTCAGCACGGCGCGCAGATCGGCGACCGCAGCGCTGTTCTCCTTCAGCCGGCCATGGGTGACGCCGCGATAGTAGAGGGCGTACACGTCCTGCGGGTCGGCGTTCACCGCTTGGTCGAACAGCACCAACGCCTCGGCGTAACGCTCGGCATGGAACTCCACCAGCCCGCGCGAGTAGAGTCGCTCGGACTGCTCGGACGCGCCGGCGCCGGTACAGATGAGCACTCCGATTAGAACGGCGACGCTGCAGCGGGTGCGCTTCATCTGAACACCCGTCCAACATCGCTCACCAGCGCGTTCGCCGGCACGAACATGAGGCGTCCGATCCGGTTGCCTTGGCTTTCCGTAAACCAGAGGTTGTTGTCGGGCCCGAGCGTGATCGCGAAAGGACCGCTAGCCGCCGTCGGCGTAGTGAATGACCCGAGGAGCGTTCCGTCGGGAGCGATGCGCGCCACCCGCCCGACAGGATTCGGCACCAGGAACCAGAGGTTCGCGTCCGGCCCGGTGGTGATGCCGTTCGCAGCGCCACCGGGCACTCCGGGGAACTCGGTGATGGTGCCGCTCGGCGTGATGCGTCCGATGACCCCGATGTTGACCTCGGTGAACCACAGGTTGCCGTCAGGCCCGAGCGTGATGAACTCGGGAGAGTTGTTCATTCCTGGGGGCAGCGGGAACTCGGTAACGATGCCGCTGGTGGTGATACGCCCGATCTTCGGAACGTTTGCTTCCGTGAACCAGAGGTTGCCGTCCGGCCCGGCGGTGATGAACAAGGGGAGCTTGTTGAGCTCCGGCATGACCGGAAACTCCGTGATGTTGCCGCTCAGCGTGATCCGTCCGATGGCGGGGGTATTCGGCTCCGTGAACCAGAGGTTGCCGTCCGGCCCGGCGGCGATGCCGAACACCTCGCTGTTGACGGTCGGCACCGTGAACTCGGTGATCGTGCCGCCTGGCGTGATCTGCGCCACCTTGTTGCCTGTTTGCTCCGTGAACCAGAGGTTTCCGTCGGAGCCCGAGGCGATGTCGGTCGGGAAGCTGTTGGCGGTTGGGATCGGAAACTCGGTCACGACGCCGCTGGTCGTGATCCGCCCGATCATGTTGGCGGCGCTTTCGGCGAACCAGAGGTTGCCGTCCGGGCCGCTGGTGATGCCTTGCGGTTGGCTGTTGGACGCTGGGATGAGGAACTCCGTGATGACCACCTGTGTGGGCGTCGGCGTGGTTGACGGTGTGCGCGTCCGCGTCGGCGTGGGAGTGGGAGTGGCGGTCGGCGTGCGGGTGGATGTCTGCGTCACCGTGTTCGTCGCCGTCCGTGTCGGCGTCCGGGTGCGCGTCGCGGTGGTTGTCGCGGTGGGCGTCGCCGTCTGGGTTGGCGTCGGCGTGTTCGTCGGCGTATGGGTCGGCGTCCGAGTGCGTGTCACCGTCGGCACGCGCGTGTTCGTCGGGGTCTGCGTGGGGACTTGCGTCGGGCTTGCGGTGGCGGTCCGCGTCGCGGTCACGGTCGAGGTCGGGGTGAGCGAAGCCGTTGGCGTTGATGTCCGTGTCCGCGAGGCTGTCGGAGTTTGCGTCGGAGAGTCGGTGGGCGTTGCAGACGCTGTCGGCGTGACGCTGCCCTTCGTCGTGAAGGTTGCGGTTGCGGTCTGCGAGGCCGTGACCAGCGGTGTCAACGTGAGCGTCGCCGTCGCTCCGGTTGCCGGCGTTTCCGTGGGCGTCGGAGTCGACGACTGAGTGGAGGTTCCCATCGCAGTGGCTGTGAAGGTCGCAGCTGGAACCGTTGGCGGTGTCTGCGTTGGCGTTGTTGCCGGCGTGTCGCTGGTAGTGATCGGCGGCGTCGCCGTTGGAGTGGCTGCCTCGGTTGGCATGATGTTCGGCGTATCAGTCGGGGTCTCGCTTGGGGATGCGGCTGGCGTCGCCGTCTCAGTCGCCGCCCCTGTCCCGCTCGGCGGCGAAGGCGTTGCGGTCGGAGTGAGAGTTGGCGTACCGATTGGTGTCACGGCGCCTGTCGGCGCGACGGTTGTCGTGGCCGTGGGCAGCGGCGGCTGTGAGGGTGTTCCGGAGGGAGGCGTCGGCGCCCCCGTGGAAACTGTAAACGAGTAAGCGAAATCCAAATCGAGCGGCGCCGTACCGGCGCGGATCCGTGCACCCGTCGCGCCGAGGGGAAGGGCTTGCGGTACACTCTGCACGATGAATCCGCTGACCGCCAGTTCCCCGCCGGGGCTGCAGGGCTGTGCGGTGCCGTCGGCGCAGGCGGTGGGAGCGCCGGCAAGGGCAACGGCCGTTTCCGATCCCCCCGCAGGAGTGACGCTCGCGGCAATCGAACCTGGGTCGATCTCATTCACCGCATCCGCAACCGTGAAGAGCAGCGTCACAGGACTGGCAACCGACTCGTCCGGTGCCGGGCTGGTAGTCACCAGGAACGGCATCGCGAGGATGGTAATGGGCCCGACGTTGGTGAGCGTGGCGGGCTGGGCGGTGAATTCCTTCGGAGCGCTGCCAAAGCTCGGCGCGGCCGATTCGGTGGAGGAGCACGGCTGTCCGACGTCCGCCGGATCCGTCAGACAGGTTTCCGCCGCACCATCCGCGGGCGCGAAGTTGGTCGCGAAGCCGGACAGCGTGACGGTCGTGCTCCCGCCTGGAACGTTGTCGATCACCACGCGCCGCCCGGGGAGCGACGACGGCACGGACACGCAACAGCGCTCACCGGAAGCCAGCGACGTGAGAACGATCCGCACCGTCTGCACCGAGGCCGGGATTGGCTCGCCGAAACCGCCGCTCTGGCCGTGCACCGAGAGGGGCGCGGTCCCCTCGGGAGCGGACACTGTGCCACGGCGGGGAGCCGGCTGCTCCCACAGCGCCTGAAGGCTGATGCTCCCGCGTCGCTCCGGAGTGACCGAACCACCGCCGCCGCAGGCCGCAAGACCCACCATCCCCGTCGCTGCGCCCACCCACCAGGTCTTCAATGCCATCCGCTCGATGCTTCTACTTTCCGGTCACGGCGCAGCCTTTAGCCCGCCACCCGTCGCGCTGTCAACCGGCAACGCGGCAGCCACGCACCGCTTTCTCGGCGGCTGCGCGTACCTACCTTGACCTCCGGAACAGCCACATGGTAAACGCGAGTCACGCGAGACGGCGGTGCTCTTCGGATGCCCGTTGATGCACGATCAGGAATCGGGCGCGCGGCTGTTTGCGCGAAGACGGGAGGATCTCTCATGACTCGACCAAAACTTGTACCCGCGGCTGTGGCTCTACTGTTCGCCGTCGTATCCGGTTGTGGCGGCGGCGACAGCTTCGCACCGATCCAGACGGTGGGGAGCACTAGTGTAGTGGGCACTATCGGTTTGCCGGCGACCGCGAACTGCACGGGTTGCGGCAACAGCGTCGTCGACTTCGGCGTCATCGGCCTGGTGAAGGATGGCCCGCGGATTCAGGTAGCGACGGGCAAGACCAACAGCCAAGGCCAATTCGACACCGGCGATCTCAATGCCATCTTCAGCAATCCGAGCAACGGCTCGCTGGACACCAATGGCGACGGCAAGCGCACCTTGATCGTCGTGGCGACGGTCAACAGCACGACGAGTGCGTCGATCGGTGGTGTGCAGTCCGTCACGACCGGCACGCTCACGACCAGGAACTTCAGCGCCACAACCCAGGTGGCGTGCCTAGCCGCAGTCTATCTGACGGCAGGCGTCACGTCGCCGTGCCTGGTGAAGGCCACTTGCGGACCGAGCGATGTGGATTGCGTCCAAACCGTAGACCCTGACGCCCTCGACAGTACGCGGATCGGCCGCCTGGAGCAGGCCGCCGCGTTCATCTCGGCGGACGTCGTCTTCCCGGCGGACAACCCGCGCTCCTCGTGCGCGGTCATCAAGTGCACGAATGCCGGCACGACGAGCGCCACGTCGCAGTGCGTGACTGACGCCTTCCAGACCCCGTGAGCCCGACGCGGTTGGGGGACATCGGATGGGCCTAGCCACCGTCGACTCGATCGAGCTCTACTACGAAGAGCACGGTAGCGGCGATCCGCTGCTGCTGATCATGGGACTGGCCGCGGACTCGACGGCGTGGCTACTGCAGATCCCGGACTTCGAAAAGCACTACCGCACGATCGTCTTCGACAACCGCGGTGTCGGGCGCAGCTCCAAGCCGCCCGGCCCATACACCATCCATCAGATGGCCGACGACGCCGCCGGTCTGCTCGACGTGCTCGGTATCGCCCGCACCCACGTCGTCGGCGTGTCGATGGGCGGCATGATCGCGCAAGAGCTGGCGCTGCGGCATCCGCAACGCGTGCGCGGGCTGGTGTTGGGATGTACGTATCCGGAGCCCGACACGGACATCGAACGACAGCGTCAGTTTTCCGTGGCGCAGTTCGGCGGCACGGTGACCGCCGGCGGCGAGATGCAGATCGACCTCAGCGCGTTCGATCCGATGAGCTTCTTCCAGCACCTGCTGCCCGCCGTCTTCAATCAGGAGTTCATCGAACACGAGCTGCCCAAGCTCATGCAGCTGTTCGCCGGCGCACTACAGTACGGCTTCAGCATGGAAGCCATCCTCGGTCAGGTTGCGGCGGTGATGAATCACAAGGCCACTGATCGCCTGCACCAGATCACCGCACCGACCTTGGTGATCACCGGCGACGCCGATCGGCTGGTGCCGCCGGCGAACTCCGACATCCTGGCCCGGCACATCCCGAACGCGCGCTTGCTGAAGGTCCCCGGCGGCAGCCACGGCTTCAACTTCGAGACGCCGGAGCTCTTCAACCGCGAGGTGCTCACTTTCCTCGCCGGCGTCCGCGCCTAAGCTGCGCGACCTGTCACGCCGCGCAACGTGCCCGAGAGACGACGGGCACCAGCACCCTGTGTACTTCTCGCGAGAGCTCATGTACTGACTCTCTGCATGCGATCCAATGATGGCATGGGCCTGTGGCAGTCGGTGTCTGGATATGTGACGATACTGTGCGCGCTGCAAGTCGGTTCTGCCGCGGCGCAGGCTGCGGACACCGCGTGGGTGGCGCGAATCAACGGGGCGCCAACGCTGAGTCGCGGCGAGAAGAGCGTGCCGCTGCAGCGCGGTGATGCGGTGGCCGCCGGTGACGTGATCCAGACGGATGCGGGCTCGAAGGTGAAGCTCCTCTTGGCCGACGATTCGATCCTGAACATCGGGCCGAAGAGCCGCGTGACGCTGCAGGAGCTCTTGTTGCAGCCGCAGAGCCGCAAGGTGCGGCTGCAGGTGCTGGCCGGGCGATTCCAGCTGGCCATTGCCAAGTTCTTCGGCGGCCCCAGCGACTACGAAGTCCGCATTCCCACGGCCGTGGCGGGCGTGCGCGGCACGGTCTTGTGGGGTGACACCGACCTCGACACCATCTGTGCGCTCGACGGCAGCATCGAGGTGCGCGCGCTCTCCGGCAGCGGCGGGCCGGCCCAGGTGACCGCCGGGCAATGCGTGAAACAAATGGGTGCCGGCCTCACCGCGTCCCTCAAGCCCAACGCCGCGACGCTCGCGGCTTTCCTCAAGCAAGTGACGCTCGACTAGCCGAAGAGTGCTCAGACGTCTCGATTGTCGAGGTACGCTAGTCCGCCCGATGGGCAATGAGCGCCGCGCACGATGGCGCGTTGCGCTGGCCGTCGTGGGACTCGTGGGATGGACGTTCTACGTCTACCGCGACGCCTTCGCCGTCTACTTCCTGAACGAAGACTTCACCTGGCTGCTGTCCTGTCGTTTCCGTCCCGATCGGGGACCGTGGACGCTGCTCTCGCAGGACGTGATGGGCGGGAAGTACTCGTGGCGGCCGCTGCTGCAGTTGTCGTTCGGCGTCAACTACGCGGTGTGGGGTCTCAACCCGTGGGGCTATCGCCTCGGCGCCGTGGCGTGGCAAGCGCTCGCAGCGGGTGTGGTCTATGCGATCGCTGCGCCGCGTTCCAATCGCTTCTGCGCCCTGGTCGCGGCCGTGGTGTTTGCGGCGCATCACGTGGAGGTCGAAACGCTGACCTGGACCTGCGCGCGCTCCAGCGTGATCTCGACGACGTTCATTCTGCTCGGCGTATGGGGCTATTGGCGCTGGCGCGATCACCGCGGCTCGGTAGCGTTCGTCCTGCTCCCATTTCTCCTTGCCTTGGCCACGCAGGAGAACGTGGCCGTGTTCCCCGCCCTGTTGCTCGTCGTCGATCTGCTGTGGGCGGCGCCGGCCGCACGTGCCCGGCGGTTGGGTCTGTACCTCAGCCTGCTGGCAATCATCGCCGGCGCCCTGCTGCTGCGGCACGCCATCAGCCCGACGGCGACGGACTTCACGATGGTCGGTCTGGACCCGCGCTGGCCGGTGACCCCGGCGGGTCTCGTCGATTTCCTGCTCGCCAAGGCGCAGGCGGCCGCCGCGATGTTGTTGGGGCTGTCGCCGGGCGGAAAATGGGCGGCGCTGCCGCTCACGGCGGTGTTGCTGGCAGCGGCGCTGGCGGCGTGGTGGCGCGGAGCCCCGCTGGCGTTGTGGGGATTCCTGTGGGTGGTGTGTGCCTTTGCGCCGTTCAGTCTGCTGCTGCTCGGCCCCTACCCGCGGCACCTGTCGTTGCCACTCGCCGGGTTTGCGCTGCTGTGCGGGGCGCTCACCGGCGCCGTGTATGACGCCGCGGCACGATGGAATCGATACGCCGCCGCCGGGTGTGTTGGGCTGTTGCTGATGCTATGGCTCGGGCACATGGTCCGGATGATCGACGTGCAGGAAGCCACGTACCTCGAGCGCGGTCGCTTGACGCGCACCCTCTTGCTCGACATGTTGCGGACCCTCCCCCACCCGCATCCGGGCAGCACCTTGGCATTCCACGGCGTCGGCGACCTCCGCCGCCGAGGTTCGGTGCTGGTGTTCGGGTTGGAAGATGCGGTGCGTCTGCTCTATACGGACGACTCGTTGCGTGTCGAGTTCCGCGCCCGGGGGCGGGTAACGGACGATGCGTATCATCTCGTGTACCACGACGGCCGCCTGGACCTGCTCAGCTCGGACCGGCAGTGACGCGGGCGGCATCGGCGTGCGGCGCAAACTCGTGTGGGGACTTGTTGCAGTGATCGGCGCGGCCGTGCTGGCGTACGCCGCGCGGCGGCCGTTGCTGGTAGCGATCGGCACCGCTTTGATCGCGGGCGACGAGCCGCATCCGGCCGACGCGATCGTCGTGCTCTCCGGATCGTTGCCCGACCGGATCCTGGAAGCGGTCGATCTCTATCAGGCCCACATGGCGCCGCGGATCGTCCTGACGCGTGAGGGGCCGCTGCCCGGCTTGGCGGCGCTGCGCGCCCGCGGCGGCGACCTGCCCGAGCACCACGAACAGAATCTGGCGATTGCCGAGCAGCTCGGGGTACCCGCCGATGCCATCGCAGTGATGCCCGTCGCGATCGCCAGCACCGTCGCCGAAATCGAAGCACTGGCCGCCTACCTGCAGGCGCAGCACATCCATTCGATTCTCCTGGTAACGTCGAAGGCGCACTCGCGCCGGGCCCGCGTGACCTTCCGGACCGTCGCGGGGTCCGCGTTGCAGATCGCCGTCTGCCCGTCGCGCTACGATCCGTTTGCGGCCGACACCTGGTGGCATCATCGCGCCTTGATCCGGCGGGTCGTCATCGAATATGGGAAGCTGCTGAACTTCCTGCTCATCGACCGCTGGCGGTTGCACCAGCGTGGAGCGTGAAGCGTGGAGCGTGAGACAAGTAAGAGCCAGAAGTCTTCGGCCAACACCGCGATCCATCCGCTCTATTTGCGTATCGCGCCGGCGGACATCGCGTTGGTGAAGTTCCTGTTCGAGTCGTACGAAGAGGTCGGCATCGTCCGTACGGTGGACCGGCACACGGCGATCATCGTCCTCCTCGTCGTCGAGGATTTTCTTCCCGTTGCACGCGCGGTTCTCTGCGATCTGCAAAGGCAAATCGAATGTCCGGAAGTCGAGGCGCCGCCGATCGAGATTGACGACTGGTTGATGCGCGAGATTGGCGAGCGGCGCGACGCGTGAAGGCGGCGCGCCGCCCGCCCGCGGTTTTCGTTCAGGGCTTTGGCTGGCAGACGAGATCGAGCAGGTCCCCGTCGCGCATCGGGCGCTTGCCGGTCACGGGATCTCGGGGAGAACGGACGGAGATCCGCAGTCGGTACCGGCGGCTGCGGAAACCCCACGAGATGTGCCGCAACGGAACCTTGATCTCGGCGTACGTCGTGCAGGTGTTGGCCGTGGCGAGCGGACCGATGAAGGCCGCGAAGTGTCCCCGGCATGAGCCGTCGCGGCTGCCCGGTGCCGTGTCGCAGTCACTGTGACGCTGACAGTACTGGCCGCGCTGCGGTCCCTTGTTCTTGCAGACGCCGCGCTGCATTCCGCCGACGCTCGCCAGTGCTGTCTCCAGCGCCAAGCGGTTCTCAACTTCGATGGGATCGCGATACTGGCGTGGGCTCGGATGATACAGCTCGACCTCCTCAACCGCACCGCTGGAGACGCAGGGAATCCGGGTTTCCGTGACGTTGAAGCACATGGCGATGCGGAACGTGCACATGGCGTCGCCCGCGGCTGCTCCGAAGTCGCACGTCGGGTCGTCGTCGTTGCATTCGATTCGCGCTACCGGGATGCCGTTGACGAGCCGCGCCGAGCCCCCGCTCGTACACCATTCCTGGATGCAGTCGTTGACGGTGGTGTGGCAGTAGCCGGGGATGAGGTCGCTCACCTGACAGGCGGAGGCCGGCGTCGTCACCGGCGTCTCTGTGGGTGACGGCGTCGGGCTCTCGGTCGGTGTCCGGGTCGCCGAGGCCGTGCTGGTGTTCGTCGCCGTCGACGTTTGGGTTGCCGTGCTCGTCTCCGTCGGGGTCAGGGTGGGTGTTGCGGTCGGGGGGACCGTGGGCGTCTGAGTCGCTGTCATGGTCGCCGTGGCAGTGACAGTGTCCGTAGGCGTCGCCGTCGCCGGGGTAGTTGCAGTGGGCGTCGGCGTCTGAGTCGGGACGGTGGTTTCAGTGGCCGTGGCGGTCTCGGTTGGCGTCGCCGTCGCGGCCAGCGTGGCGGTTTCCGTCGGCGTCTCCGTTGGCGTGAGTGTGGGTGTCGCCGTCGCCGGGGCAGTTGCCGTCGGCGTCTGAGTCGGTGTCATGGTTGCCGCGACCGTGGCGGTGTTGGTTGGCGTCGTGGTAGCGGTTGGGGTCTGCGTGGCCGTGAGGGAGGGTGTGGCGGTATTAGTCGGCGTGGCCGTCGCGGTTTCGGTGGGTGTCGGTGTCGGGGTATTCGTTGGTGTCCCTGTCGGTGTAGGGGTGGCGTCGACCACGGTGATGACGATCGTGTTGGTGCCCAGACCCAAGTCATTGTTGTAGTGGTAGCTCGAGCCGGAGAAGTCGTAGATGAGCTCGGAGACCGTGGCGCTCCCAAGCGCGAGGGCTTTGAGTGTGTAGGTGGTGACGATCGGGTCGCCGCCCGCCTTCCCGCTCGAGTAGTTGTCCGGCTGATTGCAGCCGGGATTGCCGCCGCTCCCCTCCTTGTAATGGGCGTCCGTCGGGTCGTTGTTCCAGCCACAGGCGTCTGCGTATACAGTGTCGTTGGTTCCCCCGGTGGGCTCATTGTAGGTCGCCGACACCGAGAGGATCTCGAACATGGTGTTCGGGAAGTTGGCAAAGGCCGACAGCTGCTCGTATCCACCCGTTGCCGTAAACGACCCGAACTGGATGGTAAACGTGCTCCCCAGTGAAACTGTCAGCCCCCCGCTACACGTCGGCAAACTGCAGTACGGTGCGTTGGTCGCTCCGCCGCATCCGGATGAGGCGATGCACTGCGTCCCGTTACGGTTCTGCGAGACCAGCTTTTCCACGTATAGCTCGCGGGGGGTCAGCGTACTGATCGTCCCGAGCCCGTCGGCGGTCGCTGTGATGTGGAAGCGGCGCGCGGTATCCCAAGCCGCACTGTCTCGGGTAACGATGACGTTGTAGAAGAAGTCCGTGCAAGCACCGGCAGCCAGAGACGCGAGAGTGAACGTCGTTGGACTCCCGCCCACCAAATTGATGAAGGTGTTGGCACTGTCCCAGACGAAAGCGGAGGCCACGTTGGTCGCGGCCGTGTCTCCGGTATTGCACACCCGTGCTCCAACGAGGAACGTGTCCGGTCCCTGAACCGTCGGTTTGTTGCTGTCCAAGCCAATGACGTTCCAGGTAATCGGTCGGGGAAACACCACTACGCAGGTTTCGCCGACGGGGCACTGCGAATCGAGCGCGCACGTCGTCGCCGTGGTGATGCTGCACTGGCCCATCGGAGGCGGCGGTGCCGTGCTAATGATCAGGTTCGGTGCGCCGCTGGCACTGTGTGCGGCGGTCAGAATCCCAGCGGCAACCGCGAGGTACAGGCTCGGCCACCCAAGACACAACTGCACCACTCGCCCTCGCATCGCCAGCAATCGCGGAAGTCTCCAGCGCATGGCCCGGCCGCAAGGGCAAGTGGCATTCCGCCGAAGCGGCCCTTATGTGACGGCCCTTTTTCCGGCCGACGCGAGACTGAAGTACGCAAATTTGTACCTCGAAGGACGATCTGCGTCAGGTAAGTGCGCACATACCTGGCAGCCCTTGGCCTCGGCTCACGATCCGGCCGCCCCCTCTTCTGCTCGCGGCTTGCCGAACACGTAGGCCACACCGATGCTGAGCGCGTAGAGCAGGAGCAGCGGGCCGGCCATGAGCAGCTGCGAGGCGACGTCGGGGCCGGGTGTCAGCACCGCCGCGACGATGAAGATGATGAGGATGGCGTAGCGCACCGATCCCAGCATCATGGTGTGGGTGACCACGCCGAGGCGCGCCAGGAAGAACGTGATCACCGGCAGCTCGAAGACCACACCGAACGCGAGCAGCATGCGCGCCGTGAACGACAGGTACTCGCTGATACGGATCTCCGGACTCACGCGGATGGTGGCGTACTGCTCCATGAAGAAGCGATAGCCTACCGGCAGCACCATCGTGTAACAGAACCACGCCCCGGCGAGGAAAAAGAAGGTGCCGAAGAACACGAACGGGCGCGCGTACCGCTTCTCGGTGTCGTACAGGCCCGGCGCCACGAACTGCCAGATCTGGTAGAGGAGGATCGGGCTGGTGAGGAAGAGGGCGGCGATCAGTGACACCTTGAGCTTGGTGAAGAACGCTTCCACCACGCCGGTGCCGATGAGATGCACGACGTCCGATTCTGCGCCGCTGCCGGCGTTCAGCGCCAGCAGCGGGCGGGTGAGGAACTCGAACAGCCAGTCAGCGAAGTTGTAACAAGCGCTGAAGCCAACCGCGACCGCGGCGAGCGCTTTGATGAGACGCCAGCGCAGCTCTTCGAGGTGCGCCGTCAGGGGCATCTTGAGGTCGACCATCACCGCTCCGGCTGGACATGGTCCTTCTTCTCCGCGACCGGCTCCGCAGCCGCGGGCGGCTGCGCAGTCGCGGCGACGGCATTCTCGGCCGGCTTGGCTGCCGGACGCTTCTGCGCCGCGGCGCGGGCTTCTTCTTCCAACATCGTCCGCGCGTTGTTCAGCTCGTCCGTGAGCCCGCTGGTGGCGCGGCGCAGCTCGGCCAATCCTTTCCCCAGGGCGCGCGCGACTTCGGGCAACCGTTTCGGTCCGAGCACAACCAAGGCGACGACCAAGATGACGAGCAGTTCCGGGGTGCCGATGCCAAACATGAGTGCGTCAGCGATCGCGGCCAACGCTAGAGTAATCACCTGGGGCTGTCAAATCAGGTGCCCGCAAGGTCCGCAAGGTTCACCGGCAGCCGCACACCGACGCGTTGATCATCGTGCCGCCGTTGCAGCCGAGTGAGTCGTAGCGTTGCTGGTCGGTGGTGATGAAGAGAATCTTGCGTCCCATCCGTCGCGTCTCCCCGACCCGATCTACGCTGTTTGCAGCGGCGCGTAGCAGTCCGCCTCCTGCAGAATCGGATCGAGCCGGCTCTTGTCGGCCACGGCTGCGTAGCGCGCCCGCAGCGCCGCCAGCGACTTGGCGTGGTACTTCTGCGTCTCCTGCGAGAACGGCTTGCCGCCGAGGGTCATGGAGAACTCCTTCTGCCCGGCAGCCAGCGCTGCGGCGTTCGCCAAGGTCCACGGGAAGAAGATCCCACCCACCTCCTCCTTCAGAAACGGCATCAGGGTAGGCTTGAGGGCCTCCCAGGTGTCGAACTCGCCTTCGGCGCGCGGGCCGATCATCTCTTGGATCCACTTCGCCACGTGCGGCGCCGTCTCGCGCATGATGGCCGTCGGCGTCGGATCGGTCGCGCACTGGTAGAGCTGCGCGTACATGCCGAAGTCGGCGAATGCCGGGCGCTCGCCAAACAGGTACCGGCGGCGCGCCAGGTGCGCGTTGAGCCGGGTCAGCTGCCGCTTGTACGACGCCTCGATCTGATCTTTCGTTTCCGCCGACGAACCGACGAACTTGAGGCGCGGAATCATGCGCCCTTTGATCATCTCGCAGGCGCTCTGCAGATCCACACTCGGCATCATGCTGCGCGCCAGCCGCTCGGCCGCCGACTTCTGGTCGGGCTCATACCACCAGCGATAGTGGAACATGGGCTTGTTGCCCCACTCGTCGCCGTACTCTTCGATGAGCGCCGAGAGGAACGCGAGCGTTGGATCGGCGGGGTGAATCGAGGGCTCGGGGTAGAGGGTCTCGAAGTGCTCGATGAGCGGCGTCGAGTCCTGGATGCCGGTGCCCTCGGGCGTCACCACCAACGGGATCAACGGCAGCTTCGCATGCTGGCGAAACTCCTCTTCGTTGGACGCGTTGCGGATGATCCACTCGTGCGGGATCTGCTTGTAGCGAAAGTAGGAGCGCACCTTCACGGAGTACGGTGACAGCTCATTTCCGAAGATGCGATACAGCTTTGACATGGGTGCATCCTCCCTCGACTGGCTCCGCGTAACCTGTTTTCGCGTCGTTGTCGATGCTTCCGCGAACCGCCGGCATTGCTAGCGGCGGCGCCGCAGCGGGGCCAAGTTCACGCGCCCTTCAACCCGCTTCCGTGTCAACGAGCCCCTGGTACTTTCGTACTTCTTGAACCCGAACCGGCGAGCCCGTAGATTTCGTCTCGTTTAGCGATTGGAAGGGAGTCGCCATGGAGATTCGCTACACCCCGTTCTCCGAAGAAGTGCGGGCCAACCCGTATCCGTTCTACGCGGCGCTGCGGCAGCACGCCCCCGTGTACTTCGTCGAGGGTCTCGGCGCCTGGGCGGTGGCGCGGCATGAAGACGTGCGCTTCATCCTGAGCCATCCGGAGCTCTTCTCCTCCGACGCCATGCGCACGATGTTCATCTCCTCCAAGCTCGGCCCCGACGCGGCCGCCGACCCGGAGACGGCGGAGCGGATGTTCGCCATCGCCAGCGCCTTGCCGTTCACGGCCGAGGAGATGGTGCAGGCGCGCAACCTCATCTCCACCGATCCGCCGCAGCACGAAGTGATGCGCAAGATCGTCAGCCGCGGTTTCACGCCGCGGCGCATCGCGTCTTATGAGGAACGGGTGCGCGCCGTCGTCGATACGTGCATGACCACGCTGCGTGGCGGCGGCGTCTTCGATCTGGTTGCCGACCTCGCCGGCCCGGTCCCCACCGTCATCATTGCGGAGATGCTCGGCGTCGAGCCCGAACGGCACGGCGATTTCAAGCGCTGGTCCGATCTGGTGATCTCGCAGGCCACCGGCTCGGGGCGCGGCCGCTCGTTCGCGGAAACCGGCTACGTCGAGGTCATCCGGGAGTTCAGTCACTATCTCTTGTCGATCATCGAGGCGCGCCGGCGCGCTCCGGGCGACGATCTGGTCACCACGCTCATCGTTGCGCAAGAAGAAGGCGGCACGCTGACGCCGATGGAGGTGGTCGTGTTCTGTCTGCTGCTGCTGGTCGCGGGCAACGAGACGACCACCAATCTGATCGGCAACGCCGTGAACGTTTTGCTCGACCATCCCGATCAGCTGGCGCTGGTGCGCCACGATCGCACGCTGTTGCCGAACCTCGTTGAGGAGACCGTGCGCTACGAAGGCCCGATTCAGTTCTTCTTCCGGCGGACGTGCGAGGAAGTCACGTTGGCAGGTACCAAGCTGCCGGCGAATGCGATCATCATGCCGTTGCTGGGCTCAGCGAACCGTGACGAAGCGCAGTTTGCAAACCCCGACGTCTTCGACATCACCCGCGACACCAGCGGGCATCTCGGGTTCGGTCTGGGCGCGCACTATTGTCTTGGGGCGGCGCTGGCAAGGTTGGAAGCGCGCATCGCGCTCGACGCGTTGCTCGACGAGCTACCGCACCTGCGTCGGCGCAGCGCGACCATCGAGTACGCCGACTCCTTCCTCGTCCGCGGCCCGCACCGCCTGGAGCTGGCCCGCGTCGCGTGAGGCGGAGGGGACGAGCCAACCACAGAGGCCCAGAGGGCACCGAGCAAGAACACGGAGGACGGATGAAGGCGCCGGACGGCATGAAGGCTTCAAGGTCGAGCGGCTCGTTAACGGCATCAAGCCGTCAGACGCGACCCCGCATCTTGCCCTCCGCGCCGCGAGGCGGACGTGCGAGGTGATCACTAAGTGCTGCCGTTCGCAAATGCGATGACGTATCTTGAAGGGTCTCCTCTCCCGGATGAGACTGTCGATAAACGCGAGGCAGACCCTTCGACAAGCCTAGCGCGGGGCGGTG
>CAZCGA010000090.1:0-26862 GCA_964498075.1 uncultured Binatia bacterium (SeqCode) | reverse complement strand
TGAAGCTTGCCGAGAGCCGAGAGTGACTCGATCCCGAAAAAGTGCGAAAGTCCACAGTTTGGCACCTCAAGTTTGAGGTCGCAGTCTGCGATCTCAAAGGCGGGGTGTGTTTCGCAGCGCACGCGGGTGCGGGTGAACATCGAGATCATGCAGGCGTTCGTAAATCTGTGAGCAGCTTTGAACCACAGGCTCTCAGGAGACCAGGATGCAGGAATCAGCGAACATCAGCCGTCGCTACGGAGTAAGACTTGAGGTTGCCGGACCGCTCGCGATGTTCGCGAGGCCGGATACGGGGGGAACGCCGACATCTTACCCCCTGCCGACTTGGTCCGCTGCAAAAGGTCTCTTCGAGTCGATAGCGTTCTTCGCCGACGGGTCGGCATGGATCTGCCCGACGAAGGTGGAGGTGTGTCGGCGCGTCGGCGAAGCTGGCGGAAGAATCCGATTCCAGCGGTATACGACAAACTACGGAGGGCCGCTCCGTAAGGCCGACCTTTTCAGGAAGGGTACGGCGCCGGGCGGAAGCAGCATGCAATTCTTCGCTACGATCCTGAGCGATGTGTGCTATCGGCTTCACGCTGTCGTTCTCCGCCCAGCCGTCCGTGGCCGACTTAACGCTCCTCACCACCTGCAGGACCTATTCGATCGTCGCCTTCGACAGGGAAGGTGCTTTCGGACCCCTTGTTTGGGTTGGAGCGAGTTCACCTGTAGCTATTGGGGGGCGTTTCGCGCGGGGGTCACCGAGATCGACACGGACATATCTCTCACGGTCCCCTCGATGCTCGCGTGTGTCTGGGATCGACCTACGAGTGGGCGGTACGCACCCAGATTCGAACAGGATGTAGCGATCGGCAAGGTTCTTGGCGGGGTCATGGAGTACAACCTACTGATTGATCGGTTGACCGGGCTCGAGCCGGAGGGAGACGCTGATGCTCAATGAGTTGCTCCTTGTCGAACGAGGGGCCCGGCAGGCCGGCCTCAGCATGCCCCAGCTTCATCCAGACGTGAAGGAATGCGGACGTGTCCCAACACTCGTCGTGAAACTTGATGAGCGCGGAGAGATTGCGTCGCTTCAACCAGTCCCGCCGGAAGTGAGACTTTGGACGCTGCGGGATGGTCAGCAGAACAGCTTCCCGTTCGTCAAACCGAAGCGGCCATTGCTGAGCCTCTCAATTGACGACGAGCGGCGGAGGAAGGCGGTTGACAGGAAGAGCGACGGCCGGAGGGGCACCGTCTTGGGGCTCGCTGAAGAAGCGAGGCTAAGCCCTGAGGCTGTCGACGAGTGGTTTGGAGAGGGACTACTCAATCGGCTGCGAGAACGGCGAAAGCACCTTGAGCCCTTGACTGGGACCGAGGCAAGAGTAGTGCCGGATACCATCGACCGTTTCCTACAGGCTTGGGATCGCGTTGGCGGTGGCGGGTCGGAGCACCTCCTCCAAACCCTGATCGAGCGGCTTACATCCGAACTCCGACATGCGGCGCAGTCGGACTGGCTTGAAGCAGCCACCGGACTGCTTCTCGGAAAATTCGACGCGAAGAAGGGAGCATGGGAGTGCAGCGGCGCGTTGCTCTTCGACGCCGCCGGATCCCTTTCCATCACCGATCCCCGCCTGGCTGTTCAAGTGAGCAGGGCACTGAGCACCCCACGCATTCCCGGAACCAGTGAGGTCGCTGAGGGGATTTGTAACCTGACCGGGCAAGAGGGACCCTTGCTGTCCGGTAACTTCCCGCAACCGAATCTTCCCGTTCTTGGCCAGACCTACATCTTTGCGAAGAACACCGAGATACGGGCCAACGACCGCTACGGCCGTTTTGCGGCGGACGCCATGCATGTGGGTCAAGACACAGCCATCCGCCTCGCTGCGGCAATCAGGGCGCTGACGGATGAAACGCGTCGGAACGTGACATGGCGAGCGGTCCCGGGCGAGGCGCCGAAGCAATCGGACCTGCTCCTCGCGTTCGTGGAAGAGGTGCTCGAGGCTCCGGCGGCCGGGGCCTTGGCCGAGTTGGATGCCGACGAGGACTACTCCGAGGAGGATGCCCGCGTGGCGCAGCGGGCGGCTGGGTCGATCGCGGCGTTCGAAAAGCGCACCGAGAGGCTCATCGAAGCCGTTCGGGGAAAAGTTGGCGGCAACTTCCGCCAGACCCCGGTACGTGTTGCGATCTTCCGCAGGGTTGATCAGGCGAACCGCAAGGTAGTCTACGCGGGCTCACCGACGATCGCAGAGGTACATGACGCCGCGGTCGCGTGGGCTGTAGGTGAGCGGAACGCACCACCATGGCTCACTCTGCCTGTCTTGCGCAAAGGAGAGAACAAACCGCGACCGATGGCACCGCCGCACATCGCCCCGCTCGGCCTGATACCGTTCAGCAAACAACTCTTCACCCACGGCGGTACCAAGAGCGAGGAACTGGTTGGCCTGCCGGCAGCGGAGGCGTTGGCGCTGTTCTTTAGCTCCGGCGCTGCGCTGGGCCTATCGGGCCAGCGCCAGATCCTGAGAATCCTGCGGTTAGTGCTAAGGCGGCGGGGCGCCCTTGTTGCGGGAACTGCTCAAGCACAGAGACGCGGATTCGACGCCATGAAGAATTTCGACCGACGCGAAGCGCTGCGGACAATCACGATGCTCGGCCTGCTCTTGCACAAGCTCGGCAGAACGAAGGAGGTGTACATGAAGGAATCGGCGTTCAAGCTTGGCCAACTCCTGGCGGCGGCAGACGCGGTCCATGCCGGATACTGCGCTGACGTCCGCGGTGGGGACGTGCCACCGTCGTTGTTGGGCAATCAGGTGTTCACGATGGCGCAAACCGCACCCGGCAAGGCGCTGGCGACGCTCTGCCGCCGGTGGAAGCCGTACGACGGCTGGGCGAAGAAAGCCGGCCGCGAGCGGCAGCGGATCGATGCGCTGGTGGAGAGCAAGAAGCCTGGTGAACAGCAGCGCGGCTGGGCGGTCAGAGTTGCCTTGCGACACGCACGTGAGATGAGCCCCCTGGCTGACGAGTTGGCAGCGTCGCTGGCCACCTGCGTGGTTGACGACACGTTCAGAGCCGAACTGCTGCTAGGCTACATCGCAGGCTTGCCCAAGAGCAGTGAGGAAGAAAACAGCGGTATCCGCGAGGACCCGAAGACGATTGGAAAGGAGGACGAAGCGTGAAACACGACAAGGACAGCAAGAGCAGCAGTCTCAACCGTGCGACAGGGGTGTTGATCATCGAAGTGCGGCACAGCAACCCAAACGGTGACCCGGACTCCGAGAGCGACCCTCGCACGCTGGACGGTGACGGCCGTGGACTGATCTCGCCTGTCTCCTTCAAGCGGAAGCTGCGGGATCTTGTGGCCGACCATGAGGGGCCTGTTTGGCTGGAAGCCGAAAAGAAGTTGAATCTCGGAGTCAATGGTGACGGCTCAGAGTACCGGATTCTGGAAAGCCGTGGGCGAAAGCGCGAGGAGATTTTCGAAATGACCGCCGAAAAGTTCGCGGTGGCGTTCTGGGACGGTCGCATCTTCGGCAACACGTTTCTCGAGGACATGAAGGGCAAGGACATCAAGCCGGGGGAGAAGGATCACTTCATCAGCACTGGCGTTGTGCAGTTTGGGCCGGGCATCAGTGTCGCCCCAGTGGAGATCGAGCGGTTGACGACAACCAACAAGGCTGGGGTTGAAGCCGGAAAGGACCGCGGCATGGCGCCGCTGGGATGGCGGGTTGTGCGTCACGCGGTCTACGCGATGCCGTTCTTCGTCAATCCCATGATGGCGAGAAAAAGCGGCTGTAAGGCACGCGATATCGATCTCATGAAATTCTTGATCCCTCACGCCTACCGCAGCACGGCCTCGGCGGTGCGAACGTTCGTCGAAGTGCGCCACGCTTGGTACGCGGAACACAAGTCACCTTTGGGATCATGTCCGGACTCGTTGATTCTCGATGCGCTAGCACCAACGAAAACGAAGGGCAGCCCCGACGAACCTTCCAACTCCGTCGACGAATACGAGATCCCAAGAGAGTTGCCAAAGGAGGTGCGCGACCGGCTGGCGAGCTTCGAAGACCTCTGCACGAAAGAGTGGACCTGAACAGCGATGCCTCAACGAGGTCGGCAAATTCCTCTCGCACACTCGGCCCGACACGCGGATGCGGAGGCCGACCCTTACGCGCGTCACATTGAGGCTGTGCGGCGTGGAGCGGTTGAGCGGGCGGAGGCGATGCTTCGCTATGCCAGCAAGTCGCCGCCCGGGTTCCTAGGCGCGATCGACGCAGCGGCGACGTTCCACGATCTCGGGAAGCTCGACCCCGACAATCAGGCCGCGTTGGGCAACGGCCGCTTTTGCAGGCTCAAGTGGGACCACATCGACGCGGGCGTTGCTCATCTGTCCGCCGCACAAGATTGGATGGCCGCATGGTTGGTGCGCGCCCACCATGCGCCGGGTCTCCCAAGGAATCAGACGCATTTCAATCCCGACAACATCGGCTGGCGCCTGCGCGGCCGGCGGCGCGACGATGACAGCTGGGACCGTCACCAAGACCAGATTGCGCAGACGGACGCCAATCTGCGCGACTATTTGGAGCTCCACGAATCGGTCGTTGGGCAATGCCGGGCGGAGCGGAGGCGACCGGTGCATGGCCTAGTGATGCGGGTTGCGCTCTCGTGCCTGGTAGATGCTGACCACACCGACGCTGCGTTCTTCGATACGGGGCGACTCCCTCCGCCAGCGCTGGCACCACGTTGGTCCGAGCGGTTGGACGCGCTCTGCCAATACGTGCGCACTTTGCCGGCCGGTCGGACTGAGGCTGAACAAGCGCGGAACCACCGCAGGGCCGCGTTCTTTGAGGCGTGTTTGAACGCCCGCATCGAAGAGCCGATGGCTGCGTGTGAAGGTCCGGTCGGTCTGGGAAAGACAACTGCCGTCGCTGCATATCTGATCCGTCGAGCACAGGAGGACGGCCTTCGGCGTCTGATCGTCGTTGCACCGTACACGAACATTCTGACCCAGACGGCCAAACGCTTGCGTGAGGCGCTGGTTCTCCCTGGGGAAAATCCAGAGACTGTGGTTGTCGAGCATCACCACCGGGCCGACTTCGACGAGCAGAGCGACCGGGATCTCGCCGTCCTCTGGCGCGCTCCCGTGGTGCTCACTACAGCCGTCAGCTTCTTCGAAACACTTGCTGCGTGTGACCCGGCGACTTTGCGGAAGCTCCATGCCCTGCCGGGCAGCGCAATTTTTCTGGATGAAGCCCACGCTGCCCTTCCTACGAAGCTCTGGCCGCAGAACTGGAGATGGCTGCGGGAATTGGCCGCCGACTGGGGTTGTCTGGTCGTCTTCGCCAGCGGGTCCCTGACGCGCTTTTGGGAGCGCGAAGAGATCGTCGGCGAGCCGAAGCAGCTGCCGGAGTTACTTCCCGCGGTCCAGGCGACGGACGTCTTGGCTGCGGAGCGACATCGTGTGCGATACGAGCCTCTGGCGGGCGCTGTGATGACGGTAAACGAACTGGTGACTAGAGTAGAAGCCACGCCAGGCCCGCGCTTGGTGATCCTGAACACCGTGCAGGGCGCGGCGGTCGTCGCCAAGACCATGCGAGACGCTCGCCTGGATGCGCTCCACCTTTCCACGGCGCTCACGCCCCGGGATCGCGCCCGCGTCTTTGAGCGAGTGGAGTCTCGACTCAAGGTGCGCCGAGACGACGGCTGGACGCTTGTCGCCACGAGTTGCGTTGAAGCGGGTGTCGACTTGTCTTTCCGCTGCGCGCTTCGCGAGCGTTTCGCCGCTGCGTCAACCATTCAGGTCGGCGGCAGGGTCAATCGCCATGGGGAATATGATGCTGACGGTGGTGGTGTGGTTTATGACTTTGCGCTCGACGATGTGGGAATCACGCAGCATCCTGCGGCACGCGTCTCAGCGGATGTGCTGCGCCGCCTGCTGGCCACGGATGAGTTTAACCGTACGAGCCCGGCCAACGTCGTAACCAAGGCTATGATCGATGAACTCTCAATCCGGGGCGGTCTCGGCGCCGATGAGCTTGCGAAGGCAGAAGCGGCGCGTGACTATCCCGAGGCCAAGCGACGGGGTCGTGTGATCGACGCAGAGACACGGCTTGTCGTCGTGTACGAGCAGCTCAAGAAACGGATTGCCGAGCGGCGACCTGTTAGTTTCAACGAGCTCTTGCTCGGCAGCGTTCAGCTGTGGGCGACCAAGATCGAGAAACTCGCCCTTGCTCCCTTGCCTGGACGTACCGGTATCTACAGTTGGGACTACGAATACGATCCCGAGTTCCTTGGCTACATGGCGGGTGTGCTTCGTCTGCAGAGTTTCATGAGCGACGCCGAGGCGCTGATAGTGTGATGTACAGCGACGACGACTTCCTGCCCCTTTCCGGCCTCCAGCACCTACTCTTCTGTGAACGCCAGTGCGCGCTCATTCATGTCGAGCAAATCTGGGCGGAGAACGCACTCACTACGCAGGGCCAGCTGCTCCACGAGCGGGTTGATCTGCCCGCGTTGGAGCAGCGCCCCGGCGTTCGGATCGAGCGCGCGGTGCCGCTGCGATCGGAGCAGCTCCGACTGATCGGGAAGGCCGATGTCGTGGAGTTCCATGCAATGCCGAATCAGCCGGGGCGTTGGCAACCGTTTCCGGTCGAATACAAACGCGGGAAGCGCAGACGCTGGCTGCACGACGAGGTGCAGGTGTGTGCTCAAGCGATGTGCCTTGAAGAGATGGTCGGTGTGCCGGTGCCGCGCGGCGCGCTCTACTATGCAGCATCGAAGCGCCGACTCGACGTTGCGATCGATGAGGCGTTGCGCGCAGAGACCATCGCCGCTGCGGCTCGCTACCACAAGCTGGTTGCGCGGCAGGAAACCCCACCGGCGCTCCTGTTGCCAAAGTGCGGCAACTGCTCGCTGCATGAGTTGTGTCTTCCGGAGCTCAGCGGCGTCGCGCCAGGTACCGCCGCCCGTGACCTGTCGCGCGCGCTCGGCGTCAGCGCAGGGAGCCACGATGTCAGGTCTTAGCAACTCGCGTTGGCGATCACGCCCGTACGCGCCGCGTACGCCAGTATCCAGGTCTGCGGCTGGTGTGTGCCACGGCCACGATCCAAATGCGCGCCGCGGTAGCCAGGTAGATCAACGAGTAGGGAAAACGCCGGACCAGCAGGCGGCGGTGCCGAGTGCCGTACCTTGGCCAGCGATCCGGGGTTTCGCGAATGAGCCGCAAGACGCGGCTGACTTCGTCCACGAAGGCAGTTCCGAGTTCCGCGCCGCGTTCGTCGTACCAGCGAAAGGCCTCCGCGTATTCGGCGGCTGCCGCCGGATGAAAGGCGAGACTAGCTCTTGGCACGGCGGCGGCGCACCGCCGCCCGCTTCACGGCTGACCACGACACGGGCTTCACGGCACCGCGCTCGATCTCCCGTGTGCGGCGTTCGATTTCGGCGGCCCACGCCGCATCGACCTCTTCCTCGGGTGCCCCTTCGAGGTGGGCGAGTAGCTCGGTGGCGAGCTCAACTTGATCCGGCTCGGGCAGCCGGAGCGCGGCGTTCAGGATGCTCCTGGCGGAAGTCTTCATTCACATCTCCCCACCGCGGCGATCCTAGACGCCGGAGCGCAAATCAGCAACCGGTTGTGACCAACAGCGAGCCGCTGCCATCTGTATGACCAATCTTCACAACACCCTCTACGTCACCAGCGAAGGTGCATACGTTTCAAAGAGCGGCGAAAGCGCGATCGTGAAGGTCGAGGGCGCCGTGCGCATGCAGGTGCCGCTGCATCACCTGAGCAGTATCGTCTGCTTCGGTTGGGCCGGCGTCAGCCCCGAATTGATGGCGGCATGTGTCGAGGCCGGAATCAGCGTGGCGTTTCTATCGGCGACGGGGCGCTTCCTCGCACGCGTGGAAGGTCCGCTCAGTGGCAACGTGCTGTTGCGGCGCGCGCAATATCGCGCCGCGGATGATCCGAAGGCTACGGCAGCGCTGAGCCGGGCGTTTGTAGCCGGAAAGATCGCCAATAGCCGCTCGGTGCTCCAGCGCGCAGTCCGCGATCGGCCAGACCGGGACGGTGCCGCAGCCATCGGTGATGCCATCAATCACTTGGCGCGCCTGGCGCCGAGCCTGCTCGCGAGTCAGGATGCGGATGTGATCCGCGGCCTGGAGGGCGATGCCGCTGCCCGCTACTTTGGCGTCTTCGATCATCTCATTCTCTCGGACGGGAGCTTCACCTTCTCGAGTCGGACGCGCCGGCCGGCGAGAAATCCGGTGAACGCGATGCTGTCCTTTGGCTACGCGTTGCTGCTGAACGACTGCCTCGCTGCCGCGACCGCTGCCGGCCTCGATGGTGCGGTCGGGTTCCTTCATCGCGACCGCCCGGGCAGGCCGTCGCTGGCGCTCGACCTGATGGAAGAGCTGCGCAGTGTGGTCGTCGATCGTCTGGTCTTATCGCTGATCAATCTTGGGCAAGTGAACGGGAGCGGATTCACCACACGCGATACGGCCGCGGTGGAGATGGATGAGACGACGCGCAAGACCTTCTTGGTCGCCTATCAGAAGCGCAAGCAAGAAGAGCTGAAGCATCCAACCACTGGCGAAGGGACGACGTGGGCTGTTGTACCGCACATCCAGGCGCGTCTGCTCGCGCGCACGCTGCGGGGCGACCTGGAACAGTATCCTCCGTTCCTCCTGAAGTAGCCGCAGGTGGCGCAATGAGGATCGTGGTTACCTACGACGTGTCGACGCTCGACAAAGAGGGCCGGCGTCGCCTCCGCAAGGTGGCACAGACGTGCAAGAGCTTCGGCGTGCGGGTGCAGTGGTCGGTATTCGAGTGTTCGGTCGGCGATCGCGAATGGGTGCGGTTGCGCGACAAGCTGCTGTCGATCCTCGATCCAGATGAAGACAGTCTGCGGTTCTACTTTCTCAGCGCTGACGATGCGCTCAAAACCGAGCACCACGGTGTGCGGAAGCCTCTGGATGTGGATGGCCCCCTGCTTGCGTAGGACTCCGCGAACCTACAGTGATCATAAAAACGCGGGAGCTTCGCGCAGGTGGAATTCACTTTGAAGAACCACGCAATGAACTCGCCGATCGATTCGAAGGCGACGGAGCCGATGCGCTCCGCGCTGCGGTTCGCGCCCCCGCGGCCCGGAGATCTGTGTTTTCGCAGACTTGCATGGGCGCAGTCGCCGACCTCTTCGGAGGTCGGCGTGGATTGAAACCATTCGGCCCGGTGGCCTGTGTTCGACTACGACGTCGCCGACCTCTTCGGAGGTCGGCGTGGATTGAAACACTAACACAGCGCGTGACGCGTGGGAGCGCGCACGTCGCCGACCTCTTCGGAGGTCGGCGTGGATTGAAACCAAACGAGCCAGCGAGCACCACGGCGACCTGATGGTCGCCGACCTCTTCGGAGGTCGGCGTGGATTGAAACCAAGGTATCCCCGGAGGCCGGCGCTGGGGACGGGTCGCCGACCTCTTCGGAGGTCGGCGTGGATTGAAACCTGCGCCTACTCGGCTCCCGCCGTGTGATCTGCGGTCGCCGACCTCTTCGGAGGTCGGCGTGGATTGAAACCGTACAGCACGAGAAGTCGCCAACCGTGATGCACGTCGCCGACCTCTTCGGAGGTCGGCGTGGATTGAAACACCGCAACCTGTGTATTCAACTCGAACGCGGCAGCGTCGCCGACCTCTTCGGAGGTCGGCGTGGATTGAAACTCTAGATAATAACGCACCAAGGCCAGCGTTGGGGGGTCGCCGACCTCTTCGGAGGTCGGCGTGGATTGAAACCGCACGCTCCCCATCGAGATCGACCACGAAGACGCGTCGCCGACCTCTTCGGAGGTCGGCGTGGATTGAAACACCGTCGGGTTCGGCTACAAGGCGCGTAGTGGCGTCGCCGACCTCTTCGGAGGTCGGCGTGGATTGAAACAAGCTGTAAAGCGCCCATGATCGTCGTCGGCATCGAGTCGCCGACCTCTTCGGAGGTCGGCGTGGATTGAAACCGCACGCTCCCCATCGAGATCGACCACGAAGACGCGTCGCCGACCTCTTCGGAGGTCGGCGTGGATTGAAACACCGTCGGGTTCGGCTACAAGGCGCGTAGTGGCGTCGCCGACCTCTTCGGAGGTCGGCGTGGATTGAAACAAGCTGTAAAGCGCCCATGATCGTCGTCGGCATCGAGTCGCCGACCTCTTCGGAGGTCGGCGTGGATTGAAACTGGTATTACGTGCCGCCGTTGACCTGGGTCGGCACGTCGCCGACCTCTTCGGAGGTCGGCGTGGATTGAAACATCCCAACTCCGTTCGACGCAGCTCCCGCCGCCGGTCGCCGACCTCTTCGGAGGTCGGCGTGGATTGAAACATCGCGTCCCGCAGCCGCTTCGCCGCCCGTCGTGTCGCCGACCTCTTCGGAGGTCGGCGTGGATTGAAACACGCTTGTGGCACGCCACGCACAACGTGCGGTAGCGTCGCCGACCTCTTCGGAGGTCGGCGTGGATTGAAACTGGTGTCACCAGCCGCTCGACGGCCCCGACGACAGTCGCCGACCTCTTCGGAGGTCGGCGTGGATTGAAACCCGGACCCGCGGGTTCAACGTGCGCACAACCGGAGTCGCCGACCTCTTCGGAGGTCGGCGTGGATTGAAACGGTGATACGAGCACTGATGACGTTGACAGCCGTAGTCGCCGACCTCTTCGGAGGTCGGCGTGGATTGAAACAGGCGGACAACGCCACAGTCCGCCGCCACGCCGTGTCGCCGACCTCTTCGGAGGTCGGCGTGGATTGAAACAACATCGAGCTGGCCTAGCTGCCTGCCTGACCCCGTCGCCGACCTCTTCGGAGGTCGGCGTGGATTGAAACCCGTAATGCTGGGTGAGCAAAGCTATGGTGGGCTCGAGTCGCCGACCTCTTCGGAGGTCGGCGTGGATTGAAACATGTTCATCCCAGCAATTTCTCGCCGGTCGCGTGTCGCCGACCTCTTCGGAGGTCGGCGTGGATTGAAACTGGCGCCAGCACCCGAGCCACCTGTGGCACATGGGTCGCCGACCTCTTCGGAGGTCGGCGTGGATTGAAACTCGGCGACGCCGTTGCGCCAGGCGTGCGTTTTGGTCGCCGACCTCTTCGGAGGTCGGCGTGGATTGAAACCGCACCGTGTCGAGCCGCGCCGCCACGGCCCGCGGTCGCCGACCTCTTCGGAGGTCGGCGTGGATTGAAACCCATGCGGATCGATGATCACCGTGCGGTCGACCGTCGCCGACCTCTTCGGAGGTCGGCGTGGATTGAAACGTGTCGGAGCAAGTGACGCTTGCTGAGCCGCCACGTCGCCGACCTCTTCGGAGGTCGGCGTGGATTGAAACGGGCTGATGAGCACCTGATCTCTGCCCGCGGCTTGCCCCAGCCGGGATTGGCTTCCGATCGCCGTGATGCCGAAAGGCTATTGGCAACCGAGAGTCTCAATCCGATCCGCTGCGTTGCCGTGCTTCCTCTCCTCGCAACGATCCGGTAGAAGGCGTGCGTGCGGTTCAACGAAGCGGAGCGTGAGACCTACCGGCGCGACGGGTTCGTGCTCCGTGGCCAGGTGTTCTCCGCGGCGGAGATCCAGGCGCTGTGTGGGACCGTTGAGGAAGTGATTGCGTCTGTCGTCGCACACGCGCGCCGGCCGGACGCCGGGGCGGGGTTCCATATGGCGGACGGCCACCGGCTGCAGTTCTCGAACCGCACCGTCATCCAGTGGGAGTGGCGCCACGGGTCGCAGGAGGTGCGCTTGATCGAACCCTTCACCCACTTGCATCCACACTTCGAGGCGCTGTGGGCGGACTCCCGCCTCGTCGAACCCATGCACGACGCGCTCGGTGCGGACGCGGTCGCGCCGTACACCTGCAAGCTCAACCTCAAGCGCCCGCGCGAAGGGTCGCAGTTCCCGTGGCACCAGGACTACCCGTACTGGTATGCCTTCACTCCGCAAACCGCACACGAGATCGCCACCGCCGTCCTCTTCCTCGACGACGCCACCGCCGCCAACGGCGGCATCCGCGTCCTTCCCGGCTCGCACCGGCACGGCCCGGCACCACGCGAGCGCACCGAGCCCACCGGCTTCCTCGCCGATCCCACGCGTATCGATGCGAGCCGCGAGCACCTCGTCGAGGCGGAAGCCGGCTCCCTCCTCTTCCTCCCTTCGCTGCTCCTGCACCGCTCGTCGCCGAACACCTCCGCGCGCCAACGCCGCGCCATCCTGCTCTCCTACCAACCAGCCGGACGGCCGCGACAGCAAGAGCTGACGTGTCGGCCGGAGCTGGTCAACGAGCTTCCCTAACCACGACGGCGCCGCGCGCGCACCTCACGCCCCCGGCTCGTACCAGATCGGCGACGTCCAGGCGCGCTCCTGGATCGTCTTCGGCACCGCCGGGTCGCTGCAGGACGGCGGCCGCTGATCAGCCGTGAGCCCGTTGCAGACGTATGTGTTCCACCGACACGTCGGATTTTCGAGAACCCGGACATAGTAGAACGCGTGCTGATCCGGATTGAAGCTCGGGTCGGACCACACGGTACACAGCGCGTCGGCGCCCGGGCCGCGCGGTGTGCAGGTGCTCTCGTCCACCGTCGCGCCGTTGTCGGCGTCGCCGGCGACGTCGAAGACTTGCTGGTGCGCGTCGCTGTTCTCGATCCAGCCCTTGATGACTTGCAGGCGTTGCAGCGGCGTCCCTGCCCGGTTGCCGACGCCCGGATCGCGCAGTGCCGAGATGATGAAGGAGGGTGATGTCGAGCCCGCCGGACGCGGCGCCAGCGTTCCACCCATCGGGACGCCGCGCGCGTAGCCGGTCTTGATCATCCGCGGATCGTCGCAGAGCCCAGCCGCGAGGTTCCACCCACCGAAGAAGCGTACCGTGATACGTGTGCCGCTGGTGCCGAACACCTCGCGCCGCCGCAGCGCATCGAACAGGCTCGGACGCGAGTTCTCTTCGGCCCATACGCCCGCCAGGCCGCCGGGATTAAAGATGATGCCGCCGGGCGTCAGGAAACCCGGACCCAGCAGGTCCTTGATGGCGCCGTCGTCGGTGCCACGATGACCCATGAACGTGCTCTCTTCCACCGCTCCCGGCGTCCCGTTGTGCGTGTCGGTGTCGGCGATGACGCCCAGCCGGTACGGATTCACGCCGAGGCGTTCCTGCTCCCGCAGACCGGCGAGCAGCACGCCGCGCACGTAGTCCAGCCGCGACGTGCAGCCGGCATCGGTCGTGCCCAGTTGGCCCGTGAAGTCGCCGCAGTCTTCGAGAGGCGCGCGGCGGCGCTTTTCGAAGTCGCACTGCTCATCCGGCTCGCCCATGATTCCGGACAAGCCGTTGATGCACTCGGAGTCGCCCTTGTGCTGGAAGATCTCGACCAGCGGCTCGATCGACACGCGAAACGCCGCCTGCGCACGTTCGTCGTCGAGGCTCATCGCGCCCGGATACTCGACGTAGAACATGGTGCCGCTGCTCTCGTTGGGGTTATGCGGAATGGCCAGCACGTCGCAGCCGTTGCCGGCATCGAGGCAGGTGGCCCTGAGCTCCGCCCACAGGCCCTGCGGGGTCGGCCGCTCGAAGTATGAGGTCGGCTCCGGGACGTGGTCGTTGCGAAAGATCACGTTGCGATGCAGCGTGTTCACCGCGGTGGTCGCCGAGTACTCGTAGGCCACGAACGAGGTGAAGGCGCAGGCGCTGCTGCGGTCGTACGCACCATCCGCAGCCTGCTGAATGCGCTGCCAGACCTGGCTCGCCAACGTTGCGCAGTTCTGACCGTCGGCGCCGCAGATGTCCTTGGCGCGCCGCCCGCGCGTGAACATGAGCATCGATCCGAAGGTGCGCACCGAGTTGTAGCTTTCGCCGCGATACACCTGGCAACTCTGGGAATCGTAGCCCGCCGATCCCGGCGTGGTGCAGGCCTCCACCTCGCCGAGGAACTCCGAATGGTCGGTCACCGCCGCAAAGTCGAGCGGCCGCGCCAACCGCAGCGTGCGCGTGCCGTTGCCCTGCGCGTCGAGCGGCGGCAACGCCACCGGCTCACCGCGGGCAAAGCCATACGCTTGCGCCGGCGTCGTGCGCACATCGAAGGCGTGGGCGTCGAATGAGAACGTAGTGTGCACGTGCAGGTCTCCGAAGTAGGCGTTGCGCAGCGGGTTGTGTACGCGACACGGCTGCCGTGCCTCCGTGTAACCCGGCACGCTCGGAGTCGACAGCCGGGCATCATCATCGCCGCAACCGACGGCCAGGATGCCCAGCGCCACGCACAAGGCAGACGTCTTGACTCTCACTCACGCCCCCCAGAAGCGCAGGATTCTTTCCAGCGCCCACGCCATCGCCAGCGTGCCGATCGCATACGCCGGAGCCAGGCGCGCCGGCGACCAGGTGGAAGTGAGCCGCGCCCACAGCGCCCGCGGCGCAGCCATCACCAACACAAACGCCAGCTGTCCGATCTCGACGCCGACGTTGAAGGCCAGCAAGGCCAACACGATTTGATCGGAAGGAAGGCCGACCTCGGCAAGCGCACCGGCGAAGCCGAGGCCGTGCAGCAACCCGAAGACGAACGCCACCGCCCACGGATACTGCCGGCTCAACGTCGGCGCGGTCCCCGGCCCACAGGTCAGCTCCAGCCACCAGCATAATGCTGAGCGCGATGAGCGCCTCAACCGGTGCGGCAGGCACTTGGACGATGCCCAACACCGCCAGCGCGAGCGCCAGGCTGTGCGCCGCTGTGAACGCGCTGATCGTCTTGACCAGCGCACCCCACGACTTGACCAGCAGCAACAGGCCGAGCACGAACAGCAGATGATCGACGCCTCCGAGGATGTGCGCAACGCCCAGCCGGCCGTAGCTCCACAGCACCGCGCGCACCGGGGCGCCCGCAGGTAAACCCCGCGTCCCGGCCGCCGCGGGGACGACGAGATCCTCCGCGCCGTTGCGGAGCACGCCGCCCGTTGTCGAGCCGTCGCGCCACCCGATGCGGACGATCACATCGACCCCGCTGCCGGTCAGACCACCAACCGACAGCCGCGCACCGCGCAACCCGGTCGCACCGCAGTCGACTCGCCAGGATGCAGGTGCAGCGGCGGCGCTCTGCCCCCACGTGTCGAGGGCGATGCGTCGGCAGTGATCGGGAAGTTGCGGCGTCAGTGTATCGTCGCCGGCAACGCGCCAACCAGACCCCGGGCTGGGCAGCTTCCACATCACATCAAAGACGCCGCCGTCACGTTCCTGCAGATCGAGCAGCGCCGGGTCGAAGGAATGCGCCCTGGCCACACGCACAAGACCGGTCAGCAGGAGTATGCCGAGCAACAGTTGGCGCAACCCTTTTTTCTGCGACAGGCCTCCCACCCGTCCGAAAGAGACTGTCGACAAATGCGAAGAGCGTGCTTCGAGAGCCTCAGCACGAACGGTCTGAGAGTCATTCGATTCAGAATGACAAGCAGTTTTCCGTTCGCCCTGAGATCTCGGCCAGCGCTGTGGCGCTGGTCTGTTGGGCCAATGAACCCCCTCCTTACCAAGGAGGGGGCCAGGGGGAGGTTGCTGACGCGCCGTTGCAAAACCTCCCCTGACCCCTCCTTGGTAAGGAGGGGAACCCTCGACGAACGGTTCATTGGTAGGAGCCGCCCTCTCTTGGCGGCGTCTCGAAGGGCTGCCTGCGAGAAAATCGACGGTCTCGAAAGATGAGGAGATCATTTCTCCTCCTCCGGCCGGGCGACTCGAGCGTCGGCGGCACGCGCCAGCATCTCGGTGTCTGCGCCGGAGCGGTCGATCGAGATCTCGTAGCGCCGTCGCAGTCGGTCGAGCACCGCACGACTGGCCGCGGTGCGGCGCTCCTCCTGCCACTCGCGTCGCGCCGCTGGGCGAACCTCCTGGAGGCGCGGCGGATGTCCCTCCTGCCGCTGCGTCACGTGGACCAGATGCACTCCGTAACTCGACCGCAGCGGCGCCGACCAGCCGCCGATCGGCAATGACATGACCTGTTCCGAAAAACTTGTCCCGAAGATATTCCCCAGCTCGCGTTCGCTGAGCAGCCCGAGCTCCTGCCCCCGGATGAAGGGCTCACCGAGGGAGGACGGGGCCGCGCCGGCCGCCAACTGCGCGCGCAGTCGGACAGCAGTCGCATCGGCATCGCCGGCGTGGCGGTCGTTGCTGACAAACACATGGGTAAACGCGACACGATCGACGGTTGCGTAGCGCTCCGGGTGCGCGTCGAGATAGTCCTGCAGCTCGGCGTCCGAGGGCTCCGGGATCGGCTCCAAGCCTTCGCTTGCGAACTCCATCTTCTGCACCAGCCGCCGGCGCACGATGATGTCGCCGCGGTCGAGTCCGAGCGCGAGCGCTTCGCGATACAGGACTTCATTGTCGATGAACCGCTGGATGAGCGCCGCCTCTTCTTCAGCGGTCGGCAGCGCGCCATTGCGGCGCAGATGATCCTGGCGCAGCCCGCGGACGACGGACTCCGACAAGACGATGCGCTGTGGTGCGGGAGGCGCAACCCAGCGATGCAGAGCGAACAGCGTCGCGCCGAGGACAACAAAGTGGAGCAGTGGCTCCTTCAGCCAGCGATCGAGCATCTTCGGGTGCCTGTCCGACAAGCAAGCAAAGACGTGCTTCGAGAGCTTCAGCACGACAGCACGAGCGGTATTGGATTCATTTCATTCCAGAATCAAAAGCACTTTTCCGCTCACCCTGAGCTTGTCGAAGGGTCTGCCCTCATTTGGAGAAGCAGATTTCGCTTCAGATGAAATCGCAGGTCGCCGACGAGATCAACGAAGATCAAGCGGTCGGCAAACCGCCACACGTCGTCGGCGCGCGTCAAGCGGTCGTGATAGCGACCGCTGATGATGACTTGCAGCGGAAAGTCGGGCCGCGCCTGCAGCACCGTGTAATACGAGCGTGCGGTGGCCGTGCCGTCATGCGCGTCCAGCTCGATGACCAGATTCGTGGTGACGTGCTTGGTGCAGGGCTTGCCGTCGTACACCGCCACGGTCATGCGGTAGACCTCCAGCACTTGCTCCTTGCCGCGGCGCACTTCGGGCCGCACGTCGCTGCGGAAGGTGGCGTCGGCAAACAGCTCGGCGACGCCCTCGAAGTCGCCGGCGTCGAGCCGCTCGGCGTACGTGTAGATGAGGGCGGCGATGGCGTCGCGATCATCGGACATGGTCCGGCAGCCATACACGTTGCGCATCCCAAAATCGAGCGACCCGCCGCGTCCGGCAATTGACTTGGGCGTTCGGAGTGATAGCCAGGTCGCCGCGGAAGCGGAGTGCGTCATGGATCTTTCGTTTGGCTCGCGACACGAGGCGTTGCGCCGGCAGGTGCGGGCGTGGTTGCGAAGGAACCTGCCGCAGCGCGAACGCAGCGCGCGCTCCGTCGAGTACGGCGACGCGGCTCGCCTGCCGGCGGCGAAGGCCTGGCAAGCGCGCTTGTACGAGGCCGGCTACGTCGCCATGGGCTGGCCCGCGGAGCACGGCGGCCGCGGCGCTGACATTGTCGAGCAGACGTTGATCAACGATGAGCTGGTGCGTGCCGGTGCCCCGGGCCTGATCGGATTGTTGGGGGTCCAGATGATCGGGCCCACCTTGATCCAGTGGGGAACCGCAGAGCAGAAGCGGCGCTACCTGCCTGCGATCCTGACAGCCAACGAGATCTGGTGTCAGGGGTACTCCGAGCCGGGCGCCGGCTCGGACCTCGCCGCCTTGAAGACCCGCGCCGCGCTGGTGGGCGACGAGTTCGTCGTCACCGGACAAAAGGTCTGGACCTCCTACGCGCAGATCGCCGATTGGATGTTCTGTCTCGTGCGCACCGATCCCGAGGCGCCGAAGCACCGCGGCATTTCGTATCTGTTGATCGACATGAAGAGCCCGGGTATCACCGTGCGGCCACTGGTGCAGATGACCGGCGATGCCGGGTTCAACGAAGTGTTCTTCGAAGACGTGCGCGTGCCGCGCCGCAACCTGGTGGGCGAGCTGCACCACGGCTGGCAGGTGGCGAACTCCACGTTGCTGCACGAGCGCAACATGCTGGGGTCGAGTGCGCGCACGCAGCAGATGTTCAACGGCCTGCTGCGGCTGGCGCAGACGCGAACGCGGTACGGCCGGGCCGCAGCCGCCGACCCGGTCATCCGGCAAGGCCTGGCCGATCTGCTCATCCAAGTGGAGGCCATGAAGCTGCACTCGTACCGCCAGCTGACCGATGCCATCCGCGGGCGTCCGCCCGGCATCGGCGCCTCGATCAACAAGCTGGTGAGCACCGAGCTGAATCACACCCTCGCCGCTCTGGCGTTGCAGCTTCTCGGATCATACGGCTGGCTGCCGAGCGGCGCGCCGCAGGCGGTCGACGACGGCATCTGGCCGTACGAGTTCATGTTCACCCTCGGCATGATCATCGGTGGCGGCACCTCGCAGATTCAGAAAAACATTATCAGCGAACGCGGCCTCGGCATGCCGCGGCAGTGAGCCGGCTCAGCTCTCCAGAAGCCCGCGCACGGTGGCGAGCAGCTGATCACCCCACAGCGGCTTGGTGAGGTAGGCATCGGCACCCAGGTGGCGTACGAACGCGACGGTGGCGTCTTCGTTGCGTCCGCTGACGACGACGATCTTCGGCCGCTGCCGCGTGTCGCCGCGGTTCGGAGCAGCCATTTGCCGCTCGTCGCGGACGCGACGCAGGACCTCCCACCCGTTCATTCCGGGCATCTGCAAATCGAGCAGCAGCACGTCCACCGGCGTGCTCGACAGCACATCGGAGACGTCGGAGCCGTCGCTGCTGGTGAGGACCGTGAACCCGCCGCGTTTGAGGGTCTGCCCGAGGAATGTTAGGAACTTGGTATCATCGTCGACGACGAGAACCGTTGGCTTCATGATGTCCTCCAACGGACGGTGATGCGGTTCTAATCAGCGGGACGCACGATAACATCAAAGGCCGGTCGGCGGAAGACAGAATTCCACGAGGCCACGCAGCCAGAGGACAATCGACCATGCGTTCGTCGTTCATTGCAGATGCGCTCACGCCGCGCGACGTTGCCGCGCTCGCGGAGCTCGCCCGCCAACTCCACGCCGTCAGGCAGACGGTCGCCACCGAGTGGTCGCATCGCTTGATGGCCGCGCTACCCGAGTACTTCCCGGCGGGAAGCATGCCGGTCGATCGGCTGGCTTCGGTCAACGAAGGCTTCCTCTCGCTGATCCTCACACACATTCAGCGCGGTGACCTGCAGGGATTGTACGAGGAGTACTACGCGCGCACCCGCCGCCTGATGGAAGCGAACCTGCAACGGGCGCCGCTGCAGCGGATCTCCCTCGGCAGCCTGTATACCTCCGCCCGCATCAGTCTGCAGGTGATCGACGAGCACCTCAGCGGCGACCACGACCGACTGATGCTGGCGTACACCAAGCTCACCGCCCAGCTCATGATGCTGGTCGGCCAGGCCTACAGCGACTGCCGCGAGGACTACCTGCAGCGCGCCTTCGAGCAGATCAACACGCTGTCGCACGAGCTGCGCGCGCCGCTGTCGCACTTGTTCGGCTACCTCGAGCTGCTGCGTGTCGGCAGCTTCGGCACGGTGTCAGCGGAGCAGGAACGCGTCCTCGGCGACTTGATCCATGAGACCGACGACCTGCTCTGGCTGCTCACCGGGACGCTGGATCTCTCCCGGTTGGATACCGGACGGACCGACCTGCGCGTCGAGGAGTTCACGCTCGCGACGATGTTCACCGAGGTACGCAACCTGATCCCGCACGCCACCGTGCCCCTCACCTGGTCCGCGCCGTCCGATCCGCCGCTGCTGCGAACCGACCGCATCAAGCTCAAGCAAATCGTCGGCAACCTGGTGCGCAACGCCGTGCGCTACGGTGGCAACAGCGCCGTCGTCGTGACGGCAACGCTGCCCCAGCCTGGCACCCTCGAGGTGAGCGTGCAGGACCGCGGCCCGGGCATCAAGCCCGACGATCTGCGCGTGATCTTCGATTTGTTCGAGCGCGGCGCGGCGTCCGGACTAGCGCGCGACGGCTACGGCATCGGGCTGCACGTCGTGCGGCGCCTCGTCCACCTGCTGGGTGGGACGATCGACGTGCAGAGCGCGCCGGGTGTGGGCTCCTGCTTCCGGGTCACTATTCCCCTGCAGAACCCCGAGTGAATGATGCCTTCCGTGCTTTTGCTCATTCGCGATCGACGCGAAAGCACTGTTCGAGCATCCGCATGTAGGGCACACAGTGACGCCGGCCTTTCACCAGATCGCGGGCATCCGTGAGGGACAAGCCGTAGTGGGCGTGGAGGTAGGCGATGGCCACGGTGGGGGCGCGGTTCAAGCCGGCGTTGCAGTGCAGGTAGACGCGCTCGTCGTCGCCGAGCAGCTGATGCAGCAGCACCAGGATCGTCTCGAGGCGGTGCGGCACGATCCCCGTGTCGGCGTCCGGCAGCGGCACGCGATGAAACCCCAGGCCGTGCTCGGCGTACGCGCCTGCGAGCTCCGCGAGATCGAGCCCCTTGCTCGCCAGGTCGGCGTCATCCTGCAGGCTCACGACGGCGGTGACCTGGTGCACGCCTGCCAGCCACGCCGCGTCGTTGGGAGTCGGGTACTCTCCGATCAGCAGGTTCGGCAAGATCACACTCAGGCTGGGACGCCCACCCGCGCGTGCGGTCGGGCCAGCGAGCCAGCGCCAAAACGGGGTCAACACCGTCCGTTGCTTACCGATTCACCCGCCGGCCTTCAACCGTACAACGGTGGATCTGGTGCTCGTTCACGGTGATCAGATACTTCGATCCGGTCACGGTGCCGGCGCCGCCGAGAAAGCGCAGTGTCATCCTGCCGAGCTCCGCTGCGTATGGCAGACGGCGGGTGACCGATTGCGATCGAGCATCAAACGTGAGCGACCAGTGCGAAACGGGCTCGGTTAGAAGTCGTTGGCGTCGATGACGTCGATCACCAACGTGGCGCTGCTGTTGGTTGCATCGGTGTCACCGCCCGGTCCGGTAGCCGTGAGCGTGGCCGTGCAGCGGGTCGGGGAGGCGGCGCCGAGGGTCTGGAACGCAGACGCGTTGAGCGTGAGCTGCAGATCGGCGCGCATGGTCTTCCCTCCACGGACGGTGGCGAAGCTTTGCGTACCCGGTTGTTGCGCATCGAAGTCAGCCGGTCCTACGGTTCCTACGGGGCAATCGCCGTTGCTGACCTGGATCGAGCTGGTGTGTCCACCCGCTTCGCCCAAGTCGGCGCTACCGACGCGTGGATGGATCTTCCGCACGGCCTGCACCGTGCCCTTGCCAATGCGCACTGTCACCGGGTTCAAGCTCACCATGACCACTTCGTGGAACGCGGTCTGGTCCGGGTCGTGCCGGTCGACCACGTTGAGCTCCATGCCGGCGCGGTCGTTTACCGTCACCGGATCGATGCTCCCTGCCGGCAGTACGGTGGCGGCCGCAAACCGGAGCGTGCACCGGGTGGGACCCTTCCGATTGAAGCTGGTGAACGCGCTCGCAGCGATCGCCAGCGGGACGTCCGCCGTCGCGCTCTTCCCCGGCAGCAGATTCACGGTGTCCTGGGCATCGAGGGTCACCCGATCGAAGTCGGGGAGCCCGGCAATCGTGCCGGCAGGGCAGTCGCCGTCTTGCGCAGTGAGCTGGACGGTGTGCGCGCCGGTCGGCCCGCTCGCCGGCGGCCCGGCGTCGCGCAGCTTGACCCGAACGCGAGTCTTGACCACGTCCTTGCCGCGGCCGATGCGAATGGCCAGCGGACGCGGCGGCAGCAGCACGGTGTCGAACCTCGCAGTCAGCGTGCAGTTCGCCTGGCAGCCATCGCCGTCGACCGCGTTGCCGTCATCGCACTCCTCGCCGGCCGTCACGACGCCGTTCCCACATCGCGTCCGGGTGCAGTTGCCGTCGCAGCCATCCCCGCTGGTGCGGTTGCTGTCGTCGCACTCCTCGCCGGCGGAGACAATCCCGTTGCCGCAGCCCGTGCGCGTGCAGTTGGCATCGCAGCCATCGCCGCTGATGCGGTTGCCGTCGTCGCACTGCTCCCAGCCGGCGATGATGCCGTTGCCGCACCGCGGCTTGGTGCAGTTGTTGTCGCAGCCGTCGCCATTCGTGGCGTTGGCGTCGTCGCACTCCTCGCCTGGGTCGACGGCGCCGTTGCCGCAACCGATCGTCAGGCAGTCGGCATCGCAGCCGTCGCCGTCGACGTCGTTGCCGTCGTCGCACGCCTCGCCGGCCGTCATGATGCCGTTGCCGCAGGCGGTGAAGGTGCAGTTGGCGTCACAGCCGTCACCACTGACGAGGTTGGCGTCGTCGCACTCCTCGCCCGCCTCGATGATCGCGTTGCCGCAGATTCCACTCATGTAGCGCGCCAGCCCGAAGTCGAGGCGGCCTCCGCTGTACGAGCTTCCTGCGGCCACGAGCTTCGCGTCGGGCTGCAGGACCAGGGCAGCGGCGGCATAGGGCGGCGTGACCAGTTTCCCGCCGGCTCCAAACGTGAAGTCGGGCTTGCCGTTGCGCGAGTACCGGGCCAGCGCGAAGTTGCCTCCGGATTGCCCTGCCGCCACGAGCCGGCCGTCGGGCATCAGCGCAAGTGCACGGCAGGCGACGTTGGCGTTCGGAAAGGCAGTGTTCGCGATCCCTCCGCTCCCGAAGGTGTCGTCGAGGGCTCCGTTCGCGGCATATCGAACGACGCGGAAGTTGGCGCCGGCGACCGGATCATAGTACAGGCCCGCCATCACCAATTTTCCATCGGGTTGGAGGACCAGGGCGCGCGCCAGCGTGTTGATGGGTGCCGCCACGAGACCGCCGTTGCCGAACGTGTCGTCGAGTCCTCCGCCGGCAAGATAGCGCGCCACTCCCCCCGTCCCTGCAGCCACCAGCTTGCCGTCGGGCTGCAGCCCGAGCGCGTAGATCTGGTCGGATCCGCGTATGACCGGCGTGGTCACTATACCACCGTTGCCGAACGTTGGGTCGAGCGCGCCGCTCGCGCTGTACCGTGCGAGTGCGAAGTCGTTGGAAGTCGCGCCTTGATTCGCATAGCCAGCCGCGACCAGCTTGCCGTCGGGCTGCAGAACCAGGGCGAAGGCCTCGTCAGCCCCGCCGGCGATGGACGTCGTCACCTTCCCATTGCTCCCGAACGTTGCATCGAGGCTGCCGTCGGAGTTGTAGCGGACCAAGGCGAAATCGTAGTTCGTCGCCTGGTTGTACGTCGATCCCGCGGCCACCAGCTTCCCGTCGGGCTGCAGGACGAGGGCGTGGGCCCTGTCGAACGCGCTGCCGATGGCCGTCGTTACCTTGCCGCCGTTTCCGAACGTCGGGTCGAGGCTGCCGTCGGCCCCATAGCGCACCACTGCCACGTCGTACTTGGCCACGCCGAGGTGAGCCGTGTAGCCTGCGGCCACGAGCTTGCCGTCAGGCTGCAGGACGAGGGCGGCGATCTCATCATTGTCACCGCTGTTGCCGATCGGCGTGATCACGATGCCGTTGTTGCCGAAGGTGGGATCCAAGTCTCCCGCATTCGCCCAACCGCACACCGGCGCAGCCACCAGGACGATACAGACGATCCACGAACCGATCCGCCGCTTCATCGGCTGCCCTTCTCGATTGCCGCTGCCCCCGCGCGGCGGCGGCGTGGTCTGAACGGGACCGGGTCCCGCGCTTCACCAACCAGTCCTCTCGGACGACCGATGTTCCCACGGCTGTAGCAGAGATGTCAATTCGCGCCGGCCTCGCGGACATCGAGGAGGGCAGCGGGACCGTGGCCGCCCTACTCGGCGCGCGGCCAGTTCGGGAGGGGCAGCCGAAACGCAATCTCGAGCTCGGCCGGGGCGGAGCCTGGCATGGGCGCACCGCTAGCGGCCGCGCCAGGCAAAAGCAATCAACCGCGCGCGGGTTGCATTAGAGGTGGCTGCAAGGGAAAAGAATTCCATGGACACCTTGGACAAGTTTCGCGAAGCGACGCGCGAGTGGTTGCTGGCCAACGCGCCGAAGTCGATGTCCACGCCCGTCGCCTCCGTCGACGATCTCTGTTGGGGCGGCCGCAAGAGCACGTACCCGCCGGAGGTGAAGCGCTGGCTGGACGTGATGGCGGCACGCGGCTGGACGGCCCCGACGTGGCCGAAGGAATACGGCGGCGGTGGCCTCAACAAGGCGGAGGCAAAGATCCTCGCGCAGGAAGTAGCCAAGCTCAAGCTGCGCCAGCCACTCGTCGGCTTCGGGCTGACGATGATCGGCCCCCTGCTCCTGCAAGAAGGTAGTGAGGCGCTCAAGCGTACTCACCTGCCACCGATCGCCCGCGGCGAGATCCGCTGGTGCCAAGGATACTCGGAGCCGGGATCCGGTTCCGACCTGGCCAGCTTGCAGACCAAGGCGGTCCTCGACGGCGATGACTTCATCGTCACCGGCCAGAAGGTTTGGACGTCATACGCCGACAAGGCGGACTGGATGTTCGTGCTGGTGCGCACCGACCCGAACGCTCGCAAGCAGGACGGCATCACCTTCCTGCTGATGGACATGACCAGCCCCGGCGTCAGCGTCAAGCCGATCCTCCTGATCAGCGGATCATCGCCGTTCTGCGAGACCTTCCTTGACAACGTGCGCGTGCCGCGCTCGCAAGTCGTCGGCCACATCAACGGCGGCTGGGCCATGGCCAAGGCGCTGCTCGGCCACGAGCGTACGATGATCGCCGACATCTTCAAGGATCGCGTGCCCGGCAATTCGCTCTTGAAGCTGGCGCGCCGGTATCTGCCCGACAGCGAGTCGCGGATCTCGAATTCGACCCTGCGCGATCGGATTGCGCAGGTCGATATGGACCAAGCCTGCCTGGATCTCACGCTGAAGCGTTCGCAAGACAACATGAAGGCGGGCCACAAGCCGGGCCCCGAGACGTCGATCTTCAAGTACTACGGCACCGAGACCAACATGCGGCGGCGCGAGCTGATGGTGTCGATCGCCGGCCCGCACGCCCTCGGCTGGGAAGGTCCCGGCTTCGACGAGAACGAGCTGACACTCACCCGCGACTGGTTGCGCTCGCGCGGCAACTCGATCGAAGGCGGCACCTCGGAGATCCAGCTGAACATCATCGCCAAGCGCGTCCTCGGCCTGCCGGATTAGCCCATGGCTTTGGTGCTCACCGAAGAACAAACCCTGCTGCAAGACACGGCGCGCGAGCTCGTGAACAAGAACTCTTCGCTGCGCCGGATCCGTACGTTGCGCGACAGCAACGACGCGCTCGGCTACTCGCCCGACCTCTGGACCGAGATGGCCAAGCTCGGCTGGCTGGGGATCATCTTCCCGGAAGAGTACGGCGGTGCCGGGCTCGGGTACACAGACCTGATGGTTGTCCTGGAAGAGCTCGGGCGCGGTCTCATGCCGGAACCGATCCTCTCGACCGTCGTGCTCGGCGGCAGCGCCCTCGCGACGGCCGCCTCGCGTAGTCAGCAGCAGGCGGTGCTGCCGGTGCTGATCGCCGGCGAGCGGCGCCTCGCGCTCGCGTACCAAGAGCCGCGCAGCCGCTACAACCCATGTCACGTCGAGACGCGCGCCGAGAAGACCAAGGCGGGCTGGGCGGTGAGCGCCGAGAAGGTTCACGTCCTCGACGGCTACGGCGCCGACCGTCTCTTGGTCTCGGCGCGCACATCGGGCGCGACGGCGCACCGTGAGGGCATCACGCTTTTCTTGATGGACGCCCACGCCCCGGGACTCGCGGTGGAGCGCCAGTGGCGCATCGACGGGCGTAACGCTGCGATCGTGCGTCTCGACCACGTGGCGGTAGAGGCGGGCGACGTCGTCGGCGCCGTCGACAACGGCGGCGCGATCGTGGAGACCGCAATCGACCGCGCGACCATCGGCTTGTGCGCCGAGATGCTCGGCAGCATGACGGCAGCGCTGCAGATGACGTTGGACTACCTGAAGACGCGCGTGCAGTTCGGCGTGCCGATCGGCTCCTTCCAGGCGCTCAAGCACCGCGCGGCGAAACTGTACATCGAGACCGAGCTGGCACGCTCAGCGGCCATGGCAGCGCATCAAGCGCTCGACCAACAGAGCGCCGGCGTGCCGCAGCTTGCGTCGCTGGCGAAATCGCGTTGCTCCGACGCCTTCGTCCTGATCGCCAACGAGGCGGTGCAGATGCACGGCGGTACCGGTATGACCGACGAGCACGACGTCGGTTTCTTCATCAAGCGCGCCCGCGTCGCCGAGATCACCTTCGGCGACGCAGCCTACCACCGCAACCGCTTCGCGGAGCTGCACGGGTACTGAGACAGTCCTGGGGAGTCTAATCCGGTAGGACGCCCTCGCCGGAAGCCACGGGAGACGGCGCCGGCCTTGTGATAGGGGTAGGGGGAACCGGTTCACCGGTTCCCCCTCCCTCCGAACCGTACAGGCGGTTTTCCCGCATACGGCTCTCCGGTCAGTGGTTTCCCTCCGAGAGGATTGACCGACGTTGCGCGTGGGCTGTGGTCATGGAGAACAGCCCCTGCTGCGTAAAGAAAGCATTCGGCCAGCGCTGATGATCCCGGCCGCGCCCCTTCCCCTTGGAGCCCCGACGCTTACGCAAGATGCTGCGCAGGCGCATGCGGACCCATGCATCCAGGGACGGGAAGGCACTTCGGTGACTGTGTTGAAAGTACCCGAACCACCCGTTGAGCGTCCGGTTGACGTTCGCGATGATGAGGCTGAGGCTCACCCCGCTGGTGCGTTTGGTCTTTGCCCGCAATGTGTACTTGAGCTTCTGTTCACTCTTCTTGCGGGGCCAGCGATGGCCGCGCTTGAAGTGGTATCCCAGAAACTCGAAGCCCTCAGCCTTGGCTTCTACGATGTGGGTCTTCTGCGGATGCAGGGTCAGTCCGGCGCTCGCCGTCCATTGCTGCACCCTCTGCAACGCCCGTTGGGCTTCGGCCTCGCTTCGACACAGGATGACGAAGTCGTCGGCA
>CAZCGA010000089.1:0-26989 GCA_964498075.1 uncultured Binatia bacterium (SeqCode) | reverse complement strand
CGCCCCTTCGACCAGGCTCAGGGCAGGCTTCGAGGGCGGACTTGGATTGCAGGATCTTCTCGGCGAGGTGCTTGGGGGTGTAGGCGCGGGGATCACTCGATAGTCGAGAGTCGAGAGTTGAGAGTCGAGCGGCCCCACCCCTCTCGACTGTCGACTGTGAACTGTCGACTAGCTTCGCGCCGCACTTGCCGCAAAACCGCGCCTGTGGCTTCAGCTCGTGACCACAGCTCGGACACAGGCGGGCCAGTTGCGCGCCGCACGACTCGCAGAAGCGGAGGCCGGCGTCGTTGTCCGCCCGGCACTGTGGACACTGCATTGTGCCGCTTGTCTCCCAGATCGATCACCGGGCTGTCAAGCTTGCGAGCTGGGACCTGTCGCCTCCATGAGGTGCGCGAGCGTGTTAGCGCTCACCCGGGAGCTCCCGGCGGCGTTCGGTTTCTGACCGAAGGCCTCGGAGGCTGGGGAGCCGCCCGGTGCGCCCCACCGCTCAGATGGCAATCTCGATCACGCCGACCGCTACGGCGACGCCACTCTCATTCACGACGTCGCGCCGGACGCCGGTGACCTTCCACGCGGGGAACTGCGTCTGCAGCACCTGCAGCGCTTTCTGGAAGTTGGTATCGGTCTGAGTTGAGAGCACGAACTTGATCTCGTCCTTGGGCATGACTCACTCTCCCTTCAACGCCTTGAGGAACTTCTTCAGTGCGGCGACGCGCTCCGGATTGTCGCCGACGTTCGCAACCGCCTTCAGGAACGTCTTCTTCGCGGCCACGTCACTGCCAGCCGCAGGACCCTCGGTCGCCCCGATCAGCCCGGCGCTCCGCGCTTGCGTCGTCGCGGTGGCGAGCTGCGCGTCGGTCGTCATCGCGTCGATCAGGTCTTGCGCTTCCTTGCTCAGGGCTGCGGTGATGGTGCGGGCATCGTCGATGCGCTCTTGCACCGCGGCTTGAGCAGCCAGCGGCGAGAACTGCTCTTCGAGCACCTTGCGGACTTGCGGCAACACGGCGAAGTTGTCGGCAGCGGCGCCGGTCGCAAAGAACTGCACGTACTGCAAGCTGCCCGGAAACTTCTCCAGCTTCGTCGAGTTGTCGATCGTGGCGATGAACGACGGCACTTGCACGGCATACGGGCACGGAGCGGTACCTGCCGCAGCGGGCGCCGAGACAGCTCCACCTGCCGGCGGCGTCGCGGCCGCAGTCTCTTGCTCTCCGAAGACCGGGGCGTCGGCGAACTCCTTGCGGTTGTAGCCGAGCCGTACGGTCGTTGGCGCAGCGCCTGCTGTTCCCGACCAGACGACCTTGAGCCCGTACGAGGTATCGGTCCCGAAGAAGAACGGCCGGGTCTGATCGCCCTCCTCGAAGAGCGCACCGATGACCGGCAGCGCACTCCAAAATGCCAGGAGCCGCGAGGCTTTAGGCTTGTGACTCAAACACATCCGCAGGGGCGCGCCGGCGCTCGGCGACGCGTTCGCCGCAGGCAGCGGTTTGGATAAAAGCGCCGCAGCTTCACCGCCCGCAAACGCGGCGGAGATGCGGGGGTCGTAAAAGGTCGGCGACTCCTTGCGAAAGGTCGCCGCGACCGGCACGGTCTTGCCCTCTTCGTAGCTCGGTGCGATCACGCCCTCCCGCCGCGCGATCGACACCTCGGCGGTGGGTGGCTGCGCGTCGATGTCGAGCCCGACGTTCGTCTTGGTGAAGAAGAGCATGCGGTTGTACCCGATGCCGCATCCCGCCAGCGTCACGCACGCCGCCAGCCCCAGCAGTCGTGTCATTGAACGTCTCATCTCGCCTCCTTCTCTTCGTCGTCTGTCTTCCTCTGCGGAGTTGCCCCGACGCGCCAGTGGAGGAGATCGCCTGTCGGACCCTCCAGACGCACTGCGGTGTTGCCGTCGACCACCTCGAGGGTCTGCTGTCGCTCCCAACCCAGGCTCAAAGATGCGCCGCCCTCTCGAATCCCGACCGCGACGCCACAGAGCGTTACGCCGCGTACGATGGCCTTGCGGTCTTCCTCGGGGCGGGCAACCTTCACGACCAGGTGTCCGATGCCCCACACGTGCTCGGCCCCCGTCGCCGGATCCTGGTAGTAGACCGCGCACCCTTGCACCGCGGCCGCCAAGGCCAGACCAACGCCAATGGCGATCGTTCTTCCGCCGCCGCAGATACGCGTATCGCCAGCCCCCACGTCGCACCTGACTGCGACTGCTCAGCAATAGCCGCACCGCAGCGACCGTAAGGCCCCGCGTTGCGGGATCGGAACGGCGGCGGGAGGAGGATTGAAAACCGGATGCTACACCGGGGCGAAAAACCTCGGGACGGCTACAGCCGGGCGTCTGTGTGTACTCGGGTTTTCACGTTGCGAGGGTTTGCAGCACCCGCAGCACGCGTCGCGTTCGCATCGGACTCCGCGTTCGAGACCAGCCGCCGCAACGCTAAGTGGGCTGAACGATCACACCCTCGGTCGGGCCCAGATCGAGTTGGGCGCCCACTCGCGCTCCGGCCGGCCGGTCTGGATCAGTGCAGATCTCCAGACGGCCCTGCGCGAACTCCGGGACCGCAATGGAACGTGGTTCGCCGCTGAAGTTGAGGGCGACCAGCAGCCGCTGCTGGGCGTGTTCTCGGAAGTAGATGAAGGTGTCGGCGGGGCCTTCCACTGGGCGGTAGCTGCCTTGCGTCAGCGCCGCGGCTTGCTTCCGGTACCAGATCAGGCGCCGGTAGAAGCTGAGCAGCGAGCGCGGGTCGCGCAACTGCTGCGCGACGTTGACGGTTTCGAAGTCTGGCCCGATCGGTAGCCAGGTCTCCGCAGCGGTGGTGAAGCCGGCGCCGGGTGACCGGCTCCATTGCATCGGTGTGCGCTCGGGATCGCGGTTCACCGCGGGGAAGCGCTTGCCCACCGGATCGCAGACACGCTCCAGTGGGATGAAGACGTCACGCATCCCGATCTCCTCGCCGTAGTAAAGGAAGGGCGTACCGCGCAGGGTCAGGAGCATCATCGCCGCCACGCGGGTGCGGGCGTCGCCGAGCTGCGCGTCATCGAAGCGGGTGCGATGGCGCGGCGCGTCGTGATTGGACAACACGTAGGTCGGCTGCGCGCCGGACGGGAGCACGGCTTCGATCCGGTCGACCTGGGCTTTGAACGCCGACGCATCCCAAGGACTCCACAGAAAACTGAAGTTGAACGCCAGCGGCAGCTCGTCGTGACCGCTGCCGTAATACGTCGCGAGGCGCTGCAGATCGAAGAGGCCTACCTCGCCGACCATGGCACGCTCGCCGTAGCGGTTCAGAATGCGCCGCCAGCCGCGGATGACGCCATGGACCTCCGGTCGATCTTCGTCGTAGACGTGCTTCTGGCCACCGTAGTGCCACACCGGATGGTCTTCTTCCGGCGCCGGGCGCGGGTTGTCGCGCAGCTGTGCGTCCTTGACCATCTTGTGGATCACGTCGACGCGGAAACCATCGACGCCGCGGTCGAGCCAATAGCGGATGACGTCCTCCATCGCCTGCACGACGGCCGGGTTGCGGTAGTTCAGATCCGGCTGCTCGGCGAGAAACGAATGCAGGTAGTACTGGCCGGTACCCGCGTCCAACGTCCACGCCGGTCCGCCAAAGACGCTCACCCAGTTGTTCGGTGGAGCACCGTTTGCCGCGGGGTCGCGCCAGATGTACCAGTCGCGCTGCGCATCAGTGCGGGCGCGCCGCGAGGCTTGGAACCACGAGTGCAGATGGGAGGTGTGGTTTGGGACCAGGTCCAGAATGATGCGGATGTTGCGACGATGCGCCGCGGCGATGAGCTCGTCGAAGTCGCGCAACGACCCGAACAGCGGCTCGATGTTGCGGTAGTCACTGACGTCGTAGCCGAAGTCGAACATCGGCGACGGATTGATCGGCGTGAGCCACAACGCATCCACGCCGAGTGAGCTTGGCGTGCCGTCGTTCAGGTAGTCGAGACGCTCGATGATGCCAGGCAGATCGCCGACACCGTCACCGTTGGCGTCTCGAAAGCTGCGAACGTAGATCTCGTAGAAGACCGCCTGGCGCCACCACTCCATGGTCGTGCTCGTGTGCGTGTTCGTCAAAGATTTAATCCGATCGCTTCGTCCTTGCGAACACGAGCACGCACACGAGCACGGTTCAATCCACCGGCGTATTCGGCGAGCTCTTGCGGCCCTCTTCCCAGTCCGCTCTTGGCTGGTAGGCGTTCGCGGCGTACAGCTCGGCCAGGGGCCAGACCTGATCGGTGTGCTGATGCTCGGCGGCGCAGCGCGGATCGCCGCACTGCACCTGGGTGACGTGGAGGCGGCCGCCATCTTCGATCTTTGCCACACGCCCGTAGCGCGGATACGGCGCGTAGCCCGGCAGCATCACGATGTCGTCGATGTGGATGAGCATGGCGGCACTAGCTACGCCGACTGCGCGACGGAATCAAGATATCGCTTGACGAGCGGCGCAGGGTTTGGCACGGAGGCCATGACCATGTCCATACCCCGACTCGAATGGGCCGATCTTCCCGCCGAGCTCGCTGCGGCGCTGCAGCCGCGCGTGCAGCGCCTGGGCTATCTCGGCGAGTTCTTCAAGTGCGCGGCGCACCAACCCAAGGCGCTGCAGTCGTTCATGCACTTCACCGAGGACCTCAAAGAGGCGCTGCCGGATGATCTCACCGAGGTGGTGGCGCTGACGGTCGCCGGCATCACGCAGAACCATTACGAGCGCCACCAGCATGAGCGCCTGTGTCGCAAGCTGGGTCTTAGCGACGAGTGGATCCGCCACGTCAACGCGCTGCGGCCGGATCAGAGCACCGCCCTGAACCGGGACGAGCAGCTCGTGCAGCGGCTGGTGGTCGCCGTGCTGGCGCGCCAGGGGCACGGCGTGAGCGCCGAGCTGGAAGCCGTGGCCGCAGCAGTCGGCGCTGCGCCGGCGATGGCCATCCTTCTGCTCATCGGCCGTTACGTCACGCACGCGCTCATCGTCAACGCGTTGCAACTCGTCCCGCCGGTGCCGTCGATTTTCGAGGAAACAAATGCAACCACAGATGAACATCGATGAAGCCTGATGGATGAGAGTGACACTCTGTGGATTACTGAGGCGGAGGCTGCCAGCCTCATCGACTTGGGCGAGGCGGTCGAGGCGCTCGAGCGCGGGCTGCTGCAGGAAGCCGGCGGCGATGCCCAGAATATGCTGAAGACGCATACGAGCTGGGAAGGCGGCAATACGTTGCACGCGATCGGTGCCAGCTTTCCACGCGCTGGCTTCGCCGGGACCAAGACGTGGACCCACACCACGGCGGGCGCGACGCCTCTTGTGATCCTGTTCGACAGCTACAACGGTGCGCTACGGGCGATCATCGAGGCATTTGCGCTCGGGCAGCTGCGCACCGCGGCGGTCTCCGCTGTGGCGACGCGGTGGCTGGCGGCGCCCGGCGCCGACGAGCTGGCCATCATCGGCACCGGGAAGCAGGCGATCACTCAAGTGGCGGCCGTCGCGGCGGTACGGCCGCTGCGGCGCGTGCGCGTCTTCAGCCCCAACCCGGCGCATCGCGCGCAGTTCATTGAGCGACTGACGTCCGAGCTGCACGTGGACGTTGTGGACGCGGACTCCGTCGCGCAAGCGGTTGATGGCGCTCCCATCGTCACGCTGGTGACCCGTGCCACGCAGCCGTTCCTCACGGCCGACATGATGGCGCGCGGCAGCCACATCAACGCCGTCGGTGCGATCACGCCGGAGCGCGCCGAGTTCGCCTCCGAGATCTTCGCGCGGTGTGATGCGGTGGTCGTGGACAGTGTGCCGTCGGCGCAGAAGCTGTCGCGCGAGCTCATGGAGTACTATGGTGCCGGCAAGGGCGAGTGGGCGCGTGTCGTCGCGCTCAGCGCGCTGGTGGCAAACCAGGCGGCGCGCCGCGCCGGCGCCGACCTCACGCTCTTCAAGGCCATGGGGATGGGCATTGCGGATCTGTCCCTCGGCATCGAGGTGTACAATAGGGCCGTGCGCCAGGGCGTGGGCAGGCGCTTCGAGCATCCGCGACGGGCGCAGGCGAGGATCGTGAAGCGTGAAGCGTGAAGCGTAGGAGAAAAACGACAGCTGGAGCGAAATGATGAAAGCGCGCTTTGTTGACCGAACCGGAACTTCGGCGCCGGTGCTGGACCTGTGGCCGGCAGCGGTGATCCCGAAGGAGGATATCGACGCCGAGGTGGAGCGGCTGGCTCAGCTGCCCGTGCCGGCGAATGGGCGGCGCAGCGCACTCATCGTCCATCCGCGTGCGCAGGAACCCGGCCTCGGCCTGGCGCCGGGGATTCGCGTTTCGATCGAGGTGCTGCGTCCGGGGGAGACGACCAGGCCGATCCGCCACAACTCGACGCAGGTGAACTTCTGCATTCGCGGCAGCGGCGCCGCGGTCGTCGGCGGGTCGCGCATCGGCTTCACGCAGTACGACGTGTGGAACACACCGTCGATGGCGACGTACTGGCAGGTCAACGACGGCCGCGACCTACAGGTGCGGCTCACGTACAGCAACGCGGCTCTCTTGGAGAAGATGAATGTCCACGTCGTCGACGACGAGCCCGCGCCCGACAACGGGCCGGCCGCGGGGACGGACGCGGAGAAGGCCGCGAGTTGCCATCCCTTCGGAACCTTCCGCCTCACTCAGGAGGGCGCGTATCTGATGCCCTACGAGCAGCTGATCAACCCTGAGGCCGTGGAGTCGAAACCGTTGCACTGGCCGTGGCGGCTGGTGCAGGAGCATCTCGACAAGCTGGAGGCATTGGGAAAGTCGTACGTCGGCCGCCGGCTCTACTTGCTGTTCAACCCCGCAACGGGACGCACCAACGGGACGACGCCGAACTTCTTTGCCACGATGACCGTCCGGCCGCCGGGCATCGTCGATCGCCCGCACCGGCACACCTCGGCGGCGATCAACTACTTCTTTGCCGGCCGTGGCCGCAGCGTGGTCGAGGGGAAGACCTACGAATGGAAGGCGGGCGACCTGATGCTCTCGGCGCCCGGCTGGGGCGTGCACAACCATGCGTCGGGTAGCGAACCGGTGTACGAGCTGACCATCCAAGACAGCCCGCTGAACATCGCCATGGAGTCGCTGCTCTGGCAAGAGGATTTGCGGCAGCCCATGGCGGTCCTCGGTACCCATCACGGCTTCACGACGAACCGCGGGCAGATCTGACGCCGTTGCCGCAGCGGTCCTGCCAACGGTGCCGCGTATTGAGCCCGCCGCGCGGCTCGTCTAGGATGCCGTCATCAGATGATCATAGCCGAGAACCTGTGCAAGCGCTTTGGGTCGTTTGCGGCGATCACCGATGTCTCCTTTGCCGTCGAGCGCGGGGAGATCGTCGGCTTCCTCGGACCGAATGGCGCCGGCAAGAGCACGACGATGCGGATTCTCTGCGGCGTATTCCCGCCGACCAGCGGCCGCGCCGTCATCGCCGGCTACGACGTCGTTGCGGACTCGCTGCGCGCCCGCCGGGTGGTGGGCTATTTCCCGGAGCGCGTGTCGTTGTATCTCGACATGACGGTGCGCGAGTACCTGCGGTACGTGGCGGAGATGAAGGGCATCGAGGCCAAACAGCGACGCGCCGAGGTGGAGCGCGTCCTCGACGCCAGCAACGTCACCCACATGGCGCAGCGGCTCATCGGCACCTTGTCCAAAGGCTATCGGCAACGGCTCGGTATCGCCCAGGCGTTGGTGGGGCAGCCGCGCATACTCATTCTGGACGAGCCGACCGCCGGCCTCGACCCCGAGCAGGTCGCCGAGATGCGGCGAATGATCCGCAACCTGCGGGGCGAGAGCACGGTGATTCTGTCGACCCACATCCTGCCGGAGGTCGAGGCCACCTGCGATCGGGTGATCATCATCAACCAGGGACGCATCCTGGCCGTCGACACGCCGCACAATCTGAACCAACGCCTGCGCCATACCTCGCAGATCTACGTCGAAGTGATCGGGCCGGCGGCGGCGGTTGCGGACCGCCTGCGCGCGATCCCCGGTGTGCTCCAGGTCGAGCCGGCGCCCAACGCCCTCGACGGGGCGGCCGCCCTGACGGTCACCACCGAGAAGGATCGCGACCTGCGTGCCGAGCTGGCGGCGTGCGTCACCGCCCAGCGCTGGGGGCTGCAAGAGCTGCGGCCGGTCGCGGTCTCGCTGGAGTCCATCTTCCTGAGCCTGGTCACCGAGCCCGAACGTGTTCCCGCAGCAGTGGACCATGAAGTTCCTCGTCGTTTGTCGGCGTGAGCTCCGCTCCTACTTCACCTCCTACATCGCCTACGTGTTGCTGGCGGTCTTCCTGCTGCTCAGCGGGTACTTCTTCTATAGCGATCTGATCTTCTTCGTGCTGTTCGGCGGCTACATCCTGCCGACCGGGCTCTGGCAGTACGTCTTCATCGACATGCGGTTGTGCGCGCTGCTGGTGCTGCCGTTGCTCACCATGCGCTTGTTCGCCGAGGAGAAGAAGCTCGGCACCATCGAGCTGCTGTGGACCTATCCGGTGCGTGACGGGGAGATTGTGGCGGGGAAGTTCCTGGCGTCCTGGCTGTTCTATCTGGTCATGCTGCTGACCACCGCCATCAACCCGATCATCTTCCATCGTTTCTACCAGTTCGATGTGGGGCCGCTGCTCGCCGCGTATCTCGGTATCTTCCTGCTGGGGACGGCGTTCATAGCGTGCGGGTTGTTCGTATCGTCACTGACGGAAAACCAGGTGGTGAGCGCGATGGGCACGTACGGCATCCTGGTGATGTTTTGGTTTCTCACGTGGAATGAGGAGGCAGCTGGCGAGCGCTTTCTGCCCGTGCTGTTGCGGCTGTCGTTGTTCGACCACTTCTACAACTTCACGCGCGGCGTCATCGACACGCGCGACCTGGCGTTCTTCGTGCTCTTCGTCGGGTTCTTCCTGCTGCTGACGCTGCAGTCGCTGGGCGCGCGCAAGTGGCGTGGGGTGCGCTGAGGTGGGCGGCGTGAATCCCTTCGGCTCCTCGGCGCGCCAGACCGTCCTGCTGGCGCTGCAGATCATCATGGCCGCCACCCTGTGCGGTTTCCTCATCGTGCTGGCCGAGCGGCACAACGTGCGCTACGATCTCACGCCGCTGCAGAGCTTCGTCCTCTCCGACGAAGCACGCCGGATTGCAACCGGCGTGCGCGTGCCGGTCCGGATGACCGTCTTCTACAACAGCCAGGAGCAGGGCCAGCGGCGCCAAACTGAGGATCTGTTGCAGCTGTTCACTGACGCCGCACCGAACATTTCCTATCGGCTGGCGGATCTCGATCGCTCGCCCGCCCTCGCCAAGAAATATGGCGTCAGCAGCTTCAACACCGGCGTGATCGAAACGGACGGCGAGATCCGTCAACTCAACACGATCGACGAAGAGGAGATCACCAAAGGGCTACTGCAGCTGACGCGGAGCACGCCACGCACCCTGTGCTTCATCGCCGGGCATGGCGAGCACAGCCCGCAGGATTCCGGCGACCGAACCGGCTACAGCGAGGTGGCGAAGGCGTTGGAGAAGGAGAACTTCATCATCCGCACGCTCGACGCGATGCATACGGACACCTCCGGTGACTGCACCGTGGTGATCCTTCCCGGCCCGACCCGCAATCTGCTCCCGGGCGAGGCCAACGAGCTGGCGCGCTACCTGGAGAGCGGCGGCCACGTGCTGTTCATGGTCGATCCCGACGCGCTGCCGTCGGTCGTCGAGTTTTTGGCCCGCTTCGGTGTCCGTGCCGGCGACGACCTCGTGGTCGACGAACGCAACCGTTTCTACGGCAGCGACAGCTTCATGCCCCGGGTGCCGATTTTCGACGAGGGCACGTTCCGCAAGAACCTCGACACGGCGGCGGTGTTTTCTCTGGCGCGTACGGTGTCGCCGATCGACAAGGAGGGCGGCGACTACAACGTCTTGTTGATCGCCCTCTCCAGTCCGGAAAGCTGGGCGCACATCGGTGGGGGAGCCGTTCCCGACGGCAAGGTGCAGTTCCGCCGCGAGACGGACAAGCCGGGTCCCCTGCCGGTTGCCGTGATAGTGACCGGTAAGCGTGAGGTACCCGGCGCCGAGCCGGGCTCGACCGCGCCGGCGAAAATGGGGCGCATGATCGTCTTCGGCGATTCCGACTTCGCCAGCAACCTGTATCTCAACCTGCTCGGCAACAAAGATCTGTTCATGAGCAGCGTTGGGGTGCTGGCCGAGGATGAGGAGCTGATCTCCATGCGCCACAAGGGGTTGCCGCGTAGCTCGCTGTCGCCCGTGTCGCTCACCGCTCGGCAAGGGGACTTGATCTTCTGGAGCGCGGTGGTCGTGCAGCCTGCGGGCTTCGCGGCGCTCGGCATGCTGATCACCTGGCGGCGCCGGCGGCGGGGAATGGCGTAACCATGGGCTGGCGCGGTACTGCCGTCTTGGCGGTGCTGGTGATCGTGATCGGTGCCTACTTGTGGTCTGAGGGAGCTCCCCCGGGCGGCTTTGGGCGTCCAGCGTTGGTTGGCGAAGCTCCGCCGAGAGAGCCGACGAAGCCGGTCCAACATCTCCTCCAGTTCTCACCCTCGGAGGTCACCGATATCCAGCTCGAGCAGGAGGGCCGCACCCGTGAGACCCGGCGCGTTGGTGATCGCTGGCGGGGAACTGAAGGCGGCGATGTCATCGACGACTTTCTGCATGATCTAGCCAACCTCGGGGTGCTGGCCGACATTCCGGCGGGATCCGGTGAGCTGGAGCAGTATGGCTTGCAGCCGCCCGCCGGTGTCGTGCGCTTGCGAGTGCAGGGCGGCGCCACGCCGTTGGTCCTACAGCTGGGCGATCACAATCGTCCGACGACCGGCGTGTATGCGCGGATTGGCGATGACGGTCCGGTGGTGCTTGCCGGGTCCCTCCTGGCGTGGCAGTTCGACCGGGCGTTCAAGGCCCTCGCTGTTCCCGGCGTAGAGCGCTAATCGAGCCCGGGCGGCGGATTACTTCGGTTGCGGGCGTGCGGTGCAGAGCTCCACCGTATTGCCGTCGGGATCATGCACCCAGAGCTGATTACTTCCGAGATCGAGCATCGGAATTCCGGCCGCCTGCAGCTGGCGCCGTGCGGCGTCCAGATCGTCGACTTGAATTGCGACGTGTGGTGCGGTGGGATCGATGCCGTCGGGGAACATCGGCCCGCTTTGGATGAGGTGCAGCTGGCCGTCTCCCAGTGCGTACCAGGCTCCCGGAAATCCGAGATCCGGCCGTGTCGCCGGCGCCAGCCCGAGTATCCCTTCGTAGAACTCGCGCGAGCGCTGCAGGTTGCCGATTCGGATCGAGCTGTGATCGAGGGTGCGCTTAGCCATACGAGTGTCCTCCTCGTGTTACCGTCTCCTATTGTTCGCCAAAGAAGCGGGTGAAGTTGGGCTGCCCGGTTGCTGCCGTCACGCCGCCGTCGACGACGATGGTCGTTCCGGTGATGTAGGACGCGTCGTCGGAGGCGAGGAACGCCACCACTGCTGCGATCTCGTCGGGCCTCCCGACCCGACCCATCGGGACAAGCTTCGCATATTCGTCGGCCGCGAATGGCAGGCCGAGAAGTGGGCTGAGCAGTGGTGTCTCGATAGGACCGGGGCAGATCGCGTTCACTCTGATGCCATCGCGCGCGTGGTCGATGGCCACGGTGCGGGTCAAGTTGACGACACCGGCCTTGGCCGCGTTGTAGGCAACCAGGCCATAGTCCCCGAATAGGCCCGAGATCGATGCCGTGTTGATGATGCAGCCACCACCGGAGGCCTTCAGGCGCGGAATGGCCGCCCGGCACCCGTAGAAGACCGAGTGAAGGTCCACGGCAATCACTTGCTGCCACACCTCCAAGTCCAAGTCCGGTGCCTTGCCGTACGCCCCGATGCCGGCGTTGTTGAAGACGATGTGCAGGCCGCCGTGGCGGTCAACCGCGGCCTGGGTCAACGCCTCGACCTCATTTGGGTTGCGGACGTCGGTACGGATAAAGGCGGCGGTCGCTCCCGATTGCACGAGCCTTTCAGCCAGGCCACTGCCGGCGGACTCATTGATGTCTGCAAGCAGGAGAGAGGCCCCTTCCTGAGCGAAACGTTGTGCTGTTGCGGCGCCGATCCCCGAGGCCGCGCCGGTAATTACAGCGACCTTTCCGGCGAAGCGGTTGGTCATTGCGCATCCTCCACGTGGTCGGACAGACCGTACTGTTTCGCGGCGCTGGCGTCAAATCAGGGTCTTTCACTCCACGATGGCAAAAAAAATCGGGTTGAATCACGGACACAGAGTGTCCATAATGTCACCATGAAGAAGAAGATGGGTGCGCTCCGGGAGGTTCAAATCCACATCGGAGGTAAGCGTGTTCTCGCCTGGGAGCCAAAGGACCAGTCTTTGAGGCTCTTGGGGCGGTGGACCGATCCGAAGGCGCTCTTACGTCGAATTTACGAGTTCCAGCACCCCGAAGAGAATGTTCCCGAGGGGCCGGGACGTCAGTGGCAGGCCACTTGGCGCGGGCGGTTCTCCCCCAACCGTGCGAAGCCCCGCAAGGCTGCCTGAAGAGTTCCGCCGGCTAACCATCCGTAGTTTCAGCAAGTTTTACTGTACGACACGTCGGGCGAGGAAGACGTCCTGACTCCCATTGCGGTCGTCCTCCCAGACCACGTAGAGCGCGCGCCCCGCCGGGTCCTGTCCATCAACGGCCAAATCCGGCCGGTACTGATTGCTGGCTCCGTCACAACTGTCGTCGACGCGCTCGTCAGCCTCGAAGCTGACGCCGCGGTCGCGGCTGCGCACGGTGAAGATGTCGTTGTTGCCGAGGCGGTTGTCTTGCCAGACAGCGAAGACGTCCGACTCGCTGACGGCACTCATCCCCTATGGTAAAAAGGTCTCCCTGATGCTTCGTTCCTGGTTCTGGGTAGGGCTGCCCCGGTGGGTATCGCTCGCGGCGGCTCTTGCCGGAGCCGCATTCGGCGCAGGGCCTGCCGGAGCCGCGTGCAGCGGCGATTGCGATGGCAACGGGACGGTAAGCTCCGGCGAGCTCGTCCGCGGCGTTGCCGTCGTCCTCGGCAGCATGCCGGCGAGTCAGTGTACTGCGCTGCAGGGCGGCGGGGCGTCCATCGCAGCGGTCGTGCGCGCGATCAAGGCCGCGTCGGGCGGCTGCGCCACGCCAACCCACACCCGAACGCTGCCGGCGACGCCAACGGCCACTGCCACACCGACACCGACCGTGGACCATGCGCCGCTCATTCCGTGCTTCGACGTGTACCGGACCTATGCCGGACTCCCGATCAGCCTGCCCATTGCGGCCAGCGATCCGGAAGGCGGCGTCTTACGTTACACTGCAGAGATGCTGCCCGACGGTGCTGAGCTGGGCGAAGAAACCGGCCTGCTGAGCTGGACGCCCCGTGCCGACCAGCTCGGACCGCACGACGTTCACATCACCGTCGCCGACGACGGTGTCCCGCCGCTCTCGGCGGAGACCCAGCTGATCTTCCAGGTCTATCCCTTGGATATCAATGCCAACGTGGCTGCCTGCCTTCCGACCTGCGACCCGGCGACGGGTTGTCAGAGCCGCTTGCCAAGCCGGAGTCAAGACTGCTGCCCGCATGAGCCGCAGGTGCATGTCGCAGAACCGCTACCAGACTGTCCGGCCGGTCGCGTGCTCTTCATCGGCCGCAACACTGACCTTGGCTTTGGACGGCTGCAGAACTGTGATGAACTGCTGGTGACCAACCAGGAGCAAATCGGTGCGAACATCAGAATCAACATCGAAGCCCGCTGCGTAAGCCGCGCCCGCGTGGCGATTCTTCGCGTGTTCATGGAGACCAAACTGCGCAAGCCGCTGTTGGACTCCCGCTCGGCGGTGAAGCTCGATCTGGGCGCCGATGGCTACGTGCAAAGAGCCGCAGTTATCCTAGACGTGACCTCCCCCGGCCCCTTCTTTGACCTGGCAAGAGCAGAGGGGAACCTGACGGCGACGCTGACCGATGCCGATGGCGTGGTCGTCAGTCAGCAGCTGCGGCTCATTCTCGTGAATCCCCAACCGCCCGATCCGCTACCGGACGACCTGCAAGATGTTCCGGATGTCCCTGTAGGACTTGCGAGCTGCTCAAACCTTGCGCAAGATGTGGAGCCCTAGCAACTCATTTGGGAAAGAGTGTTGTCGATGACGATGGGAGCAGGCTGGATGCAACGAGGTAGCCGCGCAGTGGCGGCGGGGCTGATGTTGTGTGGGATTGTGGGGTGTGGGTCTGACGGTTCCGGTTCTGGAGCCGCCACGGCGACCTCGACAGCCACCCTCGTGCCCACGGCAACCATCCGCCCGACGAACACGCTGGCGGCGCCTACAGCCACCAACACCACGGCACCCACTGCCACGGCCACCAGCACGCGGACCAACACGCCCACCGCAACGCTCACGCACACCGCCACCGCAACGTTCACCCCAACACTGCCGCCGACCAGCACCCCGACGCCGACGCCTACGAACACAGTGGTGCCGAGCGCGACGCCAACCGAGACTCCCACCGAGACGACCACACCCACCGCGACCGATACGGAGACGCCAACGCCGACGCCAACCGACACGCCGGTTCTGGGGCCCGTCATCCAGACCGTGGCCGGGACCGGCCTGGCCGGCTTCAACGGCGACGGCATGAACCCGATCGATACGGCCCTCTATCTGCCGCAGGACGTGACCGTCGGCCCCGACGGCAAGCTCTATATCGTTGATTGGAACAACCACCGCATCCGCCGCATCGAGAACGGCACCGTGGTCACGATCGCCGGCACCGGCGAGCTGGGCGACGCCAAAGATGGGCTGGCACTGTATGCGCAGTTCAACCACCCAACCAACGTGACCTTCGATACGCAGGGCCGAATGATCATTTCCGCCTGGCACAACAGCCTGGTCAAGCGCATGGACTTCACCACCGGCCTGGTGGAGAACCTTGCGGGCACCGGGGCGCGCGCCTTCGGCGGCGACGGTGGGCCGGGGAACGCGGCGAAGCTCGACCTGCCCATCTCCACCGTGGGGGACTCGCACGGCAACATCATCATCTCCGACCAGGGGAACTTCCGCCTGCGCATGCTCGATACGAACGGCATGATCGACACCATGTGCGGCAACGGAACGCAGGGATACTTCGGCGACGACGGCCCCGCGGCGCAAGCAGAGTTGAACTCACCCAAAGGCCAATCCGCCCCGCCTGCAGGCCGCATCGCCATCGATGCGCAGGACCGCATCTACATCGCCGACACCGGCAACCATGTCGTCCGTCTGATCGATACCGACCAGACGATCCGCACGATCGCCGGCACCGGCCACGCGGGCTACAGCGGTGACGACCACATGGCCACTGATGCGCAGTTGAACACCCCGAGCGATGTCGCGATCGCCCCCGACGGGACCGTCTACATCGCCGACACGATGAACAATGTGGTCCGGATGGTCACCCCCGACGGCATCATCACCACGTTTGCCGGCACCGGCGCGCGCGGCTTCAGCGGCGACGACGGGCCGGCGACGCACGCGAAGCTCGATCGCCCGTACGGTCTGACGATCGCGCCGAACGGTGACGTCTACGTCGCCGATACGCATAACCACCGCATCCGGGTCATCAGCGGTTCGCCCCCGAGCATGCAACCGACCCCGCACCCGACTCCGACCGCCGCAATCGTCCCGTGCACCGACGCGGTGGGGAGCATTTGCACCTACACGGGCACCGGGGAGACTGCCTTCAACGGCGACGGTCTGGATCGCTTGCACACCGACCTCTACTGGCCCATCGACATGGAGTTCACCCCGTCTAAGCGGCGCATCGTGCTCGATTGGAACAACCACAAGGTGCGAGAGATCCTTGCGGACGACACCTTCACGACCATCATGGGAACCGACTTCGTCGGCGACGGGCCGGATGATCTAAGTGATCTGACGCCGGAGGGCGCGCTGCCGCTCACCGTGAGCTTGAACCACCCCACCGACGTCCAGGAGCTCTCCAACGGCGACCTCATGGTCATGTGCTGGCACAACCACAAGATCCGGGTGATCGATCACGTCACCAGCCGGGTGCGCGTGTTGATCGGAGCCGCCGCCGATTTCAAAGGTGACGGCGGGCCGGCGAAGGATGCACGGGTCAACCAACCGCCGCACGGCGTGCTCGATCCGAACGGTAACCTGTTCTTCATCGATCAGCGCAACCAACGCATCCGTGTGATCTACAACTTCGCCACGCTGCGCGAGAACGCGATCGTGGATACGGTCGTAGGCACCGGCGTAAAGGGCTACAACGGCGACCTGCTCACGCTGCAAACGCAGCTCAACTTCCCCGCCGGGCCCAATCCCGAGCCCTCCGGTGGGCTGGCGCTGGATGCTCTGGGCCGCCTCTACTTCTCCGACACGCTGAACCATCGCATCCGGCGCGCCGAGTTCTCGAGCGCGGACTTCAAGACGGGGGTCGTGACCACCATCTCCGGCACCGGCGATCCCGCTTATGGCGGTGACGGCGGCCCGGCGCCGGCCGCGCAGATCAACTACCCCGAGGACATGGAGATCGGCCCGGACGGCAACCTCTACTTTGCCGACACCAACAACAATCGGGTGCGCATGATCGATCTGACCAGCGGGATCATAGAGACCGTCGCCGGCACGGGCGACAAGGGCTACAGCGGCGACGGCGGCCCCGCGACCGACGCCAAGCTCAGCCGGCCGTTCGGTGTCGCCTTCGACGAGAACGGTGACCTCTACATCTCGGACACCTTCAACTCGCGCATCCGGAAGGTCAAACGGTAGGTGAAGCGCAGCGACATCCTTTTGCGTCAGCGCTGCGACTTCCTGAGTCTCGCCTCGCTCGTCGCGTTGCTGCTGCACATCCTGGCGCCAGCGGCCGGCGCCTGTGCGGGGGACTGCGACAAGACCGGCGAGGTGACCACCGCCGACGTGCTGAAGAGCGTCCGCATCGCCCTCGGCGTGGCGCCGATGGCTGACTGTTCCTCGCTGGACCGCAACGCCAACACAGCGATGGACATCGATGAGGTCCTGTTTGCGGTGAAGGAATCGATCGGCGGCTGCATGCGGGAGCCGGTGTTCCCGGCGAACTATCGCGACAGCTTCATTGAGGTCCGCAACTGCCGGTTCAGTACCGAGCACGACTTCACGTACATTCGCGTCCTGGCGAACCCGATCGCGGCGCAGCCATACGTAAACGATGCCAACCCGCTGCCGACGGGGAGCATCGTGGTCAAGGAGGAGTTCAACAACCCCGGCTGCCAGGGCGGCCACCTGGTGCGCTGGCGCGCCATGCGCAAGGAAGAGCCCGGCTTCGACCCGGTCGACGGCGATTGGCACTGGCAGTGGGTGGAACGGGATCGCAGCGTCAAGTTCGACGACAAGACGACCTGCATCAGCTGCCACGTGCGCACCGCCTGCCTGGTGCGCGATCACATGTGCACCGAGTCCGGCGGCCCGCCGCGCGGCACGTTGCAGCTGGTCCTCAGCCGGCTACCGGCCGCGCTGCTGTCGATCGCCGGAACGTCGCCCTCCGACGTGTACACCGTGGGCGCCGATTCGGGTGACGGTTTCGGGCCGTTCGTCCTGCACTACGACGGAACGCGCTGGCGTCGCCTCAACAGCGGCGTCACCGGTGCGATGCTGTGGTGGGTCAGCGTGCCGCCGATCGACGGCAGCTTCTACCTGGCCGGCGAAAAGGGCGTGATCCTGCGCTACGACCCGACGCAGGCGACGTTCGAGCGCCAGGCCACACCAGGCAGCGAGACGCTCTACGGCATTTGGGGCACGAGCCGCAACAACATCTACGCCGTCGGGGGCGATCCGGCGAATGAAGATCAAGGCGGCGTGGTGTGGCACTTCGACGGGAGGACATGGAGGGTAGACGACGAGGTCGCCAAGGTCGTGCCGGATGGACTGCCGACGCTCTTCAAAGTCTGGGGGCGCGGTGAGCACGACGTCTACATCGTCGGCCGGCGCGGCGTGGTGCTGCACTCCGACGGCATTCACTGGTCGCCGGTCGAGAGCAACTCGCTGCGCCCGCTGTTCACCGTGCACGGCAATGACACGCAGACCGTCGCTGTGGGCGGATTCTCGAACGGTGTGATCCTGGAGCTCGCCGACGGCGTATTCGCCGATCAGGCCGTGCTAGGCACGCCGCAGATGAACGGCGTGTTCATCCCGCCCGATGGCCGCGGCGTTGCCGTCGGCATCGCCGGCGCCTTGGCGCTGCGTACCGCGACCGGGTGGGAGGTTCAGGACACCGGGCTCAACATCCTGCAAGACTTCCACGCGACCTGGGTCGACCCGGAGGGCGGCATCTGGGCGGTGGGAGGGAACCTCACTACGAACAGCAACGGCGTACTGGCCTACGGGGGCGCGCGGACGATAGGCTCTCAGATCGTGCCGTTGGTGCCGTGCCCGCCGGCGACGCCCGGCGGCCCTATGACGGTCAGCTACGCCAACGATATCGCGCCGCTCTTCTCCGCCGCCGGCTGCGCGTCGCTGAGCTGCCACGGCGGACCGTTCCCGTCGTCTCTGTACGACATGCGCAACTACGAGACCACGTTCGGACCCGGCGTCGAAGCCAAGAGCCTCAAGGTGTGCGACATCGCGCCGGGCAACCCGGATGCGAGCTTCTTGCTGGAGAAGCTGGACCCGAGTCCGCGTGTGGGCGCCCAGATGCCGTCCGCTCCGCGCCTGCCGCTGACGAGTGAGCAGATCAACCTGATCCGGACCTGGATCCTCGAAGGCGCTCAGGACGATTCACCGCCCACGCCGACCCCTACGGGTGCGCCATCACAGCAGGCAACACCGACGCGCACGCGGACACCGACGTCGCCGGCGCCGACGACGCCCACAATCACGACAACACCCAACGCCACAGAGACGGCGGCGGCCTGCCAAGTGCCAGGTGTGATCTGCACGGTCGCCGGCACGGGGCTCTCCCAATTCGACGGCGATGGCAGGCCGGCGTTGCAGACGTCGCTGTACTTCCCGCTCGGCGTCACCTTCGATCCAGTCGGCCGGGCGTTGATCGTCGACTGGAACAACCTGCGTATCCGCCGGATCAACGCCGACGGCACCATCGAGACGATCATGGGTAAGGACTACGAAGACTTCCCGACGGACGGGGCGCTCGCTGTCGACACACCGCTGCACCATGCCAGCGACATCAAGTTCGACAACGGCGGCAACCTCTACGTTGCCGGTGACCACGTGCCGGTGGTCTTCCGCGTCGGCACCGACAATCGCGTCTTCACGGTGGCGGGAACCACCGACTCGGGTAACGACGGCGACGATGGCCCGGCCCGGCAGGCGAAGCTGACCAGCCCCTTCGGCGTGCTGCCGACGGCCGACGGCGGCTTCTACATCGGTGACGTGGACGCGCATGTCGTCCGTTACGTCGATCCCGCGGGCACGATCCACACGGTGGCCGGCACTGGAGTGCGCGGCTACTCGGCAGACGGCGGCCCGGGTCGTACGGTGCCGCTCAATGGTCCGACGCGCCTGCAGCAAGACGGCGACGGCAATCTCTACTTCTGTGACACGAACAATCATGTCGTCAACCGCCTCGATCGCGGCGGGACCCTCACCACCGTCGCTGGTATGGGCACGCCGGGATACTCGGGCGACGACGACCTCGCGACTCGCGCGCAGCTCAATACGCCGTACGACCTCCGTCTCGCACCGAACGGCGACCTCTACGTTGCCGACACCGGCAACAGCGTGATCCGCCGCATCGACCGGAACGGGACGATCACCACCGTGGTTGGCACCGTCGCCGGCTTTGCGGGTGACGGTGGCGATGCGCGCGCTTGCCGGTTGAATCGGCCGTCCGGCGTGGCCTTCGCCGCCGACGGCTCGATGTGGATCTCGGACACCTTCAACCAGCGTGTGCGCCGGGTCGCCGGCTTCTTGAGTCTTCCGAACTGATCGTTCATTGTCCTGGCGACGCGTCGCAGACCATGGACGAGATCGCCGGCATTCACCGCGACAACGTGTCGCGCTTCTTTCGCGATCACGTTCCGGGTGGCGACTGTGAGCTGCGCTTCACGCTCATCAGTGGCGGGCGCTCGAACCTCACGTATCTGGTGCGCGGTGGCGGGCACGAGTGGGTGCTGCGCCGTCCTCCGCTCGGCCACGTGTTGCCCACGGCGCACGACATGGCGCGCGAGCATCGTGTCCTATCGGCGTTGGCGGACACCGGCGTACCGGCGCCACGTCCCATCGCGCTGTGCGACGACCCGTCGGTGAACGACATGCCCTTCTACGTCATGGACTACTGTCCCGGCGTGGTCCTCGCGAACGAGCTCCCGGCGGGCTACGCGGCGGCCACGGCGGAGCGCCGGCGCATCAGCTTGGTGCTGGTCGACACGCTGGTGCGCTTGCACGCCGTCGACTACCGCGCCGTGGGGCTGGAAGGCTTCGGCCGTCCGGAAGGTTATCTCGAACGCCAGGTGCGGCGTTGGTCCGAGCAATGGGCGCGTTCGGAAACCTCGCCGCTCCTCGAGATCACCGAGCTGATCCGACGGCTGCGTGCCGCGCTGCCGGAGTCGCCGGCGCCGACGATCGTGCATGGAGACTACCGGCTGGGCAACATGGCGCTCGATCCGAGCGATCCGGGGCACGTCGTCGCCGTCTTCGATTGGGAGATGGCGACGCTCGGCGATCCGCTCGCCGATCTGGGCTACACGCTCATCTACTGGACCGAAGTCGGCGACGTGTCGCAAGCCGGTGGCATCGGTGCGGCCACGAGCTGCACCGCGAATCCCGGCTTCCTGACGCGGGCCGAGCTCGTCGCCGAGTACGCGCGGCGCAGCGGTCGCAGCGTCGAATCGATCGAGTTCTATCAGGTGCTGGCGCTGTACAAGCTGGCGGTGATCAGCGAAGGCATCTACGCGCGCTACCTGCAGGGCAAGACGCTTGGCGACGGCTTCGAGGGCATGACCCGTTCCGCCACCGCGCTGGTGCAGCGTGCCCTGACGATTGCTGACGCATCGGCCGATGCGCGCCTGCGGGGATGAGCACAGATCCGCGCGATGACGGTGACCGGAGTGGTTGCCGCGCGTTCACCTCCTTGATGCTCGGGTCGCCCGCTCCAAGGCATGACTGCCCTGGCTGAGAGTAGGCGCCCGCTGGAGAGACTGTCGATAAACGCGAGGCAGACCCTTCGACAAGCTCAGGGTGAGCGGAATTCTTCTTTGAAATTGAATCCCCAACCGCTCGTGCTGAGCTTGTCGAAGCACTGTTTGCGAGAAAATCGACAGTCCCTGAAGGAGGCGCAGTAGCATGCGCCCCGTTTCAGGGACTGTCGATAATCGCGAAGCGTCGGTGCGGTCGCGGTCGCCGGGGAATGGAATTCCCCGGCTCAGGGGTTGGAACCCGGCGTCTAGACAGCTTCCACCTTTTCGTGCGATACCAGCATTAGCCGCAGCACCGTTCGTCCACCGTGCACCGCGTCGCAAGTGGTGCTGCGAACGGGGGGCTTCGATGAACGTTGGATATCACACTCCGCGGACATTCGGGACGCTGAGCGTACGTCTTGTGTTCTGCAGGCGCCCCCGGTTCTTGAGTGCGGTTGTCGCCGCGGCGTTGCTCGCGATCTGTGCACCGCAACGCACTGCCGCGCTCACCAATGCCAAGCTGAACGGTCCGTTTCTGCCGATCGATGGCGACGTCACGAGTTTCCAGATCAGCCCCGACGGAACGCGGGTCGTGTATCTTGCGGATCAGGATATCAACGGCGTCACCGAGCTCTATAGCCGCCCGATCGACGGCTCCGCGGCGCCCGTCAAACTCAACGGTCCGCCAGTGGTGAGAGGTAGTGTCGGTTCCTTTCTCATCAGCTCGGATAGCACCCGCGTCGTGTATCGCGCCGATCAAGATACGGATGGACACTTCGAGCTCTACAGCCGGCCCATTGATGGCTCGGGGAGCGCCACCAAGCTCAACGGTTCGCTCATCAGCGGCTCCGTGCAAACCGACTTCCTCATCAGCGCCGACAGCACCCGCGTCGCGTATCGGGCAACACAGGACACCATCGGCATGACCGAGCTGTATAGCCGGCCGACTGATGGATCGGGCTCCAGCACCAAGCTCAACGGCACCATCACCGTGCCGGGAGGTGATGTAACCTCATTCCTGATCACTGCCGATAGCACGCACGTCGCATACCGTGCCGATCAGGATACGACCCTGGTGTTCGAAATCTACAGCCGCACGATCGACGGCTCCGGTAGCGCGGTGAAGCTCAACGGCCCCCTGGTGAGCTCCAGCGTGAGCGCCTTCCAAGCCAGCCCCGACAGTACGCGCGTTGTGTATGCGGCTGCACAAGACGCCGTCGGGGTAGTCGAGCTCTACGCGCGTCCTATCGACGGCTCAGGCTCTCCCATCAAGCTCAACGGGACGTTGGTCACCAGCGGCGATGTGCAACTCGACTTTCTCATCAGCCCCGACAGCACGCGTGTGGTGTATCGCGCCGATCAGGACACGAACGACGTGTTCGAGATCTACAGCCGGCCGATCGACGGCTCGGGCAGCGCAGTGAAGCTCAGCGGCCCAATGGTCACCCCTGGGGATGCGATCTCGTTCCAGATCAGCCCGGACAGCACTCGAGTGATCTACCTGGCTGATCAGGATCAGAATGCGTTGACCGAGCTGTATAGCCGGCCCATCGACGGCTCGGGTGCGGTCGTGAAGCTCAATGATCCGATCACCCGCAGCCTCATCTCGTTCCGCATCGCTCCGAATAGCGCACGGGTGCTCTATCTCGGCCGTCAGAATACCAACGTCGACCAGATCTACAGCCGGGCGATCGACGCTTCCGGCCCGTCGGTGAAGGTGAACGGCGGTACGCGTGCCGTCCGCGGGTATCTCATCAGCAACGACAGCGCGCGCGTCGTTTACGTGTCCGACCAAGACACCCCCCTCACGGATGAGATCTACAGCCGGGCCATCGATGGCTCCGGCAGCGCAGTCAAAATGAACGGCGCGCTGGTTGCGGGAGGCGATGTGCGCAGGACGGAGTTTCTCATCAGCCCCGATAACGCGCGGGTCGTGTACCGGGCCGATCAAGACACCGACAATGCCTTCGAGATTTTTAGCCGGCCGCTGGACGGTTCTGGCACGTCGGTGAAATTGAACGGTTCGCTGCCGATTGGCGGCAGTGTTGCCGAGTTCCTCATCGCTCCCGACGCGACGCGCGTCGCCTACATGGCGGACCAGGAGGTCGATGGTCGCGAAGAGATTTACAGCCGACCGATCGACGGCTCGGGTGCGCCCGTGAAGCTCAGCGGCGTCATGGCTGTTAGCGGCTCTGCCGTCGACTTCCTCATCAGTCCCGACAGTTCACGCGTGGTGTACCTCGCATTTCAAGACTCAGCGCTCCTTCAAGAGCTCTACGTGCGTCCGCTGGATGGCTCCGGAGCTTCGATCAAGCTGAACGGGCCGCTCGCCGGCTCCCAGGTCGTTGCGTTCCAGATCAGCCCGAACAGCGCGCGCGCAGTGTACGTAGCGGATCAGGACCAAGACAGCGTCTTCGAGCTCTACAGCCGCTTGCTGAGTGGCTCCGGAGCGCCGGTCAAACTGAATCCGCCGTTCCAGTCTGGAAGCAACATCGTCAACTTCCGCATCAGTCCGGACAGCAGCCGGGTCGTGTATCTCGCCAATCAGGACTCGAGCTCCAACGAGCTCTATAGCCGCCCGATCAACGGCTCGGGCAGCGCCGTCAAACTGAACGGAGTGCTGCCGTCGAACGCGAACGTCGTCGACTTCCTCATCAGCGCCGACGGTTCACGAGTCGTGTACCGCGCCAATCAAGACACGCAGGGGGTCATCGAGCTGTACAGCCGTCGTATCGACGGCTCGGGAGCACCGGTGAAGCTCAACGGTCCGCTCGCCGGGTCCGCTGTTGTGGATTTTCTGCTCAGCCCAGACGGTAGGCGCGTCGTCTACCGCGGCGATCAAGATACGGATGGCGTGCCTGAGCTGTACAGTCGCTCGATCGATGGGAGCGGAAGCAGCGTGAAGCTCAATGGCCCGCTCGCCACCGGTGGCAACGTTGCCGACCCGGACAACCAAGCCGTCTACCTCATCAGCCCCGACGGCACGCACGTCGTCTATCGTGCCGATCAGGACACCGCCGGGACGCTCGAGCTCTACAGCCGGCCGATTGATGGGTCGGGAAGCGCGGTGAAGCTGAATGGACTGCTCGTCGCATTGGGGGCGGTCGCAAGCCCACTATCGGAAGGGCAGCCGTTCCGCATCACCGCTGACAGCCAGCGCGTGGTGTACATCGCCGACGAAGATGACGAGGTGATCTTTGAGCTGTTCACGCGCCCAATCGATGGCTCGGGAAGCCCAGTGAAACTGAATGGGACCCTCGTCACCGGTGACGTCTACGACTTCGTGATCAGCCCGGACAGTACACGCGTCGTCTATCGCGCCGATCAGGAGACCAGCAGTCTGGAGCTGTTCAGCCGCGCTATTGATGGGTCGGGATCCACAACGAAGGAAAACGGTCCGCTGGTGTCCGGCGGCGACGTCGGGACGTTTGCGACTGGTCCCGGCGAGTTCGACATCGCGGTGGACGGCGTTCATGTGGTCTACCTGGCAAACCAGGCGTCCTTCGGCGACGTCGAGTTGTGGTCGTCGACGCGCTGCGGTGATTTGACTTTTGACCCTGGCGAGCAGTGTGATGACGGCAATATGACCGCCGGAGATGGCTGTGGTGCAACCTGTCAGATTGAACCACGTGGTCGCAAGTGCCTGCGTGCGATCGGCCGACAGGGGCGCGCCCTCGCGGTGCGCCGATTCAGGCTGATGCAGTCGTGTCTCGACCGCGCCGACCGTGGTGTCATCGCCTGCCAGGCCAACCAGTGCGTGCTCAATACATCGATCCCACCGATTACCGTACCGGGCTCGACCTGCACAACCGCAACGGATTGCTGCCCAGCGTTCGATCGCGCTGTAGCGACGAGCACCACCGCCGCGCAGGGAAGTGTCTTTGCGGCGAAGGTGGGCAAAGCCGTCCGCAAAGCGTGCTCGTTGGCTAAGGGGACCGACGGCATTCGCGGCAACGCCGACGACACCTACATCACTCCGCAAGCGCTCGGCTTCGGATCGAGCTGTCTTGATACGTTCGGACAATGCAGCGGAATCTCGATCCTCCAGCTGGATGCAAGCGGGAGCAGCAACGATCTCTTGGAGTGCACCGACTGCGCCGCCGCGACGCTGAGCGCGCAGCTGATGACCTTCGAGTATCCATCGGGTGGCGTGAGCGCCGCCGAGGTTACGTGTGAACGGGCCATCGGCTTAAAGACTCGTAAACTCAACAATCAAGAGCTCGTGCTGCGACAGAAGTGCTTCGATCGTGTCCACAAAGGCACGCTCGGTTGTATTGCCGGCCGATGCGTCCGAAATCCTCGCGCCGCCCATCCGGGAATCGTCAGCGGTTCGAGCTGCAGTAGCGCTGCTGATTGCTGTCCGCTGTATGACAACCCGCTGCCGACGCGAACCACGCAAATGAGAATTACGAATGCAGTAGCGAACGCAACGCTCGCGGCGGGTAAAGCGTGCTCGACCGATAGCGGAGTGGACGCCCTGAAGGGCACGGATGACGATACGTACATCGACCCGCAGAATCTCGGCCATGGCCCCCTGTGCTTGGCCACCTTCGGCCAGTGCGATGCGGTGCCAATCTCCACGATGCGAGCTGCCGGCGCCAGTAACGATCTACTCGATTGCGTTTCTTGTACGGCTGGAAGCGCGACCGATGCCTACACCCGGTTTCTGGCGGGGGCGCGGTGAACGGCCTGGCGCGCGAAATCCTTGGACCAACGCTCTATGGCGCCACCGCAGCCACAGCAACGCCGCGCACCCTCGTGCGCTGGCCGCCGGACGTCTCACACGTATTGACGAAGGTCCGTTCCACCTTCTCGCTGCGCCAGCGTCCGAGCCCTACTCCTGACTGCCACGCTGACTTCACACAGGTCTGACGCATGCCCGAGACCGCCCCGAAGGTCGTCCTGGTCACCGGCGCATCGTCCGGCATTGGCAAGGCGTGCGCCGAGCATCTGCAGCGCTGCGGCTACCGGGTGTTCGGGACGCAGCGTCAGGTTCCGCCGTCGAGAGAAGGGCAGGGCGTGGAGATGATTGCGATGGACGTCAATGACGACCAGTCCGTCGCGCGCGGTACCGAGAAGGTCTTGCAGGCGGCGGGACGGATCGATGCGGTGATCAACAACGCCGGCAACGCGTACATGGGTGCGGTGGAGGACACGTCGATCGAGGAAGCCAAGGCGCAGCTGGAGACCAACTTCTTCGGCGTGCTACGCGTCTGCCGCGCCGTGTTGCCGATCATGCGCCAGCAGGGCGGCGGCCACATCGTCAACATCAGCTCGCTCGCCGGCGTGCTCGGCTTGCCGTTCAGCGGCCTGTACAGCGCCAGCAAGTTTGCGCTCGAAGGGATGACCGAAAGCCTGCGTTGGGAAGCCCGTCGGTTCGGCGTGCGCGTCGTCCTCATCGAGCCCGGCGACTTCCAAACTCAGCTCCCGGCAGTGCGGCGCACGGTCGCGGCGGCGCAGCACAACGACGCGTATCAGGTCGCGTTCGCAAAGTTCAAAGCGCAGCAGGAGAAGGACGAGGCGGGCGCATCGACCCCGGAGCCTGTTGCCCGACTGATCGAGCGTATTCTACGCGATCCGTCACCACGCCTGCGCTACAGCGTCGGCATGCTCGGACAGCGCATCGTCATCCCGCTCAAACGCCTGCTGCCGCAGCGCCTGTTCGAGTGGGTGCTCTCCAAGGCGCTCGCGTTGGATTGAGGATTCGTGAACGGTGCTCGTGAGTCGTCCCGCGTCTTCTACGAGCACGTATCACGAGCACGAGTCACGACAACATCGCCCGCGCGATGGTCTGTAGCTGGATCTCGTTGGTGCCGCCGCCGATCTCGAACATCTTGGCGTCGCGCATCAGCTTCTCCAGCGGCAGCTCGGCCATGTAGCCGGCGCCGCCGTGGATCTGGATCGCGTCGAGCGCG
>CAZCGA010000088.1:0-27120 GCA_964498075.1 uncultured Binatia bacterium (SeqCode) | reverse complement strand
GAACGAGCGCTGCGACCTCCGCACTTCACCCCGGCCCGCGCACGTCGCGCAGCGTTTCTCGCGCGCCGCCTTCGGTGCGCGATTCGAGGGAATCTTGCGTGCGGCAGTGGCAGAAAGAGCCGAACGGCGATAAGGAAGCTCGATGCTCGCCATTGTCAAACAGTGCCTGGCCTTCCTGACGAAGGCGGAGCGCTGGCGCTGGGCGGGAGTGATTCCATTGGGGGTCATCGCCGCGGTGATGGAGGCGTTGGGCGCGGTGGCGGTGTTCGCGCTCATCAAGATCATCGACAACCCTTCTCGAGTCACCACCTTGCCGGTGGTCTCGCAGCTCTTTCCGCTGCTTCCGTGGCAGGGCAGGAAGGCGGCGGTCCTCACCGCAACGGCCGCTGTCGCGCTGTTCTACCTCCTCAAGAACTTCGTGTTGGCGGCGTCCGCGTACGTGCAGAATACCGTGGTCCACGATTCGATCGCGACACTCTCGCGGCAGATGCTGAAGGGGTATTTCACCATCCCGTTTGCGTTCCATTTCCGGCGCAACTCGGCCGAGCTGATCCGCAACACCGCCGACTCTCCCGACCTGATCTTCCGTCTCGTCATGGCACCCGCCGTGGCGGTGGTCTCCGAGGCGCTGATCATCCTGGCCATTGTCGGCGTCCTTACGGCGACGGCGCGGTCGTCGACGCTGCTCGCGGTGCTGGTGCTATCCGGTCTCCTGGCCGCCTTGCTGCGGCTGACCGGGCGCATCGTATCCCGCTGGGGCGCGGATGAGCAGGAGCTCCGAAGGGCCACCTTGCAAACGTTGAAGCAGAGTCTCGGGGCGTTGAAGGAAGTCAAGGTCATGGGACGCGAGCGCTTCTTCTATGATCTGTTCTCGGGGCAGCAAGACGGGCTTGCCCGTGTCCGCTCGCAGTACGCCACGCTCGCCTTTTTGCCGCGCTTGCTGGTGGAGACCTTGTTCATCACGGGGATGTTGCTGGTCATCATGGTGGTGACGGTGCGCAGCAAAGCCCGCAGCGAGATCGTTCCCGTGCTCGGCCTCTACGCCTATGCGGGTTTCCGGATCATTCCGTCGGTGAATCGCATCCTGATGCACCTGCACAGCATCCGCTACGGGTCGAAGGCGGTGGAGCAATTGCACGACGATTTCCTCACCTTCAAGCACCAGGCCGCGGCGGAGGTTGTTGCGCCCGACGGCACCGATATCACGTTCGCCGACCGGCTTGCCGTCGAGCACGTCTCGTACGCTTATGATCCCAGCCGTCCGGCCGTGCTGCAGGACATCAGCTTGGTCATCCACCGCGGGGAGTCGATCGGCATCGTCGGGCCAACGGGCGCCGGCAAGACGACGCTGATCGACATCATCCTCGGCCTCCTGCAGCCGTCGGCAGGACGGGTGACGGCCGACGGCACCGACGTCTTCAGCGCCCTGCGCTTGTGGCAACGCAAGATCGGCTATGTGCCGCAGTTCATCTACCTGACCGACGACAATCTGCGGCGCAACATCGCCTTCGGGATCACCGACACGGACATCGACGAGCGCAAGGTACAGGCCGCCGTGCACATGGCCCAGTTGGAGGACTTCGTGGCGTCGTTGCCGCACGGCCTCGATACCACCGTCGGCGAGCGTGGCGTGCGCCTGTCCGGCGGCGAGCGGCAGCGCGTCGCCATTGCGCGCGCCCTGTATCACGATCCGGAGCTGCTGGTGCTCGACGAAGCCACCGCGGCCTTGGACAACCAGACCGAGCACGACGTGGCGCGTGCCATCGAGGCGCTGCACGGCGAGAAGTCCATGATCATCATCGCACATCGCCTGAGCACCGTCCGCAACTGCGACCGTCTGGTGTTTCTGCGCAACGGACGCGTCGAAGGCTGTGCCCCGTTCGACGAGCTCCTCGCTCACAACGCCAACTTCCGCACCATGGCGTCGCTGGCCGAGGAAGGCGGCGCCACGTTGTAGCGGCGAGACGCGGAGGACCGATGGCGCACCCCGTGCTCTGGCAGTTCAGGTACTCGCACTACAACGAGAAGGCGCGCTGGGCACTGGACTACAAGCGCGTCGCACACCTGCGGCGCTCGGTGCTGCCGGGATTGCACGTGGCGCCGATCTTCTGGATGACCGGTCAGAAGGCCGTCCCGGTGCTGCGGCTCGACGGGAAGACCGTCGCCGACTCCACCCGGATCATCGCAGCGCTGGAGGACGCCTACCCTGAGCCGCCGCTCTACCCGAGTGACGCGGCGGCACGAGGCCGCGCCCTGGACCTGGAAGAGTTCTTCGACGAGGAGCTCGGGCCGCATCTCCGCCGGGTGTGGTTCTACGAGCTGCTGCCCGACGCGCGCTACACCGCCGCACAGGTCGCGGTCGGCTTCGGTGCCGGCTCCCGCGGCGTCTTCCGCGCGCTGTTCCCGGTGGTGCGCGCCGTTATGCAGCTCGACATGGGGATCAACGCCGAGCGCACCGAAGCCTCCCGCCCCAAGGTGCGCGCCGCGCTCGACCGCATCGAGGCAGAGATCCAGCCGAGTGGCTACCTTGTGGGCGACCGCTTCAGCGTCGCCGACCTCACGGCGGCAGCGCTGTTCTCCCCGCTGGTGATGCCGCCGGAGTCCGCCTATCCGCTGCTGACGCCGCTGCCGGCCGCGGCGGCCCGCTATCGCGACAGCCTCGCCGGCAGCCGCGGCTTCCAGTGGGTGGCGGACATCTACCGCCGCCATCGCGGCACCTCGGCGGAGGTGGCGCGCTGACGTCCGCCTCCTACTTCAAACGCACCGCGGGCATGACTTCTTCGGCGAACGCTTGGATCTCGTCGATGAAGTACGGGGCGAAGACCATGAAGATGAAGTGCGTGACGCCCGCCTGGGTGTAGCGTTCGATGGTATCGAGGCACTCCGCCTTGTCGCCGATCATGATCTGGCGCCGCGCAATCTCGGGCGAGGTCTGACCCATCGACGCCACTAGGCTGCACATGAATTCCTGGCGCGGCGCGGCGGCCTTGTAGCACAGGGGCATCATCGCGGTCTTCTCGATCTGGGCGCTGTCGCGCCCGACCCGATCGCCGTGCCGCTTGATGATGTCGATCAGCTCGCGCAGGCGATCGGCGCTGCCGCTGGCGTTCCACATGTCGGCGTGTTTGGCGACGATCTTCAGCAGCACCTGCTTGCCGGTGCCGCCGATCATGATCGGCGGGTGTGGTTGCTGGAGCGGTTTGGGAAAGCCCATCGCATCCGTCACCGTGTAGTGCTTGCCGTGCACCGTCGTCTTTGGTTGAGTGAACATGCCGCGGATGATCTGGCACGCTTCATCCAGGGCTTCGAGACGGCCGCGTACGGTCTTGAAGTCGATGCCGAAGTTGCTGTGCTCCAGCTCGAACCAGCCGGCGCCGATGCCGAGGTTCAAACGCCCGCCGCTGATGTGATCGAGCGTCGCCGCCATCTTCGCGGTGACGCACGGATGCCGGTAGGTGTTGCCGTTCACCATGTGGCCGATGCGGGCGTGCTTGGTTGCCTGCGCCAGGGCGCTCAGCGTCGTCCAGCCTTCGAAGCACGGGTTCTCGGGGGGGACGAAGATGGCGTAAAAGTGGTCGAAGTTCCACAGTGAGTCGTAGCCCCAGGCATCGGCTTTCTGCCAGAGCTCGAGCATCTGCGACCATTCAACCCCTTGCTGTCCGGTCTGAATGCCGAAGCGAATCGGATGTGTGCCCATGTGCAACTCCCTTCGTCCACGATTGTGGCGCGCCGCCGCTTATACCACGCGCGCAACGTTAGGGAACCACGACGTAGACCTTGGCTTCCCACGGATAGAGCGGCTCGCGTCGAGGCACGGGCCGCAACGCGGCTTGAACCGGAGCGCGGCTTTGTCGTAGCGTCGGCGCATGACGACGACGGTCTTCCAGAACTGTACCCTGCTCGATTGCACCGGCGCCGATCCGCAGCCGCGCTCCACGGTCATTGTGGAGGACGCACGCATCAGCCACGTCGCTCGCGGCCAGCGGCCGGCGCCGCCGCGCGATGCCACGGTCATCGAGTCCGACGGTCGCACACTGATGCCGGGTCTGACCGACGCGCACATCCACGCCGCCATCCTCGAGACCGATGCGCACAAGGCTCGGAAGGAGTCGGCGGCCACCGTGGCGCTGCGCATCAAGGAGGTGCTCGAGCAAACGTTGCAGGCGGGCTTCACCACCGTGCGCGACGCCTTCGGGCTCGACTGGGGCTTCGTCCAGGCTACCGAGCGCGGCTACGTCAACGGCCCGCGCATCCTGTTCACCGGCGCCTGTCTGTCACAGACCGGCGGTCACGGCGACTGGCGCGAGCCGCACACGCAGGCGCCGCCCTTCGAGGGCATCCACGGCCTGATGGCGGCGCCGCGCATCTGCGACACGCCCGATGAGATGCGCCGGGCGGCGCGCGAGATGCTGCGCCTGGGGGCGCACGGCATCAAGCTCATGGCCGGCGGCGGTTGCATGTCGCCCACCGACGAGATCGAGCACACGCAGTTCACCATCGAGGAGATGGCCGCCGCGTGCTACGAGGCACGCACCGTCGGCAAGATCGCCCTGGCGCACGTGTACACGCCGCAAGGCATCATCAACGCCGTCACCGCGGGTGTGCGCAGCATCGAGCACGGCAACTTCATCGACGAGGAAGCGGCGGCGTGCATGAAGAAGGCGGGCGCGTTCTTCGTCCCGACGCTGACCACCTACTTCGTCATCAGCGCCTACGGCGCGGCCGAGGGCATCCCGCAGAAGATGCTCGACAAGATCAACAAGGCGAAGGAGCGCGGCTTGGAGTCGCTGCGGGTCGCGCGCGCCGCCGGCTTGCCGATCTGCTCGGGCTCGGACGTGCTCGCTTCGATGCAGCCCTTGAAGAGCATGGAGCTCGGCCTCAAGGCACAGGTGCTCGGTGCCCACGCCGCGATTCTCTCGGCGACGAAGACCAACGCCCAGCTGTTCGGCCTCGCCGACGACATCGGCACCATCGAGGCCGGCAAGCGCGCCGACCTGATCCTGGTCGCCGGCAACCCGCTCGACGACGTCGCCGTGCTGCAGGACGCAGCGAACGTGCAGCTGGTGATGCGCGACGGGCGGATCTTCAAGAATCGGCTCGCGTAGAGCCCATATTGCTCGGTCGAGCACTGGCGCACGATCACGCGGCTCGTCGGAGACTCGACGTCTTCGGCCGAGTCCTCTTTCAGAGGACTTTCCCCGAACCTTAGCCGGAGAATTCGATTCTCCGGCCGGCAGACGCACGCGCAGTCGTCTGCTCCGCGCAACGTTTTCCTACTCGATCCAGCGGTTCATCGCGCTGGTGCGCGCGTCGCGCACCAACATGGTGTTGCGGATGGCCTCGCGGCAACGCCGCTGCACGCTGGCGGTGATCGCCACCTTGCGGAAAAGCGCCTCCGCCTTCTCACCGTGGTCGGGCTCGGCGTAGGCGTGCACCTCGAAGTTCTTCACCGTCATCCCGTAGTGATCGCGCAGACCTTCGTACAGCGCCTTGGCGTAGCCGCTCTTCGCCGCGAGGCGCTCGCCGGCATAGCCGAAGACGGCGAGGCCTTCTTCGTAGGAGCGGCGCACGTAATAGAGCATCGTGAAGGTGACCGCGACGGTCTCGGGCAGCGGCTGGTACGCCTCGAGCTCTTCAGCGGTGATGCCCAGCATCTGGCACCACTCCCACTTCATCAGCACGTGATTCGGATCGCGCAGGAAACCGGCTTCGTCGGCGAAGTTCTGGCACCAATGCGCGTAGTGCTCGGAGTGCTCCATGGTCAGCGAGTAGGCGTCGGGCGCGTTGGCGATGAAGATGGCGAAGTCGGGCGTCATCCACTTGCCGAGGTAGTAGAACTCCATTGCCAGCCGGCGAATCACCTGGCGCGACGCCTTGCCCGCCGCGATGGCGGGGATCAGCTTGTCGCGGGTCTGGCAGACGTCGACGATCGTCTGGTCGACCGCGCGTAGATAGTCGTCGATCGGCATGGCCTCCTCGACGCCTTCGCTGCGGATGACGTTCTTGAACGCGGCCTTTCGTTCTTCGAGTGAAGTCGCCATGGACGATGCCTCCTGCGCGTGCTGCCCGCCGATAGCGCTTCTCCGTGGCCGTGTAAAGGACGCGCTCAGCGGAACCCTGACGGAAACCCCGGTCCGCAGCTGCGCAGTTCCATCTTGCGGCGAGATCTGCCAAGCTCCGGCGCGCGGAGCAGCCCGAGGGAATCGGAGATGGCAACAACGATCAAGGACCGCACGGCGATCGTCGGCATCGGGCAGACCGGGTTCGGCAAGGGCCTGGAGGACACGGAGCTATCGCTTGCCTGTCAGGCCGTCTCGATGGCGATCGACGACGCCGGGCTGGCGCCGTCGGACGTCGACGGTCTGGTCATGTACTCCATGGAGAACGGCCGCGAGGTCGAGGTGGCGCGCAACGTCGGCCTCGGTGACATCACCTACTTCGGCGAGATCGGCTACGGCGGCGGCGCCGGCTGCGGGACGGTGGGGCACGCCGCGATGGCCGTGGCCACGGGACAATGCGAAGTGGCCGTGGCGTGGCGGGCACGCAAGCGCTCGGCCAAGGGCAGCCGCCCCTGGGCGAACGTGAGCCAGCGCCTCGGCGGTGCGACGCAGTGGACGCGGCCGTTCGGTCTGCTGCGCCCCGTCGATGAGATCGCCATGCTGGCGCGCCGCTACATGCACGAGTTCGCCGCTACGCGCGAGCATCTCGCCAACGTCGCGCTGGCGTTCCGCAAGCACGCCAACCGCAACCCCAACGCGACGATGTACGAGAAGAAGATGACGCGCGACGACTACATGAAGGCGCGCTGGATCTCCGAGCCGCTGTGCCTGTTCGACAACTGCCTGGAGACCGACGGCGCACTCGCGGTGGTGATCGTGTCGGCGCCGCGGGCGAAGGATCTCAAGCAGAAGCCCGTCTACGTGCACAGCTTCGCGCAGAGCATTCCGCGGCAGCATCAAGTGATGACCAACTACTTCTGCGACGACCCGCTCGTCGGCCCATCGTACGCCTGCGCGCGACGGCTGTGGCAGCAGAGCGACTTCACGCCGGCGGAGGTGCGCGTCGCGCAGCTCTACGACGCCTTCAGCCCGCTCATCCCGCTGTCGCTGGAGGGCTACGGCTTCTGCAAGCGCGGCGAGGGGGCGGCGTTCACCGACGACAGCGCGCTCGAGTGGCCGCACGGCCGGCTGCCGACGAACACCGCGGGCGGCGGCATGTCGGAAGCCTACGTGCACGGCTTCAACCTGGTGCTCGAAGGTGTGCGCCAGATGCGTGGCACGTCGACCAGTCAGGTCGAGGGCGCAACGTGTTGTCTGGTGACCAGCGGCGAGGGCGTACCGACCAGCGCCCTGCTGCTGCGGAGGTGAGCCACGGATTCCGGATTCGTGCTGCCTGACCTCGAGGACGACGATGCCGCACCGTTTTGGAGCGGCACGGCGCGTGGCGAGCTACTGGTGCAGACGTGCGCCGGCTGCGGCCAGCGTCGCCTGCCACCGCGCCCGATGTGCCCCGCGTGTCGCTCGCTGCGCCACACCTGGCAACGCCTGTCCGGCCGCGGGACGATCTGGTCATTCGTCATCGCCCACCCGCCGCTGCTGCCGGCGTATCAGAGTCTTGCGCCGTACAACGTGATCACCGTGGCGCTCGAGGAGGACCCGGGGCTGCGTCTGGTGGGGAACCTCGTGGCCCGGCCCGACGGGCCGATCAATGAGATCGATCCAGCGACGATCCGGATCGGCGAGCCGGTGTGCGTAGTGTTCCAGCGGGTCGACGACGTCTTCCTGCCGCGCTGGCTGCGGGCGTGAGCGCCTCCTCCCTAACCCTCCTCCGCTCACGGAAATGTTCGCAGAGGAGGGGACCAAACCGCCCCGCTGCGCAGGGTGCGACTCTTGTTCCCTCCTCCAGTGAGCACTTCCGCGAACGGAGGAGGGCTAGGGAGGAGGCGACCTCACATCCTACCTCCCCACCGGCCGCTCGCCGATGATGCGATCGGCGCGCAGCTGCGCGATCTCGGCCACCGTCAACCCCAACCACCCGCGCAGAACTTCCTCCGTGTGCTGACCCAGGGTCGGTGCAGGGCGCGTATACCAACGGGCGTCATCGGACCTGCGTCCGAGCGGCAGCGTTGGGTACTCGTGCGTGCCGACGACGGGGTGCGCGATCGCCTCGAAAAAGCCTCGGGCGCGCAGCTGCGGATTCGCGCCGAGCCGGGCGGCGGACAGCACGGGCGCGGCGGGGATGCCGCGGGTCAACAGCACCTCGGCAGCGGCCGCGGCGTCGCGCTGCACGCACCACGCAGCCATCGCGCTGTCGATGCGACCGTGCTGCGCGCGACGGCCTGCAGGGTTCGCCAGTGCAGCGTCCTGAGCCCACTCGGGAGTGCCCAGCGCATCGACCAACGCCTTCCATTGCGCGTCGGTAGTCACGGCCAGCGCCAGCCACTGGTCGACCCCGCGGCAGGCGTAGAGATTCTGCGGCGCGCCGACCGGCCCGCGATTGCCGTCGCGCGTCAGCCGCGCGCCGTACGCACCGTACTCGAGCACAACCTCCGCGGCGGCGTTCAGTGCGGCCTCAACCATGGTGGACTCGATGAGCTGACCCCGACCCGTGCGCGCACGATGCTCGAGTGCCACCATCAGAGCGGCGATGGCGTGCAGCCCGGCGAGCGGGTCGCACGGGCCGCGCGGAATGACCGGCGCCCCGTCGGCGAAGCCCGTGAGCCATGCCATGCCGGAGATCTGCTCCATCGTCTGCGCGAAGCCGACGCGGTCGCGCCATGGGCCGTCGAGACCGAATGCCGGCATACGTACCATGATGAGCTGCGGATTCATCGCAGCGAGCGCGTCATAGAAGAGACCGAGGTTGTCCATCACGCGCGGCGAGAAGTTCTCCACCGCAACGTCAGCGAGCGCCAGCAGCCGCTTGACCAGCGCGGCGCCGCCCGGACGGCTGAGGTCGAGCGTGATGCTCCGCTTGCCCAGGTTCACCCCTTGGAAGAGCGCGCCCCATTCCCACCACAGGTCGCTCGTCGGCGGCCGTACACTCTGGAACCGCATGCCGTCGGGGCGCTGAATCGACTCAACCTTGATCACGTCAGCGCCCATCGCCGCGAGATAGTGCGTGGCAAATGGTCCCGCCCAAAAGGCGGTGAAGTCGATGACGCGCAGGCCGGCGAGCGGCCCCTCGATACGCGGCCCAGAAGAAGGGCCGCTACTCGGGGTGAACGGATTGAACTCTACCGTCGAACCTCGAAACCGTTCGTCCCGAGTAGCGCTCGTCTCTTCAGAGCGCGTATCGAGGGACTCCCACGCGCACACATGCTCGCCCAGCTTCGGCGCCGGCGCTAGTGGACGCAACGTTGCGGCCGACATCCGATACGGCGGCCGCGGTTGGACGAAGCTGCCGCCGGGATGCTGGACGAAGGCGCCGCGCGCCACGAAGTGATCGAAATGCGGAACGGTTTTTCCGGTGCCGATCGCACCCACGGGAACGCGCAACGCTGCGGCACGTTCGATGATCTCCGCGACGGAATGTTGCGTCGTCCACGCTTCGATCATCCTGGTCACCTCGCCGCAGCGCCGCACGCGCTCGTCCCACTTCGCCAGGCTCGTGTCATCCAGGAGGTCCGCGCGCTCGATCAGCACGAGAAAGTCGCGCCACTGTTGGCCAGTGATCGTGCAGAAGCCGACGTAGCCGTCGCGCGCCGCGACGATGGAGGGAATCTCCAACGTGCGGCTGAACGGACCCGGTTGGCCGGCGAGGCTTTCCCAAACCGTCAAGTTCGGCGCCATCGTCAGCGCCATGACTTCGAAGAGCGACAGGTCGACATGCGTGCCCAGGCCGCTGCGCCGGGCGCCGTGATAGGCCGTGAGCGCCGTCACCGCCGCGTAGGCGCCGCCCAACCACTCGCCCAGGCGGCCGCCCGCCGCTATCGGTGGCCGATCGGTTGTGCCGCGTGCGGCGGTAGAGCCGCACCATGCTTGCAACGTGAACTCGGTTGCTGGCCGGTTGCTCCACGGTCCGCCGCGGCCGAAGGGTGAGATCGATACCACCGAAAGAGCGCGGCGCCGTTCCCACAGCAGTTCTGGACCGAGGCCGATTGCTTCGATCGTTCCGGGCGGCATGCTCTCAATGATCAGATCCGCAGCCGCCGCGAGTGCCAGCACCCGCTCGCGCCCGCGGTGCGCCGTGTAGTCCACTACGGCGCTACGCTTCGACGTATTGAGGAAGCGGAAGAGCACGCCGTCCTCTCCCGCCGCGAGGGCTGTCCCAGACGCCGTCCACCGTCGCAGCGGATCGCCGCCGTCCGGGGGCTCGATCTTCAGCACATCGGCGCCGGCGTCGGCGAGCAGCTTGGTGCAGTACGGCCCGGCGATCTCCGTGGAGAGATCGAGGACGCGCACGCCGGCGAGTGGGTGGGGCATGAACGGACCTCTAGTCAGCCTGTCGGACTTGGCAGCCCGAAGCGACCCAACGGGAGCGGGCCATAGAAATGACGCCGGCCGCAGGCCCTAGCCCAGCGCTTCCAGCGGCGCCTTGGCTTCGATCAAGCCGCGCGTGTCGAAGCCCTGAGTGAAGGAGGTGTAGGAGAACATAGCCCTCTGGTGTGCTGCGACGATTAGCTCACACAGCAGCTCGGTCGCAACCCGCAACCCGCTTTCGCACGCGCGGCATCAGCTCCGTCAATACCAAGGCAGCGATCGATGAGAAATTTTTCTGGTACTGACATTTTCGCGGCCAGGCATAGAATTCGCCCGTCATGGCCGATCATCGCGCCGACAAACATCATCACAGCGCCAGAGCACCTCCGAGGCGGCCACCTGAGGACCCTTCGTGGGGGGCAGCCTCCGTGGTAGGCGGCCACGGAAACACGATCTCCAACCATAGAGGAGGCTCTGATGAAACGTTCTCTTTCGAAGTTCTTGTCCTTCGTTGCGGTGGCGTGTGTGATGGGACTCTTCCTTTTCACGCGCACCGTCGCTGCGCAAATCACCGGCTGCTGTATCGGCAGCGTCTGCGCCAACAAGACCGCGCAATCTTGCACCGCTTCCGGCGGCACAGCCCTGTCGAGCACGTGCACCGCGTCGGACGACCCGCGCTGCAACGCCTGCAGCGGTCTGAGCGGTGCGCCCAAAGGACTGTGCAACGCCTACTGCAACGCGCAGGACTGCCCATCCGGGCACAACGGTCAATCCTGCGAAAGGCTGCGCCAGAACTGGCTCCGGCAAACCGGCCAGCCGATCTTCCCGTGCGACCCCGTCTGCTGCGAATGCCCGAACGACGGTCGCACCTGTGTAACGGCGCAGCGCTGTCGGGAGGCGCAATGCACGATCGCCGACCGCTGCATCAACGGCCAGTGTCCCGAACCCGTGTGCTGCGAGTGCCCCACGGGTGGTTGCGGCGAGACTACGCCGGACCACTGCAAGAGTCTCGGGTGCGTGCCGCAACCCGGCGCTTTGTGCACCTCGATCGGTCGGTGTGAACAGTGTCCGTGTGGCACACCGTGCAAAAATGCGGCGGGAGAGGGGAAGTGCGATGTCGTCCCGGGCGGGCCAACGGACCAATGCGTCTGCGTCGTTCCACCGGAATGCCCGTGTGATACAACCACCTGCACTGACGCCAACGGCCAGGTGGGGCGGTGCGAGCCGACCGCAACGAACCCGGACGTGTGCACGTGTGTCGCCCCGCCACCACCGCCACCGTGCGGGCTCGACCCGGTCTTGAACACTTGTGGTGGCACGTGTCCTGCCGGCACAGCGTGCCTCGCGTGTGGCGCCATTCCCTGTCCTGCGCCGTGCGCTTGCGGGGTAGGTCACTGCGAGGACAGCGGCGGCCAGTGTCTGGCTGATGCCGACTGCCCAACTGGCGACAAGTGCGTCCTGTGAGGCACTCGATCGCGTCTTGAATGCCGCGGCACCGACGGGGCGCAGGGGCACCGCCCCGTCGGTCGCCGCGGTCGCTTTCATCGCCGCGCCCACCGACGGGCGCGATCCGATGCTCGTCTGAATTTTGGAAATCCCCCGTACCCGCGACAGATTTTCGTTGACGTTCGGTGTCCGAGCTCAACACAAGTCTCGATCCGCAAGAAATTCGCTCGTCATTCTCCAAAAATCCGTAGATCTACGTATAGACAGAATTCCGCGGACTGTGGTACCGCTGCCGTTGTGACAGCTAGCTGGAGGCGGGCGCCGAAGGGCGCTGAGCTGGCTTGTTGCAGCACACCTGAAGACGGGGAGGTAAAAATGCAAAAGATTAGGGCACTGATTGTGTCGGCGCTGGCCTGTGGAGCGGTTCTTCTCTTGTGGCCGGTCGCGACCTTGGCGGTTGACGGCATCGTGAGCGATGACGCGTATACGCACTCAAACAACATTTCCATCAACTACGGCGCCAAGAAGTCGCTCAAGGTGAAGTCGACAGCGACCATCAACATCAAGAGCTATATCAAGTTCGATCTCTCGACCTTGCCGACGGGTACGACCGGCGCACAGATACAGAAGGCGACCCTGACGCTATTCATCAACGCGGCTACCGTGGCGGGCTCGGTTGACGTGAAGCCCGTAACTGCAGGTACCTGGGCCGAGGGAACTATCAACAACACAACAGTCCTAACGCGCGGTACCACAATCGCCACCATCCCAATCGCCATACCGCCCGTGTCGACTCCTACCAAGAAGGATTTCGTGACCGTTGACCTGACGTTACTGGTCCAGGACTGGGTCGATGCTATCGTGGCGAACCAGGGTATTGCACTTGTAGCCAGCACTAGCCTCCTCGACGTTGCCTTCGACAGCAAGGAAGCCACACTCAGTTCGCACCAACCCCGGCTGGACATCGTGCTCGCCAGTAGCGGACCGGCGGGACCAACCGGCGCGACTGGAGCGACGGGCCCAACCGGAGCCACTGGACCGACCGGAGCCACTGGGCTGACGGGCGCCACCGGTGACACCGGGCCGACCGGAGCCACCGGCCCGACGGGTGCGATCGGAGCCACCGGACCAACCGGTGCTACTGGCCCGACGGGCGCCACCGGGAACACCGGGCCGACCGGAGCCACCGGCCCGACGGGTGCGACCGGAGCCACCGGACCAACGGGGGCGACCGGTGACACCGGACCAGCAGGAGCAACAGGTGCTACGGGCGAAACCGGAGCCACCGGGCCGACCGGTGCTACTGGCCCGACGGGTGCGACCGGTGACGACGGTCTCGCCTGCTGGGACCTCAATGGCAATGGTTCGTGTGATCTGATCACTGAAGACATCAACGGCGACAGCTTCTGTACGGCTGCCGACTGCACGGGCGCCACTGGGTCGACGGGTGCGACCGGTGATACCGGACCAACAGGAGCCACCGGACCCACTGGGGCCACGGGCGCAACCGGAGCCACTGGGCCGACCGGTGCGACCGGAGCCACCGGCCCGACGGGTGCGACCGGTGACACCGGACCAACAGGAGCAACCGGACCCACTGGGGCCACGGGCGCAACCGGAGCCACTGGGCCGACCGGTGCGACCGGAGCCACCGGCCCGACGGGTGCGACCGGTGATACCGGACCAACAGGAGCAACCGGACCCACTGGGGCCACGGGTGAAACTGGAGCCACCGGCCCGACGGGTGCGACCGGCCCGACGGGTGCGACTGGTGACACCGGACCAACAGGAGCAACCGGGCCCACGGGCGCCACCGGCGACACGGGCCCAACGGGTGCCACGGGTGCCACAGGACCAACCGGCGCCACCGGCGCCACCGGGAACACCGGGCCAACCGGGTCGACGGGTGCGACCGGGAACACCGGCCCAACTGGGTCGACGGGTGCGACCGGGAACACCGGGCCAACCGGGTCGACGGGTGCGACCGGGAACACCGGCCCAACTGGGTCGACGGGCGCAACCGGCCCCACGGGTGCAACCGGCGCGACCGGAGCCACTGGGCCGTCAAGCAGCACTCTGGTTACTGGCGCCGGTACTACCTCCGGTGCAAGTCCCGCCAGCGGCACCAGTGTGAGTAACACTGCGACCTGTGCGGCCGGAAAGGTCGTCCTTGGGTGCGGCGGTCAAGTAACGAGCACTCAGCTCAATAAGGTACAGCTGACGGCTGTGTACCCCAGTAGCACCACTGTGTGCACCGCGACCGCAACGAATGACGCGGGTCTTACTGGCGGCGCTACATTCACTGTGACAGCCTACGCGCTCTGCACCACATAGCCAGCGTGTTGAGAAAGCCCTGATGTGGGAGAGCGGCGGGTCACCTGACCCGCCGCTCTTCTTTTGGGTCCCACGGCGCAGTGACTATCGACCGCCTGCGGTGGGAGCGCGTGGCGTGCGCAGCGCGCTGGCGATGAGCTTCTCGAACTGCTGCCGCCGCGCCGGGCCGCCGCCGGGATTTCCCATGACGTCGTCCGGCTCAGCCACCACCTCCATCACCTGGAAGCCATCCGGCCCGAGGTCGTGGTAGCCGCGGAAGTACTCGTCGCGGAAGCCCAGCATGTGCCCGAACTCGTGCGCCAGCAGGTGCGGCCCGGCGTCGCTTGGGCCGAGGACGATGGCGGCATTGATCACGTGCGTGATGCCGGCCCCGGTTGTGAGCCTGGCGCCGTTGGGGGGGAATAAACCGGCATGCGCCGCGAGATCGATGTGGTCTCCCTTCTTTGGCGGCCGGCACTGGTCCTCCGCACCGGTCTCGCAGCCGGTCCGCTTGCGATACAACGCTTCCGGGGAGATGTAGGTGATCGACAGTTCGAGCCTGAACTCATCGTCGCCGTCGCGTACGTGCCACACGCTCTCGACCGCCTCCTGGAAGCCGCTTCGGAACGCGGCGTCGTCGATGTCCGTGTAGACGGGCACGTGCACGACCCACAGGTGCGGCGAGCGGCGCTCGACGCGGAGGAAGTCGGGCGGCTTGATCTGGTCGATGACCGCATGGATCTCGTTCGCCAGCGCCACCTCGCGCGCCCGCAGGTCGGGCTCGAGTTGCGCGCGCGACCGCGTGCGATCGACATTCTGGATGGTATCGAGCGCCTTCCTGAAGGCCGCGTCGTCTGTGGCATCCAGGGCATCGATGATCGCCTGACGCTCGAGCACGGCGTCGTGCAGGTGGGTGCCGCGGTCGTAGCCCGCCCGGTCGCCCGCGATGGCCGGTTGCCAGAGGCGGTTGTACTGCACGTGATCGTCGATGTTGCGCTGCGCTTCAGGCAAGCGCGGGTACTCGTTCACCAGCTTCTCACACAGCGAGCGGCGCTCGTTCGCGGGCAGGGTCGGGATGCGCTCGAGGTCGGTAGTGAGACCGTCGAGCTTTTTGATCTCCGTGTCGATCTTCTGCTCGGTCCATGGCCAGGTGTACCACGCCGACCGGGCACGCGGCCGCTGCGCCGGTGTCGGCCCGGGCGTCGGCAGCGGCAGCAGCTTGGGGAGGAGACCGTAGCCATAGACGGCGGGCTTGGGTGGTGCGTGCGCCAACTTCGGGTAGAGGTCTGGCGCCTCCACCTTCACCCGCGCGCAGAGCGTGTCGTAAAAGCGCTGCAACCGGTCCTTGTAAGTCTTGTAGCGCGCCTCGACGGCGTCGCCGCGTTGCACATAGGCAGGAGGTGGAGACGGCGTTGCGCCTGCGTCAGCGGTGGAGGGCCGCGGCTGCGAGTAAAGCATGGCAAGAACAATAGCCGCGAACGGACGCAAGTGGACGCGAACAGGGTTGGTGGGACCGCTCATGCCTGGCGTTCATTCGCGTGCATGCGCGACCATCTCCTCCAAGATCTCAGTGCGTCCGATGGCCGCAACCAAATGAGAATCACGAAAACACGAAAGAGGGAAAGCACGACAAGAGAGAAGCTTCCCTACCTCCCTTTCGTGATTTCGAGATTTCGTGCTTTCGTGATTCTCTGCGCGATCATTGATTCGTGCCAGGCGCAGCAGCGTGCTCGCGAGTCTGAGGCACGCCTGGCTTGCCTGTAGATTTCGATCCCTTCGCCTGCGGTGGCGGACTTGGCTCCTCAGGTGTTGCGGCCGCGAGGTGGGTGCGTACCGTGTCCGCCGTCTTCGTATCGTTGATGGCCTCGGCCAGCTGCAGCATCTTGGACCACCACAGTCGTGCCTCATCCGGCTGGCCAGCGGCTTCCAACGCTGCGGCGAGCTGATAGGTGGCCCCATAATGCGTCGGGTTGAGGTCGAGCACCTTGCGGAACTCAATGACGGCGGCGTTCGGATCGCGGCGGGTGTAGACCGCGTCGAGCCCCGCTTGCATCAATGCAGCAGCCGCGTCGGCACCCTTGGCCGCCGCGTCAGTACCGGCGTCGGGCAAGTGGGCACGCACCGCCTCGATCGTTTGCGTGTCGTTAGCCGCCTCGGCCATCACACGCATCTTTTCCCAATAAGGACGAGCCTCCTGCGGCCGCCCCGCCGCCTCCAGGGCTGCAGCCAGCTGAAAGGTGGCGCCGTAGTGCGTCGGGTTCAGCTCGAGCACCTTGCGGAACTGGGCGGCGGCTCCATTCGGATCATGACGCGTGTGGAGCGCTTCCAAGCCCGCCTGCATCAGGGTTCCTTCGTCGTCAACCTTGTCGTGACCGGAGCAGGCAACGGCGACGATCGCCAAGAGCGCCACGCACACCGCGGCGACTGATCGGGCGCGGACGATGGGTTCGCACCTGACGCAAAGCCGCCAGGGCGCGAGCTTTGTCGGCCTTCGGAGAGCAAGCTTAGCAGGCTGCTGAAAAAGGCTTCGGAGACCCTTCGACAAGCTCAGGGTGAGCGGAAAAGAGTAGGAAACACGGGGAGGGGAACCGCTCATGCTGAGCTCGTCGAAGCATGGGGCGGGGTTTTTCAGCAGCCTGTTAGAGCCCATCAACAATGATCCTCCGGGCCGCGGCGCAAACCCGCGTTCGACGGCTTGGCGACTATGTGTCTTGGCATGAGAATACTGTTTCCTATCACTTGCCAGCGGTTGTTGTCGATTGCCACGCGCCGCCTATGATCAGGATTCTCGCCGCCGCACCCAGGCCGGTTTGAATTCAAGCTGCGTCGCGCGCGGCCGCCCGGAGTTTCGAAGGGCTCAGCCCGTCTCGCCACGCGAAGATCAGCCCAAAGACGACCGGGGGAATATAGATGGTGATCGGGTGGTAGAGCACCGTGGCCGCCGACGCGAGGTTCGGTTCCACGCCGAACAGGTCGATCAGCCCGCGCTGGAAGGCGATGTGCACGGTGCCGGCACCGCCCGGTGTCGGCACCGCAATCCCGAGCGCGGAGAGGGCGACGAGCAGCGCCGTCCCGGGCAGCGGGATGCGCACCCCCGCCGCGAGCAGGCCGATCCAGCTCGACACGCCGATCGTCACCCAGATCAGTACGGACTCGACCCCCACTTGCAGGGTTCGCCGTCCCTCGCGCAGGAACGCCGCCCCTTCCGCGAGATGGCGCACGGCCGCCCAGACACGCGCCATCCGGCCCGGGGCCAAGCGGCGCCGATCCACTTGGCGGAGAAACCTCGAGTCTTTCAGGACCAGGCTGCGCAGGACCAAGAAGCCGGCGGCGCATCCGGCGAGGCTGAGCGCTCCGAACCAAGCCAAGATGGGAACGATACCCGCCTGACCGACGAACGGCACGGTTACCGTCATCGGCGCTGCCTCACCCTGCCACCAGAGCGGGGCCGACAGGGCCGCGCCAGCGGCCAGGACCGCGATCGTGGCCACGTCGAGCACGCGCTCGATGGCCGTCGTGCCGAGGACACCGGCGACGGGCATCTCCTCCCGGCGGGCCAGAAGAACTGGCCGGACGACCTCGCCGATCCGCCCGGGCGTGAGGCCGGAGAGGGCATAGCCGATCGCCGTCGTCGAGAACAGGTTGTAGAATGAAATCTGGCTCTTCATCGGCTGCAGCATGGTCGCCCAGCGCCGCGCGCGCAGGGACAGGTGGCCGAAATAGCCGACGAGGATCGACGTCACCAGCAACGGAACACTCGCGCCCGCGAGCCCCTCGCGCACCTTCACGAGGTCGAGATTCCTCAGGAAGAGGTACAGCGTGAGCGCCGAAATGGCGAAGCCTGCCAGGATCTTGGCAAGAGTTTTCAGAACGGACTTCATCACTACAACGCGTCCGAGCATAGGCCGTGGGCCCGGGTCACTCCCAGTTCACGAACGCCGGAATCGAGTGGGGCGGGACCGGCACGATCAGATCAACGGACTTTCCCTGGCTGTATGAAACGAGGATCGTGCCCTTGGCCGGTTCCCAGTAGGCCAAGTCTAGGCGCCCATCGTGGTTGTAGTCCCAGGGAATGGGAATGCCGGTCTCGGACCCGAATGTCGCCTGCGAAATGGCTCCGTCTGGGGCGTGGCGCCAGTACCAGGTCTGGTTACTCCGCTGCCACACGGCGACCTCATCGTACCTGTCGCCATCGTAGTCCCCCGGCACGAGGACGTCACCAGGACGGCCGCCCCACTTGAAGGAGACGCTCTGATCGGTAGTCAGGCTTCGAAGCGTCAGCATTCCAGTCCTCAGACTCCAGAGGCCCAGGTCCCCGCGGGAACCATCGAGAAAACGGCCCCCAAACGGTAGGGGCAGTTCCTTCTGGTCGACGACCGGCCCGGTCAGCTTTCGGTCGGCCGCCGGAAGCAACCATTCACCGGTCTGCGGACGGTAGGCCATGTGACTGTCGAAACCGTCGTGGTCGACATCGGCGATGAAAGGGATGTCCCAGTCCCACAGCCAGTGCTGGTACTCAGGTTGCCAAACGCGACTGAATGAGTCGCGATAGGTCCACGCCCAGGCATCGAGCTCGACGACATCGTCGATTCGTTTTCCGAGCCGAAAGTCCGTATCTGTCATGCGCCCGAACAAGAAGTCCACCCGCGGATCGCCGGGAAACTTGGCGACGTAGAGGGGCACGAACTCGCCACGCAGCCATGCTGGCAACTCGATCGTTTCCCCGCCGACGAGAATTCTCTTGGCGGCATAGTCGTAAAAGATCAAGTCACTCTTTCCATCACCGTCCCAGTCCGTCACCGTCTGGGACACGATCTTGGGTCGCCAGTAGAGCTCGATGCCTTGATCAAGGTTCGAGGTTGGCTTGTCGATGGAATAGAGAACCCGCGCTCCGGCTTCGAACCGCTTCTTGAAGTAGCCTTGCGCGACGAGCTTGTCGAAGCGGCTGCGGACGATCACGGGCGCGAGGGCCATGTCCTCGGCGGGACGAGAGTAGTACCACTTGGTGCCGGATTCCTCTGCGGCGCCCGCCGAGAGCCGGGCCATGCGGCCGTTCTGCACGAAGCGTCGCGCCACGACTGGCTCCGCAAGCCGGAATCCGATGCCGGTGCGTTCAAACCGGCTGGGCGTCAGCGTGAAGACGCTGCCGCCGTAGATGAGGAGCTCGCTGAGGTAGCCATGCTTCCGTTCATCCGCAGAGGCGTCGAAGTAGACATCCCTATTACCGTGCTTGAGTCTGCGCAGCGCTTCGCCCATCTGAAGTTCGATGGAGTTGGGGAAGTATGGTGCGCGGTAGAAGCCGAGCCACTTGTGGTCCGCACTGAACGAGTTCGCGTAGCAGAAGGCCACAGGGGAGATCGCCGCGGCGAAGAAGCCCGGGAGCAGAACCCAGGACCGCGGCGCACGCGACAGGTATGCGATTCCGAAGGCGGACAGGAGCGCCAGTCCGAGATGTGCGCAAAAGAAGAACTTGCTGATCTCGGTGAACTGCTCAACGCCGCTCGTCTCCGTGGAATAGAACATCAGCTGCGGTACGAGGTAAGAGAAGGCCGTGAAGACGGTGAGAGCCGTGAACAGAGTGTTCCGCTCCACCGCTTGCGGATCATGGCGCCGCCGGTGCAGGCACCACGCCAGCATCGCGAGCAACAGCGGCAGGCCGAAGCCGGCAAGGTTCCAGTGAAGGAAACCGCTGAGTCCGCCTGCGGCGTATCCAAACCCTTTGCGGAAGGTCGCGAAGTCGCCGCCCCCGTACTCGGGCCCCCTGGCCAACATGCCTCCATGCAGGAGCGCGAGAACCGACAGGCCGCAGGCGAAGCCGAGCCCTTGAAGGAACCTTAGCCTCGTCCGCTGCGACAGCCCGGCCCCGAGCAAGCAGAGCCCGGCGGTAGCGGCCATGACGCCCCCGAAAACGGCGTGCGCGAGAAAGAGGACGCTGAAGGTCACGATGTTCAGGGCCAGCAGCGGAAGGTCGAACCGCTTCCGCGTCTGCCAGGTTACGAACAGGTAGAGTGCGACCAAGGTCAATGCGATGCCCAGGGCCACCGCGTGTTGCTGAAACTGAGGCGCTATGTCCCAGGGAAGATTGGACAGACTCCCGTCGGCATTGCGCAGGTGCATGCTCGGAACGCCAGCGACCGCGAGCAGGTTGTCCAGCCAGCCCTTCGACGCGTCGTAGTGATGGAGCAAGTCCGACGACGACGGCACTTTCTCGTATCCGCCCGTTCCGTAGGCCTCCAGGCGCGGCAGGTAGAGCCAAGAGAGCCCGCCACTCAGCAGGACGGCAAAACCGCCCCAAACGCCCACCACCCGGTCGAAGCCGAGCTCGCGCAGCCAGAAATAGACGAAGAGGAATACAAACACCCAGAGGGCAGTGCTGACAAGATCAATGCTGGCGTTGGCGGAAAGGCCGCTCAGCCACTCGACCGTGCCGCTGAGGATCGTGAAGCCATAGTGGTACTTGATGACGACGTCCGGGAGGGCATTGTGGCGAGGCGGGAATACGCCTTCGGAAAACTGGTTGGGTGCGGTGAGGTGGATGGCGCTGCAGGCGGCCTCGTCCCAATAATTCGTGCTCACCGCCAGCAGCCATTGCGGCAAGCCCAAGACGACGGCGATCAGGAGCGGACCGATCCAGGCGCGCCGGGTGGACCAGAGGGCGGAGAGTGCCACCCCTGCGCGCCCCGACGCCAAGAGCCACGCGCCTGCCGCGGCGTTCAACGCGACGTAGGTTAGAACTGCCGCAATCGAGTTCTGAAGAATCCGTCCCAGCAAGTTGACAAATGTAAGGTACCCGACCAGTGCGAGGCCGATCGACAGCAACAGTTGAAAGAAGGGTCTCGTCTGCCGGTCCTGAACCCGCCCGGCCAACCACCAGGCCGGCAGCAGCAGACTGACGACAAAGGCGATGTCAAGCACCAGACGGAGGAGGAGGAACGCCGCAGCCGACAACGAAGTCATGGAAGGCGGCCCTTACGGAACGAACTCCAGGACGCGCCTGGGATACAGAGGAGAAGACGACTGTCCCGTCCGCTGGCCGTCAGTTGCGGTCCCCCGTCGCAATGCCCGTCTCAGCTTGGGTGCGCACTGAACGTCGCGCCGCGCGCGGCTCTTGTTTGAGAAGGTAGATGGGCCGCCCTTTGACTTCTTCGAACACGCGCGCCAGATATTGCCCGATGAGTCCGATGAAGGCCAACTGGCAGCCGCCTAGAATCAACATCACGCCAATCAACGAGGAGTAGCCAGGAACGAGGGCATGCAGCAAGTGGCCCTGGATCAGGGTCCACGCCAGGTAGACGAAGCCAAGCAGCGTGATCGCCAGCCCCACTCGTAGCGCCAGGCGCAACGGCTCGGCGGAAAAGGAGAAAACGCCGTCCAGGGCAAAACCAATCATCCGGACCAGACCGTATTTCGATCGCCCCGCCGCCCGGCGTGGCGCTTCAAAGGGCACAAGTGTCCGGCGGAAGCCGACCCAGGAGACGAGACCACGCAGGAAGCGGTGACGTTCTGGCATGGCGCGCAACGCCAGACAAACGCGGCGGGAGATCAGGCGGAAGTCTGCGGCACCCTGCGGGACTTTCGTGCCGCTCAGTCGGTTCAAGAGGGCATAGAAGCCGCGGGAGGTCAGGTTCTTGAACCAGCCTTCGTCCTCGGTTCGTTGTCTGATCGCCGACACCACCTCGTGGCCTTCGCGCCACTCGTGCACCAGTTCCGGTATCAACGCGGGCGGATGCTGGAGATCGGAGTCCATCATGACCACCGCGTCGCCCTCGGCACAGTCGAGCCCCGCCGTGAGCGCGATCTGATGTCCGAAGTTGCGCGACAGCGAGCACACGCGCACCACCGGATCCTGCGCCGCAATCCGGTTCAATTGCACCAGGGTGTCGTCGCTACTGCCGTCGTCGACGAAGATCACCTCCACATCGAGATTCTCCAAGGAATCGAGGACCGGCCGCAGGGTCCGGTAGAAAAGCCCGATGACCTCGGATTCGTTGTAACAGGGAACGACGACGGACAGCAGGGTCCGCTGATCACTTGCTGTTTCCTCACCCGTTCGCGGCGGCACTGTGCCACGGTTCATAGGAGTCATGTGTCGTTTGCCGAGAGCCAAGAACTCCTGCGCCTCATAGCAAGAGTCAACCGGAGGTGCTAGGAAAAACGGCTATGCTGGAGCCGTGCCCCCTGTGTAAATCCGGCGACGTTCGCGTCAAGTACGAATTGACAGGCTATCGCATCCTGCAATGCCGGACCTGCGCTCTCGAATACCATGATGGATTCCGTGGCGGCGGTGACGACCAAGGCATGTTCTCTCAGGGATACTATACGATCGACCAGGCAGACGCCTTCAAGACGCAGTTTGATGACTACACCCAGGACCCAAGTGCCGATGTCTACCGCCACTGGATCGAGAGAATTGAGCAGCGAGTTCCCGTGGGCCGTGTTCTGGACATTGGATCGGCGCTTGGAACTTTCCTGAAGATCGCCGAGACCCGCGGCTGGAAACCCCAAGGGGTCGAGATCAGTCGGTTTGCCGCGGAATTCGCTCGCGAAAGGCGAGGGATTCCGGTTTTCAATGGCGACTTGGAGGACTTCCAGTGCGCGAATGAAGCTTTTGACGTGGTCACCTTCTGGGATTCGATCGAGCATGTGACACACCCGCTCGAGAATCTAAGGACAGCCGCCCGCTTGATGCGCTCCGGCGGACTGATGCTCTTGACGACCGACAACTTCGACTGCCTCATTGCCGACGTCGCCAGGCTGGCGTACCGGTTGAGCCTCGGAAAGATCCGATATCCGATGGAACGAATCTTCATCCCCCTCAACCGGTCCTATTTCACGGAAGCTACCTTCCGCGCCATGCTGAGATCCTGCGGCTCCGAAGTCGTGGTATTCGAGAAGATGGAGTATCCTCTCGACAAAATACGCACCAGCTGGGCCGAGCGCTGGGTTCTGAAGAGTTTCTATGCGGCGGCGAGTCTTCTGGGGCGGCAGGCTCAGGTGACGGTGCTGGCGCAGAAGCTGTAGGGGGCGCCCGTCGCCAGGCGCCCGAGAGGTCTCGAGGGCTGTCGGCCACTGAGCCGGTTCCTGCAGAAATGCAAATCATCCAAATCGGCGAGGGTCAAGACGACAAGCGCTGGGATCTCTACGTAGGCCCTCGGGCCGCCAGCGTGCTGGACTTGTACGCGTGGCGTCGGATCGTTCGACAGGTGTATGGCATGCGGTCCCATTTTCTCGCGGCAGTCGAGGAGGACCGTATCGTAGGCACGCTGGGCCTCTTCGAGGTCAAGCATCCCTTGTTGGGCCACTATCTGGCGACCGCACCGTTCGGAAACGACGGCGGTCTCTGTTTCGACAATGCGGCGGCGCGGGATGCCCTAGCCGGCGAGGCAACGAAAGTCGCGGACCGGCTCAAGGTCGACTACCTGGTTATTCGAACCCGGGATGTGGAACTCGAGGGGTTTCAGGTCGACCGTCGTTACGGCACCTGCCTGATCGATCTGGAGGGCGGCGCGGAGGCTCTTTGGAAAAGCCGGTTACCGGCCAAGACCCGCAATCAGGTCCGGCGGGGGATGAAAGAGGGATTCTCGGTTGAAACGGGTCCCGCTCAGCTCGGCCCTTTCTTCGATGTCTTTCACGCGCACATGCGCGATCTCGGCTCGCCCGCCCACAGCCGGCGATTTTATCAGTCGATCGTCGAGCACTTGGGCGACCGGTCCGAATTTCTCGTTGTTAGGGATGGGAGCGAGTTGGTCGCAGGCGCGTTGCTGTTCTGGATCAATGGCACCATGACGAACTACCACACCGTGGCCCTTCGGAAATACAACCGGCGTTGTCCCAACTATCTCATCTATTGGAGGATGATCGAAGCGAGCTGTGTTCGCGGATGCAAGTGGTTCGACATGGGTCGCTCGCAGTCGGACAGTACCAACTTCAAGTTCAAACTCAACTGGGGGCCTCAGCCGGTGACGCTCCACTACAACTACTACTTGAGGAACGTGAAAGAGATGCCGTACGTACATCACAAGAACCTCAAGTATCGGATCCCGATTGCCGTCTGGCAGGCATTGCCGTTGTTCGTGACCAGGCGCCTCGGCCCGCACTTGATCTCGGGTCTGGTGTGATGACGAGCCTCCTGGTCGTCAACGCAGATGACCTGGGTGTGTCCAGAGGCGCGACGCTCGGGATCGTCAGAGCGCATCGAGAAGGCATCGTCACCAGCGCGAGCCTCGCGGTGACTTCCCCGTGTTATGGCCATGCCTTGGATGTCTGCGTTCAGGCGTGTCCCGATTTGGGGGTTGGGCTGCACTTCACCTTGAGCGCCGGCAAGCCAGTTAGCTCGCGCCGTCAGATTCCGCTCCTCGTCGATGAGAACGGATTCCTCCGCTGGCGATTCTCCTCGTTGCTGAGAGCCGTGGCCGTGCAGAAGCGAGCAGACCTGCTCGAGCAGGTGGAGATCGAGCTGGAGGCCCAGCTGCAGCGCATGATCGGCGACGGCGTACGGCCCGATCACATCGACGGCGAGCGGCACGTACATCTCATTCCTGGAATCTTCGAACGGGTCGTGGCAGCAGCCAGCCGACACGACGTGCGCTTCGTACGGTTGGGGAGGGACATCGGGACGGGATTTCTCGGTCTCAGGCACGCGGGTGGGCTGCTGCTGAGCGGCGGATTCGTCAAGCTCTGGTTGCTGTCGGGTCTTTCAAAACGGAACCGAGCGCGCATCGGCGGTGGGATTCTGAGCGCGGAGCATTTCGCGAGCTACCTCTATTCCGGACGGCTCGACCTTGCCCTGCGACAGATTCTGGAGCGCCCGCCGCTCGCCGGCGTGACCGAGGTCATGGTGCACCCCGGGATACCGGAGGAGAGCCAGGGAGTGGAACTCGGCAATCGGGAGTTGGAGCGCTACGTGGCCTCGGCAGACAGGCGCAGGGAATTGGAGGCGTGCATCAACGCACGCGGCTGGATCCGCGCGTGGACGCTCACCAATTTCAGGCGCCTCGCTCTTGACTTGCCACCGCCATGCTAATCGCCCCGATCAGCGGACAGCACGTTGACGAAGTCGCGCGCCTGCACTGCTCCAGCCTGACAGGCCTCTTGGCGCAACTAGGAGTCCCGGCGGCGAGGGCGTTTTACGCCGGCTGCGTCGAGGCAGAATCGGCGGTCGGCCTTGTGTGCCTCGATGACGGCGCGGTTCGAGGCTACATGCTGGGGACGGCCCACCCCGACAAGCTCAAACAAGCCGTGCTACGCAAGCGTCCGTTCGCGACACTCGCGGGCTTGTGCTTGGGGATTGTGAGACGGCCGGTCGGGCTGGTGTGGTTGGTGAAGAGCTTGTCCCGCTCTGACGAAGGAAGCTATGACCGCCACGCGGCCGAGCTCACTTACCTGGCCGTTGCGGCTGACTGCCGGCGTTGGGGAATCGGCAAGCGACTGGTGGCTGCCTTTAGCAAGGCGATGCGGGATGCGGGAGTCGAGGCGTACGAGCTGAGCGTCGACGATGACAACCTGCCCGCCATCGCGTTCTACGAGAGACTGAACTTCCGCCTGATTGGGCGCTATCGGGAGTTCGGCATTATGCACCGACGGTACAGATTAGAGTGCTGATTCAAGCGGCGGCTTCCGGCAACCGCTCCGGAATGTGGTCGAGGTGGTAGAGCGTCTTGCAGTTGGTGTGCAGCATCTTCTTCACCTCGTCCTTCGGCACGCCGCGGAACAGGCGCGCGATGGTGACGCGGTTGTTCGGCCAGTCCGTGCCGGTGTGCGGGTAGTCGGTGGACCACATCAGGTGGTCGACGTTCATGTGATGGCGCAACTCGATGCCGATGGTGTCGATCATGAACGTCGCCCAGAAGTTCCGATGGAAGAGGCGGCTCGGCATGATGGGCATCAGCTCGGCGGCGCCCGTGAACCAGCGGTAGCGCAGGAACATATCGTCGACCTGCTCCATCACCGTCGGAATCCAGCCGATGTTGCCCTCGACGATCACGAAGCGCAGGCGCGGAAACTTCACGCACGCGCCGGAGAACATGACCTTGGTGGTGGCGGGAATGGAATCCGCGCCGGACTTCGAGCCGCCTGCGCCGGCGAGGAAGCCGAGGGTACTCTGCTGCATGACGGGCTGCAGGCCGCTCTCGCTGAAGCTGCCGATGTGGATGCCGAGCGGGAAGTCGGCGTCCTGCGCAATCGCCCAGAACCTGTCGTCGTCCGTCTTCGATTCGTACGTACCGTTCGGGAAGGTGGCGATGAGCGCGCCTTTGTGGCCGTGCTTGATGGCCCACTCCAGCTCGGTCACCGCGTCCGCAGTGCCGGTGGTCGGGATGATCGCTTGGGGAATCAGGCGGCCGTTGGACGGTCCGCAGAACTCCAGCAGCCACTCGTTGTAGGCGCGCACGCACGCGCATTGCAGCTCGCGCTCGTCGGTGTAGGTACGCGCGCCGGCCAGCGTCACGCTCGGGTACATCACCTGCGCGTAGAGCCCGTCGGCGGCGAGGTCCTTCAGTCGCTCCTTGGTGTCGAAGCTGCCGGGACGAATCGACTCGTACTTGAAGCCGGAGGGCTGAAACTGCAGATAGCTCAGGCCCGCGGTCGCCGTGAGGCCGACCGGTCGCAGCTTCTTGCCATCGTCGAACGACCACACGTCACCGTCGGATTGGTGCAGCACTTTGGGGGCGCGGTTCTTGAGCCGCGCCGGCACGCGCTCCTGCCAGAGATTCGGCGGTTCGTTGACGTGCGCGTCGGAGTCGATGATCGGATAGTCGATGCTGGCAACCTCGTGGAAAAGTTCAGACATGGCAGCCTCCCCTATCAGAGGGTGTCGATGCACGCGCAAAGACGTGCTTCGAGAGCCTCAGCACGAGCGGTTTCTGATCCATTTGAGATGGAAGACCATTCCGCTCACCCTGAGATCTCGACCAGCGCTGTGGCGCTGGTCTGTTGGGCCAAT
>CAZCGA010000087.1:0-27492 GCA_964498075.1 uncultured Binatia bacterium (SeqCode) | reverse complement strand
CAACGCAAGCAAGGGTAGCGCCGTCTGCACAAGGCTCACTCCCGAGGCGCGCAGGGCAACGATCTCGTTGTGCCGCGACAGCATCCCCAGGCTGAGCAGCATCGCGGCCAACACCGCCGGGGGAGTGATCTGCGTAACGATGAGCGGGATCTTGAACAGGAAGTAGCGTAGCGCGGCGCCTGACGAGGCCTGGTTCCTCAGCAGAATGTCGAGACGGTCGAAGAAGTCGACGACCAGGTAGAGGACGAGGAACGCCAGGACGATGGGCCCGAGGAGCGCCAAGAACTCGCGCACCAGGTAGCGGCTGACGACCGGCAAGTAGCGGGACCGTGTCATGCGCTAGCTGGCTTTCGAGCCGGCAAACGACGCGAGCCGAATGCGCAGCGCCGCGAGCCAGGCTTCCATCACCGCCGGCCGCGTCACGACCGACTCGCGCGCCGCACGCACCAACAGCGTCAACGCCAGGATGCTCAGCAGAATATTCGGCAACCACAGGGCAATGCTCGCCGGAAGGATTCCACGCTCGCCCAGGCTCTCGCCGAGCGTCAGCAGCAGATAGTAGAGAAAGATGAGAACCAGGCTCAGGGTGAAGCCGCGGGAACGCACCGCGCGCGACGGACGAATGCCGAGCGGAATCCCGACGGCCGCAAATGCGAGGCAGGCAAACGGAATCGAAAACTTCCGTTGCAGCTCGACGGACTCGGCGAATACCGGTTGCCCGTCCAGGCGCTTCGCCGCGATTGCCGCTTGGAGCTCCGGGATCGTCATCTCGCTCGTGTCCTTTGACCGTGGCCGCAGGTTGGCGAGCGCGGTATTGAGATCGAGCGTGATGTCATACGTGCTGAAATCGGTGCGGTGGTAGCTCTGGTCTTTCGGATAGAAGGCGTGAATCGTGCCCCCAATCAGCCGCAGGGTCAGCACGTGCAACGGCTCGTTGGGAACCAGCAGGCCCACCTGTGCGAAGATGGTGTTGCGCTGACTCCGATCGCGGCTGTCCGAGATCAGGATGCCACGCAACGTGTTGCCCGGCGGTTCGATGTGGTCGACGTAGATGACCAACCCAGCGAAGTCGTCGGTGAAGACCTTTTCCTTGATGCCGGCGCTGGCGCGGAGCTTGGCGATTTCGTAGAGACCGCTGCGCAGCAAGCTGTTGCCCCACGGCCGAGCGTACAGTGACAAACCGAGCGCAACCACGTAAATCACCACCGCGAACAGCGCGACCGGACGCATGAGCTGGTATAGACTCACCCCCGAGGTCTTCAGTGCGGTGATTTCGCTGTCCGACGAAAGTCGCCCAAACGCCACCAGAACACCGAGGAGCAAGGCCATCGGCACGGTGACTTCCAAGAAACCCGGGAGGATGTATGAGAAGAGCTTCAGGACCTCGAGCAGCGGCACGCCGCGGTTGACCACCATCTCCACGAGCTTGAGGATCCTGGCGATGAGCAAGATCAACGTGAAGACCGCCAAGCCGAGCGCAAACGGCACGGCGATCTCGCGCAGAATGTAACGATTGATCGTGCGCACGGCCAAGGGATCGTAATGAAACCCCGAGACTTTGCAAACCCACGCCGCCCCGCCATGCAGGGCCGGTGCATCTACGGCATGCACGTCGTGGCCGAATGGATCCACGCCCGGCCGGCGGACGTCCGCGCGCTGCACTATGACGCCCGCGCGGCTCGATCGCTCGCCGCATTGCTGGCTGCAGCGACGGCGGCCGGTGTTGCCGTGGAGCCGTGCAGCGATGAACGGCTCACCACCCTGGCCGCCACACCACGCCATCAGGGGGTCGTCGCGCTCGCGGCGCCGTTCCCGTACGCTGACCTCGATCGCGTGTTGGGCGACCCGCCGCGCCTGCTGATCATCGCCGATCAGATCCAGGATCCGCACAACCTCGGCGCGCTCCTGAGAACTGCGGACGCGGCCGGTGCGGGTGCGGTCATCATTCCCAAGGACGGTGCGGTGCCCGTGACCGCCACTGTCGAAGTCGCAGCCGCGGGAGCGGCAGCATGGATACCGGTGTGCCGAGTCACCAACATCGCACGCAGTCTCCAGACGCTGCAGGAGTGCGGCTACTGGAACCTCGGCCTGGTGCCGCGGAACGGCCGGAACCTCTACGAGTTGGATCCGCCGGACCGCGTCGCCATCGTCGTCGGTGGGGAAACCGGCGTTCGCCCGCTCGTGGCAAGGCAGTGCGACGTCACCGTGCACATACCGATGATCGGTCGGACGGAGTCGTTGAACGCATCGGTTGCGGCAGCGATCGTCATCTACGAGCTGCGGCGCCGCTGGGGCGACTGGCAGGCGGCGCCGAAGGTCTGAATTGCTGACTCGACTGCAGCGGTAGCAGGAGTCGCGTCACGCCTGCCAGCCTTGATGCCGTCAAGAGTTGGGCGCTCGCCGCGCCGCTCGCTTGACTCCCCGGAGACCTTGTGGTTAATCGCGGCTGATCATTTGATGGACCAGCAGGCACCCGGGGCGGTGCCTTTTTTTTGCCGGCTTGCACGTATGGAGATTGCCGCGGTTTCGACGCGATGCGCTGACGCATCTTTGAGGCTGTCTGATTTCCAGTTCGATCTGCCGCTTGAGCTGATCGCTCAGCTGCCGGCGGATCAACGGGACGGCGCACGCCTATTGGTCCTCGACCGCCGTGCGAACGGGCTGACGCATACGGAGGTACGCACGCTGCCGGACTATCTGCAGCCCGGCGACCTCCTGGTGGTGAATGATACCCGGGTCATTCCTGCACGCATCTTCGGACGCACCGCCGCCGGCGGCGCCGTCGAGCTGCTGCTCATCCGTCCCACACACGACACGACATGGCTTTGCCTGGGTAAGCCGGCGCGGCGCTTGCGCCTGGACACGACTCTCAGCTTCCCGGACGGCGTGCACGCCCGAGTCGCCGCCGTACATGGGAACGGCCAGTACACGGTCGCGTTCGAGAACACCCCGGACGTGTCGGCGTTCCTGCAACAACAGGGAGAGCTCCCGCTCCCGCCGTACATCCGTCGTCCGGACGGTCCCCTGCCCCTCGATCAATCGCGCTACCAGACGATCTTTGCATCCGCCCCTGGCGCGATCGCCGCACCGACGGCGGGCCTGCACTTCACCGACACCCTGCTCACCTGCCTGCGCCAGTGTGATGTCCAGATCGCACGCCTCACCTTGCACGTCGGTCCGGGTACCTTTCTTCCGGTACGCGTCGAGGATCTGCAGCAGCATACGATGGAGCCGGAGTGGTGCGAGATACCAGCTGCGACCGCTACGATGATCCGCGACGTCAAAGCGCGCGGCGGCCGTGTCGTCGCCGTCGGCACGACGACGACGCGCGCCCTGGAGTCCGCGGCGTGCGATGACGGCGTACAACCCGGCGCGCGTTGGGCCGATCGGTTCATCGTCCCCGGCTGCCAGTTCCGCGTCGTCGATGCGCTGTTCACCAACTTCCATCTGCCCGGCTCAACTTTGCTGCTGTTGGTCAGCGCCTTCGCCGGACGCGACCGCATCCTCGCTGCCTACGCCGCGGCGATTCGGCTTCGCTACCGCTTCTACAGCTACGGCGACGCCATGCTGATTCAATGAATCCGGCCGCAGACAGCATCATCGACGAGGCCGCGTCACCGTTTACGGCCTTGGCGCACAGCGGTCGGGCACGGCGTGGCCAGTTGACCACGGCGCACGGCGCCATCAACACCCCCGCGTTCATGCCCGTGGGTACGCTCGCCACGGTGAAAGGCATCACGCCGGTGCAGCTGCGCGACGCCGGCGCCGAGATCATCCTCGCCAACGCCTATCACCTCGCCTTGCGCCCGGGGACCAAGCTCATCCGTGACCTCGGCGGCTTGCATCGCTTCATGGGCTGGGACGGGCCGATCCTCACCGACAGCGGCGGCTACCAGATCTTCAGCCTCGCGGCGCTGCGCAAGGTCACCGACGAGGGTGTCGAGTTCCGCTCGCACGTGGACGGCGCCGCGCTCTTCCTCACCCCCGAAGACGTGGTGCGGCTGCAAATGGATCTGGGGGTCGACATCATCATGGTCCTCGATGAATGCGTCTCCGGCCAGGCGACGCGGGCCGACGCGGAGCGGGCCGCGCGCCGTACGTTCGAATGGGCACTGCGCTCACGCCGCATCGCGGTGGCGCCCGCGCAATTGATGTTCGGCATCGTCCAAGGAGCCACCTACCAGGATCTGCGCGCCCAGCAGGCGCGTGCGCTTGTGGGGCTCGACTTTCCAGGCTATGCCGTGGGCGGACTCAGTGTCGGGGAAGATCGGGAGCTCACCATGGCGTTGGCGGAGGAGACGGCGGCGGCGTTGCCAGAGGATCGGCCGCGCTACCTGATGGGGGTCGGCCTGCCGGAAGATCTGATCCGGTTTGTCGGCATGGGGTACGATCTTTTCGATTGCGTCCTGCCGACGCGCAATGGGCGCAACGGCATGCTGTTCACCGCACACGGGCCGCTCAACATTCGCCTGGCGCGCTATGCCGATGACCCGCAGCCCGTCGATCCGACCTGCCGCTGCTATACCTGTCGCACCTTTACGCGCGCCTATCTGCGCCACCTGGCGGTCAGCAGGGAGATGCTCGGGGCACAGCTGGCGAGCCTGCACAACCTGCATTTCTACCTACAGCTGATGCGCGACATGCAAGACGCCATCGAGCGTGGCGCCTTCTCCGCCTGGGCCGACGATCGATTGAGCCGGAATGACGAGGTCGACACATGATCGGCACGGCGTGGGCACAAGCGGCGCCGGGCGCCCACCCGCCGGCGATGATGCAATTCCTGCCGCTCGTCCTCATCTTCGTCGTCTTCTACTTTCTGCTCATCCGGCCGCAGCAGCAGAAGGCGAAAGAGCTACGCGTGATGCTGGCGAACTTGAAGCGCAACGACGACGTGATCACCTCGGGCGGCTTGTACGGCAAGGTGATCGCGCTCAACGACAAGGTCGTGACCCTCGAGATCGCCCCGAACGTGCGCGTCCGTGTCGATCGCCAACAGATCGCGTCCGTGGCGAAGACAGGCGCACCGGAGGAACCCAAAGAGGCGAAAGAGAAGGATAAACCGAAGTGAGAAATCGCAGCCTACTGTATCGCATCCTGCTCATCGTCGGGCTGACCCTGGTGGCGGGCGTCTATCTGGTGCCGACGTTCGTCACCGATCTGCCGCAGTTCTGGAAGGACTACCTGCCGTCGCAGCGGGTCCACCTCGGGCTGGACCTGCAAGGGGGTACGCACCTGGTGATGACGGTCGACATCGAGAAAGCGCTGGAGAACTCGCTCGACCACAACATCGACGAGATCAAGCGCGAGCTCGGTGAAGCCAAGATCGGCTTCGACGCCGTCGAGCGTCAGGGCTCGCGCCTGCAGGTCCGCCTCACCAGCAACGACGGCAGCACGCCGTTCAGCGACCTCATGAAGGAGCGTTTTCCCAACCTCTCCATCGAGAGCTCGAGCTCCGAGGGTGGGACGCCGACCATGCTGGTGGCATTGACCAAGCGCGAGGAACAGCGTGTGCGAGAGTCCGCCCTGGAGCAGTCGTTGGAGACCATCCGCAATCGCATCGATCAGTTCGGCGTCACCGAACCGATCATTCAACGGGAGGGAACGCAGGACATCCTCATCCAGCTGCCCGGCATTCAAGATCCGCAACGCGCCAAGGACCTCATCGGCCGCACCGCGCTGCTGGAGTTCAAGCTGCTTCCCGACACGCCGAACGTCGATGACTACATCTCCGGCAAGAAGCCGCTGCCGCCCGGCACCGAGATCCTCCCCGGCGCGGACGTCGACCGGAGCACCGGCAAGCTCCAGCGCACGCAGTATCTGGTAGAGTCGAAGACGTGGATGACGGGCGACACGATTGCCGACGCGCTCGTCCGCCCGGCCACGCAGCTCGAAGGACCGTACGTCGCGGTAGAGCTGAACGCCCGCGGTGCCAAGCAGTTCGACAGCATGACCGGCGCCAACGTCGGCCGGCGGCTGGCGATCATTCTCGATGGCAAGGTGTACTCGGCCCCGGTCATTCGCGAACGCATCGGCGGCGGGCGCGCCTCGATCACCGGCAACTTCGACATCAAGGAAGCGCGCGACCTGGCGATTGTGCTGCGTGCCGGCGCCTTGCCGGCGCCGGTCCATGTCGCCGAGGAGCGCACCGTCGGCCCGTCGTTGGGGAAGGACTCCATCCGGCAGGGCATCACGTCGTTCGTCGTCGGCGGATCGCTGGTCGTCGTGTTCATGGTGATCTACTACAAGTTCGCCGGCGTCCTGGCCGACATCGCGCTCATTCTCAACATCGTCTACCTGGTGGCGGCGCTGACGGTCATGCAGGCCACGCTCACGTTGCCGGGCATTGCCGGCATCGTGCTCACCATCGGCATGGCGGTCGACGCCAACGTCTTGATCAACGAGCGCATCCGTGAAGAGCTGCGGCTCGGAAAGACGGCGCGCGCCGCCATCGAGGCGGGCTACGAGCGCGCCCTGCCGGCGATTCTGGACACCAACACCAACAGCTTCCTGGCCGGCCTCATTCTATTCCAGTTCGGCACCGGCCCGGTACGCGGCTTCGCGATCACGTTATGCATCGGTTTGGTGAGCAGCGTGTTCACCGCCGTCGTCGGCACGCGGGTCGTGTACGACTACCTCCTCACCTACCGCCGCCTGCAGACTGTGAGTGTGTGACGCCATGCAACTGATCAAGCCGGGAACCAACTTCGATTTCATTCGCTTCCGCTTCGTTGCCTTGGTGATCTCGTGGGTGCTGATCGCCATCGGCCTCGTCTCGTTCATCGCCCACGGCGGGCCGAACTGGGGGATCGACTTCTCCGGCGGCGTGATGGTGCATCTGCGCTTCACCACGCCGCAGCCGATCAACAACGTGCGTGCCGCCCTCAACGCCGTACACCTGGGCGAGTCGACGATTCAGGATTTCGGCGCCGCGGGTACGGAGTTCCTCGTCCGCCTGCCCGTCGAGGCGAGCGAAACCAAGGGCATCAGTGAAACCGTCACGCAGGCGCTGGCGGAGAAGTTTGGCAAGGACTCGTTCGAGGTGCTGCGCGTCGAGCTGGTCGGACCGCGCGTCGGCCAGGAGCTGCGCCAGCGCGCCTTGCTCGCGGTGGTCTTCGCGACCCTGCTGATGGGGGCGTATATCTGGTTCCGCTTCGAGTTTCGCTTCGGCGTCGGGGCGGCAATCGCCCTCGTGCACGACGTGCTGATTGCGGCGGGCGCGCTCTCCCTGTTGAACTACGAGATCGACCTGACAGTAGTGGCGGCGTTGCTGACGGTGGTCGGCTTCTCGGTGCACGACACGGTCATCGTCTGCGACCGCATCCGCGAGAACATGCGCAAGAGCCGGCGCGACTCCATGGGCACGATCATCAACCGCAGCATCAACGAGACGCTGAGCCGGACCGTGCTCACCACCGGCACGGCGATCATCGTGGTCCTGTCGCTGTTCTTCCTCGGCGGCAACGTCATCCGCGGCTTCGCCTTCACGCTGCTGGTCGGCTTCATCATCGGCACCTACTCGTCGATCTACATCGCCAGCCCGATCGTGCTGTGGATGGAGCGCGGGGCGGGGCGGCGCGCGCGGTGAGATGACGCGCATGGCGCGGCGATGGAAGCTCCTGCCCCGCCAGCCTGACGCCGACGCCGTTCTCTGCCGTGAGCTGGGAGTGTCCCCACTGCTGGCGCGTCTGCTGGTTGCGCGCCGGATCGATACGCCCGCCGCAGCCGGCCCCTTCTTGAACGCCCGCTTGTCCGAGCACCTGCGCTCGCCGATGCTGTTCAAGGACATGGCGGCGGCGGCGGATCGCGTCATCGCGGCGCTGCGCAGCGGCGAACGCATCGGCATCTACGGCGACTACGACGTCGACGGCATCAGCGGCAGCGCCATCCTCGTGCGCTTCCTGCGCGCCTTGGGCCACGAGCCGCTCCTCCACATCCCGCACCGCTTGCGAGACGGGTACGGCGTCACCGAGCCCGGCGTGCGCCGGCTCGCCGAGGCGGGGGCGCGCGTGATGATCACCGTCGACTGCGGCGGTGTCAGTCATCGGGAGATCGGCCTGGCGCGCAGCCTCGGGGTCGACACGATCGTGTGTGATCACCATCAAGTGTCGGGCACGCCTTTGCCCGCGCATGCCGTCTTGAACCCGATCGAACCGGACGCCGGCTTTCCCTTCAGCGGCCTGTGCGGTGCCGGTGTCGCCTTCTATCTCGCCCTGGGGGTTCGGCTGCGACTGCGCGAGGCGGGCCGGACCGACCTTCCCGATCTGCGCCGCTATCTTGATCTCGTGACCCTCGGCACGATCGCCGACATCGTTCCCATCGTCGAGGAGAACCGGGTGCTGGTGAAGTACGGGCTGCGCGAGCTGTTGCAGACCGGACGTCCCGGGCTGGTGGCGCTGAAGGCCGTCAGCGGCGTCAGCACGGTGTCCACCGCTGTCGTCGGGTTCCGGTTGGCGCCGCGTCTCAATGCCGGCGGCCGCCTCGCAGACGCGACGCGATCCGTCGAGATCCTGACCACCGACGATCCGGCGCGCGCCGAGCAGCTGGCGAGCGAGTTGGATCAGGAGAACCGCGCGCGCCAAACCATCGAGCAGGAGATCCTCAACGACGCCATCAACCAGGTCGAACGGGAGGTGATTCCTGCGCAGCGCTGCAGCATCGTGCTGGCGTCGGCCGACTGGCACCCCGGCGTCATCGGAATTGTCGCCTCGCGTCTGGTCGAACGGTTCTATCGTCCGACTGTGCTGATCGCCCTCGACGCCGAGAACGGACGCGGTCGCGGCTCGGGCCGCAGTATCCGCGGCGTCAACCTGTACGAAGCGTTCAAGGCCTGCAGCCGGAACCTGGAGGGATTCGGTGGGCACCGCATGGCCGCCGGTCTGAGCATCCGCCAGGACCAGGTCGGCGATTTCGCCGAGCAGTTCGAGGCCACCATCCGGAGCGTCACTCGCCCCGAGGACTTCGTCCCGGAAACGTCCATTGATGCCGAGCTTGCGTTCGACGAGATCGATGAAGTGCTGTTGCGGGACTTGGCGCGACTCGAACCGCACGGGCCGGGCAATCCGGAACCCGTCTTCCTGTCGCGCGCCGTCACGGTCGCTTCGCGCCGGACGGTTGGCGAGAACCATCTCAAGCTGTACTTGCGTCAAGGGACGCGGGCGTTCTCGGCGATCGGATTCGGCATGGCCGACTCGCCGATCGACGACGGAGCGCCGCTCGACGTGGTGTACACCCCCGAAGTGAACGAATGGAACGGCACCAGCTCGATCCAGCTGCGCCTGCGTGACTTGCGTCCGAGCCGGGCCTGACCGGTCCGCCGATTGGCTTTCTGCCTCATTGTGCCAAGTCCCGCTGCTGCCCTGCATTTACGCGACGCCTGGAGAATGTGCATCCGGACAGCTCGCAACCGCGCGGTCCGCTGGCGCGTCGCACCTCGCCCTCTGGCACACGCCCTGCTTTGACAACGGCTGGGAAGGGGATGAGGCAATGGAAAGCAACGCATCGATCGTGAAGCTGAGCTGGCTGCCACACTGGCATGCCTACGTGGTCCGACACAACGGACGGATCATCGGCCTGATCCGATGCAAGGTGCCGCTGCCGTTTCGCTTCCGAGTCGAGTTTGCCTGATGAGCATGGTTTGCGATTCCTTACCGCCGAGCAGACGCCCGGCCATCGCTGACGTGAAACGAGTGCACCGCGACATGCGGAATCCGGCACCATCGTACGACCCTTCCGGTGAGCGCCGACGAGCCGCGTTTGCCATACCAATCCCCGCACCTCCTGCACGGTAAGCGTCCCCCCGGTTCGGACAGAGTTCCCGGCTTCCTCCTTCGGGTCTCTGTCCGAACTCCCCCCTTTCAGTTGCGGGAACGCGACAGTTCTAGACTGCTCGCAACGCTGCTTCCCCCAACGTTGTGAGCCCGGTTCGGACAGAGGCGCGCCCCCCTTGCGTCTCTGTCCGAACCCTCCCTCTCCTGTTAGACTCTCCCCACACGCATGCGTGCACTCGTCTGGGACGGCGCCACAGCGCGCGTCTCGATCGGCAGCGTCGACATCCAGTCACTGATCTCCGCGCAGCTTCCGTTGCATGCTGCAGTCGAGGCCCTGCAGCTCGCGTCCTCACCGGGCGTGCTGAAGGTGCTGATCAGTCCTGAATCCTGACTTCAGGGCGCAGGGTACTTTCATCCGCCGGGTGGGGCGGCCGGATCACCTGGGGCCTGCACCAACTCGATGAGCGTTCCGTCCGGATCCGTGACGAAGATGGCTGCGGCTTCAAAGGCCGGAATATCGATGTGCGTCCGATCGAGAATCGGCACGCTGGCCTTCTTGAGTTGCTCCAAGGTCGTCGCCAGGTTGTCGACCCGGAGGGACAAGTGCGTCAGGCCGAGCCGGTTCATCCGTCGCGGGCGGCCGTCGCCTTCGTGACCCGGCGAGGCGTAGTGCAGCAACTCGATCCGCGTGCCGTCGCGTTCCAGATAGATCGCGCGCAGATCGACGCCGTCGAGCTGCAGCAGGGTATTGCTCGGCTCGCCGGCGACCCGGAGCTCGGAGACGTATGTGAACCCCAGGACGTCGCGGTAGAAGCGCAGCGAGCGCTCCCCGTCCGAGACGCAGATCCCGATGTGGGTCAGGCGGAGCAGTGACATGCCGCCGGACGCTAGTCGGTCGCCATGCACGGGTCAAGAAGAGCTGTTTCAGGGAATCACTGCGCCGGTGCCTTGGGGTTCAATCGTCAGCGGCAAACACCGCCCTGCGCCGTCCGCCGTCAATCGGCGCGCCAGCTCCTCGCGTTCCTCCGGCCCGCGGCAGACGAACTGCGCGGACCCGTCGCCTTGCGAGCCGACGCCCTTGCCGCCAACCGCCAGGTCACGTGTCGCCGGATGCCTCAGCACGGCATGCAGTCTAGGTGCGGCCAGCTCGCTCGGACACGCGGGTGCGATGCAGCGGTCGAACAGCTCCTGCGCCTCGCTCATCAACGCGCCCAGTCGCGGCGCGTCCGCAGCCTCCAACGCCACCCGCGCGCGTCCGACCACATCGGCGTTGCACCTCCCGAGCGCCTCGCACAGAGCCCAACTTACGGCGCTGGTGCGCGCCAAGAAGTGCGTGTGCAGATCCGCGAGAATGCGCCGGGTGTCCTTCTCGCCCAGCAGATCGATGACCAGCAGGTAGAGCGGCCGCTGCGGCCGCAACACTTCGATGTCCAACACCGCACCGTCGAAATGCATGAGCACCTGGCGTTTCCCGTAGGCGCAGGCTTGGTCCATGCGGCCGCACTGCGACCCGGTGTCGATCTCGCCACGGTACGCCAGCTCCATCTCCTCGCGTACGCTCAGACCAAGGCCGTGCACGCGATTGAAGGCGCGCGCGACGAGCACGCAGATGGCTGCGGACGACGACAGCCCGCGGCGAATGGGAAGATCCAGGTCCGTGGCCGTGATGCGCACGCCACCCGGCCTGTAGCGCAACCACACCTCCGCAGCCACACCGGCAGCGTAACTAAAGAAGCCACGCGCGGCGGCGGCGGCTTGCAGGGCGGCACCCTCCATCGGCAGATGGATGGGACCGAGGACGCGACCATCCGGCAACCGCGAGGTGATCTCGAAATCGGACGAGGCGACCGCCGTGGCGGTGATCCCCTGATCCGTGCCGGTCACGATGCAGGCGCCGGGCACAATCTCCGGATCGGTGACGCGCAGCGCACCGGCCCAATCCGAATGTTCGCCGAAGAGGCACAGCCGCCCGGGGACGAACAGCGTCGTCATGGGCGGGCACTCTGCGACGGGCCACCGTTGGAGTCAACTCTTGAACCCGTGGACTCCTGAACCCTATAGTCTGGCCGCGCAGGAGGCCACGCATGAGCATCGCCAACGATCTATCCTCGTTCGCCGCCACCATCGTTCGACTCGGCCGCGGCATCTACCCGAAAGTCACCGCCGATCGCCGTGACGAGCCCAAGCAGCTGCTCGAGCTGTACGACTTCGAAGGCTGCCCATACTGCCGCAAGGTCCGCGAGGTCCTCTCCGAGCTCGACTTGGATTACCTCGAACATCCAGTCGCGCACGGCAGTCCGCGCCGTCAGGAGCTGCTGCGACTGGGCGGGAAGGTCCAGGCGCCGTACCTGGTGGACCCCAACACCGGCACACAGCTCTACGAGTCCGACGACATCATCGACTACCTGAACGAGACCTACGGCGGGGGCGAGCACGCCGGCTGGTCGTTGCCCATTCCGAGTCTGCTCGACAACCTGGTCTCCGGTGCGGCCAGCGCAGCCCGGCTCGGTTGGGGCAGCCGCACGGCGAACGCAACGCGGCGCCAGCTCAAGCCGTTGACGTTGTACAACATGGAAGGCTCTCCGTACTGCCGCAAGGTGCGTGAAGCCATGAGCGAGCTGGACTTGGAGCACGTCGTCCGCAACGTCCCCAAGGGCAGCCCCAAGCGCACCGAGCTGAAGAAGCGCGGCGGCAAGGTGCAGGTGCCGTATCTGATCGATCCCAACACCGGCCGCGAGATGTACGAGTCGGACGAAATCATCGAGTACTTGCAGACCGAGTACGGGAGGAATTGAGTCAGCGGGCCATTGATCCATTGACTCAATGAGACGATGACTCAATGACTCAATTCTGACCGATGGCGTTGCTCGGCATCGTTGCCGCAAAGGCCCAGCGCGGCGCACCCATCTTCACCGCCGAGATCAGCCCGCCGCGGCTGTACTTGGAGATCGACCGCATCGTCGGCATCGCGCGGCGCTTGCGCGCCCTCGGGCTCGACGCCATCGCGGTGACCAACTCCACCGGCGGCAGCTACAAGTTCAGCCCGTGGGCGATCGTCGAAGACATTCAGCGCGCCATGGGCCACGTCCCGCTGATCATTCACCTGACGGCACGTGACGAAGGCTCGGCGCGCAGCGTCTACTACCACCTGCACGAGATGTCGCTGAAGGGCGTGCGCGACGTGCTGATCATCCGCGGCGACCCGTCACCCGGCAACTCGAAGCTGCTCGACTCGTACCGCTTCACCACCTCGGAGCTGGTGCGCATGGTCGCCGGCTACCGCGCCGGGACGTTGCTGGATGGCTCGCACTGCGAGCCGTTGCCGAACCTCGACGTCTTCGTCGCCGCGCATCCGGAGTTTCCTGCAGCAGCGCTGGACAAACACTTCCGCTTCCTGAAGCAGAAGATCGACGCCGGGGCGGACGGACTGATCGCCAACATTGTGACCGATGCCGACGCCTTCTTTCGTTACCGCGACCGCGCCAGCGCCGCCGGCATTGATCGGCCGATCATTCCTTCCTTGCTACCGCTGAACAGCGCGCGGCGCTGCGAGTTCCTGTCACAGCAACTGCACATCGCCGTGCCAACGGCGATCGTGGAACGCCTGCGCGACGCCGGCCGCGAGGACGCGCAGCGGTTCGGCCTCGACGACCTGGTCGCCAAGCTGCGCCGGCTGATTGCCGGCGGCGCACCCGGCGCCAACTTCAACATCGTCGTGCCGAGCGACGCCGAGGTCATTGTCGAGGCGCTCAAGGAGTATCGTCAATCGTGATCGACTCATGGAGGATTTCATGGCTGGACGTTGGCTGTTGAAGACCGAACCATCGGCGTACTCCTTTGCGCAGCTGCAGCGCGACACGCGCACGGTATGGGACGGCGTGAAGAACCCACAGGCCTTGAAGAACCTGAGCCAGGTGCAGAAGGGTGATCGTTTGTTCATCTACCACACCGGCGACGAGAAGGCGGTCGTGGGCATCGCCGCCGCACTGAGTGCCGCATACCCCGATCCGAAGAAGAACGACCCCAAGCTGCTGGCGATCGACTTGGCCCCGGTCGCGCCGTTGCCACGTCCCGTGACCTTGGCGGAGATCAAGGCCAGCTCGGCGTTCACGGGCTGGGAGCTGGTGCGGCTGCCGCGCCTGTCCGTGATGCCGGTGTCTGCGGAGCGCTGGGCGGAGATCGAGCGGCTGGCGAAGCAAGCGTAGACCGCGCTACCGCAGGACCTTTGCCAGCGACAGCTGATGCTGCGCTTCCCAGTGCTGCAGGCGGGCGCGGTAGCGCGCGACGACGGCAGGCTCGCTCGCGGCGACGTCCTGCGTCTCACCCGGATCGGCGCGGCGGTTGAAGACCTGCTCGGCTTCGACGTGTGGCGTGTAGATGTAGGTGAACTGGGTGTCACGGACACCAAAACGCGACACGCCGTTCTCCGTGAAGTTGGCCACCATGTGCTCGGGATCCTCGCGCAGGAGTGACACACCGTCTCCCGGGTCGGACTCGTGCATCCCGAGGATGTCGAGGATGGTGGCGCGCAGGTCGACTTGCGAGCCGAGCTGGGGAATGTGCCGCGGCAGGCCGAGTCGGCGCGGGTGGAGAATGAAGCACGGGATGTGCACGTTCTCTTCGTAGATGAAGGCGGCGTGGCCGAAGTTGCCAGGGTGCTCGCCGAACGCCTCTCCGTGATCCCCGAGCACCAGCAGCAGTGTATGCTCCGCGACGCCCTGGTGCTTCATCCATCCATACAGCTCGGTCAGCAGCCGCAGATCGTACTCGACCAGCCGTTCGTAGGCTTGTTGCGGCTGCGCTTCGGGATCGGCTCCCCGCAGCTCCGGCGGCAGGTGGTCGACGGTGTACGGATGATGTGGGTTACTGGTCATGGCGAAGAGGAAGTACGGCCGTTTCCCGTTCGCCGTGATGAAGCGCTTGATCTCTTCGATCAGCAACCGATCATCGCGGCCCCACGGCAACGCCGCGTACGCCTCCTGCCCGGGCCAGTCGTTCTGATCGAGCACGCGCTCGAACCCCGGCGCTGCGAAGCTGCGGATGTTGTCGTAGTTGAGATCGCTGGTGATGTAGAAGTGCGTACGGTACCCGGCGCGGGCGAAGAACTGGGCCATGGAGTCGGCAACCACGGACTTGTCGGCGGTGCTCCAGAACGGACCGAGGTACGGATAGACGCCATAGAGAATGGAAAAGATCGCGTGCGCCGAAGTCGGCACCGGCGCGTAGATGTTGTCGAACACGACCGTCTCGTCGCGCCAGCGCAGCAAGTCACGCCCAGCGGTGGCTGCCGGGTTGTACGTGGCGAGGCTCGCGGCGCGCGTCGATTCGAGGGCAAGGATCAGTACGTTGGTTGGGCGCTGCTTCACCGTCAGGTGGGTTGCACCCTTACGGTTCTGGGAGACGCCAGGAACCGCCCGCAACACTCGCTGCGCGGGATCCAACAGCGGCGCCAGAAGGGATTGCGTGAGGTGACTTCCCGCGGCGCTGGTTTGGAACGCTGCCGGTGTGATCGCCATGTCCTCCGGCGTTTCCGAATTGGGTTCCGAACGGTTGCCGAAGACCATCCAGATCAAGGGGTGCGGCCCGAGCAACGCGTCGACGAGAACGGGCTTGGGCACCATTCCGGTCACCACACCCGCAAGCAACACCACCGCGATGGGTGCGGGTTTCCCTTCCCAGCCGCGCCAGCGCGGTAGCCACACGGCCGGCGGCGCCACGTGATAGAGCGCCACGACCAGAAACAGCCCAGCAGTCACCTGCGGCAACTGCAGCACATGGCCGGCGGAGACGACGTGGCTGGTCCACCCGATCATGCGCAACTCCTCCGGCCCGAGCGGCGTGAGGAAGAGTGCGAAGTGCGCCAAGCCCAGCACCTCGATCACCGACAGCGCCGGCAGAACCAGCAATCCAAGAAGCCACGCGACGGAGTATGAGATCATCCCTGCCCGCGGAGTGCAGCGCTGCCAGACAGCCGTCGCCAGCAGCAGCCCGCCGAACACGTAGATCTCTTGCTGGCAGAAGAGCACGTAGTGGATGCTGTTCATCCAGAACCGGCCGCCGCTCAGCCACGCCGCACCGTACTCCGCCGTATCTCGCATCTGCATGAGCTTGACGTACAGACTGATGGCGAAGAAGCTCACACACTGACCCGCCAGGAATGCGAGCGGGTTTCGGAACGCCGCGAGGCGGCCCCCGAAGTAGGCGGAGAGCCCCCGGCGAGGGCCCCGGGTCCTGAGTCCTGAGGAATCGTCCTGCCCGGCTGCCATTGATATCTCCGATGGTAGTGCCGACGAGCGCGCAGCGTCAAGCGGATTGCGGACTCCACCTGCCGCGGACTCAGCTCCCAAAACTGCGCACCGCGTGACATCGCGGCGTGGTCAGAGGCAGAATGCACCCGGAGGTATCAACCATGCGCGAGATCGTTCCCGGTATCCTCACGTGGCCGTGGTTCTCGGAGCGCCATAGCTACAACTTCAACGGTCACCTGGTGCGCGTCGCTGCGGGCAATATCTGCGTCGACCCGGTCGAGCCCGGCGCAGCGACCCTCGACGAGATCGCCCGAATGGGTGTCGCTCACATCATCCTCACCAATCGGAACCATGTCCGTGCGGCGAACACCCTACGCGCCCGTACCGGCGCTCGGACCGCCATCCATCCCGACGACGCCGCCCACGCCCGCACCCAGGGCGCCGAGCTCGACGGGGAGTTACGCCTCGGCGCCCAGATCGGCCCGTTCACCCTGATCGGCGTTCCGGGGAAATCTCCCGGTGAAGTCGCCTTGCACTGGCCGGAGCGCCGTCTGCTCCTGGTGGGCGATGCGCTCATCGGCAATCCGCCGGGCCGCTGCGCGCTGCTCCCCGAGCGGGTCATGGACGACCCGGCGCGCCTGCGCGCCAGCGTCCGGGCATTGCTGGATCTCGACTTCGACAGCTTGCTCGTCGGTGACGGCGAACCGATCCTTGGCGGGGCGAAGCAGCGGCTCCGAGAGTTGGTAGCCAGCTTCCCCGGATGAGTCACAGCCGGATCAACGACTCGAGCCACGGGATGCCGTCTTTCCTGTGGCGCCAGAAGAGATCCTCGAAGACGTAGTGGGAGGCCAACATGCGCCAGCCGCCCCACCGCCGCTTGACCTCGGCGAGGATCCTCTCGGCCGGCACGAGATCGCAGTCAAAGAGGAGACGGGAGTAGATCTTCTGCTCCCAGGGTGAGATCACGTCGAACGCGTCGTAGTGGTGGAAGACATCGAACAGCAGGTACCACACTGAGGCCGGACCGATCCCGTACAGCTCGAGGAGCGCGCGGCGCGCGGCGTCGCGATCCATGGAGCGGATCGCGATGGCATCGACGGCGCCGCCCACCAACGACTCGGTCACGCGCTTGAGCGACTTGGCGCGGTACCCGACCTTGAGGCTGCGCAGCTCCGCCTCCGTCGCAGCATGCAGCGAGCGCGGCGCCCAGAAGCCGTACAGCGTCTGTCCGTCAAAGCGCACGCGCGTGCCGTGGCGTTCCAACAACGCGCGCAGCATCTGCGTCGACCGCCGCACCGTCGCGTTCTGCAGGACGATCGTGACGACGAGGTACTCGTACAGTGCGTACGGCGTACTGAGCCGCATTCCCTTCCAACGACGCATGGCCGGGCCGAGGACAGGATCGCGTCGAAACTGGATGTGGAACTCGGCGAGGTCTGCATCGAGATCGAACCGCCAGCGCACTTCGCGAGCCACGGCATCGCACAGCTCGCGCGTCAGTCGCTGCCGTGAGAAGATCGCCAGCTCGATTTCAGGTGCCGTGCGCGTACCGACGTCCGTGAGGCGGATGCCCAACAGGTGGTCGCCCCACCGCAGCGTCTGCCGGTAGACGCCCGGCTCGTGGTGCACGTCGGGGCTGGGGAAGTGTGACGGCTTGTGGACCGTGCCGTCGAAGTGGAACGGCACAGTCGGCCGCAGCGTCCGGACCGTCGTGAGGTGCGCGCGGATCACGTGGCGGGGTCAACCGTCCCACCCGCCGGCAAGCCCGTCGCATTCAGGTCGGTGGTACAAACGGAGCCTTCCTAGAACGACTCGCCGCCGACAGCGGTGGATGCCGACCTCACGGACAGGACGGCAACCCGTCGTCCTCTTCGATATCGGGAGCCGGGCTGAACTGGGTCTGCGTGCCGTAGGTATTTGGATTGTTCGCCGTGGCGCTGGTCGTCAAGATCAGGTCCTGTGCACTGGTACCGCTGCTATCCACCGAAGAGGTGTTGTTGACGGTCACCGAATCGCCGCCCATCAACTGGATGCTGCCACCGGTTGCGCCGTTCGCTTGCACGACCGCTCCGCCGTTGACCGTGACCGCGCAGCCGGTCAGCGTGATCGAGCCGCCGTTTCCAGCAGAGGTGGTGTTGGCCGCGCTCGCAAGCAGCTGCGCGTTGTTGCCGATCGTGATGCTGCCTTCAGCGATGTACTCCTGCTGACCGCCGTTGCCGTTGACGCCGGTATTGGTATTGCGGTGTCCCGACGTATTGATCGTCTTGCTGCCGCCGATAGTCATGTTGCCGACGGCTGCAAGCGAGACGGTGCCTCCGGATCCGCTGCTGTAATCGGAGTAGGCACTGAGCGGGGCATTGATGGTCATGTCGGTGCCGGATTCCAGACTGATCTCACCCCCGCCATTGCTGCCGCCCAGGGCTTTGACTTCCGCGTTGATGGTGATTGTGGTCGCGGCGGTCATCCGAATACTGCCGCCTGACGCCAACGTGCCACCGCGGCCGCTGACGACGCCTCCGGTGGTGATTGAGCCGGTCGTACTAACGATGTGCACCGCTCCGCCATCGCCGTAATCGTAGTTCCCGTTGCTCATATCGATGAGCTTGGTTGAGCTGAAATTTCCGAACGCCGTGAGCTTGATCCAGCCGCCGGGGTTGGCCCATCCCAACACTTCGGCATTGAGGATGATGTTCCCGGTTCCCGCCGTGCACGTGTCCCCTGCGCCACAATCCTCGTCGCCCAGACAGGGAATGGTGCTGTCGGACGAGCAGCTGCCGCGGCTCACAATCAGCGCGTCGCCGCCCTTGTAGCCCTCGCCCTCGACGGCGCGCACGATGATCCGCGGATAGGACCAGCTCTGCGCCGTGAAGTCGCCACAGAGGACCGTCGCCGCGCCGTTGCCGAAACTCAGCTGCCCCGAGCTCTGCAGCGACACCGCGCGCGTTCCGAAGTCTAAGACGGAGCCGGAGACGATATTGACCAGCGTGGTGACGACACACGGATCGGCCGTCGCGGCGCACACATCGGTGGCGGTTGATGCCGTGATGTCTGCGGTCGCTCGCCCTGAAGCGAACAGCAGCGGACACAACGCAGTCGCGATCACGAGCCGAAACCGACCCGCCATGCTGATGGGTGGTACGATCATGGAGTCCACCTGGCTTTCTGTGCGCATCGCCTACACACGGTCGACACGTCGTGGCGCATCGCTAGTCCTCCTTGAAGGTCGACGTAACCGACTGGACGTTATGCTGGGCATCGAGGCTCATGAGTGACGCCCGTAGGAACCCCCGGTTCGGGGGCTTGTAGGGCTGGCAGATGATTGGAATCGGCACCTGCGGCGTCGGCGTGCTCGCAGGTGTCGGTGCGCCCGTCTGGGTCGGTGTCGGCGTCGGCAGAGGAGTATTGAGCGTCAGTTCAATCGCACACGATTGCCGAGGCCCCAACCGAGGGCAAGTGAATGCGCAGGCGTTGTTCGCGGGAGTTGGGGCGCCGGGTGGCGGGGTGTAATTCTGCCGATACGGCAGACACGACGGCGCGCATGCGGTCCCGTTACACGTGAACGTGCCGAGTGAGGGAAGCTCTACGTCCTTGTCGACGACCAAGCGAAGTTGCGGGCCAGCGGCGGTTGCCCTCTTAGGGACGGTTTGGGTATCCGTAATGTTCACCAGTACGCATCGGAAGACCTGCGGGTACCCGGGGCCGATCAGCAGCGGCGGTGCGTCGAAATCGGTATCGTAGCCGAGGGCGGACGTCGACACGCAGCCAAAGGCCAATGCGATGGTCGTGGCGCGCCAAAAAATCCCCCCACGACATTCCAGTCCATATCCGCGCGTGCCCATCACTCGCCGTCCTCCACGCGCGTGTTCACCGACGCTTGAATTCCGTCATTGACGTCCAGAGCCATCAACGAGCCCTTGAAGAAGGGGATCTTAGCGTTGGTCGTGCCGTTCTTCAGGGGTGTGAGACGACAGAAGAACAGTGTCGGAGTCTGAAATCCTGCTGACAGGGGGGGCGTCGCGCGAATGCTGCATCCGCTGTCGACCGGCATGTCAAAGCAGCTGAACTCGGCACCGGAGCACGGAACACTATTGTTGCAGTTTGAACACGAATTACCGCTGGTGCAGGTTGGGCATGCTTGGCCATTGCAATAGCTCAAGCTAAACGACGACGACCCAGCGGGACACGCAGCCCCGTTGCAGGCGAAGTCGGTACCCTCGGGGAACGACGTATCCGTCAACAGACTGACCTTTACCGCGCGGGCCTTACCGTCATCATTCGAATCTGGATTCCAGCCGATATTGACCGCTGTACACTGCACGCTCTTGGTCGCGCTGCTCACCAGGAGCGGCGGGGTATTCATCCTTGTATTTTCCCCAGATGCACAGGTGACGCACACGCAGAGTACTCCCGCCGCCACCTGGAGCACGGATACGACTCGCTTCATCCCTATTTCTCCCGGTGGAACGGCATGACGGCGCGCAGCTGTTTTGCGGGCGTTGGCGTGCCGGGACCCGGGGTCGGTACGGCCGGCGTACCCGGGCCCGGCGTATCCGGTGGCCCCAGAAATATCAGACTGCCCCGCTTCTTCCCGCTCTTCGGATCCATGTTGAACTCGCAGTGCACCGGGTGCGAGACGAAGGCGGCAACGTTAGCCGCAGGCAGCATCAGCACGCATGCGTCGCCGGGCGCGACAATCTGGCTGGAGCAAGCGGTGCCAATCACCTGGGCTTGGGGGGTGGCTTTCGGTCTCGGCGCATCGTCGATCAGCTGGACACCATTCGCACCGAGGACAACGTTCCCGGTTCCTTTGCTGACGGCCATGAGTACGCAGGCGGCATCAACATTCGCTGGGAGGACAAGCGGCGGCGTGCGATACAAGTTTTCGTTGCCCATGAGCACAGGCAGTGTCAGGAGCAAGACCAGTGTTAGTCGAGCCCGCACGCGGTCTATTCCTCCGCTCGCATCGTGGTGGTGAATTTTCCGACAGACAAGGTCGCATGGATGAGCTCGCGGAGGGACACGCCGGGCACGCTCATTGCGCAGATCACCGTGTGCCCAGCTGGTGGAGTGAAGGCTGGTACGGTGCACGCCTTGCTGTGCCCGGTCACTACGGTCTGATTCACCGATTTGTTGCAGATGTAGTAGCATGAATTGTCCGGGTAGTTCGGCTTGAGCGTGTCCGGAAGCCTTGTCGCCACCGGCGATGGGGGGCAAAACGACAGCGGTCCAGTAAGATCGTCAAAAATGATCCAGATGCGAATGGTCGTCGGGTTGCCGAGGTTCATCACGCTGCAGCTCACCGGGCTGCCATCGGTGTACAGCGGCGGCGTGACCAAGACGGCCCTGGCTGGGACCGCAAGACTGCTCACGGCGGCACACGCAACAAGCAACCGTCGCATGTTGCGCCCGGTACTACATTCATCTTGGGCTTGTCAATAGGACGGCACGACACACACCAGGCGACAATGTCAAAGGTGAGCGCGCCTTCGACTGCCGCAGCGTTCCTGAAAGCTGAGCGCTGCGTGATCGTGATTGACAAGTTCGCACCCACCGAAGTAATATCGCTGCTGTCATGGGGCATACCGTGCACAGCATCGTGCTCTCCCTTGGGCTGCGCTCACGCATTTGTTGTTACAACAACGAGGAGGGCTCATGAAGAATTTGGTACTGGTCATCGCAGTCTTGCCGCTCGCAGCGGCGTCGGCGGCGACGATCACAGTAAACACCACTGCCGACAATACGACAGCCGGTGATGGCCAGTGTACGCTGCGCCAGGCGATCGCCAACGTGAATGCGTCTGCGGATACGAGCGGCGGGGACTGCGCCGCCGGTACGGGTGCGGGCGATGCGATTACCTTCACTCTGCAGCTGCCCGCCACGATCAGGTTGGCACTCGGCGAGCTGGCCGTCGGGCAGAACGTGACCATCACGGGTCCGACAGCGGGGGCGCTGCGGATTAGCGGACGTCACGCCACGCGAGTGTTCGAGATCACCGCTGGTACCACCGACATCTCCGACCTGACGATTCAGAATGGTAGAGCCGAGGACTATGGCGGCGGCGTTCTGGTAGATGGCGGAGCAGCGCTGATCCTCACCAAGTGCACGCTCAGCCGCAACAGGGCCGTCGTCGGCGGCGGCATTTCCAACGCCGGCACGGCGACCCTGGCCAACTGCACCCTCAGCCGCAACAGGGCCCTCGGCGGCGGCGGCATTTCCAACGCCGGCACAGCGACCCTGACTAACTGCACCCTCAGCCGCAACAGGGCCGACGAAGCGGGCGGCATTACGAATGCCGGCACGGCGACCCTGACCAACTGCACGCTCAGCCGCAACTGGTCCTATGTCGACGGCGGCGGCGTTGCGAACGTCGGCACAGCGACCCTGACCAACTGCACCCTCAGCCGCAACAGGGCTTATCAAGGACACGGTGGCGGCATTTTCAACGGCTTCGGCACAACGTCCCTCACCAACTGCACGCTCAGCCGCAACAGGGCCGGTTCCCTCGGCGGCGGCGTTGTCGGCACAGCGACCCTGGTCAACACCATCATTGGCAGCAACGTCCCCACCAACTGCTTGTTCACTACCTCCGGCGGCCACAATCTCAGCAGTGACGGTACGTGCTTCCCCACCGGTGGCAGCGATCTAACGAATACGGCCCCGATCCTTGCGCCACTTACCAACTACGGCGGCCCCACGCAGACGCTGGCGTTGTGTGCCGGCCTCGGCGTGCCAAGAGCATCGTGCGTAGCAGCCAGTCCAGCCATCGACGCGGGCGACGACGCCGTCACCGGTCCGCCAGACAATCTCACTACCGACCAGCGCGGCTTACCGCGCAAGGCAGGGCTGCACGTCGACATCGGTGCGTACGAAGTGCAATAGGGACGGGAGACTATGGCCTTCCGTCAGAAGAGGCGATGAGGTTCCAAGCTCATCGATATGAGCAACGGGAACTCCCATTACGGGTGGCGGCGGCGCCATCGGCATCGGGAACCGGACCGCTAGGGCAACTGTCACCGGGACGACCTTCTCCAACAACATGGCGGATGGCGGGGGCGCGATCGGCAATGCCGGTAACAATCAGGGCTCGGGCAACGGCGGTGCCATCGCGACGGGCGGCCGTAGCGTCATCGTCAAGGACAGCGTCTTCTCCGGCAATAGCTGCCCGGGAACGGGCGGCGCCATAGGGAATTTTGACGGCTTCAACTACACCAAGAACCGCGTGACCCTCAGCTGGCTTACCATTGGCGGCAGCACCTTCGCTGGCAATGGTGTCGGTGAAGGTGGGGCAGTTTACAACGAAGGTCGTCTCAAGGTGGCGAACAGCACATTCTCTGGCAATACTGCCAGGTTTGGCGGCGGGGGGATCAGCAACGATGCCACCTCCGGACCCGGCCCGGGAGATCAGATCCTGGTTTACTGCGGGCGCACGATACTCGCGAACAGCACGCTTGCAGACAACAGCACGAGCGGCGGCGGTACCGGTGCCGCCGTGTTCAATCTTGCCCAGTGCGGCGGGGGTCGCGTGCGCTTCGAGAACACGATCATCGCCAACAGCACCGGCAGCACCAACTGCTCCCAGGTGTTCATCAACGATGGTCACAATCTCGACTCCGACGGCAGCTGCGGTGTCGGGCCGGCCACCGACCCTATGCTCGACCCAGCCGGGCCGGCCGACAACGGCGGACCCACACAAACCATCGCCCTGCAAGCGGGCAGCCCGGCGATCAACGCCGGCAATCAGTTCCGCTGCCGGCGGCGCCCGGTGCGCAACGTCGATCAACGCGGCTATGTGCGCCCCGGCACGGGCGCCACGCAATGCTCGATCGGCGCCTACGAGTACAACTCACCCGGCTGCCCCAGCCCACTCACCGCCTGCGGCATGATGAACATCTGCACGAACCTGCAGACCGATGCGAATAACTGCGGCGCGTGCGGCACGCCCGTGCAGCTGGCGAGAGCTGCTCGCGCGGGGTCTGTCGCTAGCTGCACACCTGTCGTCGGCCCGACTCCGTCATCCCACACCGGCGCGATTTCGCACCGCAGTCCGTGTCTCGTCCCCGACGTACGACGCCGCCACGAAAGACCCACTCGCACCCTGTAGACGCGCGAAGCCTAGACAGCGCCATACTTCTGAAACCACTCCAGCAGGTGCTTCCAGCCGTCCTCGCCCGCCTCCTTGCGATAGCTCGGGCGGTAGTCGGCGTGGAAGCCGTGCGGGGCGCCGGGGTAGACGATGATCTCGGAGGCATTGCCGGCAGCTTTCAGGGCGCTGCGCATCTGCGCCACCGTGTCGAGCGGAATGCCCTGGTCTTCGCCACCGTAGAGGCCGAGGACCGGCACCTTCAACGAGGCGGCAACGTCGGTCGGGGACTTCGGCGTGAGATCGGACGCCTGCCCGACGAGCCGTCCGTACCATGCCGTTCCGGCTTTCACCTTCGGGTTGTGAGCGCAGTAGAGCCACGTGATTCGTCCACCCCAGCAGAACCCGGTGATTGCCAGCCGCGCCACGTCGCCCTTGCCTGACTGCTGGGCCCACGCCACGGTCGCGTCGAGGTCGGACATCACCTGCGCATCGGGCACCTTCGACACCACTTTGGTTACGATCTCGTTGATGTCGGCCATCTTCGTCACGTCGCCTTGCCGGACGTACAAGTCGGGCGCCACCGCAAGGTAGCCGCGCTTGGCAAGCCGCCGGCACACGTCGCGGATGTACTCGTGGATACCGAAGATCTCTTGCACCACGAGGACGACGGAAAACGGCCCCCCGGATTCCGGCAGCGCGCGGTAGGCTGGGATGTCCACGCCGCCGGCCGCAATCTTCACTTCACCGACCACCAATCCTGTCGTGTCCGTCATGATCGTCTCCGCCGAGATCGGCCGCACAGCGAGCGCGTAGCCCGCCGCGACGGCGCCGGTGACGAGGAACTCCCGTCGTGTGAAATCGGTCATCATCCTGGCTCCGTGGTACGGACAGGTCATTACCTGATCTTGCTGTCCGCTGCCACGGGGCCGCCTCGAGGGACCTCCGCCTGTGCTCGCTTTCCGCAGCGGAAGTGCGCTAGGTTACTGACTGGGGGACACACCATGGCCCAACGGCGCCGGGGAATGAAGCGATGCATCGTCGTCGCGGCGTTCAGCTCAGTTGCCCTGCTCCTGCCGCACTCTGCCAGCGCAGCGTGCAGCTGCCCGAGCGCGTTCGAGCTACGCTCCGTCGGCTCGACCGCCTTGCAGAACGCGCTCGCCTGGCAGCCGGTGTCGGGGGCAACGGCTTACGTTGTGGAACGCAGCCAGTCCTGCGATTTCAGCGCGCCGACGGCGTACACGCTGTCCAACGCCATCAACGGCTACGGTGACACCGGCAAGTCGCCGAACGACAAGGAACGCTTCCACGCGCCGTCCGCGCTGGCCACCGGCGTGACCTACACCTACCGCGTCAAGGCGCGCTTCGCCGACCTGAGCGAGCAGACCTCCAACTGCATCGATGCCCAGCTCGCAAGCGGACCGCAACGCGGCGTGGCCGGCGACCTGTGGGCCGACGTCGTGCTCGGACAACCCGACTTCGGGCAGAACGATTTCGAAAAGACCACCGCGCAAGCGACACAGTGGGCCGGTGGCGTGCTGATCGACCGGTATCACACTCCGAACCGGATGTACGTCGCCGATGCCAATCACAATCGCGTCCTCGGCTTCGACCACACCGGTCGCTGCAACGGGCTCGTCACCAGTCTGACCGTCGGGAAACCGTACACGAAGAGCCTCGACCCGAGCGCCTCATATCCGGACACCGGCAACAGTGAGTTCACAGACGGACGGGAGTCGATCGCGTGGGGGATATCGGGCGATTCATTCGGCTACCCGCACGGCACCAACTCTTCTCTGTCCGTAGATGTCGACGTGGATCTTGGGGTCGACACGCTCTTCAACACGGCCGTCCTGGACACCGGGGGCCGGACGGACCGCTACACCGCGTCGAGCTTCGACCTCTTCGTCTCCGGCGACGCGCAGCAATGGACGCCGGTGGGACAGTTCGACAATCCGACGCGCGCCTTCACGCTCGTCGTCTCGTTTCCGCCGGTGACCGGCCGCTACGTGCGCTTCCGCGTCCATGCCCTCACCGGTTGCGTGGACTGTGACTGGCTGTTCCTCGGCGAAGGCAAGGTTGGCTACACGACCACCATCGGCCAGCTCTGCTCCGTCGATGCCGACTGCGTGACTTCCATCTGCGAGCCCGACCCCAATCTGACGCCGCAGGTGGTGCTCGGACAGCCGAGCTTCGTCGACCAGGCGGCCTGCAACGGCGACGGCACGGGCCAGCTCTATCCGGCGCGCGCGCCGGCGAGCGCAGCATCCCTCTGCTTCATGCATCCCTTCCATCTGACACCGGGCGAGACGATCTACGCCTCGATGATGGCGGTGGATAGCCAAGGCGCGCTCTATGTGCCTGACGTCTTCAACCACCGCATACTCAAGTACGACGACCCGTTCAGCAGCGACGCAATCGCCGACGACGTCTGGGGGCAAGCCGACTTCGCGGGCAACGCCTGCAACCGCGGCAACGGCTCACCGGCGGCGAACACCTTGTGCCTGATCGGTTACGCGCCGCATTCCGGGGTGGCCATCGATGGCCAAGGCAACCTGTGGGCCGCGGATCCGACGAACGCCCGGGTGCTGCGATTCGCCAAGCTCGGCGGTTCGCTCGCCCACGACGCCGATATCGTGCTGGGCCAACACACATTCACCAGCAACCAGGTCGGCAGCTCGGCGCGGCCGCTGGACCAGATGGCCGTCCCGCTCGACGTGACCTTCGATGCTTCCACCGGCCGACTCTACGTGGCCGACGCGGGCGATTCGGCGGCGCACTCGCGCATTCTCGAGTTCGTGCCGCCGTTCTCCACCGGGATGGCCGCCGCACGCAAGCTGCCGATCTCCTTCTTCTGCGACTTCGACTACCCCGGCCTGCTACCGCTTTCGCTGACCATGGATTCCATCAGCCATGGGCTCTGGGTCGAGAACAACTGCTTCTTCACCGAGCTGTTCGATCTCGACAGTCCATCGGTGAGCCCGGTCGTTCGCGTGAAGGTGCTGCAGACAGACGGGACTGACGTCAACGATCAGGGCGACCTCGTCGTCGTCGGCAAATGGTCCAACCTGGTGCAGTTCAGACGGGCCGACATCGGCCTCGACTACCCGACGAATGAGTTTTACGCCCAGACGCTCTTCTCCGGCGGCGCAAAGACGAGCGGCGATGCGTTCCGCTTTCCTTTCGGCATCACCGCGCTGGGAACCCAACTCATCGCCGCCGACTCGGACCGCATGCTCATCTGGAACAACTACGCCGTCGACCAGCTGCAGAACGGGCAGGCAGCGGACGACGTCTACGGTCATGCGGACTTCGAAACCCGGACGTTCCAGCAATACTTTGCAGGGTCTTCTCCAAAGTGAGTGGGTGGTTTTGAAGCATTGAGATCACGGAAATG
>CAZCGA010000086.1:5526-28222 GCA_964498075.1 uncultured Binatia bacterium (SeqCode) | reverse complement strand
AGCTGAAGAGCAACATCGGCTACATGTCGCAGCGCTTCTCGCTGTACGAAGACCTCACGGTGCAGGAGAACCTGCTGTTCTTCGCCGGCATCTACAACGTGCGTGGGGCGCAGCGCGACGCACGCATCGCCTGGGCGCTCGAGATGGCGGGGCTGCGCGGCCGCGAGACTCTCAGGACGTCGGCGCTCGCCGGCGGCTGGCGCCAGCGCCTGGCACTCGGCTGTGCGGTGCTGCACGAGCCGCCGATTCTCTTCCTCGATGAGCCGACCTCCGGCGTCGATCCGGCATCGCGGCGCAACTTCTGGGACATGATCGGCGAGCTGTCGGGGCGCGGCATCACGGTGTTTGTGACCACGCATTACATGGACGAGGCCGAGCACTGCGACGAGCTGGCGCTCATCTACGGCGGCACCGTGGTGGCCACCGGCAGCCCCGCCACGCTGAAGAGCCGGTACATGTCGCGTGCCCTGCTCGAGGTGGACTGCAGCGATCTCATGGGTGCCTTCGCCGAGTTGAAGGTGGAGCCGGTGCTGGCCGGAGTGGCGCTGTTCGGCAGCAATCTGCACGTCATCGCCGACGACGAGGCGGCGGCGCGCGCGGCGATCGTGGCCCGGCTGCAAGCCCGAAACATTGTGGTGCGCAGCCTGGAACGCATCGAGCCGTCGCTGGAAGATGCCTTCGTCGCGATCATCGAGAGCAGCGGCAGCGGTGCGACGCCATGACCGCCGGCAGCGGGCGGAGACGGCGCTGGCTGTCGTGGCGCACGATGCGCGCCATCATGCGTCGCGAGTTCACCGACGTGCTGCGCGACCGCCGCAGCTTGATCCTCACCTTCTTGTACCCGATCAGCATGCTGATCATGTACGGCTACGGCATCCGCTACGACGTCGACAACGTGCCGCTGACCATCCTCGACTACGACGAGACGCCGGAGAGCCGCGACCTCGCCCAGCAGATGATCCGCTCCGGCTACTTCCAGCTGGTGCGCTGGGCGCGCGACCAGCGCGAGCTGGACCGCGACCTGACCACCGACGCCAGCAAGGCCGGAGTCGTCATCCCGGTCGACTTCGCCGCCCGCCTGCGCGCGGGGGAGCCCACCACGGTGCAGGCGATCATCGACGGGTCCGACTCGAATACCGCCACCATCGCGCAAGGGTACCTGCTGGCCATGCTCGCCCGCTACGCCGCCGGCATCGGCGGGGCGGGGGCGGGGCTGGGAGCGCCGGCGGCCGTTGCTCCGATCGAGCTGAAGAGCCGCGTCTGGTACAACGCCGAGCTGAAGAGCGTCAACTTCATCGTGCCGGGCATCATCGCGGTGATCATGATGATCGTCGGCGCGATCCTCACGGCGTTGAGCATCGTCAAGGAGAAGGAGCGCGGCACGATCGAGCAGATCCTGGTGTCGCCGATCCGGCCGCTGGAGATGATGATCGGCAAGCTCATTCCGTACGTGATCATCGCCTTCATCGATCTGGTGATCGTGGTGATCGCCGGCTACCTCGTCTTCCACGTGCCGATCAAAGGCAGCCTGTTTCAGCTGGCGCTGTTTGCGCTGCTGTACTTGATCGCCTCGCTGGGAGTCGGGGTCTTCGTGTCGACCATCGCCGACACCATGCAGACGGCGATGCTGGCGGCGATCTTCATTTCCCTGATGCCATCGATCCTGCTCTCCGGTTTCGTCTTCCCGCTCGAGAATATGCCGGTTGGCGTGCGCGTCGTCTCGTATTTCTTTCCCGGCCGCTACTTCGTGACCGCGATCCGCGGCATCTATCTGAAGGGCGTGGGGCTGAGCGTGCTGTGGCCGGAAGCGGCCATGCTGCTGTGCTTCAGCACGGCGATCGTCTGGCTCAGCGCCAGCCGCTTCCAGGAGAAGCTGGGATGACCGCGTCGCTCTCCCGCATCCTGCACGTCGTCTGGAAGGAAGTGATCCAGATCAGCCGCGACCGGCGCATGTTCGGCATGATCCTGATCATGCCGATCCTGGAGCTGTTCATCTTCGGCTACGTCGTCGCGACGGACATCAAGGACATCGATCTGGCCGTCTGTGACTACGATCAATCGACCGAGAGCCGCGCCTACATCGACCGGGTGGTGCGCAGCGGCTACTTCCGGATCGCGGCGCCGTGCCGCAGCCTGACGGACATCACGCAGCTGCTGGATCGCGGTCGCATCAAAGTGGGGCTGAGCATCCCGCCGGATTTCTCCGCCAGGCTGAAGCGGCAGCAGACAGCCGAAGTGATGGCGGCGATCGACGGCAGCAACTCGAACACCGCAACCATCGCGGCGGGATATCTGGAGCAGATCGCGCTGACGCACGCGGTCGACGTGGTGTTCGCCGACCACGGCGCGCCGCCGCGCGCGGCGCGTCACCCCGTCGTGAGCCTGGAGCCGCGCGTCTGGTTCAACCCGGAGCTGCGCAGCGTGCGCTTCATGGTGCCGGGAATCATCTGCGTCCTGCTGATGGAGTCGCTGGTGATCCTGACGGCGATCGCCATCGTGCGCGAGAAGGAGCGTGGCACCATGGAGCAGCTGATCGTGACGCCGATCCGCTCCTTCGAGCTCATCCTCGGCAAGGCCATCCCGTTCATCGGCATCGGGTACATCAACATGACGCTGGTATTGCTGGCCGGCACCTTCTGGTTCGACGTGCACATCAGCGGCAGCCTGCCGTTGTTGCTGGGCTTGAGCGGGCTGTTCATCCTCACCTGCCTGGGCATGGGGCTGCTGGTGTCCGCGGTGTCGAACACCCAACAGCAAGCTTCCATGGGCGGGCAGTTCCTGCTGCTGCCGAACATGTTCTTCTCGGGCTTCATGTTCCCGATCGCCAGCATGCCGCCGCTGGTGCAGACGTTCACCTACCTCATCCCGCTGCGCTACTTCATCACCATCGTGCGCGGGATTTTTTTGAAAGGGGTGGGCTGGCCGGCGTTGAAGGACGAGGCGGCGATTCTGTTGGTCTACGGTCTGTTGATCCTCGGTCTGGCGACGCTGACCTTCCGCAAGCAGGTGAAGTAGGAAGACAACAGACGACAGACCCGACAGACGACCGAGAGACCGCATCAGCCTGTGGTCTACGCGTCTGTTGCCTGTCGTCTCTCTTCTCACGCCACGGCGCGGCTCTCGGGCAGCTGTTCCCAGGCGTTGCGGTACTGGGCGTACTTGCCCGAGTACGGCCGCTGCGAGTCAGGCAAGTAGAAGGTTTTCCCGCTGCGTGCCTCCCAGGGGATGATGAAGGCGTCGCTCAAGGCCGGCGATTTCGTCATGCCGAGCGGAACGCAGATGAAGAAGTCACAGTACTGCTCATCGATCCGACCGCGGTGGTGGAAGTTGAAGTTCCAGGCGCGGTACACGTAGCTGTAGTTGCGCTTGCGCAGGCGCACGCGCCGCCGGTAGGAGCTGGGGAACGCCGCGCGGAGCGCCACGCGCACCTTGCCGTTGAGCAGAAAATCGTGGCGCGCCAAGGCACTGGGCTGCTGCACGTCGAGCTTCATTTCACGCAGGCGAGCCAACACCTTTCCCTTGGGGATGTCGTGAATGCCCGGTCGATCCATGCCCTGAACTTTGCGCAAAGCCGGATGCTTTGCAACACAAATCCGCCCCGAGACATTGCGGGGAGTGATTCGGCGATTGCTCATGACAACGAAACGCGAGCGACGAGACGCATCAAAGGGAGCAGTGGTTTCTGTTCCCATGCTTCAGCGAAACTTGCGCTCGGGCCACCAGGGGTAGAACGGTGGCAGATCGGTGCTGGGCTTCATCGTGAAGCGGGCCGGGCGCTTCTCCAGGAAGGCGGCGACGCCTTCATAGGCATCCGGCGACTTGCCCATCCAGAAGATGCACCGCGAATCGATCTTGTGGGCTTCCATGGGGTGATCGGCGCCGAGCATGCGCCACAGGAGCTGCCGCGCCAGTGTCACCGAGATGCCCGAGGTGTTGTCGGCAATCTCGCGCGCCAGCGCCCGCGCCGCGGGCAGCAGCTCGGCGGGCGCGACCACCCGGCTGACCAGCCCGGCCTGCAGCGCTTCTTCAGCGGGAAACACGCGGCCGGTGTACACCCACTCGGTGGCGCGGCTGATCCCGACGACACGCGGCAGAAACCAGCTGCTGCACGCCTCGGGGACGATGCCGCGCCGCGCGAAGACGAAGCCAATGCGCGCCGCCGTCGAGGCGATGCGGATGTCCATCGGCAAGGTCATGGTGATGCCCACGCCCACCGCCGGCCCGTTGATCGCGGCAATGATCGGCTTCTTCGACTCGAAGATGCGCAGCGCGACCCGGCCGCCGCCGTCGCGATGCGTCTCCAACGTGTCCGCCCCACCTTGCGCCGTGTTGTCGAAGGTGTCGCCGCCGGTGCTCAGGTCGGCGCCGGCGCAGAAGCCGCGGCCGGCGCCGGTGACGATCACCGCCCGCGCCTCGTCGTCCTGATCGGCGCGCGCGAAAGCGTCGAGCAGCTCGCGGCCCATCTGAGCGGTGAAGGCGTTGAGCTTCTCGGGCCGGTGCAAAGTGATCGTCAGCACGCGGTCGGCGATGTCGTAACAAATCGTCTCATAGTTCATAGGGATCTCCGTTCAGAAAAGAAGCGAAACCGCCGCTGGACGCCGATCGGGGGCGCCCGCTGAAACTCTTCCATCGGCGTCCAGCGGCGTGAATCGGCGGTTGCTTTCTCCCGCTTCGCTTTACGCGGCGCCGGTCTGCTTGAGCCAGGTTTGCATGTCGAAGTAATCGCGCCAGGCGGCGATCTTGCCGTGGCGCACCTCGAAGACGCCGGCCACCGGCAAGGCGACGGTCTTCCCCATCATGGTGAAGCGGTCGATGCGCTCGGTGAACACGGTGTCGTCCGACGAGGCGATGGCGAGCATTTCAAACTCCACGGCCTCAGCCGGCGTCACGAACATGTTGAACGTTGCGCGGATGGCGTCGATCCCGCTCACCGGTTCGAGCGGCATGTTGTGATAGACGGCTTCCGGGGTAAAGAACCCGAGCAGCTCGTCGATATTCTTGCGGCGCCACGCGGCGCAGAAATCGCGTACGACCCTTTCACTGTCGGCACCCATGCGTGTGTCCTCCTCCCCGCGCCGTCTAGCACGGGCGTACGGTTGCATGAAAGTACCGGCGCGCAGGGGCGGACTGTCTTGCGACTCAAATGCCCACTCGTTACGGTGGCGCGCATGGCGAACGTGATCCTGTACACAACGCAGATGTGCCCTTACTGTGTCCGCGCGAAGGCCCTGTTGCGGCACAAGGGAGTGACGTTCGAAGAGATCGACGTGGGCGAAGACGACGCGTTACGCACCAAGATGGTTCACGAGTCCGGCGGCCGCCGGACCGTTCCGCAGATCTTCATCGACGGTAGACCGATCGGTGGCTTCGAGGAACTGTATCAGCTCGACCAGGACGGCGAGTTGGACCGCCTGCTCGCGGCGTAGCTCGCGGTGGCGTCTGCTGGGAACCCCTGCCCTGACATCCCGGCTTGGCCGCAGCCTTTACATCAGCTGCGCTCTCCCCATCTCCGCCTTCATGGCCGCCATGAAGGCCACCATGTTCTCCAGCACTGCGGTCGGCCATGCCCCGCCCTCGGCAAGCGCAGACACTGCCATCAGCACCGCGCAGCGCACCACTGATTCCGCCTTCTCATGGTCCAAGGCTGCCCCCAGCACCGGACCATTCGCCTCAATGTCGGCCGTGACAGATCCGCCAGTATCGCATACGAATAATCGCGCCATTTCACGCCTCCTATCCGCGCTTTTCGCGCCACCGAGCAGCGACCGAGGTGCTTCAATCTGTGGTGAAACTGCCCCCGAGGTCGGGGACCCTAGGCGCAAACTCGGTGCCGATAGGAGGTGCTCAGCAGTCCAACGAATCAGGGGTTGATCGGCACGCGCCGCGGCCGCCCCGGGATACTCAAAATGAGTATGGGGGTGTTCAAATTGAGTATGACGGCCTTTCGGAGGGAAGTAGGGACGGAGCTCCACCGTGCCGGCTTACGGGATCCCCGTTACCACCGAATAGACGACGTTGTAGGTGTCGAAGGCCAGCGACACCGTGAGGGTGACCAGGGCAGCTGTGACCCACCACAAGTAGGCCCGATCGAAGCGGCTCGCCAACATGATCCGACTCCGACGGCGGGCAAGGTAAACTGCGAGCGGCGACCAGAGAGCGAGGAACGCTACGCTCGGAAAGCGGCCGACGCCGGAGAACGTCGCTACCACGTTGTAGGCGAAGAGCGAGACGATCATGGTGACCGCGAGCCACCGAGCCTCGCGTTTCCAGATCACGAATACGATGCCAGCCGTGAAGATAAAGAACATCCAGCCCCGCCAGACGTTGACCCACAGCGGCAGGCCAGCGACGTAGGTGTCGATCTGTGCGGCGGTCTGCCGATATCGATCCAGGAAGTCCACCCAACTCGTCATTGACTCCTCCCGATCTCCGATTGTGCGTTCTAAGACGCCCCGGGTTCACCACGCCTGACTGCCGACGTGTGAGCAAAACCACCCTTGGGTATCGCCCAGCCGTAGTCGCGATATCCGACGGCTTCGAGTTGCTCGCCGAGCCAGAGCAGCGGAACGAAATGGAGGCCAAGCTTCGCCTTCAACCACTCGCGCCGACGCGGATGCTGGTGAGCGGGATTCTCGGCGAACATGCTGGCGGTGAGAACCGCACCCGGCGCGCTGATGCGGGCGATCTCTCGCAAGGCTCGCGGAAGATCGGGAAACGCATGAAAGCCACCCGAGCAGTTCACTTTCCTGACGGATCCAGAAGCCAGCGGCAGGTTGTGCGCGTCGCCATGAATCAAGAGGACGTTGGTGATTCGTGACTTGGCGATGCGCGCGGCCGCACGTGCGAGCATGGACCTGGAGAGGTCGAGGCCGATGACCAAGCCCTCCGCAGCGGCCAGCCGGGCCCATTCGATGGTGAAGTTCCCGTGGCCGCACGCCAAGTCGATCACCACGTCGCCGGGGCCGACCTGCAGCCGGCTGTGGATTGTGGCCACTTCGGTCTTGAAGTCGGGCAGGCCAGCAAGTTTCAGGAGGGATTCGCGGGTTCGGTCGTAGAACCAAGCGGTGAACGCCGTATCGAGGGATCGTTGGCTGATGGTTCTCGGGCTGTCCTCACGGAGCAGCTGCAGAATCCCGTCGCGGTAGGGAAACTCGGCGCCGGTAGCGGCGCACCGCAAACCAGCTCCGCCGGCGATTGTCTCAGGAGTCTGGTCGGGCGATGACGGCAAGCGGAGGAGAGGCGCGGCACGGCGGAGGAGCTGTTCCTGTTCAGTCATGTGTCGCGGTGGATGAACCCTACGCCGACCACCGCCCAACAATCAAGCCGGCTGCTCGGCTGAAGGAGTTGATCGTACCCGTGCTCGCAGCGCGTTCGATCGAGGGGAAGATCAAAGTCGGTCGAGAACGCGAGGCTCGGCGGGATCGGGTTGCCGTGTATGTCCGTCGCGGCATCGAGGATCGCGAAGCGAGCGAAGTGGAGGCTCGGCATGCGCATGAAGGGAACCAGTGGGTTGTTCTCGACGTCGGCATCGATCTGCGCCAGGACCTCGCTCAGGGTGTTCACCTCTGCCGGTTTGATCCGCGCGATGACCATCATCGCTCCCTGGTCTCGCCTCATCTCACTCTTCCCGCCTCCCGCCGTTTACCGTGAGAGGACTGCGACGGTGGTGCTCAGCCCACTGTTAGATTTCGTAGTGCCTGATCTCGATCAGGTGCCTGTTGGGATCGAAGAAGTAGAGGGCCTTTCCCGGCCCGCGGGCCCCGGCCTCGTCGCCCGGCCCGCGCATGTTCCCCACCGACTGAGACGAGTCGCCGTATTCGAGACCTGCATCGCGAACTCGGCGGAAAACGTCATCGAACTCGGCGCGCGACATCGCGAAGGCGAAGTGCTCACCTCCCTGCGTGCCCCACGGAGCAATCTGCAGCGTGAGCTCAGGCGCAACCCGGATCACCGAAAAGGGTTCGCGTTCGCCCTCGTACTTCAAGCCCAAGATCCCGGTGTAGAACTCAATGCTCTTCGCCCGGTCGTTTACGCGCAGGATCATGTGGTCGAGCTGTGTCGCCATGGAAGCACCTCCTTCTCCGTCTATGCCAGAACGCCCCTAACCCGCCAAGGCTAGCGACTAGAGGTTGTCCATGTCGCCCGGGACCCGTTGCCACATGTCGAGCTCTCTGACCGCCGCAGGGTCCGGCCCGCCCATCCAGAGAAACATCTGGGATGATGTTGGAAAGAACCCTACGGAGCGGAAAAAGCGCCAATGACGCCATCGCGGCGGTGCCGAGAAGAGCAGGGCTGCGCGCCCCGCATCGCGCGCCGTCGCGGCGCCAATTCAAGAAGTCCGCGTCATGCGGACTCCAGAACCCGTGCCACGCCATGCCGCGATGTGTCACGTCATCAAAGCTCGAATCAAACCGCCGCACCTCCTCGACGGCGAAATCGGGGTGACCGTGGAGAACAATTCGTCGCCACGCCTCCAGCACCGCGTCGCTCACCACCCCAGCGGCCGTCGCGAGGGAACTCGGCCATTCTCTCCGCGCTAAGTAGTCCTTCGCCCTGAGTAACAGTACGGCTCTGGGTACGGGACCGATGACGTCCGAAGCATCACCACGCTTCACCACCGCGCCCCGGGACCTCCTATTCAGACCGCCCACGAAGATGAGGTGCGCCTCTCATGGGTGCGAACGCCGGAGCTTCTCGACCCACAACGAAATCCCTTGCCGCTGCATCCCCGGGGCTGTCGCCCAGTCACCCCACAGCAGTCCTTCCCGCGCTTGCGTCCCGCGCGCCATCGGCCATGGCCAGCCCGCTAAGCTGCTCAAGAGCCGCCCGCTACTCCGGTCGAACGCCACCCAGCAGCGCGCCGTGCCGTATGGGTTGCGGCGGTAGAGCCAGTCATACACCGCGGGCGACCGCTTGACGCCAAATGCGGCGTCGACCAGGTCGTAGATCACGCTGAACTCCGCCGGCACGGCACGACGAACGTCGAAATGTGGATGGGTAGACTCAAGGGGGACCGGGGTGCCCAGCCACTCCTCAAAGCGGTCCACGCGTCGAGAGCTGAATGCTCCTGGCCTCATCAGGTTCAGAGATGGTTCTTATCGCCTGCCCACCTCGGACATGAGATCTGAGGGTTCACACAATGCCAAGCTCATGGAGCGCACGCTCGAGCGTTCCGGGAGTCGCGAACTGCAGGGCCAGCCAACCAGCCTCGACGGCCGCGGTCACGTTCTTCTAGAACTCACTTTTCGTACCAGTGCAACTCTGCGCGCCGAACACCCTCGTTGGCAAGCCGGATGGATCTTTGGCTTCCATGGGCACCGTGATAGGGTTCCCGCACCTATTGCAAAACGAGGTCAGGGCGATGACGGAGGCGACGCGAGCAGTGGTGATTGATGCGGACGGGCACATCATCGAGCCACCGGCGCTGTGGGCGGAGTACGTGGAGCCGCGCTACCGCGATCAGGCACCCCACCCCGGCCTCGACGAGAACGGACACCCGTGCCAGATCGTCGGCGGCCGCATCATCATGCGGCACGCGATGCTGCTGACGCTCGGCCCGGAGTACACTTTCGATCACTACAAGCCGCAACCGGGCGGCTGGGATCCGCAGGCGCGGCTGCGCGATCTCGATAGCGAGGGCATTGACGTCGCCGTGCTGTTTCCATCGATCGGCTTCTACCTCGCCGAGGTGACCGACGCGCCGCTCATGGTGGCGCTCTGCCGCGCCTACAACAACTGGCTCGCCGATTACTGCCGCGCCGCTCCCAACCGGCTCATCGGCATCGCGCTGCTGCCATTGATCGACATCGAGGAATCCATCCGCGAGCTGACGCGCGCCACCGAGCAGCTCGGCTTCCGCGGCGCCTTCTTCCGTCCCAACCCGTACGCCGGCCGGCCGATCCATCACCCCGACTACGAACCCTTCTGGAACTGCGCTGCCGCGCTCGGGGTCCCGGTCACCGTGCACGAGGGACTCTCCGACTCGCTGCCGACGCTCGGCCGCGAGCGCTTCGAGAACCCCGCGATGCTCCACGTCCTCTGCCATCCCTTCGAGCAGATGTCGGCATGCGCCGGCCTGATCATGATGGGCGTGCTCGATCGGCACCCGCAGTTGAAGGTCGCGTTCCTCGAGTCGGGCTCGGGGTGGCTGCCTTACTGGCTGCAACGCATGGACTCTCACTGGGAGACCTGGGGGAAGCTGTTGCCGAACCTTCGGATGAAGCCGTCGGAGTACTTCAAGCGGCAGTGCATGATCTCGACGGACCCGGAGGAGGAGATGGTCGACGCGGTGGTCGCGCACGTCGGCGACGACTGCGTCGTGTGGGCGTCCGACTATCCGCATCCGGATGCGCACTATCCGGGTGCGGTGACGAAGACGCTCGAATCGATGCGCGGTGTATCCGCCGCCGCCCGCCACAAAATCTTCGCGGTCAACCCAGCGCGGCTGTATGGCCTGACGCTGCCGGGGTGACCGGATGACCAGCCTGCGCCGGGGTCGATCGCATGCACTGCGTTGCGTGTGAACGCGAGAATCCTTCCGAAGCCCGCTTCTGCAACGGGTGTGGCGCGCCGCTCGAGCGCGTCTGTCCCGGCTGCGAGCGGCGAAACGCGTCTGATGCCCGCTTCTGCAGCGGCTGCGGCGCTGCTTTGGATAGTGTCAGTGCGAGTGTGAGCGCGCGTAGGTCAGATCTTTTCGACGCCGACACTCACACTGACACCCACACTGACGGCGAGCGCCGCCAGCTCACGGTCCTCTTCTGTGACCTCGTCGGCTCAACCGAGATCGCCGCACAGCTCGACCCCGAAGACTGGCACCGGATGTCGAAGGACTATCAGCAGGCTGCTGCCGCCGCGGTACGGCGCTTCGGCGGCCACGTGGACAAATTCCTTGGCGACGGGCTGGTGTGCTTCTTCGGCGTGCCGCAGGCCCACGAAGATGACGCCGAGCGCGCCGTACGCGCCGGGCTGGCGATTGTGGAGTCAGTGCGGTCCCTCGATACGCGCCCTGAGAGGACGGGCGCTACTCGGGATGATCGGATCCGAGGTGAACCGCTCATCCCAAGTAGCGGCCCGGCTTCTGGGCCGCCCTTCGACGTTGCTCAGGACAGGCGTATCGAGGGGCTCCACGTCCGCGTCGGCATGCACACCGGGACAGCCGTCGTCGCACACGGTGGGGGCGAATCGAAGGATGTCTTCGGCGACACACCAAACATCGCCGCGCGCGTCCAAGCGGTGGCCGAGCCCGACACGGTGGTGATCACCGCTGCCACACACCGCCTGGTCTCTGGGCTCTTCGTCGTCGACGATCTCGGCGCACACATCCTGAAGGGCGTACGCGAGCCCACGCAGCTCTACAGGGTGCTGCAAGGGAGCGGGGTCCGCGGGCGCCTGCACGCCGCCGCGGCGCGCGGGCTGACGCCCTTCGTCGGGCGGGACGACGAGCGGCGTCTCCTCCGCACCCGCTGGGAGCTGGCGTGCGATGGCGACGGACAGGTAGTGCTGGTCACGGGCGAGGCCGGGATCGGGAAGTCGCGGCTGGTGCAGCAATTCAAGGAAGACCTGGGCGCCACCCCGCACACGTGGATCGAGTGCGCTAGCTCACCCTACCTCGCCAACACGCCCTTCCACGCTATCGTCGATCTGCTGCATCAGGGACTGACGGTGGAGGGTGGGGCGCCCGCGGACGAACTCCTGGAGCGGATCGAGCGCGGGCTCGCGATCGCCCGTCTGAAGCCGGCCGAGGCGGTACCGTTGGTGGCGCCGCTCATGGGGCTCCCCCTCCCCGAGCGCTACCCGCCGCTCCTTCTCGCGCCCGAGCAGCAGCGGCGCAAGCTGATGGCGACGCTGGTCGCGTGGACGGTCGGGATCGCGCGACTGCAGCCCCTGGTACTGGTGTTCGAGGATCTGCACTACGTCGACCCGTCGACGCTCGAGCTGCTCGGACTGCTCGTCGAGCAGGGCGCGACCGAGCCGCTTCTGTTGCTGTTCACGGCGCGGCCCGAGTTCCGTGCGGCGTGGCCGATGCGCTCGCATCACGCGCAGGTCACGTTGACCCGTCTCAGCCGCCGCCAGGTGCGCGAGCTGGTGGGCCACGTGGCCGCACGCACGGCCCTGCCCCCGGAGATGGTGGAAGCGGTCGTGGCGCGCACCGACGGCGTGCCGCTCTTCGTTGAAGAATTCGTACGGCTCCTCCTGGAGGGAGACGCGCAATCACTGATGCGCGAGATTCCCTCGACCCTGCAGGACTCGCTCATGGCGCGGCTCGACCGTGTCGGACCGGCCAAGGAGGTGGCGCAGGTGGCGGCCGTACTCGGCCACGAGTTCTCCTACACGTTGCTGCACGCCGTGGCGGGGCGTCCGGAGGCCGAGCTACAGGCGGCGCTCGACAGACTCGTCGATGCGGAGCTGGTCTATGCGCGCGGCGTCGCGCCCGAGGTGACGTACCTCTTCAAGCACATGCTCATGCACGACGCCGCTTACGCCTCGCTCCTGAAGAGCCGGCGCCGGGAGCTGCATCGGGCGACCGCGGCAAAGCTCGTGGAGAGGCTCCCCGAATTGGCCGAGGCGCAGCCCGAGTTGCTGGCGCATCACCACACGGAAGCGGGCGACGTCGAGCTGGCAATGGCGGCATGGCAGCGGGCCGGCGAGCGCGCCGTGGCGCGTTCGGCGTTTGTCGAGGCAGTTGGCCACTACACGAAGGCGCTGCAGCTTCTGGGCACATTGCCGGACTCGCCGGCGCGCTTCCAGCAGGAGCTGCAGTTGCGGGTCGGCCTGGGACTGCCCCTGCGAGCCACGAAGGGCTGGGCCTCGACGGAGGCTGCCGAGGGCTTCGCCCGCGCGCGCGAGCTGAGCGAGCAGCTCGGCGACACGCAGCAACTCCTGATCGCCCTGCAGTTCCTCTGGACGTCATCCTTGACGCGCGGCGAGTCGTGGGCGGCGCGGGAGCTGGCCGATCAGATGCTCCGCGTCGCCGAGCGCGACGGGACACCCGCGATGTTGGTGTGGCCGCATATCTCACAGGGGATATCGCGTTACTTCCAGGACCCGAAAACGGGCCTGGAGCACCTCGAGCAGGCGATCGGCCTCTACGTTGAAGAAGAACATCGCGGAGCTCCAGCCGACCCAGGGGTGATGGCCCTCTCCCAGAGCGCCATGGCCGCGGGTTACCTCGGCCTCACCGATCGAGCGCGCCAACGCGTCCGCGACGCCCTCGCCCTCGCGCACCGCCTCGGAGGGGCCTACAATCTCGCCCTTGCGTGGATGGGGGGCTGTCTCCTGCACGGTGCGCTCCGAGAACCCCATGGCGTGATCGAGCACGCAGAGCCCCTGCTGCAGCTCGCTGCTGCACACCAGCTCGCCAGCTTCGGAGCACTGGCGGCCATAAATCAGGGATGGGCGCTGGCGCAGCAGGGCCGGCATGACGAGGGCATCGCGCAGTTGCGCCGCGCCCTGGGCGAGTACCTGGCAGCCGGGCAGCGCGTGGGACACGGGCAATACCTGGGAATGCTCGCCGACGCGTACCTGCAGGCCGGCGCCGTGGCAGAAGCGCGCGTGACGATTGAGGATGCCTTTCCCGCCGTGCAGGAGGAGGATCTCCACTTCGCCGAGCTGCTCCGCATCCGCGGCGACGCGCTCGCAGCAGACGGCGCCGACGCGTCCCAGGTGGAGGCGAGCTACCGGGACGCGATCGCGCTCGCGCACCGCTTGGGAGCGAAGCTCGTGGAGCTGCGCGCGGCGGTGAGCCTCGGTCGCCTGCTCCAGCCCACCGGCCGCGCTGCGGCGGCCCGCGCGCTGCTCGCCCCGCTCTACGCCTCGTTCACCGAGGGCTTCGACACGCGCGATCTCGTCGAGGCGAAGGCGCTACTCGGAGAGCTGGGCGGATGAGGTGTCCGGCCTGTGCGCAGATCGGAGCTCCAGCAGCCACATCGCTCGAAGACCTCGAGCGCCGGCGCGACCGTACGCTGCGCCGCCTGCCGGCGGTGCGCGTGCAAGGGGCGGCACCGGCGGTGCGCTTCATCAATGAGGTCGGCCTTGCCTCGCTGTTCGCCACGCGTGGGTTGAATCTGCCGTGTCTGTGGGTAGCGGTCTGCGGCCGGCGCGATCCGCAGTTTCCGCATCATAGCCATCACGATCCGGAAGTCGGTCTGGCGTGGAACCTCAAAAATCAGCTGCCGGCGGAGGGCAAGGTCTTCTACGCCAAGCTCATCCGCGGTAAGCCGACGTTCGTGGCGTGGGACCTCTTCCCGGACGTGTATCGCCTCTTCGGGCCGCAGCGCGACTACGTACGGCAGTACCGCGACGGCCGCATGTCGCCGGCCGCGAAGGCGATCCTCGACGCCCTGCACCGCAAGCGGCCGCAAGAAACGTTTGGGCTGAAATTGGCGACCAACCTAGCGCGCCCGAGTCAGCGGCGCACCTTCGATGCGGCGATGGCGGAGGTGCAGCAGCAGCTCTACGTGGCGATGCGTGAGGTGCGTAGCGACCCGTTCACCTACGTGTGGGATCTCGTTGCGGCGCGCTTCCCGGAGCCCGTCGCCGCGGCGCGGCGGCGGCGGCCACGCGACGCGGCGCGCGCCGTCGTGCAGCGCTATCTCCAAGCGGTGCTCTACGCCAGCGCCAACCAGCTCCTGAGTGTGGTCGGTGAGCGGTCACGGCTCGAACAAGCCGTTACGGATCTGGTGCGCGAGTGTGCGCTCGAGGCGGATTGCCGGATCGACGGCTTGCCGGGAAAGTGGTTCATGCTGTCGCGCGCACTCCGAAACTGATCGCTGAACGCTGACTGCTGACTGCTCTGCTCACGCACGAACGTCGATTCGCGTCGCTGCCAACGCGCTGGACAGAGGGCAAGCCGGCCGTGTAGATGCGCAAGCACCATGTCGATGGAGCCGTTGATCATCGAACCCGTTACGCTCGAGGGCGCGCACATTCGGCTCGAGCCGTTGTCGCTGGCACATCATGAGGCGCTGTGCGCGGTTGGCTTCGAGGACAGCATCTGGGGCTGGAACCCGCGGCCGCCGCTACGTACGCCCGACGACATGCGCGCCTACATTGAGAGCGCGCTGCGGCAACAGGCCGAGGCGCATTCGTTGCCGTTCGCGACGATCGACAAAGCCTCGGGGCGCGCCGTCGGCAGCACGCGCTACGCAGACATCGATCGGGAGAATCACCGCCTGGAGATCGGTTATACGTGGATCGCGCCGCCCTGGCAGCGCACCGTCGTCAACACCGAAGCGAAGTACCTGATGTTCCGGCACGCCTTCGAGACGCTCGGCTGTATCCGAGTGGAGCTGAAGACCGATTCACTCAACGAAAAGTCGCGCAACGCCATCTTGCGTGTCGGCGCGCAGCAGGAAGGGATCTTCCGCAACCACATGCTCACCGCCAGCGGCCGGATTCGTCATTCGGTGTACTTCAGCATCATCGACTCGGAGTGGCCGGCGGTGAAGGCGCAGCTGGAGGAGAAGTTGGCGCGCTCGTATCCGACCCGGTAGACGCGCTCAGGGCTCTGGCGCCTCGATTACTTCGCAGCGCTGGCTGCCGGAGTCGAGTTGCTGGGCTCGCCGATCTCGATCTTTTGTTTCGTCTTGAGCTGCTCGACGTAGGCGTGCTCGGCTTTCTCGCGCTCCTGCGACTCCAGGTAGCGTTCAATCTGCGGCTTCACATCGGCCAACGGCGCGACGCCCGCGGGCCGCGTCTCGATGACCTTGATGATGTGAAAGCCGAACTCGGTGCTGATGACCTCGCTGATCTCGCCGGGCTTCAGGCTGAAGGCGGCGTCGGCAAACGGCTTCACCATGGCCTCTTGCGGGAAGAACCCAAGGTCGCCGCCGTGTTCCGCAGACCCCTTGTCCTCGGAGAGCTCCTTCGCCAGCGTCGCGAAGTCCTCACCCTTGCGCAGGCGTTGGAGCGCGTCTTCGGCGCGCTTCCTCGCGGCGGCCTGGTCACCCTCGGCAGCGATACGAAAGAGGATGTGGCTGGCGTGGACTGCCGCGGGTTGCCCGAACTTGTCCGGGTTCTCCTTGTAGAAGTGCTCGGCCGCGTCGGGTGCCACCTTCACCGACACCTGGCGGTCGAGCAGCTTTTCCATTTGCAGGGTGCGGCCGAGCTCGCGGCGTAGGTCGGCTTCGGTGGCGCGGTTCGCAGCGAGGGTCTTCTGAAACGCGTCGGGTGGATACCGCGCCTTGATCTCGTTGAGCTTCTCATTCACCTCAGCGTCGCTCGCTTCGATGTTCTCGGCCTTGGCCGCTTGCGTTAGCACCTCTATATCGATCAACGACTGCAACGCATCCTGCCGGGCCGCCTCGGGCGCGCTGCCGGCAGTGCCCTTCGGCTGCGAATCGGACATCCGCTGCGTGAGGTCTTGCACCTGGGCTTCGGTGATCGCAACTCCATTGACACGGGCGGCAACCGACTCGGTTTGCGCGTACGCACAGGCTGCCAAAACGCCGACGACCAGTGCGGCGCGGCTGAATCGCATGTTCAAAGTTCCTCCTTCAGACGAACGAGACGGTTGCGCCGGCAAGATAGACCGGTGCGTGAGGTAGCTGAAGCGCTCCACGCAAATCAAGTGGCGGCACCGGACGTATTGCGGTGGCAGCGGCGCATCGTTAGTATGCGAGCCTCGCAAAATGGGGTCAAAGATATACCTACAGAGCTTGGGCTGCCCCAAGAACTTGGTGGACAGCGAAATGATGCTCGGCTTGGTTGCCCGCGGCGGCGGCGAGATCGTCCTCGATCCCCAAGCCGCCGACGTGCTGATCGTCAACACCTGCGGCTTCATCGGCGACGCGAAGCAGGAATCGATCGACACGATCCTGGAGCTGGCACGTCTGAAAGGGAACGACCCGGCCAAGCGCCTGATCGTGACCGGCTGTTTGGTGCAGCGGTACGGCAGCGAGCTGCAAGACAGCTTGCCCGAGGTCGACGCCTTCCTGGGCACGGGGGATTTCACGCGGCTGCCCGAGATCCTCAACGACGGGAGCCACTCCGACGCCAGCGTGTACGGCGGCGCGGCGCATCTGCTGCCCGATGCCAGCATTCCGCGTCTGCGCACCGGTGATTTCTTCAGCGCCTACCTGAAGGTATCGGAAGGCTGTGACCATCGCTGCAGCTTCTGCATCATTCCGAAGATTCGCGGCCGGCACGAGAGCCGGCCCGTCGAGTCGGTGCTCGGCGAGGCGGAGGCGCTGGTGGCGGACGGGGTGATCGAGCTGAATCTGATCGGCCAGGACCTCACCGCGTACGGCCGCGATCGTCGCGACGGCTCCTCACTCGCCGCGCTGCTTCGCCAGCTGGTGCGCACCGAGTGGGCGGGCGTGCGCATCGAGCCGAGCGTCTCCGTTGGATCCGGCTGCTGTACAACTACCCGCGCTACGTGACCGACGAGCTCCTCGACACCATCGCCAGCGAGCCGCAGGTCTGCTCGTACATCGACATGCCCTTGCAGCACATCAGCGACGAGATGCTGCGCCGGATGCGCCGCGAGCGTGACGGCGCGGCCGTGCGGCGGCTCATCCGACGCATCCGCGAGCGCATCCCGGGCGTGGCGATCCGTACCTCCTTCATCGTCGGCTTCCCGGGCGAGACCGAAGCCGACTTCAACGAGTTGCTGGATTTCGTCGCGCAGAGCACTTTCGAGCGTGTCGGGGTGTTTGCCTATTCAAGGGAAGAAGGCACCGCGGCGGCGACGTTCTCCGAGCAGATTCCCGACGGGGTGAAACGGCGGCGCCGGGCCGCACTGATGCGCGCCCAGGCGGGAGTCGCCGCAGCGCTGAATCGTCGGCTCGTCGGAACCGATCACGACGTCTTGGTATGCGGTGAAGATCAGCGGGGGCGCCTGCACGGGCGTCTGGCATCGCAAGCGCCGGAGATCGACGGCGTCGTCTATCTGCGCAACGCCGCGGCGATCGGCACGCTAACGCGTGCCCGCATCTACGGGTCGAGCACCTACGACTTGCACGCGGAGGTGCTTGCGGGCATTACCAAACGGCAATTGACACGGCTGGAGAATATCTCTACAGTCCCGGCCCCCTTGTAGGAACCGGTCATGCGAAAGGCATTCTTGAAATCGGCCCGGGAGAAGCTGATCGAGATGCGCCGTCAGGTGCTGCGTGACATCAGCGACGACCTCAAGGAAGGCCGCGAGGGCGCCAAGGACGAGGGGATGGACACCTACGACTTGGCCAGCGAGGAACGGGATCGCGAGATCAGCTTCATCCTGACCGATCGGGAGCGTGGTAAAGTGCAGGCGGTCCAGGAGGCGATCGAGCGCATCGATGACGGCACCTACGGCATCTGCGAAAGCTGCGAATCGGAAATCGCCGAAGGTCGTCTCGAGGCCTTGCCGTTCACCCGCCTGTGCGTCAACTGCCAGGCGGAACGTGAGAAGGAAGCCAAGGCTGCTCGGCGGTCTGAAGATGAACGGGGGTACCGCAAGCTCGGTGCCACCGACATCGACGAAGAAAATACCTGACGAGGCTGCGCCTCAGACCACAAGTCGCCCGCGGCAGTTTTCGGCTCCCGACGGTGATCCGGCGACCCGCTTCGCGTGAGGGTTCGTTGACGAACGCGAGCCGCGCGACACTCCGCGCCGACGCCGAGGCGATCTTCCGCGCCGCGATTCGCGCCGTCGATCCCGTCGCACTGGTGGCGGAGCACATCGCCCGCGACGGCAGCGATGTCGTCATCGGGATGGCTGGGAACACCGCCGGTCGCTGGCGGCTGCCGACTCTCGTGATCGGTGCCGGCAAAGCAGCGGCGCGCATGGCCGCCGCATGCGAGCAGGTGTTGGGAAGCGAAAACGTCCACGGTGCGGTCGTCGTTGCCGATGGCTGCGGCGCGCCGTTGCGTTCGATCGCGGTCTCCGAGGCGGGCCACCCGCTGCCCGACGGGCGCGGCGAGCGCGCCGCGCTCGGCATCATGGACCTGGTGCAGCAGCCGCGCGCCGGCGGCATCGTGTGTCTCATCAGCGGTGGCGCTTCCAGCTTGCTCGTCCGGCCCCGGTCGCCCATCCAGCTCAGCGAAAAGGTGCGGACAACTCAGCTGCTCCTGGAGTCCGGAGCCGACATCGCGGGATTCAACACCGTCCGCAAACACATCTCCGCCGTGAAAGGTGGGGGCTTGTTGCGCGCCGCGCGCGTACCGGTGGTGACGCTGCTGATCTCCGACGTGGTCGGCGATGATCCGGGCACGATCGGCTCGGGACCCACGGCCCCGGACGTTACGACGTTTTCCGACGCGTGCGCGGTGTTGAAACGGTTTGATCTCGGCGATCGTGTGCCCGCCGCGGTTGAGCAACTGCTGAAGATGGGGGTGGACGGCCGGGTTCCCGAAACCGTCAAGCCAGGCAGCCCCGAGGCCGAGAGATGCCGGAACCTCATCGTCGGCTCGAATCGCACTGCCCTCGAAGGGGCCGCACGGGAGGCGCGGGCACGTGGCTGGGCGGTGTGCATCGAAGATGCGGCGCTGACCGGAGGCACCACGACCGCGGCGCACGGCTTTGGGGCTCGCCTCATCGAGCTCGCGCGCCATCGCGGCGACAAGCAGCCGCTCTGCATCCTCGCCGGCGGCGAGACCACTGTGCGCGTGACCGGGAGTGGGCGCGGTGGACGCAACCAGGAGTTCGCGCTGGCGCTGGCCGGCAAGCTTGTGGGTCAGGAGGTGATGGTGTTGAGCGCAGGGACGGACGGCATCGATGGACCGACCGATGCGGCCGGGGCATTCGTGGACAGCACCACGGCGGCGCGAGCCCCTGCACATGGCCTTGATCCGGACGCGGCGCTCGCCAACAACGACGCATACACGTTCTTCTCCCAGTTGGGGGATCTCTTGCGGTGCGGGCCCACCGGGACAAACGTGATGGACATCAAGATCGCTCTGGTGCCACGCTTTCCTGGTCGGACTCTGCACCCTGTGGTACAAACGCGCCCGTGAAATCCGGATACATCTCAGAGCTCTTCGTATCCTTTCAGGGCGAAGGCGCCTACGTCGGGCAGCGGCACCTGTTCATCCGCTTGGCTGGATGCAACTTACGCTGTACCTATTGCGATACCCCGGATAGCCTGGAGCGGGGCGATGGTTACGTCGTGTATGGCGCCGACGGGTCGGTGTCGCGGCGAACGAACCCGGTTGCTCCCGACGAGTTGGTGCGCACGATCGCACTCATGCTGGAGACGGACGCACCGATTGATGCCATCGCGTTGACCGGAGGGGAGCCCCTCACACAATCCGAGTTCCTGGCGGAACTCTTGCGAGCCGGAAAGTTTCCTTGTCCCGTACTGCTGGAGACGAACGGTGTGCTGCCGCGCCGGCTGCGTGATGTCCTGCCGTTCGTTGACATCATCAGCATGGACATCAAGCCACCCTCCAACACGGGTGAGGGCGCTTTCTGGGAGGAGCACGCGGAGTTCATCGGTCTGGCGCGCGCCAAGGAGCTGTACGTGAAGATCCTGGTGGATCAATGGACAGCGGACGAAGAGGTGGCGCTGGGGGCTTCTCTGCTCGCCCCGCTGCGGCCGCCCGTGCCGGTCTTCCTGCAACCCATCGTCGATCCGTCCGGGCGGCCGCTCATCGCAGTGGACCGGTTGACTCATTTGTACCTGACGGCACGACGCCATCTGCCGTCGGTGCGCGTCGTCCCTCAAACGCATAAGCTGCTCGGTGTGCGCTAGCTCTTATGGGGCGCTCGCCGCGTGACATCCAGCCGGCCAGCCGTTAGATTGCAGACGCCAATCGGTAGATGACAGGCACAGCGCAACCCACGCAAGATTCCGCCGGGCGAAGGGACCGGAGCATTCGGCGCCTGCAGAACGAGGTCTTCGACGTCCTGGTGATCGGCGGCGGGATCAATGGCGGGGCGATCGCGCGGGACGCAGCGATGCGGGGGATGCGTGTAGCACTGGTCGAGAAAGGCGACTTCGCAAGCGGAACGAGTAGCAAGTCATCCAGACTGATCCACGGCGGGGTGCGCTACCTTCAGCAAGGCGACCTCCGCCTGGTGCGGGTGGCTTGCCGTGAGCGAGACCTTCTGCGGCGGCGATTGGCACCACATTTGGTTCAACCGCTGGCCTTCGTGTTCCCCGTCTACCGGGGCGATCCGATCGGATTCCTGACCCTCGGCGCCGGCATGTGGCTGTACGACTTGCTCGCTGTGTTCCGCAATATTCGTGCACACCGGATGCTGACCGCGAAACGCACACTGCAGCTGGAACCGAAGCTGCGCGGCGAAGGATTGAAGGGCGCGGCGCTCTACTACGACTGCTTCACCGACGATGCTCGTCTCACGCTCGAAACGATCCTCGCCGCCGCCGAGGAGGGCGCGGTGATCGTGAACTACCTTGGGCTGCAGAGCTTCATCAAGGAAGGGGGCCGTATTGTCGGTGCTGCGCTGGCCGACCGATTTGGTGGGCCAAAGTTGGAAGTCCGGGCGCGCTGCGTTGTGAATGCCACTGGGCCGTGGGCCGATCAGGTTCGCTACCTCGACGAAGCTGGAGTGAAGCCATGTCTTCGCCTCACGAAGGGCGTCCACATCGTCGTGCCACGTGAGCGGGTTGGGAACCTCCATGCTGTGGTAATGCGCTCGCCGCGCGATAAGCGGGTCCTGTTTGCAATCCCATGGGAATCCCACTCGCTCATCGGCACGACCGATACCGATTTCCATGGCACACCGGACGACGTGAAGGCTGATGCCGGGGACTTCGAGTATCTCTTAGAGGCGGCCAACTGGGCTTTCCCCGACGCTCGTTTGCGGGCTGCGGACATTGTGAGCAGCTATGCCGGGCTCCGTCCCCTAGTGGCGCCTGCCGACGACCGAGATCCTTCGGCAGTCTCTCGGGAAGAAGAGATCTTCGAAAGCGGGTCAGGGCTCATCACCTTAGGGGGCGGCAAGCTCACAACGCACCGCCTGGTGGCGCAGGAGATTGTCGACTTTGTGGGCAGACGGCTCGGCCGCCCCGTAGGAAGGTCGAGAAGGAAGCGTTCAACCGGCGCAAAGCCGCTGCCCGGGGGACGGAGCCCGGATCCGCGGAGAATGATCCGGGAGCTGGCGGATGCAAACGGTCACGGCCTCAGCCCCGAACAGATCCAGCACTTGGCCCGGCGATACGGGAGCCGCATGCCTGAAGTGATGGCGCTACTTGAGGCCGACGGCGAGCTGAGGCAGCCGCTGGTCCATACAATGCCTGACATTTGGGCAGAGGCTGTTTACGCTGCTCAAGCGGAGATGGCGGTGCAACCGGAAGATGTCCTCCTACGGCGGACGAAGGTTGGTCTTATCGAGCCCAAGGAAGCCAGACAAATCACTGACAAGATAGAGGAAAAGCTAAGAAAGTCATTGGAGTCAGACTGATGGGAGCGAGCCGCGGCCGGAATAACCGCCGGCTCATTGGGCGAAAGCCTCGTTCGATTGCCGCAGCCCACCAGGGCCGAGCCGTTTATCGGACATTAGGAGAGGGGCCGGCGTCGGAACATTTTTCTTGACAATTTTCTGTAGGCAGATGTAGTATGTTTTGTGAATTCTGTTATAAAACGGGCACTCTAACGGAGGCATGGGCGTCGCCGAAGCGGATCGCATGGCCGTGTACACGAAGATCTCAAAGCGGGAGTTCAACGAGATCGCTGCTGACTATGGGCTCCCACGGGTCACTGGCACGCGCGAGGTCCCCGAGGGGTCCGTCAACACGCACTACCTAGTCGAAAC
>CAZCGA010000086.1:0-5429 GCA_964498075.1 uncultured Binatia bacterium (SeqCode) | reverse complement strand
CCGCCAAGGGAAAGTTCCTCGTCAAGATCGACGAAGTGAAGAGCGAGATGGAGGTCAAGCGCGAGCTCGACCTGCTGCTCTTCTTGCGGAAGCATGGCTTCCCCTGCCCGGTGCCGCTCGCCGACCGGCGCGGTCGCCACTATCGAGAATGGGACGGCAAGTCCCTCTCGGTATACCGCTACATTGATGGCCACTTCGCCGACCCTGAAGAGCTGACCCCTGCGGAGTTGGAGAACGTCGGCCGCGTGCTGGGCGACCTCCACTTGATCGGCAAAGCCTACAAGAAGGGCATCGACAACCGCTTCGGCTTCGACCGGGTTGCGGAAGTCTACTTCGACGCCCGCGGGCGGCTCCCGCACTACTTCAAGCGAATCATTCGAACGCTGGATGAAGAGGTCGACTACCTCAACCACTACCTCGAGGGGAAGCTCCCGAAGGGAATCATTCACGGCGACCTCTTCGCCGACAATTTGAAGTTCAAGGGCGACAAGGTCGTTGCAGTCCTGGATTTCGAAGCGGCGTGCCGTGGCAAGTTCATCTTCGATCTGGCCACCGCAGTGAACGCGCTGTGCTTCGAGAACGGCCGGTACTCCCTGAAGCGCTTCGAGGCGTTGATTGCCGGATACGAAGCGCTGCGAACCCTTTCGCTGGCGGAGTGGGATGCCTTCCCCAACGAGCTGCGCTTCTCGGCGTTCCGCTTCACCGTCACCCGGCTACGCGACTTCTTCCTCACTCCGATCGACGAGCGCGAACGCATCAACAAGGACTTCCAAGAGTTCTACGACCGCCTCCGCATTCTCCGGCGTGAGCGCGCCGGCGGCATGGAACCGATCCTGATGGCCATGGCTACCGGCTACGACTACCGGAAGTATCAGCGGGTGAAGGCATTCGAAAAACGCAGCGGTCGCTGAGTGTTCCTCCCGGCGCCTTTTGGTTCGCCGCCGAACCAGCGCTCCCCTTGCAGCACCGAGGCTTTCCGTTAAGATTCGCTGCCATGGCTGCAACGTCCATCGAGAGTGCGGTGGCGGATATCTTGCGTCTGGTCGGCGAGGATCCGGCGCGCGAGGGGTTGGCGAAAACCCCTGAACGGGTTGCACGGTCGCTCCAATACCTCACCAAGGGCTACGAAGAGGATCCGAAGAAGGTCATCAATGGGGCACTGTTCGTCGAAGAGTACTCCGAAATGATCCTGCTCAAGGATCTGGATTTCTTCTCCATGTGCGAGCACCACATTCTGCCGTTCTTCGGGAGGGCACACGTCGCCTACATTCCAAAGCATCGCATCGTCGGTATCAGCAAACTGGCGCGGCTGGTCGAAGTCTTCGCTCGTCGCCTACAGGTCCAGGAACGCCTGACGACCCAGGTCGCTAATATGCTGATGGACGAGCTCGACCCGCAAGGTGTCGGCGTCGTGCTGCGCGCCGAGCACCTGTGCATGCGGATGCGCGGCGTCGAGAAACAAAACTCGGTGGTCGTCACCAGCGCGATGTTGGGCGTCTTCCGCACACACCAGGAAACGCGCCAAGAGTTCATGACCTTGGTGAACAGCGGGAACACCCGCTGATTCCACGGAGCAGGAAGCGAGGTTGACAGCCTCCGGAGGATTGGATACTCGAAGACCGGAATTGATCGGTCCGCACGACTGGCGCAACGTGGAATTGACCACGGGGAAGTGCTGACCTTCAGTGGGCCGAACGCCTGGGCCTCTGGATTGCAGAGGTCCAGGCTTTTTTTTGTCGAGAGGATTTGAGGTGATCAAGAACTATCTCATCGCCCCGGGGCCCACCCCAGTCCCACCGCGCGTGCTGCTCGCGATGGCGCAACCGGTCATCCATCATCGGACCCCGCAGTTCAGCAAGATTTTCGCCGACGCCAAGCGCGATCTGAAGGAGGTCTTTCAGACCGCGCAGGACGTCTTGATACTTGCCGCTTCCGGAACCGGCGCCATGGAGGGAGCGGTGACCAACCTGTTCTCTCCCGGCGACGAGGTCCTGGTCGTCAACGGCGGCAAGTTCGGCGAGCGCTGGGGGAAGATTTCCACGGCGTACGGTTTGAAAGTCGTGGAGCTGAAGGTCGAGTGGGGACGGAGCGCGCGGGTGGAAGACGTCCGCCGTCTGCTCGATCAGCGCCCCGGCATCCGTGGGGTCCTCATCCAGGCCAGCGAAACGTCGACCGCAGCCCTGCACCCGACCGAAGAGATCGCCAAGCTCACCCGCCAGCGCGACGCCCTGCTCATCGTCGACGGGATCACCGCCCTCGGTGTCTTCGACATTCCCATGGATCGGTGGGGCATCGACGCGCTGATCACCGGCTCACAGAAGGCGCTCATGCTCCCGCCAGGGCTCGCCTTCATCTCCCTGAGCGAACGCGCCTGGCAGCGCACCAAAGAGGCGAAACTGCCCCGCTTCTACTTCGACTTTGCCCGAGAGCGCGAAAGCCTCGCCAACGACACCTCCGCTTGGACGCCCGCGATCTCCCTCATCACCGGGTTGCGCGAGGCGCTCGCCATGATCCTCGAGGAGGGCCTGCCCCGCGTTTTCGCGCGCCACGCGCGGATGGCTGCCGCAACCCGCGCCGCTGCCACCGCCTTGGGCCTCCAGCTGGTGGCCCCGGACGCACCGAGCCCGGCGCTGACGGCGATGTTCTCACCCCCGGGTGTGGACGGCGGCAAGCTGGTTGCGTATCTCCGCGACCGCATGGGCGTCACCTTCATGGGCGGGCAGGATCAGTTCAAAGGCAAGATCGTACGCATAGGTCACCTCGGCTACACCGGCACCTTCGATATCGTCACTGCGATCGCGGCCTTGGAGATGGCGCTGCGCCACTTCGGACATGACGTGCAGCTGGGCCGCGGCGTCGGGGCGGCGCAAGCAGTCCTCATGGCCGCGCTACCGGAGTGACCGATGCATCGCGTGCTGGTTGCCGATAAGCTCGCTGCCCAGGGGATGCAGATCCTCAAGACGGCGCCGGATATCGAAGTCGATGAGGGTGGCGGGTTCAAGCCGGCGGAGCTGGCCGCGAAGATCCCCCCCTACCACGGCCTGATCATCCGCAGCAGCTCCACGGTCACTGCAGAGGTCGTAGCTGCCGCCGCTAATCTCCGCGTCATCGGTCGTGCCGGCATCGGCGTCGACAACATCGATGTCGAAGCGGCGACGAAGAAGGGCATCGTGGTGATGAACACGCCCGCGGGCAACAACGTCACCACCGCGGAGCACGCCGTCAGCATGATGCTGGCGCTTGCCCGCTCCATTCCGCAAGCGACGGCGTCGATGAAGGGCGGCAAGTGGGAGAAGGGCCGCTTCATCGGCTCCGAAGTGCACCGCAAGATCCTCGGAATCATCGGCATCGGCAACATCGGCAGCCTAATGGCCGAGCGCGCCCTCGGTCTTAAGATGCAGGTGATCGCCTACGACCCCTTCATCTCTACCGAGGCCGCACAGCGGCTGGGCGTCGAGCTGGTCAGCCTCGACGAGCTGTATGCGCGCGCCGATTTCATCAGCATCCACACCCCGCTGATGCCGGAGACCCGCGGCCTCGTCGGCGCCACTGCCTTCGCCAAGATGAAGAAGGGGGTCCGCGTCATCAACTGTGCCCGCGGCGGCATCCTCGATGAAGAGGCGCTGGCGGCAGCAATTCGCGACGGCAAAGTCGCCGGCGCCGCGCTCGACGTGTTCGCCCAAGAGCCGCCACCACCGGATCACCCGTTACTGCAGCTCGATCAAGTCATCTGTACGCCGCACCTGGGCGCCGCCACCGACGAGGCCCAGATCAACGTCGCCATCGCCATCGCGCAGCAAGTGGTCAACTACCTCACGCGCGGCGTCATCCAAGATGCCGTCAACGTCCCCTCCATCAGTCCCGAGCTGCTCGATGTCCTCGGTCCCTACCTCAGCCTGTGCGACAAGCTCGGCAGCCTGCAAGCACAGTTGCTGGCTGCTGCGCCGCGCGAAGTATCCATCGAGTATGCCGGCGAGGTCGCCAACTACGACGTGAAGTCACTGACGCTCGCCGTGCTGCGCGGGCTCCTCAGCCGGGTTCTCGACTCCAGCGCCGTCAACTACGTCAACGCACCGGCCATCGCACGCGAGCGCGGCATCAAGGTCGTCGAGTCGCGCACCAGCCAGTCCAAAGGGTTTCTCAACCTCGTCACCGTGCACGTGAACAGCGCCAAGGGCACGACCATCGCGGCCGGCGCCGTCTTCGGCCAACGCGTCATCCGCCTGGTGCGCATCAACGACTTCTTCTTGGACGCAGACCCCGAGGGCTACATTCTCATGCTCAACAACCGTGACGTCCCCGGCGTCGTCGGCGCCGTCGGGTCGCTGCTCGGTGAAGCCAAGGTCAACATCGCCCGCTTGGAGCTCGGACGCGAGAAGATCGGTGGCATGGCGATCTCGCTGATTCACGTCGATGACGCGATCCCGAATCCGGTCATGGAGCGCTTGCGCACGCTCCCCAACATCATCTCTGCACAGCTCATCAAGCTCTGACACGTGGATGAGGAAGTGAGCCGCTATGCCCGCGGTCGTGGTCGTTGGAACGCAATGGGGTGACGAAGGCAAAGGCAAGGTCGTCGACATCCTCGCCGAGCACGCCGACATCATCGTGCGCTATCAGGGCGGCAACAACGCCGGCCACACGCTGGTGGTCGACGGCCGCAAGACCGTCTTGCATCTGGTCCCGTCGGGTGTGCTGCACGCCGGCAAGGTGTGCGTCATCGGCAACGGCGTCGTGATCGATCCAGCCGTCCTGATCACCGAGATCGACGAGCTGCGCAAGCGCGACTACCTGGCCCAGGACGACTTGCTGAAGATCAGCGACCGCGCCCATCTCATCATGCCGTACCATCGCGCCATCGATCAGGCGCGCGAGCGACTGCGCGGCGAAGGACGCATCGGCACGACAGGTCGCGGCATCGGCCCCACCTACGAAGACAAGATGGCGCGCATCGGCATCCGCGTCGCCGACCTGTTCGACGACGACGCCTTCACCGACGCGCTGCGCCACACCATCGAGGAAAAGAACGCCTACCTGAGCGCCATGCTCAAGGAGCAAGCCCTCGACTTCGACGCCATCCACCGCGAGTACTGCGGCTTCCGCGCGCGCCTGGCGGCGCACGTCACCGACACCAGCATCTACCTGCACGCCGCGCTGCGCGACGACAAACGCGTTCTGCTCGAGGGCGGGCAGGGCACCATGCTCGACGTCGACCACGGCACCTATCCCTACGTGACATCGTCAAACACCGTGGCGGGCGCCGCGTGCACGGGACCCGGCATCGCGCCGCATCAGATCTCCAGCGTGGTCGGCATCGTGAAAGCCTACACGACGCGCGTCGGCAGCGGCCCGTTCCCCACCGAGCTGCACGACGCCCTCGGCAAGAAGCTGCAGCAGGACGGCGACGAGTTCGGCGCCACCACGGGGCG
>CAZCGA010000085.1:0-28291 GCA_964498075.1 uncultured Binatia bacterium (SeqCode) | reverse complement strand
AAGGCCTCGCACCACGTTGCTTCAGAAGGGTATCGCGTGACTCCTTTGGCAACTTGATCGCGAAGCCTACGGGGGTGAGTGAGGCGCAGATTCGCCCGTTGGCGTACACTGCCGCCCCGCTGAAGAAGTGCTTGCACGACAAGCCGACGTCGCCGATCTGTCCTGACGTCGCTTGATCAATCATGCGAGTCAGCTGATCGAGGAAGATCTTTGCCATCGGTCTAGCCTTGGAGATTCACGGCACCCCCTTACCACGGAACGGCGCGCCGTTTCGCTGAGCAGTGCTTGAAAACCTTCCTCTGCAGCCCCGGTAGCTACGTACCCCCTTGACCCAGTACCTAGGTCCAGGGTGTAGACTACCTGGTGAGAGAGGCCAACCATGAACCACCTCACCATTGGACAGCTCGCCAAACAGGGCGGCGTGAACCTTGAGACCATCCGGTACCAACCCGACACGGTCGCCGCCGCCATCAAGGGCGCGGGCTATCCAGCGCAGCTCCTGGAAGTGCGCTGATATGCACGAGGGAACTATCAACACGCAGCTCAGCACCACCATCACCTGTCCATACTGCGGGACCGCGAAGCGGGAAGCCATGCCCACCAACGCGTGCCAGTTCTTCTACAAGTGCTCCGGCTGTCGTTCCGTCCTCAAACCGAAGCCGGGTGACTGCTGCGTCTTCTGCTCCTACAGCCCGGTGAAGTGCCCGTCCAAGCAAGCGAGCTGCTGCACATGACCTCTATGAAAGCGTTTGACCTCATGACTATCGGTGGCGGCTCAGCCGCGTTCGCTGCTGCCATCAAAGGCGCCGAGCTCGGCGCCACGGCCGCCATCCGTCGAAGCCAGCACCATCGGTGGCACCTGCGTCAACATCGGCTGCGTTCCGTCGAAGACGCTCATTCGCGCCGCGGAGATCTGCTATCACGCTGCCTACCCGCACTTCGAAGGGCTCACCGCCTGCCCGCCGCCCAAAGACTGGCAGCGTGTCGTACAGCAGAAGGACGAAATGGTTGCGGCGCTCCGCCAGGGAAAGTACGTGGACGTCGCCAAAGCCTACCCGAGCATCACGACCCTCAAGGGCAGGGCTGAACTTACCGGCGGCCCGCGGCTCACGGTCAACGGCACGGCCTACGAACCTGCCAAAGTCATCGTGGCCACGGGCTCGCACCCGTGGGCGCCGCCCATCCCCGGCCTGGTGGAGGCAGGCTTCCTCGACAGCACCGACGCCCTCAGCTTGCCAGCACTGCCGCCCTCGCTGATCGTTATCGGCGGCGGCGCCATTCGGCCTCGAACTCGCGCAACTCTTCGGTCGCTTTGGGGTCAAGGTCACGGTGCTGGAGGCGGTTCCCCACCTCGCCCCACTTGAGGAACCAGAGATTGGTGCGGCTGTCTGCCGCTATCTCGCCGACGAGAAGATCGCCGCGATCTGCCCCGCAGGCATCGAGCGCGTATGGCGCGACGCGACCGGCCACCATGTCGATGTCGTCGCCAATGACACACGTCAGACTCTCTCCGCGGATCGGTGAACGTGACGCGGGGAAGCGGCTGCACGTCGTAGAGTCGCCCAGCGCCGGTCCCTGCGCGCCCGTGATTGGATCGCGCGTGCCAGTGCACCACTGCCGCGCCGGCCTCAGCGCACTGCCGTGCATCATCCGCGCCTCCTGCGGCGAGTACGGCACCTGCGGGTTCTGAGCCCGCATCGTGGTCTCGTTGAGACTCACCTCGACAATGGCGGCGTCGCGCTCCATCCGCTATCCGAGGGCGTACTCGACCCGCACTCCCGCGACAGTCCGCATGACCGCCCGCGTGCTATCCGAGGCCGTAGAGACGCGCGGCATTGCCCCGGCGATCAGTGCGCGCTCATCCGCTGGGACGTCCCGGAAGGGCTCGGCGAGCGCCTCGCGCGACTTGGGCCACATGCTGTCGGAGTGTGGGTAGTCGGTCGACCACATCACGTCACGCAGGCCAGCTCGGTGCCGCTCGGCGGCGCGTCCCCGAATTTTCGTCAGCTACGATGCTCGTTGGCGGCGGATGCCCAGGGCTTTCATGCGGGATGCGAGCGTCGTCGGCCGCATCCCGAGCAACGTCGCGGCGCCGTCGTGCCCGTAGATCTTGCCATGCGCCTGCTCGAGCGCCGCCTCGAGATTGCGCCGCTCCCGCTGCCGCCACTCCGCAGCGGGAACGACCCGACGATCGGCGACTTTTCCCGACGCTGACGTCCGATCGCCACTCAAGTCCGACGGCTGCAAGTCGAAGCGCAGGGCGCGCCCTCGGCTCATGATCGTCGCGCGCTCGATCACATTCTGCAACTCGCGAATGTTCCCGGGCCAGTCGTAGTCCTGGAGCGCCCGAAGCTGCGCGTCGTCGAGCCGAGCCACCCGCACGCCGAGGCGGCGCGCCGCGAGCCGCATGAAGTGCGCGGCGAGCGGAGCAATGTCTTCGCGGCGCTGGCGCAGCGGCGGCACCTCGAGCGGGAAGATGCTCAGGCGGTAGTAGAGATCCCTCCGGAATCGGCCGGCCTCCACCTCTCGGACCAAGTCACGGTTGGTGGCGGTAATCACGCGCACGGCCACGCGGCGTGTACGCTCCTCGCCGACGCGCTCGAACTCGCCTTCTTGCAGCACCCGCAGGAGCTTGCTCTGCAGCTCGAGGGGAATCTCACCGACCTCGTCGAGGAAGAGCGTGCCGCCATCCGCGGCCTCGAATCGTCCCGCGCGGTCGCGCAGCGCGCCCGTGAACGCGCCCTTCACGTGGCCGAAAAACTCGCTCTCGAACAACTCGCGCGGGATCGCCGCGCAGTTGACGTTGATCAGCGGCCGGTGGTTCCGCCCGCTGCGCTCGTGGAGGCAACGCACCACGAGCTCCTTGCCCACGCCGGACTCGCCCAAGATGAGGATGGTGGCGTCGGTAGCCGCCACCAACTCGATCTGCTCCTGCACCTTGCGTAGCGCAGGACTCTCCCCCACCATATCGCCGCCGGCGAGGCCGGCCCTCACCTCCTCGCGGAGGGCGTCGTTCTCGAGCTGGAGCTGCGCGCGCAGCCGCTCGATCTCCGCGAAGGCGCGACTGTTGGCGATGGCGACGGCGGCGTGGTCGGCGAACGTGCGGAGCCACGCGAAGGCCGTTTCGTCAATCGACTCGCGGCTGAAGATACCCAGCACCCCCAGCGTGTCGCCGCGAAAGATGAGAGGCTGCCCGGCGAAGCTGCGAATACCCTCGCGATCCGCCCAGTCCCGCCGGGCGATCCACTCGGCGTCCTCCGCCGTGTCGCGTACGAGAATCGCCGCTCCCGTGCCGCCAATGTGCCCCACCTTCCGGACGCCGAGAGGGAAGCGGCGGAAGTCGCCGTCAAGGCGTGACCAGTCCTCGCCGGCGGAAGCCTGGGGGGCACCTGCGCTGGCAGCGAGATGGAGGCAGCGCCCCTGGTCGGGACACTCCGGTCGCATCCGGCACGCCGCGCAGATGTCGCCCGGCGCGATCAGCCACACCCGAGCCAGCGCCACGCCGGACTGCTGCCGGAGTCCATCGACGATGCGGGACAGCACTGCGACGGCCGAGCGCTCCTGTGCGACGGCCAGCGAAACGGGCTGGAGCGATAGAGGGTCCACGAGCTCCTTCTAGACGATTTCTCGTTGAAGTCCCAACGAACTCTCGTGGGACAACGAGATGCCGCTGTGGCGCGCTACGCAGGATCAGGGATTCCCGTTGGCACGCCAAACGCAATTGGAGGGCGAGCACAGCGCTCCCGCGCGCCGCCGGTGGCGGGCGGAACAGAAAGGACAAAGGCATGAGAACGAGATCGTTGATGATGGGGACGCTCGCGGTTCTGGGACTGAGTGTCGCCGTAGCGGTGGGGATGGAGTCGCCTTCCCAGCACCGCTTCAATCTCCTCGGCGAGCACATTGGGGTCGCAGGCTACGACCCGGTGTCATACTTCCCCGAGGGCGGTGGGGGGCCGCAACGGGGTACTTTCAAGATCGCGGAGGAGTATCAGGGGGTCACCTACCGGTTCGCCTCCGAGGAGCATCGGGCCGCGTTCAAGAAGGACCCCGAGCGCTACCTGCCCCAGTACGGTGGGTGGTGCGCCTGGGCGGTCGGCGCCATCGGCAAGCGCGTCGACGTCGACCCAGAGAGCTACGAGCTGCGCGACGGCAAGCTCTACCTCTTCTACCGCGACCCGCAGCTCGATGCGCACGACTTGTGGCTGAAGGAGCCCGCCGAGCTGGCGCGCAAGGCAGACGCCAAGTGGCCCGCGCTGGCGCAGTGAAGCAACCTCCAAGCACGACGAGCGAGCGCGATATGACCTCCAACCGCGTCGTCCCCGGGTTTCGTCTCGGCATCTACGTCTTCAAGGACGCCGAGATCATCGACTGCACCGCCCCGTACGGTGTCATTTCGGTGGCCCGGCGGTTCGATCCGGAGCTCGAGGTCTTCCTCGTCGCCGAAACCCTGCGCCCAATCCAGACCCAGGCGGGGTTCACGATCCTTCCCAGCTACGGGTTCGGAGATCACCCCGCCATGGATGCCTTCCTCATCCCGGGCGGATTCGGGACGCGGCAGGAGATGCACAACGCGCGGCTGCACGACTTCGTTCGGGAGCTGCCCGATTCCTGCCTCCTCACCAGCGTGTGCACGGGCTCCTGGATCTATGCGCGGATGGGTCTCCTCGACGGCCTGCCAGCAACGAGTCGCAAGGAGCCGGACCGCCTGGAAGCCTCCGGCATGGGCATGGTCCCGATCGACCGCCTCGCACGCATCGCCCCGGCCTGCCGGATCAGTCGCGCCCGGCTCGTGGACGCCGGTCGCATCATCACCGCGGGCGGCATCACCGCCGGCATGGAGATGGGCTTTCACCTCCTCCGGCGGGCAGGTTACGAGGATGACTTTGTGAGCACGGTGGCACGCGTGATGGAGTACGCGCGGGCGTACGAGATCTATCGCGACGACCGCGAAGTTTTTGAGGGAGCGTCCCATGTGGGTTGCTGAGCTTTGGCGCTACCCGGTCAAGTCGATGGCGGGCGAGTCGCTCGAACGCGCCGAGATCCGGTACGACGGCACCGCCGGCGACCGGGTCCTCCACGTGCGCAACGCCTCGGGCCGCGTCGTGACGGCGCGGAATCACCCGGCGCTTCTCGGGCACCGGGCCACATTCGGGCCGGACGGCGAACCGCTGGTCGACGGCCGGCCCTGGGGATCGCCGGAGGTCGCGCGCGATGTGGAGCGTGCCGGCCGGGATCGATCACACTTGGTACGGTTCGACGGCTGCGAGCGCTTCGACGTCCTTCCTCTGTTGGTGGCGACCGACGGCGCCATCGCCGCGTTCGGCTACGATGGGCGCCGTCTGCGTCCCAACATCGTGATCGGCGGGGTCCCGGCGCTCCAGGAGCGCGAGTGGGAGGGCCGTTGTCTCCACATCGGCGAAGCGGTCATCGGCATCCAGGACCTGCGCCAGCGGTGCGTGATGACCACTTTCGATCCTGACACGCTCGTGCAGGACGTGGAGGTGCTGAAGAGTATCCACCGCAAGTTCGGCGGGTCACTCGCGCTCAACTGCTACGTCGTTCAGGGTGGTACCGTCGCGGTGCACGATCGCGTCGAGCTGGGCGAGCGGGAAATGCCTTGGCCGCGGCCCCTGACGATCGCTTCACGATTGCGTCTTCCGACGCGGCCGCTGGGTGATGGGTGGCGTACCGCTTGCCCGCCGTGGGCGGACCGCGCGTCGCCCCGCGCCCCAATCGGGGTGTTCGAAGCGCGCGGCCAGGAAGTCGAGAAACACCCGCACCTTTGGCGACAGGTGGCGCGTCGTCGCGTAGATCGCCCAGATCGACGTAGTGCGGTCCTCGTAGCGCTCCAGCACGGTCTCCAGCGCACCGCTGGCCAGGTCGGCGCCGACAATGAACGTCGGTAGCTGTACCAGCCCGACGCCGGCACGTGCCGCGGCCTGCAGCGCATCGCCGTTGTTGGCACGGAAGTTCCCCGACACCTCGACCGAATCCGCACCGCGCGGGCCGACGAAATGCCATGTGTTGTGCGACGAGAGGTAGGTGTAGTGCAGGCAGCTGTGGTGCACGAGGTCGCGCGGCGTGCGCGGCCGACCGTGCGCGGCGAAGTAGGCGGGCGCCCCGCACACCACGACGCGGTTGGGCGCCAGCCGCCGCGCGATCAGGCTGGAGTCGGCCAGCACGGCGATACGGATTGTGACATCGAAGCCGCCCTCGATCAGGTTGACGACCTGGTCGTTGAGCGTCATCTCGACCTGAACATCCGGGTAGCGCGGGAGGAACTCGGCGATTGCCGGGGCGATGTGCCGGTGACCGAACGTCATCGGCGCGTTGACCTTCAGCAGCCCACGCGGTCCGGCGTGGAGCCGGCTGACGCCTTGCTCGGCTTCCTCGACCTCGTGCACGATACGCGTGCAGCGCGCGTAGAACTCGCTGCCGGCCTCGGTGAGGCTGAGGCGCCGCGTGGTCCGCTGCAACAGGCGGGCGCCGAGGCGTTCTTCCAGGTGCGCGAGCTGCTTGCTGATGGCCGAACGCGAGAGGCCGAGCCGCCGGGCTACGACCGACAAGCTGCCGGCGTCGACGACCTGCGTGAACACTGTCATTGCGGTGATGCGGTCCATGGTGGCTCGAGGATTGTCAACGACTTGGCAACACTGTTTCTCGCCGTCGCTATCTTGTCAACAGAAGTACGCCCGACCTATACGACCAGCATCTTCGCAGTTGCGCGCGATGCGCGCGGAAAGGGAAAAAGTCATGCGACAAGTGGTTTCAATAATCGTCGGAGTAACGTTGCTGTGCGCCGGCACGTCATGGCCGGCAGCGGCCGCGGGTGAGATCTTCAGTGCGGACTTGCGCAGCAACCGGGCTAATCAGGTGATCGCGGGGTTCCCTGCATCGACCGTGGACTGGGGCATCGAGCGCGGCCAGGTCTCGCTGGTGTCATTCAAATCGGGCCGCGCGCTGCTGGTGCTGCGTGCCAAGGGCCTGATCATCCCGGCCATCGGGTTCAATCCGTCACCCGACATCTTGGCTCGCGTGGTCTGCCACGACGCGACCGGGACGCCGTTCGAGGCGGCGCGCACCGCGCCGGCTCCGTTCGAGCCCGATGGCGATGCGGTGCTCGTCGCGAAGATCGCAATACCGGACCCCTGCTTCGCTCCGATCGTGCTGGTGACCGGGTCGACGGATCCGGCCGGCAATCGACCCGGCAACTGGTTCGCCGTCTCTGGATTCTGAGCGCCGCCATTCCTTTGCGCACATGATGAGACGGCTTGACAGGCTCTCCGCCTTGACGGTGCTCGCCGTTCTCCTGGCAGGCGCCGGTGCGCTGCGTGGGTCGCCGGCCTGGGCCTTCAGCGGCGGCATCCGCGGGGTGTCGGGCAAGCAGGGCGTGACCTGCACGGTCTGCCACCGCGGCGGGGTCGCGCCCGAGGTGCGGTTCATCGGTCCCACCGCACTCGGCCTCGGCGAGACCGCGACGTATCGCTTCGAGGTCGAGTCGCGGGTGCCGACCCAGCCCCGGGCGGGATTCGACATCGCGGCCAGCGGTGGAGGCCTCGACATCCTGCCGGATCAGGGCGCGCGCGGGGCAGCGAACGGCGAGCTGACACACCGTGGTGCCACGCCGAACGTCAACATGGTCGCGGGCTGGGACTTCACCTGGACCGCCCCCGACGAGCCCGGGACCTACACGCTGTTCGGGGCCGGCAATAGCGTGAACTTCAACGGCCAAGCGAGCGGTGACCGATCGAGCGCGACGACCATCGACGTCACGGTAGGCGACGCCGCCACGCCGACTCCCACGCCAACGGCGACGCCGATCGCGCCGACGCCGCTAGTCACGCCCACCCCTGTCCAGTGCGTCGGGAACTGCGACGCCAGCGGCACCGTCACCGTGGACGAAATCATCACCGGAGTGAACATCGCGCTCGGCAACGCCGAGATCGACGCCTGTACCGAGATCGACGTGAACGTCTCCGGCGCGGCCGAGATCAACGAGCTGATTGCCGCGGTCGACAGCGCCTTGCAGGGGTGCCGGTGAGCGCGTCTGGTCGGGACATGCCGGTCGCATCCGGCACGACGCGCAGATGTCGCCCGGTGCGATCAGCCTATACGCGGGCGAGCGCTACGCCCTCCTGCCAATGTAGTCCCTCGACCATGCGACAGAGCACGACATCGACGGGCCGCTCCCGGCGCCGGTCGGCCGCCGGGCAGCGCCGTGGCTTTGCCGCGCTTGTGCTGCTGCTCTTTCTCCTCGCTCCGCACGATTCGTCCGGCCAAGCCCCGCCGGGTCGAATTCGCTTCCGCGGCACCACCGCGGTCGGGTCTTCCGAGGGGGAGTTCCCCCGCTGGGAGATCTGGCGGGCCGTGATCGACGAGGAGCGGCCGGAGCGCAGTGAGGTTGAGGTCGTCGTCGATCTCACCAGCCTCGACACCGGGAACACGACACGCGACCGACATCTGAAGAGCAGCGACTTCCTCGGCGTCAGCGAGTACCCGCGCGCGACCGCGAAGCTGACCGGCTTCACTCTCGAGGACGCCGAGCATCTCACCGCCCAGGTCGAGCTCGACCTGCACAGTCACCGCCACTCCTTCCCCATGCGCTTCACCATCGTCGACCGCGACACCAGGCGGATTGTCGGCGAGGTAAAGCTCGACCGGACGGCGTACGACATCGGGCCGACTGGGTGGAGAAACCCCCTGCGCGTCGGCAACGAGATCGCGGTCAATATCGAAGCCGTTGTCCCCCGCCCCTCCGTCGGCGCCGAGGACACGACGCGGGCGAAAGGGTTCGCATCGACCGCTCGGATTGACCGTCGCGCCAGGGGCATGCTCTCCGACCGTCGGTGCCGGTTTTCGGGGAGCGGCGCGGCGCGGACGCCGGAACCATCGGCGGAGCGTGAATGTTCATCGCGCTAAATGGATTGGAAGAGCGAGGTGATGGCGAATGGAGAACATGGAAGGAGCTGTGGTGGAGCGGTACACACAGGGGGCCAAGCGCCGTGAAGAGAGCCTGTGCTGTGCCGTCGAGTACAACCCGCGTTTGCTGGCCGTCCTGCCGCGGGAGATCGTGGAGCGGGACTACGGGTGCGGGGATCCATGCGCACACGTGTGCGCCGGCGACGTCGTGCTCGATCTCGGCTCCGGCAGCGGCAAGGGCTGCTACATGGCCGCGCAAGTCGTCGGTTCGGCTGGGCGGGTGATCGGCGTCGATTTCAACGAGGAGATGCTCGCTCTGGCGCGACGCCACCGGCCTGAGATCGCCCGCCGCCTCGGATACGACAACGTCTCGTTCCATCGCGGAAGGATTCAGGATCTGCAGACGAACCTCGATGAGGTCGACGGGTACCTGCGACGACACCCGATCGGCTCGTCGACACACATGTCCGAGTTCGAAGCATTCGTCCGTGAGCAACGACGCACACGGGCGCTCGTGCCGGATGAGTCGGTCGACGTCGTCGTTTCGAACTGCGTCCTGAACCTGGTGCGCGACGAAGACAAGCGGACATTGTTTCGAGAGCTCTTTCGTGTCCTGCGCCGAGGCGGCCGGGCGGTGATCTCGGACATCGTGGCCGACGAGCCCGTGCCGGCGGCGCTCAAGGAGGACCCCGAGCTCTGGTCGGGCTGCGTTTCCGGCGCCCTTCAGGAACAAGCCTCTCTCGATGGCTTCGCCGCGGCAGGGTTCTACGGAATCGAGATCCTGAGCCGAGCGGACAAGCCGTGGCGGACCATCGGCGGCATCGAATTTCGCGCCATGACGATTCGCGCGTGGAAGGGCAAAGAAGGACCCTGCTGGGACTACAACCAGGCAGTGATCTATCGCGGTCCGTGGAGCGAAGTGCGCGACGATGACGGACACGTCCTTAAGCGCGGCGTGCCGATGGCCGTGTGCGAGAAGACGTTTCAGCTCTACGCGCACGAGCCGTATAGACGCGACATCATCCCGGTTGAGCCGCGCGTTGCCGTGACACCGGAGATGGCCCGAGCGTTCGACTGCTCGCGCGACGCCGTCCGCCAGCCATGCGAGACGAAGGGCATGGGCTACCGGCTGACGACGGAGGCGCAAGGTGCGACGTGTGCGCCCGGCAAAGCGTGCTGCTGAGGAGAGTGACCATGGGCGAACCGGCTAGGGTTCTGGATGGGTTTGCGGATTTCGACGCAGTGCTTGGTCGGCATGGTCTCAGTCCGCTTCGCCGCGACCGCGTACGCACGCTGCAGGTGAACGTCGGCAAGCTGTGCAATCAGGCCTGCCACCACTGTCATGTCGAGGCCGGTCCCAAACGCACCGAGATCATGCGCCGCAGGACCGCCGAGCGGATCGTCGCTCTTCTCGCATCGAGCCCGGGCGTGGGAACCGTCGACCTGACCGGCGGCGCGCCGGAGCTGAACCCGCATTTCCGCTATCTCGTCGAGAGTGCGCGCGGATTCGGCCGGTACGTGATCGACCGCTGCAACCTCACCGTGTTCTTCGAACCGGACATGGAGTGGCTTCCCAGGTTTCTGGCCGCGAATCAGGTCGAGGTCATCTGCTCACTGCCGTGCTACTCCGCGGAAACCGTCGACCGCCAGCGCGGCCGGGGAGTCTTCGAGAAGAGCATTGCCGCGCTGCGCTGGCTGAACGCCCTCGGGTACGCGCGCCCGGGCTTGGGTCTGCGGCTCAACCTGGTTTACAACCCGCTCGGAGCGTTTCTGCCGCCGCCGCAGGAAGATCTCGAGGCTGAGTACAAGCGGAACTTGCGCGAGCATTTTGGAGTCCGCTTCGACCGTCTGCTCACGATCAGCAACATGCCGGTGGGGAGGTTCGCAGCGGACCTCATGCGTGCCGGCAAGTACGACGCGTACATGAGCCTGCTCGTGAATCACTTCAACCGCGGCACCGCGCCCGCGGTGATGTGCCGCTCGCTGGTGAGCGTCAGCTGGGACGGGACGCTCTACGACTGCGATTTCAACCAGATGCTCGCCTGTTCACTGCGCAAGAACGGTCGGAAGACCACGACCATCTGGGACATCGAGCGCCTCGACGAACTCGACGGCGCGGAGATCCGGACGGGTAGCCACTGCTTCGGCTGCACGGCGGGAGCCGGATCGAGCTGCACAGGCGCTCTGCGCTGAGGTGATGCGGAGAATGGCTGTCGGAGTAGTGCTGGCCGCGTTGATCCTCGCGTGTGCGAATGGCGCGAACGACAACTTCAAGGGAGTCGCGGCGCTGTACGGCAGCGGCGTGCTTGCCTACCGGCAAGCGCTCTTCCTGGCCACGATCGCTACGGGCCTTGGCGCTCTTGCAGCGGCGTATGGCGCAACGGAGTTGCTCCGGGCCTTCAGCGGCAAGGGCCTCGTGCCGGATGCCGTCGCGGGGGAGCCGATGTTTCTTACGGCCGTGAGCTGTGCCGCTGCCGCGACGGTCCTGCTCGCGACGCGGCTGGGTCTTCCCGTGTCCACGACCCATGCCTTGATCGGAGCGCTCGTCGGGGCCGGTATGGTCGTGAGCGCGGGCGTCGATGTGACTCACTTGACGAGCGCTTTCGTCACGCCTCTGCTCGTGAGCCCCGCGCTCGCATCGGTTCTCGGCGCGGCGCAGTATCTTGCGTTCCGACGGTTGCTCGCGGCCGCCGGACTACGCGCCGACAGCTGCGTGTGCGTCGATACCAATCTGGAGCCGGTCGCTGGTGGGTTGGGCGTCCTCGCGGTGTCGCAGGTGGCTACAGTCAAGTTGGGAAGTGCCCGCGAGTGTTCGCAAGGCTCGGACGGACGGGTGAGCGGTGTGCAGGCAGCGCAGGCACGGAACGGCCTGCTCGTGCTGTCCGGGGCGGCGGTGTGCTTTGCTCGCGGGCTCAACGACACACCGAAAATCGCGGCGGCGCTCCTCGTGGCAACTGCTCTCGCGCCGGTCGATGGCGTCGCTCTGGTCGGGCTGACTATGCTCGCCGGCGGCATTCTCGCCGCACGGCGCGTCGCCGAGACGATGAGCCATCGCATCACGGGGATGGATTCTGGCCAAGCATTGGCAGCCAACCTAGCCACAGCCTGTCTCGTGTTGGCTGCCAGCCGTTTTGGGCTTCCCGTTTCCACCACGCACGTCTCCTGCGGTGCGCTGTTCGGGATCGGCGCCGTGACCGGGCAGGCGCACTGGCGCGTGATCAGACAGATCGTTTCTGCATGGGTGACGACCCTGCCCATTGCGGGAACGTTGGGAGCTCTATGCGTGTTGATGCTGAGCAGCTGACCCCGAGCATCGGATCAGTTGTGAGCCAGGGAGAAGCCGAGGACAGGCCGACCCGGCGTGCCCGCTTCGAGGCGCTCGCCGTGCCGCTCATGAAGCTTCTCTACAACGCGGCCTTCCGCCTGTCGCGCGATCCACATGGGTCCGAAGACATCGTGCAAGAGACGTTCCTGCGCGCCTACCGGACCTTCGACAGTTTTCAAGAAGGAACCAACGCCAGAGCGTGGCTGTTGACCATTCTGTACAGCGTGTTCGTCAACCGCTATCACCGGTCAAAGCGTGAGCCGTTGACCCTGGGGCCAGAGGCTCTCGAGGCTGCAGAGACAAGAGCAGTGCTGGGCGAAACTGGCCCGTTCCAGCCTGATAGACGTGTACTCGGGAAAGATGTGGAGGCCGCGCTGGGCCGGCTGCCAGACGCGTTTCGCGCGACGGTGATCCTGGTGGACCTGCACGATCTCACCTACGAGCAGGCAGCGAGCGCGCTCGGCTGTAAGGTCGGCACGGTGCGCTCGCGCCTCTTCCGGGCGCGCCAGTTCCTCTCGAACGAGCTTCTGGACTATGCGCGAGCCCTCGGCTACGTGCGCGATGCGGAGACGCGAGGGCGTACATGACGCAGCACGATACCGACGCGCTGCAAGAGGCCATCGACGGCCGCCTCTCCTCGGCGGCGCAGGAAGCGCTCGCAGCCCATCTCGCCGACTGTGATACGTGTCGCGCGGAATACGAACGTCTCGGATCCGTGAAGGCCGCGGTTGCGTCGCTCGATGACAATCTGCCGGTTCCGGCCGGACTCGATACACGCATCCGTGAGGTCCTCGATCGTGAGGATGAGAGGTCGCGGGCTAGTCCGCGCGGCTCGCGCCAGGCACGAGGCGAGGGGAGCCGATGGCGGTGGCGATCCATCATGGCGCTCGCCGCAGGCGTCATGTTGGTGACCGGAGTCGGCGTCTGGCGCCTCTCGCGTGTTGGGGGCGAGGACGCGGCGGTCGCCCTTGCGACGGACTTCGCGTCCTATCGCGGGGGGAAACTCCGGCTAGGGGTGACAACCGCGGATCCCCTGCGGATCGAGGCATTCCTCGGCCAGACGGCCCTGGGTTTCCCGGTGCGCGTCATCGATCTCGGCATGATGGGGTACCGGCTCGTGGGTGGGCAGCGCGCCACGGTCGGTGATCGTCCGGCCGCGCTCATGATCTACCGCTCAGGCGACGGTCGAATCGTCATGTGCGCCATGTATCAGGGCGACGCCTCGACGGCGGCGCCGCGATCCGAACGGCGCACGCGCAACGGCATCGAGTTCTTCATGCAGCGGCTCGCCGGGACAACGGTAGTTTTCTGGCAGGAAGGCGCGGTGGCCTGCGCCCTGATCTCCGACGCCGCCGCTGACGCGGTCTTCGAGCTCGCCGTCGGCAAAGCGATGCGAGCGGCCTGAGCCGCCAAGCCGGCAGAGCGCAGCGCCGAGGGGCTCGCCTTCTTTCGGCGGGCGCCGTTCCAAACGCGGGCGCGTCTGTGTTGTCTTGCGCTCACCCAGGCGCAGCCTTCAGTTGGCCGGGCGAACGAGCGAGGACCGCACGTGCCCGGGAACTTTCGGGACGCGACGCTGTTGTGAGCAGCTGACGGTGGCCAACGTCGATCAGGTGCTCTCATCAACGTCCGCGACGCTCCGTCGTCGCGGCCAGTGACTCAAGGAGAAGAATGAAATGAGAAGAACACAATCAAGGCGTGTCGTGCTGGGTGCCCTCTTGGCGACGGTGACGCTCGGCCTACTAACGATGCTCACCGCCAACAGGGTCTTCGCGGGGCAAGACGGCGGCGGTTCGCAGGGCCACGGCGTACTACAACGGGGACAGCAGAACGCGGAGACACGACGAAGGGATGCCAAGGAGGTGGAGAGGCGCGGAGACATCGCCTTTCTGCCCGCGCCTCTCAAGGTTCGTCTGGTGGAAACGGCCGGGCGACCTCACAGCTTTCTGCCGCTCACCGCCTTCGATGAGGTGGTAAACGGCACACCGAGCCAGCTCTTTCAGTACTACCTGCTGGATACCGTCAACTTCCAGCCCAACATTTTCACGGCAATCATCCCGGGCATCAACGACACCGCCATTCAGACTGGCGCCAATGCGGCCAACGGCGGGTTGCCCACGGTTGGCGCCGTCCGGGTTGTCCTCGAGCCGAAACCGGGCCTGCCGACCGATCCGGACGATCCGGGAGCCTTCATCGACATGTTCACCGACATCTCGGGACTGTTCGTCATCAACAACGAGTCTGGCTGGTATGAAGGATGGCTGATCAGCGACGTCAGGGTTCCGGCCGTCGCGGCCCCGCGTACCGACGGCACGGCGCAGTACGGGACGATCACCGCGGCGGATTTTGCGACGATCTCCGCCTTAGGGAGCGGGAACAACTCCGTCGTGGGGAACATCTTTACCGTCGACGGTAATGCCCCGCGCTTCGGCAGCGCCACGGATGTCTTTCCTGACCCGGTGCGCCAGCCCAATACCGTGCCTCATCCGGTGAGCATCGGTACCTTCAACGCCCAGCAGCAAAGCGACATCCATGCCTACTGGGAGTTCAACAGGGGGACGAATTGGATCTTCCCGCACTACGAGTTGCCCTTCACCGGCGGTGTGCCCGGCACCTTTGACGCTGGACTGCAGTATGACAACCTCACCGAGCTGCGCTCCGTCATCCCGGGCTCCGGGCCCGCAGGCGTCACCAACAACAAGCTCGTCTACGGCGACGACCCAGACAACCCGCGCGACCCGGATCGCACAGAGGCGACCGATCCCGCCCAGAGGGAGTTTCGCAACCGTTTCATTCCCAGCGCTCTGGATCAAGAGGTTCTGCTGAGCGCCTTCGTTCGGGTCGCCTCCTTCCACCCTGGCGTCACCGATGTCGGTCAACGTCTGTTCCTCGCCTACGCGCAAGAGATCGGCAGGGTCGATCAGAACGGCGATGGAGTCATTTCGTTCGTGGAAGCGGACATCAAGGGCACCTCGGACGGTGGCCAGTCAAATCGGCGCTTGTACCTGTCCCCGAGAGCGTTCAATCGCTTCGCCGTCACGCGGGAGATCAACGATGGCCTGCTTGCGCCACGCTTCGCGCCATTCCAGCGCGCGTACGTCTTGAGTGGCTTCCTGACACTCGTAAACCCGTCGGTGCGTGCGTCCGTTCCGATCGACGCTGACCTGCGGTAAGACACCGCTGAGAGCGAGGGCCAGCGACGTGAGCCGGGCGGTTCAAATCGGACTCACGTCGCCTGGCCCGATCGGACTGTTCTGGGCTCCCGCTCCCCGCATCGGGGCGACCGAGAGTCGGTTAGACCGCCGCCAAGCGCGGACTTGCGTAGAAGAGGTCGCAGATTCTGTTTGATGGAGGCAGGAATTGACCGGACGAATGTTCACGTTTGTCGGTGGAGTCACCGGAGCATGGCAGATCGTGCGAACGGACGCGGTGATCGGTGAGCCCCTGCCCGAAGCTCCCCGTGCCGAAGTCGTCAACTCGCTTGTCGACGCGCCTCCGCCCGGCGCGCTCTGGCTGCTTCGAGGCGTCACCAGCAACGAACGCTATGTGACCCGCGGCGAGCGGCAGCTGCTCGCCGCGAAACAGCCCGCGCTTGGTCGGCCGGAAGCTGTCAATGCGGCGCTTATCCCGATCCGGAAATCGGACGCGTGGTGGGATCTCACTCAAGACGAGAGGCGGGAGATCTTTGAGACGCGGTCGGAACACATCAAGACTGGATTGCGATACCTGCCCGCAGTCGCGCGCCGTCTGCACCACAGCCGCGATCTCGGCGAGCCCTTCGACTTCCTCACCTGGTTCGAGTACTCGCAAGAACACTCGGCGGCCTTCGAGGAACTCCTGGTCAGTTTGCGTGCGTCGGAGGAATGGACGTACGTAGACCGGGAGGTGGATATCCGCCTCGTTCGCGATGGGAGCGGCCTGACACGCCGATCAGACTGACGTCGCCTGCAACGCCGGCGGCTGGTCGGAAGGTCGTTGGCATGGACGCGCTGAACCTCGAAGCGAGCCGGTGTGTGGCTATTCCAACGGTCTCCAAAGCGGCGCGCGCACTGCGGACGGCGCCCTTCCTTCTGAGTCCGGTCGTCTTCCCCTGGTACCTGTGCCCTCTCGTGCCGCTGGTAGCCATGAAACCGTCTGCGGCTCTTCTCGCATGGGTGATAGCGGCTCCGCTAACCTACGAGGTCGTGAACAGCCACAGCTGGGAGCCTGCCGCTTGGCCGCTGGTGATCCTGACGGAGCGACGTTGATTGGCGTTTGGCTCGATGTCGCGATGTGGCGTGGCCATCGCCTGCGGGACCGTGCAGCGACTTGGCGCGACAACGGTAGTCTTCTGGCAGGAAGGCACGGTGGCCTGCGCCCTGATCTCCGACGCCGCCGCTGAAGCGGTCTTCGAGCTCGCCGTCGGCAAGGCGATGCGAGCGGCCTGAGCCGCCAAGCCGGCAGAGCGCAGCGCCGCGGGGCGCTCGCTTTCTTTCGGCGGGCGCCGTTCCAAACACGGGCTCGTCTGTGTTGTCTTGCGCTCACCCAGGCGCAGCCTTCAGTTGGCCGGGCGAACGAGCAAGGACCGCACGTGCCCGGGAACTTTCAGGGCGCGACGCTGTTGTGAGCAGCTGACGGTGGCCAACGTGGATCAGGTGCTCTCATCAACGAGGTTCGCGACGCTCCATCGTCGCGGCCATTGATTCGAGGAGAAGGAGAAGAACGAAATGAAGAGAACATAGTCAAGGCATATGTAGCTGAAGGCAATTTCACTCATGAGGACAAATAACCGAAGGAGATCAGATGAAAAAGCAGTTTCTAGGAGCATTCCCGATGCTGAGTTTCATTGCCACGCTCATGTTCGTCACGGCGGTCACATCCGCCAACGCGCAATCTAATTCGCTCTTCAAAGGTGTCGAGCGCGACCTGGTTTTATTTGGTCCAGCAGCGGGCGGTTTGACGGGAGCCGGGTTCGCGCCGAGAGGTCGGGTCATTGTGTTCCCGCTGGAAGACGTGCAGGGCGCCGATAAGTTGCGGGTGGAGATCGAAGGGCTACCGGCCAATACCTGCTTCACAATCTTCCTTTCAGAGCTGAACGATTTTCCCTTCGGTTCGCTCGAGTATGTCGCCGACGCCTGCACGAATCATGCTGGCAGAGGAGTGGTGAACACGAAGTTGATAGTCTTAGACGCATTCGCCCTCAAGACTGATGCCAATGGGACTCCCCCGGCTGTTTTCGGCACGCCGATCAACGTCGACTTGAATCATATCGTGCTCTGGTTCGCCGACTCCGCTGCCGATGATTCATTTACTCCTGTCGGCTTCGGCGCGGGTCCGTTTGACGCCGACAGGGATGCTGGAACCGCAGTTCTGAGGACTGAAGAGCCTCTTCCTTAGCCAGAGAACTATCGACGCTGACCTGCGGTAAGACACCCGTCGGGACCGAGGGCCAGCGACGTGAGCCGAGCGGTTCAAATCGGACTCACGTCGCCTGGCCCGATCGGACTGTTCCGGGCTCCCGCTCCCCGCATCCCCCCGCATCGGAGCGACGAGCCTGGAACGCTCCAACACTTTGCCACCGCATCGTGTGTGCGGAGGCGAGATGGTGAGCGCCGATGTCGGAGTTCTTCACGTGGCCTTCATCGCCTTCGCGAAGGCCAGTTGCACGACCGCTTCCGAATCGCCGTCCCCAACGAGTGCGCACGTGACGAGTCCTTCCTGCCACAGCACTACCGTCAGGCCCGACACCTGCTGCACGAAGAAGTCGATTCCATCATGTGGGCGCTGGACCGCGCCGCCGGCGACTGCCACTGCCTCGGCCGGAAACATGAAACACAGGACGATGTGGCCGGAATCGGTTCGATACACCAAGAGCGCCGTCTCGTGATGGCCGACCTCCAGCACCCCGCCGCCGACGAGGCTATAGCCCATCATTCTCAGATCGAGCACGCGGGGATTGAAGCCAAGCTTCGCAGTCTGGAACAAGGCCTCGAGACGAACGGCGTCGTTGGTGTCGAGCGCGAGTGGCAGCGCTCCGCGCTGGTAACGGACGAAGCCATGAGCGAGTGCCGCGGGCATGTCGGGCGCGCCGCCGAGCCGCCACAGCGCGACGCCCGCGGCCACCACGACTCCGGCGGCGAGCGCCACGGCCCATCGCGACCGCCATCGCAGCGTGCGCCGGGGCACACCTTCAGCGAGGAGGCGTTGCGGGCGATCCGGCGCAGCGGGGCGGTCCTCGTTGTCGAGCGCGGCGGAGATGCGCGCCGCGAGCCCTGCCGGCACCTCTGCGCGATCCTCCACGGACTCCACCGCCGCTTTGACCCAACGCAGCCGCTCGTACTCGCTGCGACATGCCGGGCAGGAGGTGAGGTGTGCTTCGACTTCCGCATGCGCCGCGGTGTCGAGGCGCCCGTCGAGTGCGTCTTGCAACTCCTCGGCGTAGTGCCGCGTCATGATTTCCCACCCCGCGGGCGTGCCTGGCCGTCGTATCCCAGTTCCCGCGCATACTCCTGCAGTTCGGTGAACAATAGCTGGCGCGCACGGAGGAGGCGCGACCGGAGCGTCCCGACCTTGCAGCCGAGCGTGCTCGCCGCCTGCTCGTATGGAAAGTCGTGGAGGTCGACGAGCGTCACCGCGGCACGAAACTGCTCGGGCAACTTCGCGAGCGCCGCCTCAACCTCTCCCGACGTGGGCTGTTTCTCACCCGGCGGCGCAGGGTCAGCCGCCGCGGTCCGCGACGCTACCACTTCCATTTCCTCGGGAGGAAGGCTGATCGGCTCTTGCCGCTGCTTGTGATACCGGTTCACGAACACACTGTGCAAGATCGTCAACAGCCACGCCTTGGCATTTGTTCCTTCGGTGAAGTTGTCGAATGTGCGATAGCCGCGCAGGTAGGTCTCCTGCACAAGATCCTCGGCCGAATCGCGGTCGCGCGAGAGCCGGAGCGCGGCGTTAAAGAGCGATCGCATCAAAGGAAGGACGAGTGCTTCGAACCGGCCTCGCCTCGCCTGCTGCTCCGCCATGTCGCTGCGCGTCACATGGGTGAGATGCCCCGACGAGACGTTGGTGTCAAAAGGGGGAACTTTACGTGGCCCTCGCCTGTTGCTCCGGGGCGAAGGTGCGCTTTCGTGGCGCTCACTACTTGGCTGCTGGGCTGGGTAGTGCGCGGCGTGCACCGCCGCCTCGCGAGTGGAGACATGTGCCCCCGCCGCTCGCCCGGCGGCGGTGACGCCGCGTCGGGTACAGAACCAACTTGGGGACACGGCCACAAGGAGGAAGAAGGGAATGATGAACCAATCACGCAGTTGGACGAGGGCGCGCCGTGATCAGAGGTTAGCGGTGCGATGAAGAGACTCACGATCAGGAAGCGCACCGAATACGGCGTCGCTTGCGTGGTGGTTGTGGCCAGCATCCTCGGCTGGAGGCTGCCGGCTCATGGCGACGTCGGGATGAAGGCACCAGAGATCACCGGCCGCCTGTGGCTGAATGCCAAGCCGACGACAATGAGCAGCCTGCGCGGCAAGGTGGTGCTGGTCGAGTTCTGGACCTTTGGCTGTTACAACTGCCGCAACGTCGAACCATACGTTAAAGCGTGGCACCGCAAGTATGCCACCCAGGGCCTCGTCGTCATGGGGGTCCACTCGCCAGAGTCGGATTTCGAGCGTCAGGCGGAGAACGTGGAACGCTACGTCCGCGAGCATGATCTGTCCTACGCCATCGTCACCGATGACGACCTTGCCACGTGGAAGCTCTACGGTAACCACGCGTGGCCGGCGCTATATCTCGTCGACAAGAAGGGCGTCATCCGGTACCAGCGAGTGGGCGAGGGCGGTTACGAACAGACCGAACAAGAGATCCAGGCGTTGCTCGCCGAGCGCGAGCAGGCTTCTGGAGAGCGCTGAGCTCACGACTCGACCATGATGCGCTGGGGTAGCCCGCAAGCACCAATGGGCCGTCGCAGTTCACCGCGTGGCCACCGGTTGCGGTGCATGGAGCGCCAAGCCATGTCCACTGGCCGGTGGATCCTGGGTCTTGCGGTCGTCTTGGTGCTCTCCGCACGCGGCGCCGTTGCCGCGTGCACGAGCGTTGATCACGATCATGTGGCGTGGTCCGCGATCCTGGCGCAACGGGTCACCGACGGCCGCGTGGACTACGCGGGCTTGCAGCGCGAGGGGCAGCCCGCCCTCGCGGCGTACCTGGCCACCCTCTCGGGCGCGTGCGGTCCGGACTACGAGCGCTGGACGCGCACGGAGCGCATCGCGTTCTGGATCAACGCCTACAACGCGTTCACGGTGCGGCTGATTCTCGACCACTACCCGATCGCGTCGATCCGCACGATCGGGTGGCTGCCGGGCGCGGCGTTCCGCGAGCAGTTCATCCCGATGGAGGGGTTGAAGGGTGGGGCGATGTCGCTCGACGACATCGAGAACGGGACGCTCCGCAGCGCGTTCCGGGAGCCGCGCATCCACTTCGCTCTGGTGTGTGCATCGCGGAGCTGTCCGCCACTGCGCAGCGAGGCCTATCGGGGTGCCGATCTGGACCGCCAGCTCGACGATCAGGCCCGCACGTTCCTGCACGACCCGACGGAGAACCGCGTCCACCCGGCGACCAGGACGCTGCACCTCTCGTCCATCTTCAAATGGTTCCGGGGCGATTTCGAGGCAGCAGCGGGGTCGCTGCCGGCGTACGTCGCCCGGTATCTCGATGGCGGCACCACGCACCTTTCGGACTACGACGTCGAGTTTCTCGACTACGACTGGTCGCTCAACGACCGTCAAGGAGGTTCCCTATGAAGACCATCGCGATGCTCATCGGACTCGCCGGCGTGTTCGCCGTCATAGTGGCGTGCGCCGGCATGTTCTCGAAAAGTCCGCCCCCCGCCGAGACTCAGGTAGAGGCCTGCGCCGGCCTCTCGGGACAGGCGAAGATTGACTGCGAGCAGCGCCAGGGCCGCTGAGGTGCGTCTGCGTCACGAAGTGGCCGAGACCCGCGCCGTGCTCGCGGCGGCATGGGCGGCGCTGCCGCCGGCGCTGCGACTGCCGACGCAGTTTCTCGGCCGGCAATACGCCGGCTGCTCAGCAACGATCGGCGTGATGCCGCGCTGCGATTTCTCCTGCGGCGGGTGCTACCTCGGAAAGGAAGCCAACCGTATCCGCCCAAGACCGGTGGACGACGTCAAGGCGCAGATGCGCCTGATCCGCTCCTGGCTCGGGCCGGCGGGCAATCTCCAACTCACCGACGGCGAGGTCACGTTGCGCGCCGAGAGCGAGCTCGTGGAGCTGATCGCGTACGCCCGGTCGATCGGGCTCGTGCCGATGCTCATGACCCACGGCGAGACGTTTCGCCGCAAGCCCGGATTGCTCGACCGTCTGATGGCCGCGGGCGGGCTGACGGAGATGTGCTTTCACGTCGACACGACCATGCGCGGGCGGCGCGACGGCTACGCCGACGCGCGGACCGAGACCGACCTCGACGGTCTGCGCGCCGAGCTGGCCGACATGATCCGCGCCGCACGCCGCCGCACCGGCCGGCGACTCGAATGCGCGTCGACAGTCACCGTGACGCGTCGGAATCTCGACCAGGTCCCGGGGATCGTGCGCTGGTTTCTCCGCAACGCCGATGCGTTCAAGATGGTGAGCTTCCAGCCCCTCGCCGCAGTGGGGCGGACCGACCCGATGCTCGAGGGCGTGGCCCCGGACGAGCTGTGGCAGCGGATCGCGGAGGGCGCCGGCGACCCGGAGCTGCGCCGCGGAGAGGCGTTCCTCGGCCATCCAGACTGTAGCCGCTTCGTGCAGGGACTGGCGGTCCGACGCGGAGAACGTGTCTCACTGGTGCCGCTCTACCGTCGAGATCGCCCAGACGAGATGCGCCTCCTGCGCGAGCTGCTCGATCGGTTGGGCGGAACGTCCTTTCGCCTCGACGGTCGCGGGCGCGCGCTGCTCCGGGCCGGGAGGATGCTCGCACGGCACGCCGGCTTCCTCGCACGCGAGGTGATCCCGTATCTGTGGCGGCTCGCGCGCCGCGCTGGCACCTCGCGGGCGCACTACTTCTGCATCGTGAGCCATCATTTCATGAGCGCGGCGGAGGCTGCCACGCCGGTCGGCCGTGAACGCCTGTCCGCCTGCGCGTTTCGCGTTCCGATCGACGGTCGACTCGAGCCCATGTGCGCCGTGAACGCACTGGGGCTGCGCGAGTCGTTCTATCGAGCCGCGCCTCCCGCAGAACGTGCAGCATGATGCCCACCGCGTACGGCTTGTTTGCCGCCACCGGCTGCGTGACGGCCGTGCTCTGGCTCAAGCATCACCGCCAGGGCATCGGTGTATCCGAGAACGAGTTCTGGGCGGCCATATGGGCGTTGCTGCTTGGCGCGCTGATCGGCGCCAAGGCGCTCTTCGTCGCGCTCGGCTGGGAGCACTATGCCCGCGGCGACCTGAGACTCTGGGCGGACTTCCGCGTGGGCTTCGTGTTCTTCGGCGGTCTCGTGGGCGCGCTCGTTGCCGGTGCACTCTTCGCGGCCATCCGCGGCAAGAACTTCGTCCGCGGTGCCGACTACTTCGCCGTCGCGATCCCGTTGGGCCACGCGATCGGGCGGATCGGCTGCTTCTTTCAGGGATGCTGCCACGGCCGCCCGCCGCATCCGGTGCAGCTCTACGAGGCCGCGGGGCTCATGCTGATCGCATGGTCCTGCCGGGCGGCACTCGCGCGTGTCGAGGGCGGCACGCTCGCTCGCGGCTCCGCGTTCCGACTCTACCTGCTGCTCTACGGCGCCCTCCGGGTCGCGCTCGATCCGCTGCGCGCGGACGGCCGATCTGAACGATTTTTCGGGCTGTCGCATCAGCAGGGCTTGGCGCTGCTCGCCATCGCGGTCGCGATCGTCTGGCATCGCGCCGCCCGGGCCGCCGGCCAGCCCGGCGCTCGCCAGGTAGCGATCTGCGCCGGCCCGCGCTCCTCGGTGAGCGTCGCCAGGTTCGAGGGGGGAGCTGGGGTCAGCCCTTGAAAGTGGAGTTAAGAGGACCTACAAGGCTGCTCCAGTATGGCGCGGCCACTTCGAGTGGAGTTTGCAGGCGCCCTCTACCACGTCACGGCGCGCGGTAATGAGCGCAAGCCGATCTACCGGGATGAGCGCGATCGCGCCCGCTTCCTGGAGCGCTTGGCCAGCGTCGTTCATCGCCATCGCCTGCGGCTGCATGCGTATGTGCTCATGCGCAACCACTACCATCTGCTGGTCGCGACCCCTGACGCCAACCTGTCGCGCGCCATGGGGCAGCTGGGCAGCGCCTACACGCAGGACTTCAATCGCCGGCACCGCCGCGCCGGCCACCTCTTTCAGGGACGCTACAAGGCGCTGCTGGTCGACAAGGATTCCTACCTGCTTGAGCTGAGTCGCTACATCCACCTGAACCCAGTGCGCGTCGGGGAGGTGAGCCGGGCGTGGGAGTTTCCGTGGAGCAGCGCCCGGGCGTACGTGGGCAAGGCGGCGGCGCCGGAGTTCTTGTGCGTCGCGGAGGTGCTCGGCCACTTCGGGCGCCGGCTGGGGACGGCGCGCCGCAGATACGCGGCGTTCCTGGCCGAGGGGGCCGCACCGGGAGGCGCCACGCCTTGGGCGGCCGTGGAGGGGCAGCTGCTGCTCGGAGAGCGCCGCTGGGTGGAGAGGATGAAGCGGCGCGTCGACAAGCGGCCGCTGAGGGATGAGGTGAGCGGGGCGAAGGGCTTACGACCGCGGCCGCCGTTGTCGGTGGTGGTCAGCCAAGTGTGCCGCGCGGCGCGGCTAGACAAACAGGCGTTGCTGCGGGCGCGCGGCGATCGTGGGGGGTGGGCGCGGGCGGTGGCGATGGCACTCGCGTGGGAAGTGTGCGGTCTGAGACAACGCGAGATCGGGCGGCAGTTCGGAGTGAGTCCGTATGCGGTCAGCAAGGCGATCGCCCGCGCGGGGGCACTGGCGGCGAGCCAAGGGAGGACGGGCAGGCTCATCAGGACAGTCAACTCTACTTTCAAGGGCTGACCCTGATTTGGCTGATTTGGCTGCTGCGGGTGACGGCTATCCAGCGTTTCGGATCGGCCCGGAATACCAACGTCCACTTCCATACGCTGGTCGCGCAGGGGGTGCACCCCCGCCGGCCGGCTATGCGCGGCCGAAACACTATGCGTGGGCCGACCTGCTGCAGCGCACGTTTGCCATCGACGTCCTCGCGTGCCCGTAATGCGGCGGCAGGTTGCGGTTCCTGCTGTGACTTGTTGGATGAAAGTCCCGAAGATGGGAGGTTTTCCGTTCGACCATCTAGCCAGATCCACAACGCTGCTTGGCGACAGGCAGCGTCAAAAGCGGGGATGACACGGTACCTCAGCAGGCGAAGCGAAGAGCAAATGACTTCACTTCGTCGTAGCCAGCCAGGAGGGCCGTGCAAACACACGAGCCGTAGCATGACGCGAACGATGCAGCACCGAAATGTATTACCCAGTCGAGGATTGCTGGCAGAGACGGGCGATCGTGGGTGGGAACTCGCTGATAGTCCGAGGGAGCCTGGTACCCGACGCGTGCGCACAACGGGAACGGCGCGTGGGACCCACCGGTGTAGGGTCGGCGGCGCGCGTAGAAGACCGGCGGGCGCCATCGCGGCGGGCCGCGGGAGAACCCTCGACGTGCCTCTTGCAGCGCGGGGTCCCCGGAGGGTAGCATCGCCTGGTCGAGTTTCGACGTTTGCGAAAAACCGGATGTAAAGCGGCTGACGTAAAGGACGTCGGCAAAGGAGGTCACGGAGATGAAAACGCCAGCGACCAAAGGCATGGTGGGTCTTCTGTTCCTTTTCGGGCTGGCGTTCGCGCCCCGTACGGAGGCGGCGTCGCCGGATCCCTTCGTCCCGCCGGGCAACGACTGCTTCGTGACGCCGTGCGGTGGGACCCAGGTGAACTTCTGTGGCTTCCCGCTGCCGGCCGACTTCTTCGCGCCAGGATCGGAGCCCTTCCAAGGTGAGGTGCGGCTCATGGGCGCCGACCCCACCCTGCCCGACACCGTGGTGCGGCGGACGCAAAGCATGACGCTTCTCCTCGACTCTCCCCCGGAGACTATCCCGATCGAGCTGGTCCAGCTCAGCCTGGTGAGCTGCAACCCGATCACGGTGAGAATCAATAACCAGGACACGCTCTGGAATGTGGGGGTGGACCTCTCCCCCCGCCCGGCCCCTCCGGGGACGATGACGGTCAGGAAGACGCACGCCAACGGCGGGACGTTCACTTCTGATTTCTACGTCCAGCCGCGGTTCACCTTCACCCTGGTGTCCGACCCGAACCAGGTGCGGGTGCTCGACACCGGGCAATTGAACTTGCCCCCGATCGAGCTCCAGCGGATTGCCCCCGCACCCTGGGTCCATCAGGTGGATCCCCTGATCGCGCCGGCCGCCTGCGGCGTCAACTTCGTGCCCGGCGTCCAGGAGGACCTCCACGGCAAGAACGCCGGCGCCCAGTGCTGCACCGACGTGTGCCATGCCGGCGCCACGAACACCCACTGCGTCGTCGTCGCGCAGGACTGCTCGGGGTGCAAAGGTGCCTGCTGCCTCCCCACGGGACGCTGTCACGTGTTCCCCGCCGGCGGAACGCAGACCTCAGAGCAGGCCTGCGTGGCGCGCAACGGCAGCTACGCGGGTCACGGGACCGACTGCGGCGACTACGACGGCGACGGGATCGCCGACATCCGGGAGACGAACAACTGCTGCGCGCCAAAGAGCGTGTGCAGCCTCGGGACGAGCCCGGTCGTGGCCGACACGGACGGGGACGGCTTCGACGACGGCACGGAGATCAAGAAGGGAACGGACCCCTGCGACCCGCTGTCCTTCCCGCCGAAGTGAGGCGAGCTTCGAGCGGAAGGAATAGTCCAAAGCTCCGCGGCGCAAGCCTCGCCCGGCCGTCGTGACCGAGGCCGGTTGACGGGCTATTATAGTTGAGCAAGCGGCGCTCCCCGCGGCCGCCGGAGATGAGCCGGTAGCGCCGCCTCTACACCCGGACGCGCACAATGCGGCGCTTACGGGCCTGCCGTGAGTGTCGCAGCCGATACGTCTCCGATCGCGTGCAGCAACGCCACTTGTGCGACGTTGTACGCGACGATGGCATCGATCAGCGCGGTCCGCGCATCAACGACTGCTTCCTGTGCCTCCATCACTTCAAGTTCGAGTCCCGCGCCATGCTCGAACCGATCGCGACTGAGCACGAGTGATCGCTCCGCAGCCGCGACGCCACGGTGCCCGGCACTGACACGTTCGTTCGCCGTGATGATCAGAGCGCGCGCCTGCACCACCTCTGCCTTGACGGCTTGGACGAATTGGGAGCGCTGCAACTGCGCTTGTTCGACGCGCGCGGTTGCGACTTTCATGTCCCCGATCGATCCCGGCGTCAGTGTCCAGCCGACGAAGCCACCGTAGATCTGCCGGTTGCCGACGTCGAAGCTACGCCCAATCGCGCTTTCCTCGAAGGCGCCGTACGCCGTCGGTCCGATCGCCTTCCACCATTCGGCGTTTCGCGCCGCCGCAGCGGCGTCGGCCTGTAAGGTCCGATCGCGTACGTCCGGACGCCTGAGCAACGCCGTGTCCAGCAGCTCGGACAGAGCGCGCTGGGCGTTTGCCAGAGTGAGTGGATGCACGTCGTCCTCGACAGGCATCAGCAGCACCGCCGGGTCGAGCTGCAGGGTGTGCGCGAGGCCGATCGATGCGGTACGGAACCGTTCTTCCGCAGCGGTGAGCGCAACCTCTTCACGCGCCAGCCGCGCCTCGGCGCGTACCACATCGACCTCCAAGCCGGCACCGAGCGACTCCCGATCGCGCGCCAACTGGAGCAGCTCAGTCGCCGTCGCCACGGCGGACGTCGCGATGTCAACGTGTGCTTCCATCCGCTGTAACTGGAAGTACCCGGTGGCGACGCGCGCCAGCGTGTCCTGCGTGACACTCTCGGAGGCTGACAAGCCGGCGTCGGCCCGCTTGGACGCGGCGAGCACGTCGAAGACCGCTTGGCCTGGGTTGAGCAGCAGGCTGACGCGTCCCGCGGGGGTGATCGTACTGAACTCGCGCCGGCCTAGGTCGCCGAACGAGGCCTGGATCTCCCCGTCTATGTGCGAGACCGTCAGGCCGGCGGACAGCGATGGGAAGAGCACGCCGATGGCGCGCAGATGTTCCCCTTCAGCCTCCCGCAGGCGTGCGCGGGCCTGCATGATGTCGAGGTTCTGTGCGGTCGCCAGCCGCAGCGCGCTCGCGTAGTCGATCGGCAGTTGCGGTTCGCCTCTCATGGCACGCAAGACGAGCGGTTGCAGGCGGACGCCCGCAGGGGCCATTGCTGCCTCGGTCTCTTGGCTCAGAGCTGCGGCCGCCCGCATGCAAACCAGGACGAGCAGCGCGAAGCGCTGCTGCGCGCCCAGGCGTATCATCATGAGCCCGCCCGGGTGGCGCTGGTGTCGGTCACCTGAACCGGCGCTCCATCCGCGATCGACCCAGAGCCGGTGACCACACACTCTTCGCTTCCGTCGAGTCCCCTGAGGATCTCCGCACGGACGCCGTCGTCGACCCCGACGCGCACGGACTTCTGGTGCGCCGTGCCGTCGGTGACAACGTACACGAACGATTTGCCGTCCTTTTGGGTCGTGACCGCGGCCGACGGCAGCGTGAGCGCTTCGGGGTGTATCTCGAGAGCAAGGGTCAGGTTTCCGTACATGCCCGGGTAGAGGCGCCCCTCCGGATTGTCGAAGTCGACTTCGGTGCGCATCGTGCGGGTTGCCGGGTTCAGGGCGCCGGCAAAACGCGTGACGTGGCCGGCGAACGTCTGATCGGCGAACGCGCTGGGTGCCAGCGTGGCGGTGTTGGTACTGCTGATGAACGGCACCTCACGCTCCGGGATGTCGACGAAGGTGCGCACACGGTCGACGCGCGCGACCGTGACGATCGGAGTGACGTTGGCGCTGCCGGTTGCCGCCTGGATCAGCGCCCCGCGATCGACGAAGCGCTCAGTGACGATGCCGTCGAACGGCGCCTTGATGCGCGCGTACTCGGCCAGTGATTGTAGCCTGGCGAGATTGGCCTCAGCGCTTTTCACCTG
>CAZCGA010000084.1:21138-28379 GCA_964498075.1 uncultured Binatia bacterium (SeqCode) | reverse complement strand
ACGATGCCGAGCTCCACCGGCTGCGGGCCGAGATTCTCCTCGACATGGACGGCAATGCGGTCGAGGAGGCGGAGGCGCTCTTCGGCCAGTCCCTGGAGATCGCCCGGCGGCAAGAGGCCAAGACGTTCGAGCTGCGCGCCGCCACCAGCCTGGCGCGGCTCTGGCAGCGCCAGGGCAAGCGCGATGCCGCCCGCGCCCTCCTCACCCCGCTCTACGCCTGGTTCACCGAAGGCTTCGACACGCGCGACTTGAAGGAAGCCAAGGCGCTGCTGGAGGAGCTGTAGGCGCTCACGCGATCACTGCACTCGCTCGCAACGCGGCGATCTCGCCGTCACTCAATCCCGCGGCGCGCAAGACTTCATCCGTGTGCTCGCCCAGCCGCGGCGGATGGCGGCGCAGCGACGGCGGGGTGTCCTGCAGGCGCACCGGGTTGCGCAGATAACGGATCTGGCCGGCTTCGGCGTCCTCGGCTTCGAAGACCGTCCGATTGCGGGCGACCTGCGGGTCGCTGAGAAAATCGCGCACGCTGTTGGCCGGAGCGAGCGGCGCTCCGAATTGGCGGGCACGTTCCACCAGCGTCGCCGTCGGGAACTTGCGCAGCGTCTCCCCGAGCAACGGGAACAGCTCTTGCCCGTTCACGATGCGCAGCATGAGCGAGGCGTAGCGCTCGTCGTGGATGAGATCTTCACGATCGAGCACGCGGCACATCGCGTGGAACTGCGCGTCCTCGATCACCATCATCACGACGTGCCCGTCGGCCGTCTCCCAGGCGCGATGGATGTCCGTCAGCTCCGGCAAGCTCTGCCACTCGTCGCTCGGCAGGAAGGTCTCGCGCAACAGGGCCTCCGGCAGGATGAAGGCGGCGAAGGCGTCGAGCATGGCCACGTCGACGAGCTGCCCATGGCCACCGTTGCGCTCACGTGCGAACAGCGCCGCCAAGATGCCGTAGACGCCGGTCAACGCGGTGCTCTTGTCGGCCACCATGCTGCGGATCAACTGGGGTTGCTGCGGTCCGCCTTGGATCGGCATCAGACCCGCGAGGCCCTGAATCACCGTGTCGTACGCCGGAAGTTGCGCATACGGTCCGTCGGCTCCAAAGCCGCTGATCGCCAGATAGACGAGCCTCGAGTTGCGGGCGGCGAGTGTCTCGTAGTCGATTCCGAGTCGTTCGGCGACGCCCGGGCGAAAGTTCTGCACCACAACGTCGGTGTCCTGCGCCAGGCGCTGCGCGATGGCGCGGCCTTCGGGGCGCTTGAGGTCGATGGCGATGCTGCGCTTGTTGCGATTGAAGTGGGTGAACGTGGCGCTCAAGCCCGCCTTGAACGGCGGACCCATCATCCGGGTGGAATCGCCGCGCAGCGCCTCCACCTTGATCACCTCGGCGCCGAGGTCACCGAGGATCATGGTGCACATCGGGCCGGAGAAGACCGTGGAGAAGTCGAGCACCCGGATACCCGCACACGGGCCGGTGGGCTCGCCGTCCAATCGAACGTCCATGCGCTGCATCTATCATTAGAATCGCACCGCGCAACAGGGGAACGGCGGATGGTTTGACCCCGCCGCCGCTCCATTGCTATGGCGGCCCCATGCTCTACCTGCACGAGATCATCGACATCATCGGCGACGGGCAACAGGCCTACATCGACACGGTCGGCGAGCGTGCCGCGCATTCGCAGCGCCAAGGCATCTCGCGCCTGCTGGGCTGCTGGAAGGTCATCGGCAGCACCAACCGGTGGCCGCGGGTGGTGAACCTGTGGGAGATGGACGGCTGGACGCAATGGGCGGAGTCGCTCGAACGTCAGTTCCTCCCCGAGAAGAAGGACGCGGCGTTAGCGCCGTGGTGGAGCCGAGCGACGCAGTGGCGCAGCGGCGGCTTCGATCGCATCTTGGAACCGACGGCGTACTCGCCGACCCGGGAGCAACTGCGCCAGCAGCGGCTCAAAGCCTGGGTGTGTGTGCACACGATCATCCGGCTGCTGCCCGGAGCGTGCGACGAGTACCTGGCCGCCGTCGGCGACGCGCTGGCCCCGTTGCTGCGCGCGCAGGGCATGACGTTCATGGGCGCCTACGCCGTGCCGATGCGCAGTGACGAGGCGGTCGTGCTGTGGGCCGCGCCGGACTTCCGCGCGCTCTGCCGCTGGTACGAGACGCGCGGCGGCGACCCGCAGGTGCGTGCCTGGACCGCGCGCGTCGGCCCGCTGCGTCAGGATTTCGAAACGATGTGGCTGGTCCCGGCGTCCTATTGCTTCTTTCACCCGCAGCGCGAGGACACGCCCTGAGCTCAGACGTCCGGTTCCCACACCGGCAGCGTCACGAGTTCGGTGAGCTGTTTGAAGACGACGCGCACCTTCATGCCGAAGGCCATGTCCTCCGGCGTACAGTGCACCATGTAGCCGACCAGCCGCGGCCCTTCGGCGAGCTGCACCAGCACCATGATGTGCGGCAGCAGGTGGCGGAAGGCCGGCAGAAACGGCTCGTAGCCGATCACGTACGAGAACACCGTGCCGCGTCCGCTGGCCTCGAACCACTCGAGCCGCGCGCCGCCCTTCCAATACAGCGGCTTGGGCGGCCAGTGCACCAGGCCGGTCGCGCGGTCGCGCTGCTGCATGAGCTTGCCGGCGCGCGCCCCTTCCCAGAACGGCTGCATGATCGGATCGTCGATATCCGGCAGCGGATAGTCGGGGTGCAGCGGCGCGCGGTCGCGGATGAACATCGCCGGCTCCTCACTCGCCGCGCAACACCATCGCGCTGGTGGCCACGCCGGAGGCGCCGGTCACCAGCGTCGCCCGGCAGTTCGGCACCTGGTTCACCGAGGTGCCGCGGATCTGGCGCACGCCTTCGAGGATCAGATTGAAGCCGTGCACGTAAGCCTCGGAAAGGCCGCCGCCCGACGTGAGCAGCGGCAGTGCACCGCCCAGCTCGATGCGCCCGCCCTCGGTGAACGGCCCGCCTTCGCCGCGTTTGCAGAATCCGTAGTCCTCCAGCCCCATGATCACCAGCGGCGTGAAGGCGTCGTAGATCTGCGCGCAGTCCATGTCCGCCGGCCGCAGCTGCGAGCGTTCCCAGAGCAGCCTGGCGCAGAAGACGGAGGTGGTCTCCATTCCCGGCGTGTTGTTGTAGTTGGCGAGGTGAACCGGGTTGGGTCCGGAAGCTTGTGCCACGGCGTGGACCAGCGCCGGCCGCTGCTTGAGGTCGCGTGCGCGCTCCACGGAGGTCACGATGCACGCCAGCGCGCCGTCGGTCTCGAGGCAGCAGTCGTAGAGGTGCAACGGGTAGCCGATGACACGGGCGTTCAAGTACGTCTGCATGTCGAGCGGCCGGCCGCGCATCATCGCGTATGGATTGTTGTGGGCGTGCTTGCGGGCCGCAATTGCTACGTTGCCCAGGTGCTGGCGCGTGGTGCCGTACTCATGCATATGGCGGTGCGCCCACATGCCGATCACGTCGACGGGCCGAATGAGCCCCCACGGAGTGTGCAGCGCCTTGTCGTCCGTGACCAGCGCCTTCTCTTGCGACCACGGCCGTGAGGTCTTGGAGCCGCGGTTGCGGGCGCGGTGGCAGACGACGGTGGTGGCCAGGCCGGTGGCGATGGCGGCGGCCGCGTGCATGATGGTGGCGCTCGACGCGCCGCCGCCGTATGCGATCTTGTCCCACCAGCGCAGACCCGTCACCCCCAGGCGGCGCGCGATCGACACCTCGTGCGTGCTCTCCATCTCGAACATGCACATGCCGTCGACGTCCTCCGCCTCCAGCCCGGCGTCCGCGAGCGCCAGTTGAATCGCTTCCACCGCGGTGTCGGCGATCGGCCGGCCGATGTCCTTGGCAAACGGCAGGTGGCCGATCCCGACGATGGCGATCTGGTCTTGAATCCGCCGGAAGAGGTCGCGGTCGATCACGTCGCGCATCAAACCGCTCTCCTATCACATTTCGCCGGGGTGAAACCAAAACCTCACCGCCGCGCGCCGGACCGGTGTTCCTCCGATGGGCACTGCACTGCGCAGACAAGCGGCGCAAAGTCCGCTTAGAGGACGAGCTGGACTCGGGTCTCGATGGCCTTCTCGGTTTGGCGGTCGCCGCCCGCCGCTCCGCCTCGGAAGTCGGTGTTGGCGTAGTTGAGCACGAGCTTGATGTTCTTGTTCAGATACCAGTTGAGGCCGAGGACCCACTCCTTGGCCCGCCGCGCCGACGCTTGCGGATCGGCAAAGCCACCCGAGAAGGCGTCCGGATCGACCTCCAGTTGACCGTAACGGGTCGCGACTTCAAAGGCGCCCCACTTCCCGGTGAAGGGATTGAACGGCTGTGCCGGTGCAACGCCCTTGTACGACCCGGTTTCACCGGTGAGCACGTACGATCCGGCGATCTGCCAGGCGTCGTTCTCGAGTCGCTGCGAGTTGGCGTCGCGCCGGACCGTTTGTGCCGACGAAACATACTCGCCGAGGAAACCAAACGGCCCGAGGTAATAGGACAGCTGCGGCGAGTAGCGCTCCCGCTGACCGAAGGCGATGGTCGGGTTGGTTTCGCCGGTGTCCGCACCCTTGTACGCGAAGAACGTGGACTGCCCAAAGGTCTTGAACGTCGGCAGGTCGGGCGTCGATGTGCTGCCGCGTTGGCGACCGTAGGTTCCGGCGAAGCCGATGCCGAAGCCCTTGAGCGCGTCGACGGCCGTATCCTTGAACGGCTGAGCGAAGATGCGGCCGGCGAAGTCCTTGTCGTCGTTGGTGTCGCCCACGGATGGGTTCGAGTTGTCTGGTGCGCCATTGATGATGGAGAGCTGATACGACAGCGCACCGTTCACCAGGTCGCCGAAGAGTTGCGCGCCGAAGTCACGGTTCGGCACCAGGTTCGTGGGTTGACCACGTTCGATGAACATCAGACTGGTGGCGGACTGCAGGCGTTCCAGGCCGACCGGCGGCTTGAACTTGCCGATGCGGACCTTGGCCTGCGGGATGTAGTTCGCATCCACGTAGGCGTCGAAGAGGATGACCTGGCTGCCGGCGAAATCGGGCAGGATCCGAAAGTCGAAGTTCTTGAAAACGGTACCTTGCAGGTCGATGCGGGCGCGGCGGAAGACGAACTGGCTGACGTTCTTGTCGGCCGTGTCGTCAATAAAGAAGCGGCCGTCGGCCTGCGTGTATGCGCCGATCCGCAGCTTGTAACTGCCGTCCTGCGAGGCGAGGTTGAAGCCGTCCAACCAGCCGGCGAGCGGCTTCTGGCTCTCGGCGTTGACTTCGAGTTGTCGCTCGTCCTTCTTGAGGCGGTTGACCGTGTCTTCCAGCTCCTTGATGCGGCGCTCCACGTCACTCGGCGGCGGGGCCTGCGCGCGCACGGCCGTGGCCGGGAGTGCTCCCGCCAGCGCCACGACGATGATGAACCAAGTTGAGGTACGCATGTGATGCTCCTTTTGTATGTGCATGGCGTACCTCCGGCCTTGTTTAAATCTGGAAGTCTTGCACGAAGACGCGGACGCGCTTCGGGAAGACGAAAACGCCGTCGCCGGTCTTGAGTTGCAGCTTGGCGTATCGCTCCTGCGTCAGCTCGACGTTGAGTGGCACACCGAAGTCCTTGGCGAACAGTTCAAGCTTCACGACTCCCCCGGCGGCGTTGACGCGCACCACTTCCGCCTTGAGGCTCGAGGCGCCTCGCGGGATGCGATCGATCTCCAGCTCGTGGGGGCGGACGTACGCCGTCACCAGCTTCGACTCGTCGTGCGGGTGGTCGGGGTACGCCATCTCGAAGCTGCCCAGCAGGGCGCGCCCGCCCTCGACGCGGCCGTGGAAGACGTTGACGTTGCCGAGGAAGTCCATGACGAAGGCGTTCGCCGGATGCTCGAAGACCTCTTCCGGCGTGCCCTGCTGCTCGACGCGGCCGTGGTTCATCACGACGACGCGGTCGGCCACTTCGAAGGCTTCCTCCTGATCGTGGGTGACGAAGACGCTGGTCACGTGGATCTCGTCGTGCAGCTTGCGCAGCCACCGGCGCAGCTCCTGGCGCACCTTGGCGTCGAGCGCGCCGAAGGGCTCGTCGAGCAGCAGGACCTTGGGCTGGGCGGCCAGCGCGCGCGCCAGCGCCACACGCTGCCGCTGACCGCCGGAGAGCTGCGACGGCGCCTGATTTCCCAAGCCGTCGAGCTGCACCAAACGCAACAGCTCGTGCACACGCTCGTTGACTTTCGCATTGGGCCAGCGCCGGACGCGCAGGCCGAAGGCAACGTTCTCGAAGACGCTCATGTGGCGAAACAGTGCGTAGTGTTGGAACACGAAGCCGACGTTGCGGTCGCGCGCCGAGCGCTGCGTGGCGTCTTCATCCTGGTAGAGGATCGTGCCACCGTCGGGCACGTCGAGGCCTGCGATGATGCGCAGCAGCGTCGTCTTCCCCGATCCCGACGGCCCGAGCAGTGCCAGCAGCGAGCCGTGCAGAACCTCGACACTCACCTCGTTCAGCGCGACGAAGTCGCCGTAGCGCTTGGTGACGTTCCTGACAGAGATGCCCAAGCCGGTCGTCTCCTCCCTGCGGACCGTGTCGCTTCCCGCCCGATGGCTGTCGGGTGTGACCAGGCGCAGGCGCGGCGTTTGAGACGCCCCCGTCCCGGTGTCGCCCGTGTCGTCGGGAAGACTCTCCCGCCGCCGGCTTCTTAGCTCGTTCCGGGTCTTCCATTCCAGAGCCGTCTTCACGAAGAGCGTGACCAGCGCCAGCGAGGACAGCAGCGAGGCGAGGGCAAACGCACCCGGCGTGTTGTATTCCTGAAAGAGCTTCTCGACCCGCAGCGGCATGGTGTCGGTCTGTCCCGCGATGTGGCCGGAGACGACGTAGACCGCGCCGAACTCGCCCATGGCGCGGGCGTTGCACAGGATGATGCCGTAGAGCAGGCCCCACTTGATGTTCGGCAGGGTGACCCGCCGGAAGATCTGCCATGCACGGGCGCCGAGGCTCACCGCCGCGGTCTCCTCTTCCGCGCCGATGGCTTCCATCAGCGGGATGAGCTCGCGGGCGACGAACGGAAAGGTCACGAACGCCGTCGCCAGAATGAGCCCCGGCGTTGCGAAGATGATCTTGATGTCGTGCGCCCGCAACCACGGCCCGCAGTAGCCCTGCAGGCCGAAGATCAGCACGAAGATGAGCCCGGCGACCACCGGTGAGACCGCGAACGGCAGGTCGATCATGGCGGTCAACAGCGTCCGCCCCGGGAAGCGGAAGCGTGCGATCAACCAGGCGGCGGCGACGCCGAAGATCAGGTTGGCGAG
>CAZCGA010000084.1:17307-21128 GCA_964498075.1 uncultured Binatia bacterium (SeqCode) | reverse complement strand
GGCGCCACCCGCAGGGTGAGCAGGATCGCGCTCAGCGTGTCCGGGTCGCCGACCAGATTGTTCCAATACGCCCGCGGCCCGCGTCCCAGGGCCTCGTAGAAGACGTTGACCAGGGGGATGACCACCATGACGCCGAGGACCAGCGCCGCGAGCGTCACCAGGGTCCAACGGACGACCAACGGATCGTCTTGTGCGCGCCGGCGTGCCGGGGCGGTGGCTGCCGTGATGTCAATAGCCATGGCGCTTGCTCCTGCGTTCCAAGAGGTTGATGAGGACCAGCATGGTCAGCGAGGCGACGAGGAGGACGATCGCGATGGCCGCCGCCTCGCGGTACTTGAACTCCTCCAGCGCCGCGACGATGAGCACCGGCGCGATCTCGGTCTTGAACGGCATGTTGCCCGATACGAAGACGACCGAGCCGTACTCCCCGAGGCCGCGGGCAAACGCCAGCGCGAAGCCGGTCACCACGGCTGGCAGCAGCGACGGCGCGATCACCCGCACGAACGTCTGCCCGCGCGTGGCTCCGAGGCATGCGGCCGCTTCCTCGATCTCCGCGTCCAAATCCTCGAGGATGGGTTGCACCGTACGCACGACGAAGGGCAAGCCGATGAAGGTGAGGACGAGGACGATCGCCAGCCGCGAGTACGCGCCCTGGATTCCGAAGGGGACGAGGAAGCGGCCGAGCCAGCCGCTCTTCACGTACAAGCTCGAGTACACCAGTCCGGCGACGGCCGTCGGCAACGCGAACGGCAAGTCGACGAGCGCGTCGAACAGCCGCTTGAACGGAAACCTGTAGCGCACCAGCACCCAGGCGACGAGCACGCCGAGGAACACGTTGATGACGGCGGCGATCAGCGACGTGCCGAAGGTGAGCTCGTAGGCGGCGCGCGTCCGCGGCGTCCACACCGTCGTCCAGAAGTCAAACAGGCTCAGCGAGCCCGCCTTGAGAAAGCAGGCCGTCAGCGGGATGAGCACCAGCAGGCTCAGGTAGAAAAGGGTGTAGCCGAGGCTCAGGTGAAACCCCGGCAGCACCCGGCGATTGACGTCGATCATCGCTATGCCTCCGGCGCGCTACTTCCCTGGCTGATAGATGCTGTCGAAGATCTTGCCGTCGACGAAGAACTTGTCGTACGCATCGGCCCAGTCCCGCGCCACCGCCGTGATCGGGAACAGCGTGAGCTCCGGGAAGCTGGATGCGTGACGCTTGCGGACCTCGGGGTTGATCGGCCGGTAGAAGTTCTTGGCGATGATTTCCTGGCCTTCGTCGGTGTAGAGGAACGTGAGATACGCCTCGGCGGCGTCGCGCGTGCCCTTGCGCTTCACGTTGGCGTCGACCCAGGCGAGCGGCGGCTCCGCCAGGATACTGATGGGCGGGTAGACGATCTGCAGCTCGCCGCCGGACTCCTGCACCTCCGGATACGCTTCGTTCTCCCACGTCAGGTGGACGTCGCCGATTTGCTTTTGCGCGAACGTGATGGTGGAGCCGCGCGCACCGGAGTCGAGAACCGGCGTCTGCTTGTAGAGCTTGGTAATGAGCTCCTTCGCCTGCTCCTCGGTGCCGCTGCGCTGCGTGACCGATCCCCACGCCGCCAGCAGGCTCAGCTTGCCGTTACCGGAGGTCTTGGGATTGGGGGTGACGATCTCGACGCCCGGCTTGACGATGTCGGGCCAGTCTTTGATCCCCTTGGGATTGCCCTTGCGGACGACGAACACGATGGTGCTGGTGTACGCCACCGAGTTGTTCGGCAGCCGCTGCTCCCAGCCGTTGGCGATGAGACCGGCCTTGCGGACCGCGTCGGTATCGGGCCACAGCGCCAGCGTCGCGACATCGGCGTCCAGTCCATCGACGATGGCGCGCGCCTGCGCCCCGGAGCCGCCGTGGGACTGCTTGATCGTCAGCGTGGTGCCCGCGTCCTTGGCGTACTTCGCGATGAAGGCCGCGTTCAGCGCCCGCCACAGCTCGCGTGTCGGATCGTACGACACGTTGAGCAGCTCCAGTGACTTGTCCGCGGCAAGCGCCGCGCGCGGCTGCGCCGTGCCGACGGCGACAAGGGCCGTGGCGGCGGCAAGCATGGTGACGGTCCTCGACCAAGTTCTTCTTGTCCGAATGGTGTCCATCGTGTCTTCCTCGCGATCTCCTCTCAAAATTTTGTTTGCACGGCGGCCGCGGCGCATGCGGCGCGGCGCCAAAATGAAGCGGCCCGGGAGGCATCAACCTCCCGGGCCGTCGAGATCGCAGCTTATGGGTTCAGACTAGTACGAGACGAACGTGAACGCAGCGCGAGCGCAGGCGCGAGAGGCCTCCCAGGCCTTGATACAACACATACAACAGCAAGCGGTGCGATGCGGAGCGTTCATTCGAGTGCTGTTGATAGGAGAGTGCGCGCCGTATGTCAAGCACCATATTGCGTGATGAGTGCGGCTTTCCCATTGGCTCGAAGCGCACCACCCCGCTCGCAGGCCGTTTGCCAATTGAACCGACCCCGGTGTACGAAGCCGGGCGTGGGGCGTTCAGTACACTTCCGGCCTTTCCGGCTCGACCTTGAGGGTGAGCTGCTGTGGCGGGGCAGCGAGCCTGTGGCACTGCGGCGCAAGGCGTTCACGGTCCTGCGCTACTTGGTGGAGAACGCTGGGCGGTTGGTCAGCAAGGACGAGCTACTCGATAACGCCTGGCCCAACACGGTGGTGAATGAAGAGTCCGCGGGGGAGGTCGTGCGCGAGCTGCGCCGTGCGCTCGGCGATGAGCGCAGCCCGGCGCGCTTCATCGAGACCGTTTACGGACGCGGCTTTCGCTTTGTCGCGCCCGCGCGCGCTGAGGAAGGAGTGCCAAGTGCTGAGGACGCGCACCCCGCACTCAGCTCGGCGATCGTCGGGCGCGAGTTGGAGCTTCGGGCGCTCGATGAGCACCTGCGCGTGGCCGCGAAGGGGCGGCGGCAAATCGTCTTCATCGAAGGCGAGCCCGGCATCGGGAAGTCGGCGCTCGTTGCCGCTTTCCTGCAGCGCGTCTCGGATGGCGCCGGACAGGCCGCCGCGCATGTGGCCGTGGGCCAATGTGTGGAGCAGCACGGCGCCGCCGAGCCGTACATGCCGGTCCTGGAGGCACTGGGCCAGCTCGTCGACGGAGCGCAGCGAGAGCCGCTGGCGGCGCTGCTGCGCCAGCGCGCCCCGATGTGGCTGTTGCAGCTGCCGTGGTTGCTTGAGCCCGGCGAGGCGGAACGGTACCAGTCCGTATTGGCCGGCGTGCAGCCGCAGCGCATGCTGCGCGAGTTCGCCACGTTCGTCGAGGTGATGGCCGCCGGCGCCTCGTTGGTCCTGGTGCTCGAAGATCTCCACTGGAGCGATCCGGCGACTATCGACCTGCTGGCGGTGCTGGCGGAGCGGCTCGAGCCCGCCCGGCTGCTCGTTCTTGCCACCTACCGCGCCGCCGATGCGCTTCTCCGCCAGCATGCAGTGACCGCTCTCATCACCAAGCTCTCCGCGCGCCAGCGCTGCGCGAGACTCGAGCTGGAATTCCTCAGTGAAGCGGCGGTTGCCGAGTATCTACTGCGGCGATTTCCGGCGGCACCGCCGAATCCGAGCTTCACGCAACGGCTCCACCAGCGCACCGACGGTAACCCGCTATTCATCGTTGCGCTCGTGGACCACATGCTCCGCGAAGGGCTCGTGACCGAGGGCGGCGAGTCGCTGGATGCTGAGGCCGCGCTCGCCGCTGTGCCCGATGTGCGGTGTGCCATTTGGGACGCGCGCTGATGCCGACCACGCATGTAGCCGGTGCCTGCAGCGCCGACACGACTTAGGCCGTTCAGGGCTGCAGGCGATCG
>CAZCGA010000084.1:0-17297 GCA_964498075.1 uncultured Binatia bacterium (SeqCode) | reverse complement strand
GCTGTGCCCGAGAGCCTTCGCTATCTCGTCGATGCGCAGATCGCGGCGCTCGGCGAGGCCGAGAGAGCCGTGCTCGACGCGGCCAGCGTCGCGGGCGTGACGTTTCCAGCCGCTGCGGTGGCCGCGACGTTGGACCTCCCTGCGGAGGAGGTGGAAGCGGCATGCGCGGCGCTCGCCGGCCGCGATCTCTTTCTGCAGAGTTCCGGGAGCAGTCAATGGCCGGATGGTACGTTGACGGAACGCTACGCGTTCCGCCACGCCCTCTATCAGGAGATCTTGTACGAGGGGTTGCTCGAGACACGCCGCCAACGCCTGCACCGCAGTGTCGGCACCAGGCTGGAAAGCGCGTACGGTACCAAGACGGCGGAAATCGCCACCGAGCTGGCGCTGCACTTCGATCGCGGCCGCGACTACGGCCGCGCCGTGCAACACTACCAGGCGGCCGCGACCAATGCGCTGGGGCGCTTCGCGCACCGTGAGGCGGTGGCGTATCTGAACACCGCCCTCGCGCGTTTGGCGACCGTGCCCGCGGACCGCGAACGCGATCAGCAAGAGCTGTGGTTACAAGCTGCCCTGGCCACGACGCTGCTCGCTACGCAAGGTTTCACCGTGGAAGAGATGCGCCGTGCCTTTGCACGCCTCGATGAGCTGAGTCAGCGGCTCGAAGACCCGCTGCACCGGTTCGTCGCCCTCGGCGGCCAGGTCGTGTTCCACTACAACCGCGCGCAGCACGCGCGGGCGCAAACCATGAGCGAGGAGCTACTGCAACTCACCGAAGGCGTGCAAGCGCCGTGGCTCGTCTGGGGCGCTCACATCGTCCTCGGGCAGGTGCTGTTTTCGCGTGGCTCCTTCGAAGCCGCACGAGAACACCTCGAGTTGGGCGTACCGCGCTCGCGACGGCCGCAGGTGGTCTTGGGCCTCGACGGGGGCGTGTGCGATCTCAGCTATCTCGCGGTGACTCTGCTCGCGCTTGGATATCCGGAGCAGGCTCGGCGACGCCGCGCCCAGCTCATCGAGCGCGGCCGGCAGATGGACCACCGATTCAGCCTGGCCTTCGCATTGTATTTTGCCGGGGTTGCGGACACGTGCGCGGGCGACGTCCCAGATCCGGCCGAGTTGCTCGAACTCTGTGACGAGAACGGTTTCGAGTTCGGTCACGCGGCCGGCAACATGTTGCGCGGCGTACAGCTTGCGCTCGCCGGCGAGTGCGAGCCGGCCATCGCTGCCTTGCAGCGCGGATTGCAGCAGTATCGAGCCAACGGGCAGAAACAGGGCAGCCCATTTTATTCCGTGCTGTTGGCCGATGCGTATGGGCGGGCGGACAAGCCGCGCGACGGGCTCGAGATGCTGGAAACTGCGCACGCGTTCATGTGTGAATCCGACGAACGCTGGTATGAGGCGGAGCTGTTACGCGTCCGCGGCGAACTGCTTTTGAAAGCCGTCGACGGTCAACAGTCGAGAGTCGAAAGCCGAAGAGGGAAACGAAAACGCCCGCAGTCGGCGCCGCGCGACGCCCAATGGGAAGAGGCGCAGACGTGCTTTCTTCGCGCCATTGAGATCGCCCAGAGCCAACATGCCAAGCTCTGGGAGCTGCGCGCCACGCTGAGCTTGTGCCGACTCTGGCAGAAGGGGAGTAAGCGAAAGGAAGCGCGGGAGAGGCTGGGGGCCGTGTTCAACTGGTTCACCGAAGGCCTCGACACGCGCGACTTGCAAGAGGCGAAGGCACTGCTCGAACAGCTGGGCAACCCGAGCTAAGTCGTACTCGGGTTGCCCAAGCTTTGTTGCACGTGAATTACCTATTCCATTCGGGTCGGAGCGGGCAGCGAATCGAACGGTTCCTCGGATCGCGGGTGCCACTCGTGCGCGCCCCGGACCGACTCAATCGTCGCCACACGCGACGGCCGGCGACGATGCACGCCCACCCCATGAGGCACAGGAACGCGATCGTGAGCGCGCTCGACCCGAGAATCAGCTTCAGGTGATGCTTAACGACCTGTGCTTCCACCGTGTTGATCGGCAGGGTACCTGACACGAACGCCAGTGCGATCGGGATCACCGCCAACCATTGAGCGGCGCCGAGGAGACCCGCGCGCGCGCAGACGGTCGATAGTGCGGAAGCGCGGTACAACAGCGCGGTGGTCGCGAGCCCCCACGTAATGAGGATGACCGCGCTGCCGAGGCTCGCAGCAATCGGCGGCCGGCCGCTGGCGCGGGCCAGCATCTCAATCGACAGCAAGAGCAACAGGCTCGCGAGTAGCCCGAAGACAAGGCCCGCCGCGACGCGCACTGCGCACGCCGCTGCCACCGGCGCGAAAGACCTGAGGAAGCGGCGGCGTGCGCTCGGAGCGACTGCTATGGCATACGACGAAGCCGCTATGGGTTGCGCTTGCATGGCTACACCACCGGCGATGCCGAGAGACAGCACCGGAACTTCCCCGTTGGGATGGTAGGGAGCTTGAAGGAAAAGGGGAGTCCCGGGGGGAACTGCATGAGGTTCTGCAGGTCGACCTCAATGGGCGGCCAGTCGGCGACATATCCGGCATCCGGATCGCCGAAGAGCACCCCGTCCCCACCGGTACCGCCGACCCACTCGCCGCCGTCGTAGCCGAGCACGCTGCTGATCGTTCCGCCGGACACCGCCCGCGTCAGGATGTCTAGCTCGCCCATTGTGCAGATGTGTGCGCCGCGCTTGGCGCACTCGAACTGTGCTTCGGAGTAGCGCGGAAAGTTCGTCGTGTCGGTCACCGTCGTGCCTCCAGGGACATCGTGGAGGAGGTAGTTGACAGCCGTCAGCACTTGCTGGATCAGCGCGTCCAGTTGAGTGTTGTCGTCGCACAGTTGTGTGTTCAGGGTGTTCGTCAGGAGCACCAGCGGATGATTCGCCAGCGCCGCATCGACGATCGTGTGGAGCGCGGTTGCAGACACCGCCGGGATGGTGACCGATACCGAAGAGAAGCTCGTGTTGAAGGGGTTGTAGACTGTGGAGATAGGGAAGAACTGGTTCAGGTCAATCGGCAGATAGTCGTCCGCTTGTTCGAGCGCGTTAGTGATGTCGCTGATCGCGCTGTTGAGGACATTTACGACCGCGGCAGCGCCGCTCAGAATTCCGTTCAGGCCCGAGATGATCGGGTTGATCGTGTCATTGACCGCCGTTTGGATTGGTTCACGCAGCGCGTCGAGGACGGCCGCCGCAATCTCCGGAAAGATACTGCCAAACGTGTTGAGCTGCAGGGTCGACATCCGGGTCAAGGCGAGGCACGCCTGCTTGAGCGGCGTCTCGAGGATGTCGACCAGACTGTCAGTTGGCGTGCTTTTGGTGAGCATCGCCGAGGCGCAGATTCTTGTCTGTTCGGTGGCGCCGGCAGCAGGCGGAAGCAGATAGACCTTGTCATTCAGCCCCACGTCGGCCGGGCACGAGGTGACCATTTGGGAGCCCGTGCCTTCGCCGAGCTGACCCAGACTGTTCACGACCACCGGCGAGCCGGTCAGCGACGTTCCCTTCACGCCGGCCACATATGCGCGCGTCTGTGTTCCTTGGGTGCCGACGCGGAGCGTGTTCGACTCGCTGCTCGCGCCTCCGTGCGCAATGTACACATTATTGTGGCCCGACGAGAGCGCGATCCCGGCGCTGTTGCCGACGGCGAGGTTCCCGTCGCCCTCGACGAGGGCTTGGAGGGCATTCGCACCGACGGCGGTGTTGCCGATGCCGGTGGTCGCCGAATCGAGCGCCGACTTGCCGACCCCCGTATTGTCCGCGCCGGCGGTCAATCCCGTCAGCGCCGATCGTCCCACGCCGGTGTTATCGCTGCCGGTGGTGGTGAAGTTGCCGGCCTGCAGGCCGACAAACGTGCTCCGGCTTCCGGCGTTGTGCACGAACGGGGCACCACCTTTGGTGATGGCGCCGCTCGTTGCTGTCGTAAACGTACCGATGTCGATATCTGCCGCGGCGAAGTCGATCTTTGCCGGCGTCAACGACCCGTCCGCGACGTCGGCGCCGGTGATCGTGCCGTCGAGAATTTCGCTGGTGGTCACCCCGCCGGTTTGGATCTGCGCCGCACCGATCGAGTTCGGCGCGAGATCGGCGGCGGTAATGGTACCGTCCAGAATCTTGCTCGAGGTCACCGCGCCCGCCTGAATCTGGGTTGCACCAACCGCGTTCGGGGCGAGATCGGCGGTAGTGATGGTGCCGTCGAGAATCTTGCTCGAGGTCACCGCGCCGGTTTGGATCTGATCCGCGCCGACGGCGTTCGCAGCGAGATCGGCGGTGGTGATGGCCCCGTCCAGAATCTTGGCGGAGGTCACCGCCCCGGTTTGGATCTGCGCCGCACCGACCGAATCGGCGGCCAGGTCGGCGGCGGTCACGCTGCCGTCCTTGATCTTGTCCGAGGTCACCGCATTAGCTTGGATTTGATCTTGCCCCACGGAATTCGGCGCGAGATCGGTCCCCGTGATGCTCCCATCGAGAATTTTGTCGGAGGTCACTGCCCCGCTTTGGATCTGCGCCGTACCGACCGAGTTTGGCGCCAGGTCCGCGGCGGTCACGCTGCCGTCCTTGATCTTCGCGGAAGTGACCGCGTCGGCTTGGACCTGATCTGCGCCGACCGCATTCGCCGCGAGATCGGCAGTGGTGATCGTCCCGTCCAAAATCTTGCTGGAGGTCACCGCGCCGTTTTGAATCTGGGTCGTACCCACCGAATCCGGCGCCAGGTCCGCGGCCGTCACGCTGCCGTCCTTGATCTTGCTGGACGTGACCGCGTCGTTCGCCAGCTTGGGAGTGGTAACTGACGCGTCAACCAGCTCGTCGGTGCCGACCTGGCGTATGCCGGGCGTGCAGCCCTTGAGGTAGATGCTACAGGCCACCGGACTGCCATCGGCGAGGTAGAGTGTGCACAGTCGCGGCGGCGTGATGCGTTCCGAGCTGCCGATGGCCCCGAGGGTGCAGCCTTTAGCAATGCCACCGACCAGGCAGGTCGCCTCGTTGAAGAAGATACTCGCCTCCTCACCTGCTTCTGGGCCCCACAGCAGCGCGCCGCCGACAACGCCCGTCGCAGCCACGAGGATGGTTCCGTCGTTGCCAATCTTCACGCCGCAGGTATCGATTGCGATCGCGGGTCGATGAAGAACCGTGAGCAACGGCGCCCCTATCAGCCACACCTTCAGGATCCTTGATACTCTCCGAGTCATCGTCTGTCCTCCTTTCGAAAGAGATTGTCGTCCACGTGCGCGTAACCTTGGCGGGCCGGAGTCGCGCGCCTCCGGCTCACTCACCGCTGCGTTGCTGCCGGTCTCTGCCGAACCCCGAACCGTTCCGAGGAAGTCCCGGACATCCTCCAGTGAACGGAAGTGGCGGCTGACCCGAGACGATATGTGTTCGATCCGGCCGGCCAGTTGGCCGGCTGCGGGGTCGGCATCCGCATCAAGGACCAGCAGGAACGCGTATCGAGTGCTCAGCATTGGTTCACCTCCCAAGTTGCCGCCACTGTAAGCGATCGGAGGGCGTCAGATCCCGAAACCATTCCAGAAACATTCCGGAATCTCTGGTGGCAACGTGATCGAGCCGACCTATTGCGGTGCAGCGTTGCGCGCCCCACCCGACTGGTGCGTGGGCGAGTGGAAAGGCGTGCGCAGGGGTGAGGTCGCCAGGGCTTGTAGCGGCAGGGCGACCTGGCGCGGAAACCGTTGGACGCAAGAAGCAACTCGACGATGGCTCGCGTCGTGAGCTATTGGCGTTGATCGAGGACTATCGCTCCGGCATGCTGCCGCTGATCGTCCCAATGACACTGGTGCGCCACTTCGTGCGGCGATTCGATGTTGCGTATTTGAAGGGCCAGACGTATCTGGAACCACACCCGAAAGAGCTGATGTTGCGCAACCACGTATGAGGCGCGCGGAGAGGAAAGCGAAGATGGCGAAGAAGCAATTGCAGGCCGGTGATATGGCCCCCGACTTCGAGACGGTGACCGACACGGGCAAGAAGGTGAAGCTGAGCGACTTCCGCGGCAAGCGCGTGGTCCTGTACTTCTATCCGAAGGACAGCACGCCCGGATGCACGACGCAGGCGTGTGGCTTCCGCGACAGCTACCCGACGATCGAGAAACGCAAAGGCGTCGTGCTCGGCGTCAGCCCCGACAGCGTCGCCAGCCACCAGAAGTTCAAGACCAACCAGAAGCTGCCGTTCACGCTGCTGGTCGACACGGATCACGCCATCGCCGAACGCTACGGTGTGTGGGGTGAGAAGTCGATGTACGGCAAGAAGCACATGGGAATCATCCGCAGCCACTTTGTCATCGACGAGAAGGGCAAGATCGCCGACGCACACGTGAAGGTGAGCCCCACCGATAGCGTGAAGCTGGCCTTGGAGGCGCTGAAGAAGTAGGGCCGAGCGCGGCGCCTAAGCAGCCCCGTCGGACTTGGCAGCCCGGAGCGACCCAACGGGGAACGGGCCATAGAAATGACGCCGGCCGCAGGCCCTACTCCGGCTCCTCGCCGAAGTGTGCCCGGGCGATCCGTTCCTTGAGGTACTCCAGGGTGCCGAGGTCTTCGACGATGTCACCGCCGGTGTCGTAGAAGAAGATCTCGCCGTTCTTGTTGCGCCCGACGGCCACCAGCCAATCCAGGTGGTCGCGATCCTCGATGAGATAGTTGATGGTTTGCGACACCCCTTTGCCCGGAATGATGGTGATCTTGGGTTTCAATGATTTCTGCTGCTTGGCCATACGCATCGTACCTCGATACACCGATGGTGCGAACGGGTGACCCGATGATCGACGGGCTCGCGGCTGAGATCGTTCCGGGCATGATCGGTGCGACTGCCGGCGTGAAGATATGGGCCGCCTCTCAGCAAGTCAATACGGCACGTACCACCGCTTCGACGTGATAGGAGTGCGGGAACAGGTCGATGGGCTGCACGGCCTCGATACGGTAGCGCACGGCGAGCCGCCTGAGGTCGCGTGCCAGCGTCGCCGGGTTGCACGAGACGTACACCAGCCGCGCCGGCGCGCGATCGAGCAGCGGATCGATGACTTCCGCCGCACCGCCGCGCGGCGGATCGAGGACGACGACATCGAACGCCGCAGGGGGCAGGTCACGCAGCGCCCGATGTGCCGGCGCAGCGATGACCTGGCAGTTCGCCAGTCCGAGCGCGGCGGCGTTGGCGCGCGCGTCCTCGGCAGCCAGGCGATGCTGCTCGACGGCGGTCACCTGCGCGGCGCGGCGCGCGATCGGCAAGCTCAGGTTGCCGACGCCGGCGTAGAGATCGAGCACACGATCAGTCGGAGAGAACGTGCCCATCTCGAGCACGGTGCGCACCAGCGAGCGATTCGCGGCTGGGTTGACCTGCGTGAATGCGCCGCAACGTCCGCTGAGCGTCAGGTCGTCTTCGGGAGAAAGCGTGATGCGCTCGTCGCCCCAGCTGCGCCGCCAGCCCCTTCCGGCGAAGACGACGCCGGCCACGTTCGTGTGCCGCGCCAGCCAAGTGGTGACCGGGTCGGTGTCGGCGGCGTTGAACCGTCCCTCCACCTCGCCCATGACGACCACGCCCGGCAATGCGCCGCGCGCGGCGATCTCCACCCGACGCACGTTGCTCCCGAGCTGGCGTATCAGCTCGGCCACCGGTTGGATCGCCGCGTCGACCGGCACGTCGGCCAGCAAGCAGTGGTCGACCGCAACCAGGTCGTGGCTAGCGCACGCGTAGAAGCCGATGCGGCCGGACTCGGTGCGCATACCGACGCGGCTGCGATAGCCGAACTCTCGCGGCGAGGCGATGATCGGCAGCACCGGCGCGTCGGCCAAGCCGCCGATGCGCCGCAACTGGTCGCGCAGATTCTGCTCCTTCGCCTGCAGCTGAGCAGTGTAGGTGAGGTGTTGCCACGGGCAGCCGCCGCAGCGCGGCAGGTATGGACATGGCGGCACGCGCCGTTCCGGGGCCGCGCGTCGCACCGCGTGCAAGTCGCCGTAGGCAAACGAGCCGCGGTCTTCGCGTATCGTGACCTCGACCTCCTCGCCCGGCACGACGCCGCGCACAAAGATCGCCTTGCCGTTCAGTCGCCCGATGCCGTGCGGGCCGTAGGTGAGCCCGGTGATGGCCAAGGCGTGTACGAGATGCGTGTCCTGCATGGCTGGATGAGCGGTGATGTACCAGCGCACCTTGCGGAAATCGAGACGGTGGCACCACTGGCGCTGTGGCGACCCGTCGCACCGGCGCGGTTGAACCGCGGCGGCGCCTGCACTACGTAGCTGAGGCAGAAGGAGTCCGCAGCATGAGCGAACAACCGCGAGGCTTGGTTCCATCCGCCGGGTGGACCGTGCTCCACCTGTTCTATCGCATCGATCGGCCGCGCTGGCGTGGCCTCGCACCCGAGGACCGCATCGCCGCTGTCGACGAGTTCAGCAGTTGGCTGCGCGACGCCAGCCAGGAAGAGGGGTTGCAGCTGATCCCCTTCGCCGGGGTCACCAAGTCGGACTTCGGTGTCATGGCGCTGCATCCCGACCTGTGGCGCGTGCAGCAGGTCAGCCAGGAGATTCCCGCCACGGCCTTCGGTGCCTGTCTCACTCCGGTGTACTCGTTTCTGTCGCTCACCGAAGCGAGCGAGTACATCACCAACGAGCTGGACTGGGCGAAGCTGCTGATCACCGAGCAGAAGCTCGATCCGGCTTCACCCGACTTTGCCACCCGCATCGCCGCGCTGCGCAAGCGCACGGCGATGTACTCGGAGTCGCGCATTCATCCGCAGCTGCCGGACAACTACCCGATCCTGTGCTTCTACCCGATGGCCAAGGCGCGCCGCGATCAGGACAACTGGTACAAGCTCAGCTTCGAAGAGCGCAAGCAGTACATGATCGCGCACGGCAACGCCGGCCGCCGCTTCGCCGACCGCATCACCCAGCTCATCACCACCTGCACGGGCATCGACGATTGGGAATGGGGCGTGACGCTCTTCGCGCGCGACCTCAAGGCCATCCGCGACATCGTCTACGAGCTGCGCTACGACGCCGCCAGCGCCATGTACGGACTCTTCGGCTCGTTCTACATCGGCATCCGCTTCGCGCCGGAGCAGCTGGCGGCGGTGTTGAAGCTCTGAGGAGCAATGTATGCGCAAGGGCGTCCTGGTTCTTGTCCTGCTGTTGTCCGCCAGCATCCCAGCACGGGCGGAGATCAGCCTGAAGGAGTTCCTGCGCGACGTCGAGGAGGCGACGCAGGTGCCGGTTCCGCTGCGTGGCGACGGGCAGATCGAGGTGACCACCGGCGAGGCGTCGCGGCGTGACCAAGTGGCCATGATCGTTCGCCCACCGAGCGACCTCTACATCGACTTCCACCAGGCCGGCACCAAGGCACTGATTCTCAACCCGCAGGCGTTTCAGCTCAAAGCCGGCGCCGGCAAGGCGGAGGAGTTTGCGTCGGAGGCCAGCTTGGGGGACACCGATTTCACGCGCGAGGATCTCGAACCCTTCCGGCTGTCACACTACCGGGACCAGCGCATCTCCGACGAGACCGCCACCGACGTCACCATCACGTTGTTTCCCAAGGACTCGCAGTACAGCCTGGTCGTCGTCACCTTCGATCGCGAGAAGAAGGTGCCGCTGAAGACGCTCTATTATCGCGAGACCCTCAACAACCTGGTGAAGCTGCGCCGCGACGGCGACTACGCGTTGATCGGCCGTAAGTGGATGCCGACGACCACCTCGATGGAAACCTTCAAGCTGAAGACGCGCACGACCTTCACGTTGCGCTGGAGTCAGAGCGCGAGCTTCCCGCCGGAGCTCTTCGATCCCGTCTTTCTGCCGCGGCCGTCGAGCCTGGTGTGGCCGGCGGCAGCCGCAACGCCCGCACCGTAGGGGCACGGCATGCCGACCCCTACTCGTCGGCCGCCGGCGGGCCACCACGGCTCGTCCCGCGCCGGCGCCCACCACCGGCGCGGCCTTGGATGGCGCGGCGGATCTCACCCTGCAGCTCGCGCCGGAACAGCATCAGCTTCGCCTGCTGCTCGACGGTGAGCGTCTTCTGCAGCTCGCGGAAGCTCTCCTCGGGTACGAGGGCCAGCTTCTGGTCGATGTCGTTCGCTTCGCTGATGAGCGTCGTCAGCTGGGCGGTGTCGGGTGGCGGCGTGCCCAAGGCGGCGCGTAGCTTGTCCTCCAACGCCTGGCGCTGCTTGATCAGCTCCTGCCGCCGTTCGTCGAATTGGCGAATTACACTGCCCACCTTCAGTGCCTCCTGGTCGTTCAACTTCAACGCGTCGGCGATGCGCAGCGCGAGAAATGTGCGGGCGCGATCGCGCCGCTCGGCATTGGGCGGTTGCGCCGCCGCGGGCGCAACCAACGCGCCCACCACGAGTCCGATCACGATCAGTTGTTGCGGCTTCATAGTTCCTCCATTCGTCGTTTCTGAGTACGCCTCAACCGCGGCCGCCGATGAGACCCTCGATGCCGTCCAGCTCCGAGTCGCTGAGCTCGTCCGCCGGCGAGACGTCTGGCGCGGTATCGCCGATGAACCCTTCGAGTGGCAGTGCGGCCAGCAGCGTTTCGTCGTCCGGTGACACCGGCGGCAGGTACTCGTCTGCGGGCACGACGGCCTGCATCACATCGTGGAGCGCGGCCATCGCCTCGGTGTCGAGCGCGGCGCGCGGCGGGATCGCCACGGGAGGCAGCGCGACCTGATAGACGAAGACTGCGACGAGCACCGACGCCACGACCGCCGCAGGATAGCGCCACGGACTCAGGCGCAAGGCCTCCCGCAACCACTCCAGCTGCCAGCGCGACCGCGGCGCCGGCGCATTGCGGATCGCCCGGCTGATCGCCTGCCGCTGCTGCAGCCAGAACGCCTCGCCCGGATCGCGCACGGCCGAGCTGCCCAGCTGTGCGGGAACCTCGCGCAGTGCCGCGAGATCATCACGGCAGTGAGCGCACGCGTCGAGGTGACGTTCGAGCCGCTGCTGCTGGGCGGCGCCGAGCGTGCCGGCGGCGGCATCGACCAGGAGCGCGGCATAGGCACGACAACGCCAGCGGGTCATGAACCGATCTCCCGCAACCACTGCCGCAGCCGGGTGATGGCGTAGTGGTAGTTCACCTTGGCGGAGTTTTCGCTGATCCCCTCGACGCGCGCGATGTCCTTGAAGGCCAGATCGCTGAAGATGCGCAAACTCAGCACCGTGCGCTGCCGCAGCGGCAGCCGCGTGATCAGTCGCTCGAGCGTCCGCTTCCAACCGGATTGCTGAGCCTGCGTTTCGGGGTCGGCCGCCTGGGCGTCCACCAGGGACGCCTCGCTCACGTCGTCGAGCGCGACGTGCGCCTGGCCGGACGCGCCGCGGTGCAATGCGCGGCACTGGTTGAGGGCGATCTGGTGCAACCAGGTCTTGAAGCTGGCGCGACCGGTGAACTGTCCGAGATGGGTGTAGGCTTGTAGAAACGTCGATTGCACGATGTCCGCTGCCTGTTCGTGATCGAGGACGAAGCGATAGACGAAACCGTAGAGGGCTCGCTGGTGGCGCTCGACGAGCGCGTCGAAGTCCTCGCGCCGTCCCGCGAGCGTGCCTCGAACGAGCCCCGCGTCGTCCACTGCAGGAGTCGGCTGCACTGTGCACCTGGGTTGCCGCCGCCGCGGCGGCGGTCGCTCGGGCTTACCGGCATCCTACAGCGGGCGCAATCACCTCATTGCACCCGCGGCCGTCGCCGCGGCGCCAGCATCCCGGTTGCCGCGAAAAATGTCCCTTCCATCTCTTACCTCCGTTGATCGCTGAGATGCAGCGGGGACGCAACAGGTTAAAGCGCGCCTGACTACTGCGGCCGGCCGCCGTTCAGGAACTGCCGCAGATACCGCGCCGTGTGCGAGCGCGCGCCGTTGGCGATGATCTCCGGCGGCGGACCCATGGCGACGACCTCGCCACCGGCGTCGCCGCCCTCGGGGCCGAGGTCGATGATCCAGTCGGCCTCCTTGATGATGTCGAGGTTGTGCTCGATGGTCACGATGGTGTTGCCCCGATCCACCAGCCGGTGCAGCACGTCGATGAGCTTCTCGATGTCGGCGAAGTGCAGCCCCGTGGTCGGCTCGTCGAGGATGTACAGCGTGCGGCCGCGCGACTGCTTGCCCAGCTCGTAGGCCAGCTTGATGCGCTGCGCTTCGCCGCCCGACAACGTGTTGCTGCCTTGGCCAACGGTCAGATAGTCGAGGCCGATGTCGTGCAGCAGGCGCAGCGGCTCCACGATGGACGGCACCGCCGCGAAGAACTCCACGGCTTCCTCGACGGTCATGTTCAGCACGTCGCCCATCGACTTGCCGCTGTAGCGCACGGCGAGCGTCTCACCGGTGTAGCGCAAGCCGCCGCAGCTCTCGCAGGTGACGTAGACGTCGGGCAGGAAGCTCATCTCCATCTTGATCTTGCCCTGGCCGGCGCACTCCTCACAGCGGCCGCCCTTGACGTTGAACGAGAATCGGCTCGCGGTGTAGCCGCGCAGCCGCGCTTCGGGCGTCAGCGCGTAGAGCTTGCGGATCTCGTCGAAGAAGCCGACGTACGAGGCGGGGATGGAGCGTGGCGTGCGGCCGATGGGCGTCTGATCGACTTCGACGACGCGCTCGATGTCGTCGCCGCCGGTCAGCGCCTTGTGCGTGCCGACGCGGCCGCTGGTCAATCCGAGGCGACGCCGCATGCCGGCGTAGAGGACGTCGCGCACCAGGGTCGACTTGCCCGAGCCGGAAACGCCGGTGACGCAGGTCCAGGCGCCGATCGGGATGGCGACGTCGATGCGCTTCAGATTGTGTTCGGCGGCGCCGCGCACCTGCAACCGCGCGCGCGCAGTGACGTCGCGCACCGGACCGAGCCGTCGCCGTTGCTGGCCGAGAAAACGGCCGGTCAGCGACGCCGGCTGATGCCGCAGGCTGTCCGGCGGACCCATCGCCACCAGCTCGCCGCCGTGCACGCCGCCGCGCGGCCCGAGATCAACGACCAGGTCCGCGGCGCTGATCGTCGCCTCGTCGTGCTCGACGACGACGACGGTGTTGCCGTGTTGCTTCAACTGCGTCAGCGTTCCCAGCAGCATGCCGTTGTCGCGTGGGTGCAAGCCGATCGTGGGCTCATCGAGGATGTAGCACACCCCGCGCAGGTTCGACCCGAGTTGCGCGGCGAGGCGGATGCGCTGCGCCTCGCCGCCCGAAAGCGTGTCGGCGCGACGGTCGAGGGTCAGGTAGGACAGCCCCACCTGGTTGAGGAACTGCAAGCGCGGGATGATCTCCTTGAGCACGTTGCCGGCGATCTGCTGGCTGCGCCCGCTGAAACGCCGCTGCGACAGGTCGGCGAGACACGCGGCGACCGACTGCTGCGTCAGCTCCCAGATGGCGGTGCCGTCCACCGTCACCGCTTGCGCGCGCGCGTTCAGTCGCCGTCCGTGACAGCTGTCGCAGGGTCGCTCGCTCATGAACGCCGCCAGCAACGTGGCGTCCGTCTGCTCATCGTCGAGCTGCTGCTGCAGCACGCCGAGCAGGCCGCCGTTGCCGTCGCCGTGAAACAGCCGTTGTCGTTGGCGTTGGGTCAGGCGCGACAGCGGTCGCTCCCACGCCACCCGGTTGTCGCTGGCGACGGCCTTCACCGCCCTCCAGACGCCGGCGCCCAGCGGCTTCACCGCCTTGGCCAGCGCGCTGCCGACCGGCTCGTGCGGGTCGCCGAACAGCAGCTCGGGCTCGAAGCTGACGACACTGCCGATGCCGTCGCACGCGGCGCACGCGCCTTGCCGGCTGTTGAACGAGAACAACCGCGGGTCCAAGGCTTCGTAGCCGATGCCGCAGCGCGCGCAGTACAGCCGCTCGCTGAAGATGCGCTCCTCATGGTCGCTCGCGACGGTGTCGCCCGCGACGGTGTCGCCGGCGACGATCACCGCACCGCCGCCGAGGCGCAAGGCCGTGGCCACCAGCTCCGGCAGCCTGGCGGTTTCGCTGCGCGTCACTTCGAGCGCCGCGATCACGATGTCGATGTCGTGCTCCTTGTAGCGCGCCAGCGCCGGCGCCGGGTGCAACGCACGGATCGCACCGTCGATGCGCGCGCGGGTGAACCCGAGCTTGCGCGCCGCGCGAAACAGCTCCGTGTAGATGCCCTTCCGGCCGCGTACCGCGGGGGCGAGGATGCTGACCGCCTGGCCACGGAACTCGCGGCGGATGCGGTCGATGATCTGCTGCCGCGTCTGCGGCGTGAGCGCGTGGCCGCACTGGGTGCAGTGCTGCACGCCGATCTTGGCGTACAGCAGGCGCAGGTAGTGGTAGATCTCGGTGACCGTCGCCACCGTCGACTTCTTGCTGCCGCGGCTCAAGCGCTGCTCGATGGCGATCGTCGGCGGCAGCCCGGCGAGCAGGTCGACGTTCGGCCGCGGCATGACCTTGACGAACTGACGGGCGTAGGTCGACAGGCTGTCGAGGTAGCGCCGTTGCCCTTCGGTGTAGAGGATGTCGAACGCCAACGTCGATTTGCCGGAGCCGCTGAGCCCGGTGATCACGATGAACTGGTCGCGCGGCAGATCGAGGCTAAGGTTGCGCAGGTTGTGCTCCTTGGCGCCGACGATGCGCATCACGCCGCGGCCATTGACCCGTGCAGTCGCCGCCCCGGGAGAAGCAGACCCTTCGACAAGCTCAGGGTGAACGGATGGGTGTTTCAGATGGAGGGCCTCAACCGTTCGTGCTGAGCCTGTCGAAGCACTTCTCACGCGTTCGTACCCCGCCTCGGCATCGTGAACAGTATCCGCCTCCCCCAGCGCCGCACGCAGGTAGCGCGCCGTGTGCGAGCCCTCGCAGGCCGCAACCTCTTCGGGCGTTCCGGCCGCCACCAGGCGCCCACCGCCGTTGCCGCCTTCCGGGCCGAGGTCGACGACGTAATCGGCCGCCTTCACCACCTCCATGTTGTGCTCGATCACGATGAGCGAGTGACCGCGGTCCACCAGCGCCTGCAGCGTCGCCAGCAGCTTTTCGATGTCGGAGAAGTGCAGGCCGATCGTCGGCTCGTCAAACAGGAAGAGCGTGTGCGCCTTCCCTTCGCGTCCCATGGCGGCCGCCAGCTTGAGGCGTTGCGACTCGCCGCCGGACAGCGTGTTGAGCGGCTGCCCGAGCCGCACGTACTCCAGTCCGACGTCGGCGAGCGGTTGCAACCGCCGCTTCAGCTCGCCGTGCTCGGCGAAGAGATCGAGCGCCTCGCGCACGGTGAGGCCGAGGACGTCGTGGATGGTCCGCTTCTGGTAGAGGACGTCAAGGATCTCGGGACGGAAGCGCGTGCCGCTGCACTCCGGGCAGGTGACGTAGACGTCGGAGAGGAACTGCATCTCGACCTTCTCGAAGCCTTCGCCCTTGCAGGTCTCGCAGCGCCCGCCGGCGACGTTGAAGGAAAAGGTCGCGCTGGTGTAGCCACGCAGCCGCGCCAGCGGCGTCTGCGCGAACAGCTCACGAATGAGGTCGAACACCTTGACGTACGAGGCCGGGTTGGCGCGTGGTGTCGTGCCCAGCGGTGACTGGTCGACGAGAATCACGTCGGCGATCCGTTCCGCGCCGGCGATCTCGCGGCATTCGCCCGGCGTGCCGGCCGGCTGGCCCATGTGCTTCTTCAGCCCGCGATAGAGCACCTCCTCGATGAGCGTCGACTTGCCGGAACCCGACACCCCGGTCACGCACACGAAGCGCGACAGCGGCAGCCGTACCGTGAGGTTCTGCAGGTTGTTGGCCCGCGCCCCGGTGATCACCAGCGAGAGGCTCGGGATGCTGCGCCGCCGCGTGCTCGGCACGGGGATGCTGCGGCGGCCCGCGAGGTATTGCCCGGTCGCCGACGCGGTGTGCGCGACGAGATCCGTGTAGGCGCCGGCGAAGACCACCTGACCGCCGCGCTCTCCGGCCTCGGGCCCGAGGTCGATGATGTGATCCGCCTCGCGGATGATCTCCGCGTCGTGCTCGACCACAACCACCGTGTTCTCCTTGGCGCGCAGCGCCTGCAGGATGCGCACGAGGCGTTGGCTATCGCGCGGGTGCAGGCCCACTGACGGCTCGTCGAGGATGTAGAGGGTGTTGACCAGCGACGAGCCGACCGCGGTGGTGAGGTCGACGCGTGCCAGCTCGCCGCCGGAGAGCGTCCGCGATTGGCGGTCGAGCGTCAGGTAATCCAGACCGACCTCGAGCAAGTAGCGCAGCCGGTTGCGCACCTCAATGAGGATGAGGTGCGCGACCTCTTCCTCGGTGGGGCTCAACTGCAGCGTGTCGAAGAACGCCGCCGACTCGGCGACGCTCATGCGTTGGACGTCGGCGACGGTGCGGCCGTTGATCTTGAACAGCAACGCCTCCGGCTGCAGACGCCCGCCGTTGCAGGCGGGACACAGCCGATAGCTCCGGTAGCGCGACAGGAAGACGCGTACGTGCATCCGGTAGGTGCGCCCTTCGAGCCAGCGGAACCAGCCGCGCACGCCCTGGAACTTGTCGTCGCCGTCGATGATCATGCGCTGCTGCGCTTCGCTGAGCTGCTCGAACGGCACGTCGGTCGGAATCTTCTTCTTGCGGCAGAAGCTCAGCAGCTCGCCACGTTCCCACTCGGTGGCCTTGGTGCTCCACGGCTTGATGGCGCCGTCCGCCAGCGTCTTGCGCCGATTCGGGATGACGAGATCGAGGTCCAGATCGATGGTGCGGCCGAAGCCGCGGCAGCTTTCGCAGGCGCCGAGCGGGCTGTTGAACGAGAACAGGTTGGAGGTGGGCTCGCGGTACGTGAGGTTGCAGCGCGGGCACTCGAGGCGCGCCGCGTGCGGCTCGCGGCGGTAACCCGCGTCGGGGAACACCAGCGCCAAGCGCTCCTTGCCGAAGCGGAAGGCCTGCTCCAGCGAGTCGACGATGCGCCCCTTCTGATCGCGACGGACCGTGAGGCGGTCGACCACGACGACGAGCGACGACACCGGCGTGCGCACCTCTTCGATGGCCAGCACCTGACCGTCGACGAGCACGCGGCGGAAGCCCGAGCGCTCGAAGCCGGCGCGCGCCTCCTCCCACGGCAAGCCCTCCGGTACCGGCAGCTCGAAGGTCACCAGCACCCGCGTCCCCTCGGGCTGCTGCAGTAGCTGTGCGTACACGGATTCGGCGGACTCCGGGAAGACCGGTTGCTGGCAGTTGCGGCAATGCAGGACGCCGATCTTGGCGAACAGCAACTTGAGGTGATCGTGCAGCTCGGTCATCGTCGCCACCGTCGAGCGCGACGTCTTGACCGTGTTGCCTTGGCTGATGGCGATGGCCGGCGGGATGCCTTCGATGCGATCCACCTGCGGCTTGTCCATGCGGTCGAGGAACTGGCGCGTGTAGGCGG
>CAZCGA010000083.1:22154-28484 GCA_964498075.1 uncultured Binatia bacterium (SeqCode) | reverse complement strand
TGGTCGCGGTCCGCTACTGACGACGCCGTGGCGGCTGGGGGCCGTGGCGGTGACGCTCGGTGCACGGCTGTACGCGCACCCACCGTCGGCCCGCGTCGCGCTGGACGCGCGTGGCTGGCACCGGCCTTGCTGGCCCGGCCGGGGTGGGGCGGTGGTCAGGTGGAGGACTTGCGGTGGGCGCGCCACGCCCGCAGCCGCTCGGCGATCTCGCGCTCGCGGCCGCGGTCGGTGGGCACGTAGTAGCGGCGATCGGCGAGCGCCTCGGGCAGGTGATCCTGCTCCACGATGGCGCCCTCGTGCTCGTGCGGGTAGAGGTAGCCCGCGCCGTAGCCGAGGCCCTTCATGAGCGGCGTTGGCGCGTTGCGGAGATGGAGCGGGACGGGGAGGACGCCGGCGTGGCGCACGTCCTCGGCGGCGGCGAGCATCGCCCGGTAGACGGCGTTCGACTTCGGGCAGGTGGCGAGGAAGGTCGCCGCCTGTACGAGCGGGATGCGCCCCTCGGGCAGGCCGACGAAGTGGACGGCGTCCTTCGCCGCGACCGCCACCTGGAGCGCCTGCGGCTCGGCGTTGCCCACGTCCTCGGCGGCGAAGATCACCATCCGACGCGCGATGAAGAGAGCATCCTCGCCCGCCTCGAGCATGCGCATCATCCAGTAGAGCGCGGCGTCGGGGTCGCCGCCGCGCAGGCTCTTGATGAAGGCGGAGATGACGTTGTAGTGCTCTTCGCCGCCCTTGTCGTAGAGCAAGGCGCGGTGCTGCGCGGCCTCTTCCGCGAGCGCCAGATCGATGCTCGCCAGTCCCTTGGTGGTCGCCAGATCGGCGGCGGCCTCGAGCGCATTCAGCCCGAGCCGTGCGTCGCCGCGGGCGTAATCGGCCAGGAAGTCGAGCGCGGTCGGGACAATCGTCAAGCCGCGTTCGCCCAGGCCGCGTTCGTGATCGGTCAGCGCGCGCAGCAGCAGCTGCGTGACGGCTTCGAGCGGCAGCGGCTCGAACACGAGCACGGAGGTCCGCGACAGCAGCGGCGCGATGACCTCGAACGACGGATTCTCGGTGGTCGCACCGATCAACGTGAGGGTCCCGTCCTCGACATACGGCAGGAAGGCATCCTGTTGCGCCTTGTTGAAGCGATGGATCTCGTCGACGAAGAGGATGGTGTGCCGGCCATGATGCCGCAGCTGATCCTGCGCATCTGCGATGATCTCGCGCAGCTCGCGCACGCCCGAAAGCACGGCGGAGAAATGGACGAAGTACGCCTGTGTCGAGTGCGCGATGAGCAGCGCAAGCGTCGTCTTGCCACTTCCCGGCGGCCCCCAGAGGATCAAGGAATGCAGTCGCTGGCCTTCGATCATTTCACGCAGCAGCCGTCCGCTGGCAACCAGATGACTTTGACCGACGAACTCTTCGAGGGTGTGCGGGCGCATACGCTCGGCCAGCGGCGCGTCGCGCTGGCGAGCGCGCTCGGCCGCCGCGGCGAAGAGGTCCGGCCCGCTGCGGGCAGGGGTGCGTTTCGCCATGCAGCGATGGTAGCACACCCGTTGCCTCGTCGTCTCCAGCCGGTGGTCGTTGCGATAGGAACGGTAGTCGCGCCGTGCTAAGGGCACCGAGGAAATTTCATGGCCATCGAGCTCGAACGGCGCCGGCCTCTGGGTCCCAAGCGATGGTGGCTGGCGGTGTTGGGTGGCGCCGGCATGCTGATGCATTTGGGGACGGCTCTGCTCCGGCTGGGAACATTTTTCCCGCATCCGCAGTCAGTCGACTTCGCCGGCTACTACGCCGCGGCTTGGGCCGTCCGCCTCGGCCTCCCGGTGTACCCGAAGTCCTATGCACTTCTCCATCAATTGCGGACGACGCAGGGTTTGTCCTTCCAACCCGGTGCAATGATCAGCTTCCCGCTCTGGCCGGTGCTGTTGCAGCCGCTCACGGTCTTCCGCTTCCCGGTCGCCGCCTGGATTTGGCTGCTGATTCTTCTCGGCTTGTCGGCCTGGAGTGCATGTGCCTTGGCGCAGGTAGCGGCCCGTGACGGGTGGAAGCAACGAGGGTTGATCGTGCTCCTCGTGCTGACCTTCGGCCCGGTTTTTCTCACGCTGACCCTCGGGCAGAATAGCGTGTTCATGCTGGTTGCCGCGCTGGTGATCGGGCGGGCATTGCGCCGCCCGCCGGCAGGGTTTCATGTCGGCGCCGTCCTCGCGTGGGGCGTGGCGGTGGCGGCCAAACCCCTGCCGGTGCTGTGGCTCGGTGCCCTCCCGCTGCTCCGGCGGTGGCGGCCACTCGTGCTCGCGATGGCCGGCGTGCTTGTGGTCGGGGGTGCGCTGTCTGTGAGTCGACTCAGCGAGTCCCAAGAGAGGTGGATACGCGGATTGCCGCAGTTGGCCGCGTCACTCTCCGGCAGCCGTACCGGCCTCGATGATCAGTCGCTGATCGCCTGGGTCGAGCGCTTGGGGCTGCTGCATACGTACAAGATGACCACCCTCTCTATAGACCGCACGGCCAACGTGACCTGGCCGCCGGTGTGGCCCGTCGACGCCCGCTTCCTGCGCTGGGCTGCGTACGCTATCGCCGCCGGCAGCGCGGTGCTGTGCGCCCTCGTGCTGCTATGGGCGGCGCCCTCCCAAGCGGAAGGAGCGTTCTACCTCTGGGTGCTGTTCTCGCTGCTACCGCTGCCGCACGTCGAGCGCTACAACCACGTGCTGCTTCTCCCAGCGATGGCGTGGTTGTGGGCGCGGGGACCAGCCGGCCAATCGGTTGCCGTTGCGGGCTACTTCCTCGCCGGGCTGTCGCGCCTCAATCACGTCTGGGCGCTTCTCTTCCCCGTGCCGTGGGGACCGCTGGCAGCCGGCTTCGGTCTCTACGCGGTCTGGCTGCTTGCGGGGGGCATGATCGTGCATCTCCGGCGGAGTGTGCAGCCGGATGGGGGCGTCGCCACGGAGGCGTTCGGAAACTAGAGAGCTCCGGGGAACGCAAACCCCGGAGCTCTCTGCGCGACATGGTCGCGAGGCGCTTATTCGACGTGCAGCTCGACCCGGCGGTTTTGGGCCCTGCCGTCAGCGGTATCGTTGGTCGCCACCGGCCGAGATTCGCCGAAGCCCTCGGTGCGCAGTCGGCTGGCGCTGATGCCGTGGTCGACCAGATAGCCTTCGACGGCGTCGGCACGACGTTGAGACAGCTTCAGGTTGTAGGCATCGGTGCCCTTGCTATCCGTGTGGCCTTCGACGATCACCGCAATCGTCCCTTCCTCTTTCAGAATGCTGACCGCCTCATCCAGGATCTGGCGAGCGTCGGGACGGATGTTGTACTTGTCGAAATCGAAGTTCACACCGCGCAACACAATCTTCTTCTTTACCGGCGGCGGGGCCTGTGCCACCGGCGGCGGCGGCGGAGGTGGCGGCGGCGCAGCCGGACGCTTGAAGGACCACTTCAGACCGACGCCCGCGGTTGCCCACTCGATATCCTCCCCGAATCGCTCGGTCGACACCTGAGTCGGTCCAAGGTCCTTGGGACGCGGAGAAAAATAGGCGCGATTGAAGCGGCCGAACAATCCAACAGAGAGATTTGGGGTCAGATTGAAATCCACGCCCCCGCCAACCGAGAAGCCCGGGGCGCTGTGACTGAGCCGTCCGCTCAAGCCACTGAAGTACCCCCCTTGACCAGTGCCGTACAGCTCCATCACATCGCCGAGGGGCAGGCTGATCCGCGGGCCCGCCGTCGCGCCGAATAGTGTCGATGTCTGATTCTCGTCCTTGAAGCCGCGGTTGTCGTTGTCCGGCTCCTGGACGGTGAAATGCAACTGCCCCTGAAGGCCCAAGTAGCGATTGAACATGTAGCCCGCAAACGGGTTCGCGGTCGCACCGGTCTGGACATGAGCGCGGTAGTTGTTGTTGGTCGGCTCCGAGACACCGAGGTCGATGCCAACGAACGGATAGCCGCACTGACTGTCACACTTCCGCGTACCTTCTGCGGTTCCCGCCGAAGGAAGGGCGGCCATCACCGTAAAGAGCAAGAAGGCAAGCAGCATACGCGTCCACGTCATAACCCACTCCTTTCGCTGCAGGTCTTGGGGTTCATCCGGGTCACCGGCAAACCGATTCATTCCGGCTCACCCTAATACCAGCTAAATTCGTGTGGTCAACAGGTGGAGGCTGGAACATCCGCCATCACGGCGGCGGCTCCTGCAGCTGCGGCCAGGGAAAACACCACCGCCCGTCCGGCCAAACGGGTCCGGCAGCTGCAGACGAGAACTTGAGAAGGGTATGAGAAATTGAGGCCGCCGCTGGGGGCGGCAGACTGTGCGCTCAGGCGAGCGCGCGCTTCGGCTTGGTAATCACCACCACCTCCTGCCCATTCACCCGCAAAGTCCGACGGTCGGCCGGCGTTTGGCGCCCGCCTTGTTTGCGCGCTCGGGCTTCACGCCACTTGCGCAGCTCCTTCTCCAGATTGCTCTTGAGCATACAGCCTCCTTGACGATTTCGCCGGGGCGCTCAGCCCCCGACGAAGGCTTCCATGGACTTGGCGCGGCTTGGATGCCGCAGCTTGCGCAACGCCTTGGCCTCAATCTGTCGAATGCGTTCGCGGGTGACCGCAAACCGCTGCCCGACCTCTTCAAGGGTGTAGTCGGACTTTTCGCCGATGCCGAAGCGCATGCGCAGAATCTGTTCTTCGCGCGGGGTTAGGGTCGCCAGCACCTTCCGGGTCTGCTCCTCGAGACTGGTGTACACTGCGGCGTCCGCCGGTGACACGGTCTGCCGGTCCTCGACGAAATCGCCGAGCGAGCTTTCCTCCTCGTCACCGATGGGAGTTTCCAAGGAGACCGGCTCTTTGACGATGCGCAGCACCTTGCGCACCTTGTCGAGCGGCATCTCCATCTTGTTGGCGATCTCTTCCGGAGACGGCTCTCGCCCCAGCTGCTGCACCAGATACCGCGACGAGCGCACCACTTTGTTGATCGTCTCGATCATGTGGACGGGAATGCGGATGGTGCGGGCTTGATCGGCAATCGCGCGGCTGACGGATTGGCGAATCCACCAGGTGGCATAGGTGGAGAACTTGTAGCCGCGCTGATACTCGAACTTCTCGACCGCGCGCATCAGCCCGATGTTGCCCTCTTGGACGAGATCGAGGAAGCCAAGACCCCGGTTGGTGTAGCGCTTGGCGATGCTCACAACGAGCCGCAGGTTCGCCTCGATCAGCTTTTTCTTGCCGTCTTGAGCCTTCTCCTCGCCCGCACGGATGACGCGCAGTGAACCCGTCAGCCCCTCGCTCATCATCCCCACCTCGCGCTCGGCCTCGGCGATGCGCTTGCGGGCGATGCGAATATCATCGACCAGCTGCCGCGCGTCCTCAACCCCGAGATGCAGGCGCCGGCTGGCGCTCGCCGCCGCTCGCGGATCCTCGGAGCGGAGCTTCCCGCCGGCGCGCAGGATCTCGCTGGCGGGGCGCCCGCTGCGGCGCTCACAGCGCGCCACGAAGTCTTGCTGTTGCTCGATGTAGCGGGCAGCCATCTTGACCTTTTCAACGATGATGCCGATGTGCCGGCGGCCGATTTCCAGCTCCTCGAGGGCCTTGCTGATCCGCCGGCTCAACTGGGCGAGGCGACGCTCCGCATGGCGGGCGGTGCGCGGATGCTGACGGCGCTGGCGCACGGCCTCTTCGGCCGCGACGCGCTCGTCAACGACCCGACGCAAGCGCTCCAGCTGCTTCAAGATCTTCCCCTCGGGCTCTTTTTCCGCCGGCTCAGCCCCTTCCTCGGTCTCCTCCTCGGCCTCTTCGTCGAGCAAGTCCCGTTCCGAAATCTCTCCAGCCTTGATGCGGTCGGCAAGTTGGATGAGCACCGTCAGGGTGAACGGCAGCGGCAGGACCTCCTGCCGGACGTCACGTTCGCCGGCCTCGATCTGCTTGGCGATCTCCACCTCTTGCTCACGCGTCAGCAGCGAGACGGCACCCATCTCCTGCAGATACATGCGCACCGGATCGGAGGTGTCTTCACCGAAACTCTTCTCCTCGCGCTCCTCCTCAACCCATTCCTCTTTCTCTTCATCCTTGGCGAGCGTCGGCTCGGCGATCGCGTCCGTCGACTCGACATCAATCTCGCCCAGCATCGAGATGGCGCCCTCGATCTCGTCGGCCGGGGCGGCGTCGTGCGGCAACGCGTCGCCAATGTCTTCAAACGGTGCTACGGCTGGAGCGCTCGCGGGCGCGTGCTTCTTTGCTCTTGGCTCGCGTTTTCTGTCCATGTCTCGCTCTCTCGCGCGAACTCTCACTCTGCAGTGGCGGGATGCCACCCGTGAAGGGCTTGGTTGCTAGGGCTCCTCGAAGCGTTGCACTTCTGGAGCCTAC
>CAZCGA010000083.1:0-22144 GCA_964498075.1 uncultured Binatia bacterium (SeqCode) | reverse complement strand
TACACACAGCTACGCCTGATCAAAGCCGGTAACCCAGAAGCCCGCGGGATCGGGGGTCGGGATCCCGAAAGCACCTTCTCTGGAAGGATAGCTCACCTGGAACAAATCTTAGCTTTAGGCGTATTTAGACAAGGAGCGCGGGTGGAGTCAAGGCCTCTCCGAGAAAACTGAGCCAGAACTCCGGCGGACGCAGCGTCCCGGCCGGTCACGCAGCCGGAGGGGACGGAGGGGACGGCGGAGCGGATGGCGCAGGTGGCGTCGATGGCGGGCTCGGTGGAGATGGTAGCGCAGCGAACTGCCGCAGACCCTCGGCGAGCTGACGCAGGCGCTGTGCCACCAGCGAGTGGATCGTCTGCTCCTCGGTGATGCTCCCCGCCTTGCAACCCGTGAGCACTTCCAAGCCCTCATCAATCGTCCGAATCGGATACAAATGGAACCGACCTGCGCGGATCGCTTCGATCACCTCGGGGTGGAGCACCAGGTTCTGCACGTTCTGCACCGGTAAGACGACGCCCTGCTGGCCGGTGAGGCCCACCTCGCGGCAGGTGGCGAAGAAACCCTCAATCTTCTCGTTGACGCCGCCGATCGGCTGGATCTCCCCCCATTGATTGACACTGCCGGTCACCGCGAGGTCTTGGCGCAAGGGCACGCCGCTCAAGCTGGAGACGAGGGCGAACAGCTCGGTCGACGAGGCGCTGTCGCCGTCGATGCCGGAGTACGACTGCTCGAAGCACAGGCTGGCGGAGAGGCTCAGGGGAAAATCCTGGGCGTATGTGCGGCGCAGGTAGCCGGAGATGATCAGCACGCCCTTGTCGTGCGTGCTGCCGCTCAAGTGCGCTTCGCGCTCGATGTTGATGATCCCTTGCGTGCCCATGGCCACCGCCGCGGTGACCCGCGACGGCCGGCCGAACTCATGCCCGCCGATGTTGGCGACCGCCAGACCATTCACCTGCCCGACGCGCCGGCCATCGAGATCCACCAGCAGCACGCGGTCGCGGACGAGCTCGCGCAGCTTCTCCTCGACGCGATTGAGCCGGAAGGTGCGCTGCTCCAGCGCCTGTTGCACGTGCCCGCCGTCCACCACCGGCGCATCGGCCTTGCGACTCCAGAAGGCGGCTTCGCGCATGACGTCGGCCGGCTCGTCCCACTGGCTCGGCAGCTTGCGGCGGTCATTGACCAAGCGCGCGCCGAACTCCAACAGGCGCGCCACCGCGGCGGCGGAGAACGCCGGCAAGCCGTCTTCGTGCGCCCGGCGCGCCACCTGCGCGATGAACGTGCGCCGCGCGTCGTCGCCGGCGACCTCGAAGCCGAAATCGGCGCGGATCTTGAAAATCTCCCGGAACTCCTCGTCGTAGAAGTACAGCAGCTGGAACAGGTCGGTCGGCCCGATCAGCACCACCCGTGTCGAGAGCTGGATCGGCTCCGGCTTGAGCGCGCTGGTTGCGAACAGCGCATACGGGTCGTAGGCCTCGAGCTCCAGCTCGCCGCTCTTCAGGCAACGCTTCAGGGCGCGCCAGACCTGGGGTTCGGAGAGCGCGTCGATGGTGCTGATGATGATGCAGCCGCCGTGGGCGCGCAGCAACGAGCCCGCCTTCACGCGCGTGAAGTTGGTCACCAGCTTGCCGGACGGGTCGACCATCCGCTCGACCGCGCCGAACAGGTTCTTGTACGTTGGCGAGGACTCGACGATGATCGGCGCCCCGGTGGTCGCGCTGTTGTCGACCAGGACGTTGACCTCGTAATCGACCAACCCGTCCTGCGTCGCGCCGGCGGCAGCAAACGGGAACGGGAACGGCGCTTGCGGCTGCGGCGTCTCCCGAAAGACCTCGAGGTTGTCGACCATTTGCTCGCGCATCTCGACCAAGTAGCGCTGTACGTCGGGGCTGTCGTACCGCTGGGTGATCTCCTCGAGCAGCGGTCCGATGATGTCGCCGGCGACGCGGCGCTCCACCGCCTTCACCTCGTGGGCGAGGCGGCGGCCGAGGGCTTGCTGCTGGCGCAGCATCGTCTTCATTTCACGCGACAGCTCGCGCTCCCGCTTGCGCCACGCGTTCTGTTCTTCTTCACTCAGCGCCCCCAGCTCTTCTGGGGTGAGCGGTCGGCCGTCTTTCAACGGAATGAACAGAATGCCCCCCTGCGGATGCGGTTGTATGGCAAACCCCTTCTCTGCGGCGCGCCGCTGCAACGCCCCGGCGATCGACTCGCCTTCGTGGCCGTAGCGTTCGGCGAGTTGCTCTTTTTCCTCCTCGAAGGTCTCCTTGCGAAAGGTCTCCGGCAGCAGGCGCTTCAGCTCTTCCACCAGCTCTTGCAGGTCGCGGCGCAGCTGCTTGCCGTACCCGGCGGGCAGGTAGAAGGCGCGCGGCCGGTCGCGGTTCTGAAAGTTTTGCACCAGGACGCGATCCCCCGGACGCGGAAACCGTTCGGTGAAGGTCTTCAAGAGGTCGGCGAGGGTCTGTTCGCGCTGCGTTCCCTCCAAGCCGCAGACGTAGATGTTGAAGCCGCGGTGGGTCACGCCGAGACCCATCTCCAGCGCCGCCAGCGCGCGCTCCTGGCCCGGCCAGCCGGCAGGGACGGGGACCTCGGCGGTGGTGTGGAAGGCCAGGTCGGCAGGGGGAACCGTGAAGGCGGCCTCGTCCGCGGAGAGCTCGCGTGCAGCGGACGCCGGCTGTGCTTGCGAAGTCTGCGGATCGCTCGGCATCAGCGGCTTCGCTTGCGAACGTGAATCGTGAGCGTGGAGCCCTCGATCCTGGTCTCGATGTCGTCGATGTTGGCCGCCGCCGGTAGTGCGACGGTCCGCCGCAACGAAACTTCCTCTCGCGTCTGCGTCCGGAAGGCCGGCCCGCGCCTCCCTTGTTCCTGGCGACGGTGACCGGTGACGGTCAGCTGGCGGCCGTGGACTTCCACCCTGAGATCGGTGGCGCGCATACCCTCGACGGGCAACTCGATGACCCACCCGTCCGCGACTTCCCGAACCTCGACCGGTACCAGCCGCCGCGCCGCGCCCCCCCACGGCTGGTGCACCAGCTCATCAAACAAGCGCTCGATCTCATCCGTGAGCGACGGGAACGGCATCGCCCTTACGGTTAGCACTTCTCCGCGGAGTCCGGCAATGCCGTGCAGGAACCAGGTGGTTGGCGGCGGTCCGCCGGCGCCAGGCTGGGTCTCATCGTTGTCGACCTTGAAGAAAGTCGTTGTGGAGATTCAGGGGCCTTCAGGCCCTCATCACCGACCAACGGAGTCGACGAACGCTCCGATCTCGGCGCTCACGCGCTCCTTGTCGACGTCAACGCTGATGACGTGGTAGCTGTCTTCCAGCAAGACGCTGCGTACCGGGCCGCGGAGGCCGCGCTCAATGAGCGCGACGTTGCGGAGGGGGCAGGTGTGGTCCTGCCGCGCGTGGATCACCAGCGCCGGTTGGCGCACCTGTGGCAGCAGGCTCCGCACGTGTTGCTGCAGCACCAACAACTGATGCATGGCGCGCAGCGGGACGCTCCGATAGCTCGGGCTCGCGGCCCGCGCCTGCGCGTCGGCGATGTCGCTGTCACCCTTGCCGACCAGACGCGGCCGACGGCCGAGGAACGGAAAGGCCAGCGGGAGGACCGGCGCGATCCACCCCAACCACCGCCGCGACAGCACCAGAGCCGGCGACAACAGCACCACGCCGCGCACCGCGGCCGGATGATCCACCGCGAGCTTCAACGCCAGCAGCGCGCCCATCGACTGACCGATCACCACCACACGCGGCGCCCGCTGCTGCAGCTCGCTCAGGGCGTCGCACGTCGAGGTGTACCAGTCGCGCCACGTACAGCCATCCAGTTCATCGACCGAGGTGCCGTGCCCCGCCAGCCGCACGCCACACGTCGTATGGCCGTTCCGATACAGCTGCTCGCCGAGAAACCGCATCTCGTGCGGCGTGCCGGTGAAGCCGTGGATGAGCAAACAGCCACGCGGGCCGGCAGGGAGGTAGAAAGGCTCAGTGCTCGAAGTCGCTGCGCGTGTGTCGGGTTGGCTGTTCACCAACACTCACCAAGAGCGATCAGCGCCGCCGCCGCGGACTGCCGTCGAGCGGGTGGCCGGTGTCCGGAACGCTCGCGATGTACTCCTGATCGAGCTGGACCGCAGCGCGCGCCTTGAGGTAGTTGACGAACTCCTCAATCGTCTGCGCCTTGCGCCGCTCCTCGGCCTGTTGCATCAGGCGGTCCTTCTCCGTCTTGAACTGCTCCTCGTCGGCGGGGACGCGCTCCTTGAGCACCGCGATGACACTGCTGCCCGAAACGCTGTACACCGCCGGGGCAACCGGCTTCTCAGCCGTCAGTTGGAACGCGTCCTTCTTCAGCTCCGCGGCATTGCCGATCTTGGGGATCGACGCCACCTGCCGGTTGAACGGCCCGGTTTCATCCACCTTCGCATTGGCGGTCTTGGCGACGGTGTCGATGTCCGACTTCTTCAGCTCCGCCAGCAGCGTCTCCGCCTTCGTCGTCGCCAGCTGACCGGCACGGTCGTTACGCGCGCTACTCGCCACACGGTCGTGAATCTCCGCCAGTGGCGGAACGTGCGCGGGCAGCTTCTCGATGACCCGGAAGATGATGAAGCCGGCGGGCGTGTCGACGACTGGTCCTACGGCGCCGGCCTCCACGCCGAGCGCCGCGTTGGTAAACGGTGGATTGAGTCCGAGACCGCTGACGGCTTCACCGCGCGCAAACGGCGGCGGGGTCGCCATGGTGAGCCCGGCCGCTTGCGCGACGTTCGCGAGCGGCTCGCCGCCCGCCACCTTGGCGTGATCCGCGTCCGTCTGCGTCTGCGCCACTTGCCGCGTTTTCTCACGTTGCAGCGACGTCACGATCTGTACGCGCACCTCGTCGAGCGGCCGCTCGCCCGCTTCCTGCTTCGCCTCCACCTTGATGATGTGCAAACCGAAGGGCGATTCGACGAGGTTGCTAGTTTCCCCCGGTGCGAGCGCGAACGCCGCCTCTTCGAACGGCTTCACCATCTTGCCGCGCGTGAACGATCCGAGATCGCCACCTTGCGCCGCACTGCCATCTTCGGAGAACTGCTTGGCCAGGGCCGCGAAGTCCTCGCCCGCCTTCACCTTCGCCAGCACCTCTTCGGCTTTCTGATGGACCTTCGCCTTCTCGTCGTCGCCGGCGGTCGGTGCGACCTTGAAGAGGATGTGCCGGGCACTCACTTGCTCCTGCCGCTCGAACTCCGACTGGTGGCCGTCGTAGTAGCGTTGCACTTCCGCGTCGGTGATCTGCGCCTTGTCGGTGAACTTCTCGGGCGCATAGAGCACGTACTCGACGCGCACGCGGTCGGGCTCGAGGAATCCATCCTGATGCGTATCGAAGTACGCCTGCACGTCCGGATCGCTCAGCGTCACCTCCGACAGCACGTCGGCGGCAGCGAGCTTGACGAAGCGCAGGTTCACCTTTTCGTTCTCGAACTGGTAGCGGTCGTGGATCTCGACGTCGCCGACGTGGACACCTGCAAGGATCAGATCCTGCAACTTGCTCACCAGCAGCTGCTCGCGTTGCGCGTCTTCGAACTCGCCCGGCGTGATGCTGTTGGCGCGCAGGGCGCGCAGGTAGAGGTCCTTGCTGAAGCGGCCGTCCTGCTGGAACGTCGGCATGACGGCGATGGCGTCGCGCACCTCGGTCTCGCCGACGCGCAGACCGATGCGGTCGGCTTCCTGGCGCATCAGGCTGACGCGAATCAGCTGGTCGACCGCCTTGCTTTTCAAGTCGAAGGCTTTGAGCATCTCGGGCGGCAGGTTGTCCTTGTAGATGTCCTGGTACAGGCGCAGCAGGTTGTTGTAGGCGCGCGAGAACTCCACCGGGTCGATGGGTTCGCCATTGACGCGGGCGACGACTTGCGCCTTCTCCCCGCCGACGATGCCGCCCATACCCCAGAAGATGAACACGATGACGATGGCCGCGAAGATGAACTTCACCCACGCGGCTTCGGCGTTGCGACGGATAAACTTGAGCACTACAGGGATCCTCGGCGGGGGACGATAGACAACCACCCCCGCAAAATCAATTGCGTCGGATTGGCGGATGGCGTATCGCCTAAGGCCGATTGCGATCAGTGTGGGAGGGTACGCATGAAACGCCGCCGTCTCGGCCGCACCGGCCTGGTGGTCTCGGAGATCTGTCTCGGCACCATGACGTTCGGCAACCAAGCCGACGAGCGCACGAGCGGCGCCATCCTCGATCGGGCCTTCGACGCCGGCGTCGACTTCCTCGACGTCGCTGAGGTCTACCCTGTGCCGCCGGACGTGAAGTACGCCGGCCGCAGCGAAGAGATCGTCGGCAAGTGGATGGCGGAGAAGCCGCGCGACGCACTGTTCGTCGCCACCAAGGTGGCCGGGCCCGGCTCCGGATGGTTCCTCGCCCCGGTGCGCGCCAACAAGACTGCACTCGATCGGCATCACATCGAGCGCGCCGTCGACGGCAGCTTGCGGCGCCTGCGCACCGATTACATCGACCTGTATCAGACGCACTGGCCCGACCGCGGCGTGCCCATCGACGAGACGCTCGAAGCACTGACGTCCTGCATCAAGGCGGGGAAGATCCGTTACGCCGGCTGCAGCAACGAAAGCGCGTACGGGCTGACGAAAAGTTTGTGGGCGAGCGACCGGCACGGCTGGGCGCGTTACGAAACCATTCAGAACAACTTCAGCATGCTCAACCGGCGCTTCGAAGACGAGCTCGCCGAAGTCTGCCGCCGCGAGCACGTGAGCTTGCTGCCCTACAGCCCGATCGCCGGCGGCGTGCTGAGCGGCAAGTACCTGGACGGGGCGCGCCCCGCCGGCGCCCGCTTCACGCTCTACGGCGAGGGCAACCCGCGCTCCCAATCGATGTTCCGTCGCTTCGTGAATGCACGGACCCTCGATTCGACCGCACGCTTCATGACCATCGCGCGTGCGGCCGGGATGGCCGTCGCAACGTTGGCGACGGCGTGGACGCTGACGCATGACTTCGTCGGCTCGACGATCATCGGCGCCACCCGGCCGGAGCAGCTCACCGACACGCTCGCCGCCGCCGGGGTGGCGCTGCCCGCAGATGTGCTGAAGGCGTGCAACGAAGTTTCGAAGGAGATCCTCTATCCGATGGGGTGAGGCGGCGGCATCGCGCCTACAGGCGCCGCGCGCCGCTGCGGATCTGCTCGAGCAGCGCAGCGGTCAGCGGCACGTAGCCGCGGGCGTCGTCGTCGCGGAAGTAGATCCGATCTTCGTTGACCACGAAGCCTTCCCGCTGCAACTCGGTCTTGCGCTGCTTCAACGTGCCGGTGACGTCCATGGCCGGCACGAGGCGTACGAACAGCGGCCGCGCGTAGTCGGCGAGCTGCTCGGCGTGCGCGTAGAACGCCGGGGCATCGAACGACGCGCCGGGCGCCAACACGATCGCGGCCATACCGGCGCGGCCGTCGGCGCCCGGGACCTGGACGCCGTACACGTTGGTCTCGGTCACGCCCGGAGCGCCGTTGAGGATCTCCGCGACCTCCTGCGTGCTGACGTTCTCGCCCTTCCAACGAAACGTGTCGCCGACGCGGTCGACGAAGTAGAAGTAGCCGTCGCGATCGCGGCGCAAGATGTCGCCGGTGCGAAAGTAGGCGTCGCCGCGTACGAAGGCGTCGCGCACCACCTTGGCGGCCGTCGCGTGTGGATCGGCGTAGCCGTCGTAGGCCATCGTGCCGCCGGCGGAGATGCGTCCGAGCAGCTCTCCCGGCTGGTCGACCTCGCATGCAACGAGAAACCCGTCCGTGCCGCGGTGCAGCTCAGCCTTGGCAAAGTCGTAGCGCGCCAGACGCAGCTGGTCGTGCTGGAACGGGTACGGCCGGCCGACGGAGCCGACGCGGCCGCTGCGGTTCATGAGGCTGACGTTGCCTTCGGTGGCGCCGTACATCTCGACGATGCGCCGGATGCCGAAGCGCTGCTGGAACTTCTCCCAGATGTCCGGGCGCAAGCCGGCGCCGACCGCGAGGCGCAGCCGGTGATCACGGTCGTGCGGTGTGGGCGGCTGGCGCAGGAGGTAGCGACACAGCTCGCCGACGTACACGAACGCCGTGGCGCCGTGGCGCCGCACGTCGTCGAGGAACTCGCTGGCGCTGAAGCGTCGGCGTGAGGCGAACGCCGCGCCGGCGCGCACCGCGACACTGAAGCCGACGAAGTTGCTCTCACCATGGTAGAGCGGCAGCGGCGCGTAGATCACGTCGTCGGACCCGAGCTCGAGCAAACCGGAGAGGGCGATTCCCGACATGGCGTAGCGGTTGTGACGGACGATGGCCGGCTTCGGGTAGCCGGTGGTGCCCGAGGTGTAGATGTAGAGGAAGACATCGCGGCCGCTCACGTCGGGCATCACCGGCTCCGTCTGCGGCGCTGCCGACAACGCCGCATCGAGCGGCTCGACGTGCGGCGGCAGTGCCGCCGGGTCGCCGTGCCCCCACACCGTCACGCTCACCGTGCCCGTGAGCGCCACCACGTGCGGGAGGCATACCTGATCGACGAAGACGTGGCGCGCCTGCGAGGCGAGCAGTACGTGGCCGAGCGGCGCGCCGCTGAGGTGCGTGTTGATCAACGCGCCGATGGCGCCGAGCTTGGCGACCGCCGCCTGCGCCATCAACAGGCTCGGGCTGTTCTCCATCATCAACGCCACGGGCTCACGTCCGACGCCCGCCTGTTTGAGAACCGCGACAAAAGCGTTCACCCCGGCGTTGAACTCACCGTAGGTGACGGTCTCGCGTTCGAACCGGAGCAGCACCCGGTCGGGGATGCGCTCCGCCTGTTGCCGCACCAACACCCCGAAGGTTTCGCGGCTGTCGTCGCTGGCGCGGCGTAAGGCTCCGGCCATGCGGATGAAGAGTGGAAGCTCGCGGAGATCGTCCCAGAGGAGCCGCACATTCATGGCCACCGCAGATAGCGAGCGTGCCGGGGCGAACGCAAGAGGCCGCGCGCCCGGAGGTGCATTTCGACGCGCAATTCGAGGGCCGCATCACACTTCGCAGGGTGCTGAATCGATTGGACATTCCGGGGAAACAATGCGAGATTGACCGGGAAAACGCCCCGTCGGAGTCAACCATTCATGATCACAACCGGTCCGAAACGGAGTTGCGCAGTCCTTTCCTTTGCGTGCGTGCTCGCCTTCGCGCTGCAGGGCTGCGGAGGCGGGGGGGGTGGCGGCGGCACCGGCGGCGGGAATACCCCCGGCGCCGGAACGCCACGACCGACGAACACTCCGGTGCGCGCCGGAAGCCCGCAACCGGGACAGGCCAACACGCCGGCGACGCCGACGGCCACGGGCGCCGCCACCACCACGCCCGCGCCCGACGCGCCGACGGAGACGCCGACCGCGACGCCCTTCATCCCGGTGCAATCCGGCGGCGACTTGAATGCCGTCGTCAACGCCGCGGCGCCCGGATCACTGATCGTGGTAGCGCCAGGCAACTACGCGCAAGTGGTGCTGCACGGTAGGGATCGCGGCCCGCTGACGATCGTCGCCGACCTTTCGGGGTCCTTGACGGAGAGTGGCGCCGCACCCGTCACGATCGATGCGCACGGCCGCGCGGCCGCCGTCGATCTCGCGAACCAGACGGGAGTGATTCTCGACGGCTTCACGGTTCGCGGCGCCACCGACGCGGGAATCCTCTTGACCAACAGCCCGGGAACAATCGTCGAAAACTGCGTGATCACCAAGAACACCGGCGACGGGGTCCGCTTCGATCGCTCGGACGATGGTTTCGTATTCGACAACTTGATCGTCGACAACCAAGGGGCTGGGATCCGGGTGCTGCACACCAACAATCTGGAGGTCGTCAACAACACCGTCTACAAGAGCAAGGCGGGCGGCATCACCGTGAGCTCGTCGGACAGCACCTTCCTCGAAAACAACATCTTCAACCGCAACACTCCCGCCGGCATGATCGTCGATCCGTCGGCCACGGCGTTCGATGGCGACTACGACCTCAACACCGACGGGTACCAGGGCACCTCCATGGGGACGTTCGACGTCACGGCAAACCCACTGTTCCTGTCGCCCCTCGGCGGGACCCCGAATGACGGAGACTTCCTGCTGCTCGACATCAGCCCGGCAGTCGACGCCGGGAACCCCGACACCGATCCGGATTTGATCGACTTCCTCGACCAGCGCACCACCCAGTTGGACAAGTCAGTCGACACGGGGCCGGTGGATCTCGGCTATCATTATTCGGCGCCCGTTCCGACGTCGACCCGCGTGCCACGCGCCACCAATACCCGACCGCGCGCCACGGCGACGCCGGGTGCACCCGGTACCGCGACGGCAACGCGACCACCGGCGGCGACGGCAACGCTGGGTACACCGCGCCCGACGTCCACGCCGCTCCCGACGGCGACGACGAGGGGACCACCGAAGAAGCCCACGAGCACCCCCTTCCGCCCGCGCCCCTGAACGGGCAAGTCAGCGCGCCGCGCTCAGACAGCACGCTGTTTCCTGCGCGATGAGCAGCTCTTCGTCTGCGGGGATGACGTAAGCCTGCAGGCCACTGCCCGACGAGATCCGCGCCTCCACACCGCTACTCGCCGCGTTGCGCGCCTCGTCCAGCCCGAGGCCGCACCAGCGCAACCGTTCGCAGATCCGCGCGCGGACGAGCGCACAGTGCTCGCCGATGCCGCCACTGAAGATCACGGCGTCGGCGCCGCCGAGAACCACCAAGTAGGCGCCGATGTACTTGCTGACCCGATAGCAGAACATCTCGACCGCCAGCCGCGCGGCGCGATCGGTGTCCATCGCAGCGAGTAGCTCACGCATGTCGTTCGATCGCTGCGATACGCCCAGCAAGCCGGAGCGGTGATTCAACCAGTCTTCGACGTCGCTGGCGGCCACGGCCTCGCGCCGAGACAGATAGCTCACGACCGCTGGATCGATATCGCCGCTGCGCGTGCCCATCATCAAGCCTTCCAGCGGAGTGAACCCCATAGAGGTGTCGACCGACTCGCCGTGACGGATCGCAGTGGCCGAGCAACCGTTGCCGAGGTGGACGGTGATTAGCTTGGCCAGGTGAGTGGGCGTGCCGCTGATCTGCCCGTAGCGCGCCGCGACGAAGCTGTGGGCGATGCCGTGGAATCCGTAGCGTTTGATGCGATGCCGATCCGCCAGCTCCGTCGGGATGGCGTAACGGGCGGCGTACTCGGGCAACGTGTGGTGGAAGGCGGTGTCGAACACCGCGACCATGGGCACCGCCGGGCCGCAGGCGGCGCGCGCGGCGATGATGCCGCTGAGGCATGCGGGGTTGTGCAACGGCGCCAGATCGCTGAGGGCTTCGATGTCCGCCAGCACCTGCGGATCGAGGCGCGTGCTCGCCATGAAGCGATCGCCGCCGTGCACGACGCGGTGCCCGACCGCATCGAACCCCGATCCGCCGGCCGCAATATGCGCCAAGGCGTGCGCCGTCGCCTCCCGGTGATCGCCGATGGCCAACGTCTCGTGATAGGTGCCGCCGGCGTCGATGAACGTACACGTCGCCGTCGTACCGATCCGTTCGATCGTGCCGCGCGGCCGGCGCTGCTCGCGCGCCGGCGCAGCGCCGTCACCGTCGATGTCGACGATCTGGAACTTGAGGGACGAGCTCCCGCAGTTGAGCACCAATACTCTCATGCGAGCCGGCCCTCGTAGCACGGTGGGGTGCAGAGCGGCGTACGCTGGTCGCTCCGGTGGGAAGACGGCTTGGGTCGATCCTTACATTAAGATCGATGCAGGGCAACGCCACGCGGCGCGACGCGAGACAAGGTTCCGGTTACCCGCTGGCTCGAGCACGGGCTCAGAAGGTGGACGTCGGATCGACCGCGGGGTCAGAGGTTTCGGTCTCGGTCTCGACCTCACCTTCCCCCAGCTTCTTTGCTTCGCGGCGCTCCATCTTCTTCTTCGTCTTCTCTTCTTGCTTCAGCTTCCGAGCCATTTCCTTGCGACGCTTCTGATCCCGCTTGAAGGTTTTGCCGCCAGCCATGATCGGTGCTCCTTTCCGCTATTCAACGAGGGCGCTTGTCGTGGCTACAGGCAACTCCGCACTGCCCGAGCCTGGCGCAACCCTACCAAAGTCAGTATGACGTGGCAAATAACGACCGTGTCGGTTGTCGATTGTCGGCAGTCTGGATCGACGTAGGGGAGAATCTGGTCCTCGCCGAAGATGTTGAAGTGCAGATCATCTGCGCCCTCAGCGGCGGCTGACCGGCTCCGCAGCCTCCGCGGTTGTCCTCGCCCGGCGCGCCGCCTATAAGAGGGGCCAATTTTCAGGAGGGTGTATGACCGCGGATGAAAAGCTCAAGTTGGCCGTGAGCGTGGCCCGCGCCGCGGCGCGCTCGGGAGAGTACCGGCGCCTCGACAAGCTCATCGAGATCGTTTTTCGCAAGCTCAATGAATTGGCCCCGCCGGACAGCGCCGAGATTCACCTGCAGGAGCACGAACGGGAGTTCAAGCTGTAGGAAGCGCGCATTGGGCGTCGGGGCATGGAGCAACTGCGCTGGTGGACCATCTGTCTCGCGCTGGGCTCGGTGAGCTTCGGGTCGCCCAACCTCGCGTCCGCCGACATGTCGATTGCACCGAGCGTCGCCAGCCTGTTCGTCGGTCAGGAGAAGATCGTCGAAGGCACGGTCACGGCGGCCGAACGCGAGGGGAATACGGTGCGCTTGCGGCTCGGCACGCCGCCGCACGAGTTGATGGTGTCGTTGATCATCGGCATGTTGAGCACCTTCCCGCCCGAACCGGAGCGCTACTACACCGGCAAGGCCGTACGCGTCGCGGGCCTGATCCGCAGTTTCCGCGGCACGGTCGAGATCGCCGTCCACGATGCGACGGAAATCGAGGTGGTCGGTGCGCCGCGGGCCCCCGGGCTGGCAGCGCCGGCCGGCGACCCCGTCAAGGCGGTGCCGGAGCCGCCCGCACAGCCGCCCCTCGATGCGCTGAGCGAACGCCTGCGCGCTCTCGAAGAACGGGTCCAACGGCTCGAAGGCGCACCGCCTCGTTGACGGGTTGATCATGGCCATGCAAGCCGCCCAGCCGGTCGCGTACTCCGCGCGCAATATCCTCAAAACCGCTCTGAAGCTGCTGCTGACGGTCGGTGCGTTCTATCTGTTGCTGACGCACAGAGTGCGCACCGAGTCGGGAGAGTCCGTCATGGCGTTGCGTGCCATCCTCGACTACCTGCCGCAGATCGAGGCCGGCGCCTTCTGGCGCTACACGCTGCTGGCGCTGGCCATCAAGGGCGTCGGCATCTTCTCGTCCATGCTCCGCTGGCATTTGCTGCTGCGCGGGCAGGGCATCGTCTTCCCGTTCTGGCACATCGTCACCACGTTCCTCATCGGCCGCTTCCTGGGCACCTTCCTGCCGTCGACCATCGGGCTGGACGGCTACAAGCTGTACGACGCCGCCCGCTACTCGGGGCGCACGGTCGAGGCGACGGCCGCGACCGTCGTCGAGAAGGGCTTGGGCATCATCGGCATCTTCGTCTCGTTCCTGGTGACGCTGCCGCTGGGCTACGCCATTCTCGGTGCACGCGCCGGGTTGGTGGTGGCGATCACCGTGCCGATCGCGCTCGCCGTCATCGGCGCGTTTTTCCTCGTCGCCTTCAAACCGGAGATCATCGGCTTCGTCCTCGACCGTCTGCCGATCAGCCGCCAGGGCCGCGTCGCGTCGGTGCTCGAACGCGTCAACGCCGCGGCGGCGGCCTACAAGCAGCAGAAGCTCGTGCTGGTGAACGCCACGCTGCTGAGCTTCCTCGTCCACTTCTGCACCGCCGCGATGTACTTCTGCACGGCGCTGGCGATCGGTGCCGCGCACGCCGACTTCTGGGAGGTCTCGTTCGCCTCGACGATTCAGATCTTCGCCACGGTCATCAGCCCGTTCACTATCGCCGGCGAGGGCGTCCGCGAGATCGTGCAGACCTTGCTGCTGGCGCATCGCATCGGGACGTCACAATCCATCATCTCCGCCGCACTCGGCTTCTGGGCGGCGGAAGCGCCGACCCTCAGTGGTGGGATCTTCTACTTCATGCGGACCGCCGAGTACCGGCCGCGCGTCGAGGTGCGGGGGCGCGCGACCTGACGGGCGCGCCCCGCAGCGTCCTCACTCCTTGCGCTTCTTCGGCCGCTCGCCCTGCTTGAGCACCTTCTTGCGCAAGCGGATCGACTGCGGGGTGATTTCGACCAGCTCGTCCTCGGCGATCCACTCGAGCCCGTTCTCCAGACCCATCTCGCGGTGCGGCGTGATGCGCACCGCCTCGTCGTGGCCGGCGGCGCGGATGTTGGTGAGCTTCTTCTCGCGGCAGATGTTGACGTCGAGGTCGTTGTCGCGCGAGTACTCGCCGACGACCATGCCCTCGTAGACGCGCGTTCCGGGCGGAACGAAGATCACGCCGCGCTCCTGCAGGTGGAAGATCGCGTAGGGCGTCGCCGGTCCTTCGCGGTCGCCGACCATGGCGCCGTTGGTGCGTGCCTGGATCGCCCCCTGCCACGGCGCGTAGCCGTTGAACAGCGCGTTCATGATCCCGGTGCCGCGCGTGTCGGTGAGGAAGTGCGAGCGGAAGCCGATCAGCCCGCGTGACGGGATGGCGAACTCCAGGCGCACGCGGTCGGAACCGGTGTGGTGCATCTTGGTCATCTTGCCGCGGCGCACCGCCAGCAGCTGAGTGACGACGCCGATGTAGTCCGCAGGCACGTCCACCAGTAGCAGCTCCATCGGCTCCTGCTCGACGCCGTCGATCTGCTTGGTGATGATGGTGGGTTTGGAGACCTGCAGCTCGTAGCCCTCGCGGCGCATCGTCTCGATCAGGATGGCCAGCTGCAGCTCGCCGCGCCCCATCACCCGCAGGGCGTCCGGCGAGTCGGTGTCCTCGATGCGTAGGCTGACGTTCTTGCGCTGCTCCATGTTCAGGCGCTCGCGTAGTTTGCGCGACGTGACGTACTCGCCCTCGCGGCCGGCCCACGGGGAATTGTTGACGCTGAAGATCATCGCAATCGTCGGCTCGTCGACGCGGATCGCCGGCAGCGGCCGCGGCGCCAGGCGGTCGGCAATGGTGTCGCCGATGTTGATGTCCTCGATGCCGGCGACGGCCACGATGTCCCCAGCGCTGGCCTGCTCCAGCTCGCGGCGCTTGAGGCCGTGCCAGCCGTAGAGCTGCGTCACCTTGCACTCGATCTGCGAGCCGTCGGCGCGACACAGGGTATAGAGCCCGGCGGTGCGCAGCTCGCCGCTGACGATCCTGCCGATCGCCAGGCGGCCGACGTAGTCATTGTAGTCGAGGTTGTTGGCCTGGAATTGCGTCGTGGCCTCCGGATCGAAGCGCGGCGGCGGCAGGGCGCCGACGATCAGGTCGAAGAGCGGACGCAGGTCGTCACCGGCGGCTGCGAGCTCGCGCTTGGCGATGCCGGCGCGCGCGTTGGTGTAGACGATGGGGAAATCCAGCTGCGCCTCGCTGGCGTCGAGGTCGATGAAGAGGTCGTAGATCTCGTCCAGCACCTCGCTGACGCGGGCGTCGGGCCGGTCGATCTTGTTGATGCACACCACCGGCGGCAAGCCGGCTTCCAGCGCCTTCTTCAGGACGAAGCGGGTTTGCGGCAGCGGTCCCTCGGAGGCATCGACGAGCAGCATCACCCCGTCAACCATGGCGAGCGTGCGTTCCACTTCGCCGCCGAAGTCGGCGTGGCCGGGCGTGTCGACGATGTTGATCTTCACCCCGTTGTAGGACACGGCGGTGTTCTTGGCGAGAATCGTGATGCCGCGCTCGCGCTCCAGCTCGAATGAATCCATGACGCGCTCGACCACCGGCTCGTTGCTGCGGAAGATCCCGCTCTGATGCAACATGCCATCGAGCAGAGTGGCCTTGCCGTGATCGACGTGGGCAATGATGGCGACGTTGCGCACGTCGTCGCGGCGGGCGAGCGGTGAATCCATGAACTCTCCGAACAAAAAAATCGGGCCGATGTGAGTCGGCCCGGCGCAATTTTTGTCTTGCCTCCTGCGGTGGGCGACTATAGCATTCAAGCCGATTCCGACAAGGCAGGGGGCAGAGAGGTGGGCTGAGCACGTCTGAGCAGCGCCTCTCCGTGAATTGCAGAGGGGACATAGTATGACGGGGCCATCGTCCGCGGATGTTCGGAACCTGGCGCGCTTCCGATACGCCATTCGGCGGCTGCTGCGTTCGAGTGAGGAGGCAGCACGCAAAGCCGGCATCACCCCGCAACATCACCAATTACTGCTCGGCGTCTCCGGATTCACCGGACGGGGCTGGGCGACCATCGGGCAGCTCGCGGATTTCCTGCAAGTCCGGCATCACAGCGCCGTCGGTCTCATCGATCGCGCCGAAGCCATGGGCTTGGTGCGCCGCGAGGTCAACCCCGATGATCGCCGTGTGGTCCACGTGTCGCTCACCAGCGATGGTCATCGCAAGCTGCGCATGCTGTCGACGCTGCACCGCAAGGAGCTCAACAGCATGCGCCGGAGCCTCGATCTGCTGGACCTCGACGGCGATCGCCTCTCGGCCAAGTCGCAGCTGGCAAGGGCCCGTAAGAAGAATTGAGCCATTGGGTCACTGGGGTCACTGAGTCAATGACCCAATCGTCAATGACTCAATTCCTCACCGGCTGCGTCCCAGCTCTTGCGAGCGACGGGTCGCGGTGATGACGGCGGCGGCGATGGTGTCGATGAACCCGCGGCGCTGCAGCTCGCCGAGCCCGGCGAGCGTCGTGCCGCCCGGTGAGGTGACCATCGCGCGCAGCGCCTGCGGGGTCTCCCCCGTCTCTTGCAACATGGCGGCGGCCCCGGTGATCGTCTGCAAGGTGAGCCGCGTTGCCAACGGCGCCGCCAGGCCCGCCGCGACGCCGCCGCGGATCATGGCTTCGGCGAAGAGATAGACGTAGGCCGGGCCGCTGCCGCTCAGGCCGGTGACGGCGTCGAGCGACCGCTCCTCCTGCACCGCCACCGCCTGCCCGACCGCCCGCAACAGGCGCAGGCCGAGGCGCTCGTCCGCGGCGGTCGCGTACTTGCCGCGCACCAGCACCGAGATGCCCTTGCCCAGTAACGCCGGCGTGTTCGGCATGACACGCAGGACGCGGGTGCGCGCCCCGAGCCCCACCTCCAGACGCTCCGTGGTTACGCCGGCGGCGATCGAAACGAAGAGCGGCTGCAGTGTGACCGCTGGCCGCATCTGCGAGAGCACCGCGTCGATGATCTGCGGCTTCACGGCGATGACGATCACCTTCGAACCGCGCACCAGCGCGGCATTGTCGGTCGTGGTGCCGACTCCGAAGTCTCGCCGCAGCGCCCTGAGCTTGGCCACGTCGACGTCACTCGCCCAGATCTGATCCGCCCGATACACCCTGGTGGCGAGCAGCCCCTTGATCAGCGCGGTCGCCATGTTGCCGCCGCCCACGAAGCCGATGGCCCGCACGCTCTGTGCCTTCCCCGCGGGCGCTCGTCGCCGTGCTTTCTTCATTGCCCCTCCCTTCTCACGTTCCGTTCGCCGAAGATGGCGCGCCCGATGCGCACCATCGTTGCCCCCTCTTCGATCGCCGCCTCGAAGTCCTCCGACATGCCCATCGACAGCTCCCCCAGCGGAGCGTTGGCGGGCGCGGTCGTCACCAGCCGGTCCCGCAGCGTGCGGAGCCCGCGGAAGTGGGGGCGCGCCGACTCCGCTGACGCGCCGGGAGGCGGAACGGTCATGAGCCCTTCGATCCGCAACGCGCCCCACTCGCCGAGCGCGCGCAGGAGATCCCGCACCGCGGCGGGTGGCACGCCGCTCTTGGTGGCTTCGCCGCCGACATTCACCTCGATGAGCGCGCGCACGACTTTGCCGCGTTGCTGCGCCTGCCGCGCCAGCGTCTCCGCCAGCCCGACGCTGTCGAGCGTGTGGATGATCTCGAACAACTCGACGGCGCGCGCCGCTTTGTTGCGCTGCAGGTGGCCGATCATGTGCCAGCACACCGGCGCGGCAATGCGAGGGATCTTTTCTGCGGCTTCCTGCACGTAGTTCTCGCCGAGATCGGTGGCGCCGGCTGCGATCGCCTGCTCGATCAGCTCCACCGGCTGGGTCTTCGACACCGCAATGACGCGGACCGCGTGCGGATCGCGCCCGGCGCGCTCGGCGGCCTGCGCGACGCGCCGCCGCACGCGCTCCCAATTGGCGGCCACATCGATCATGCCGGCGTGCCAACCTGCGCGGGCAGGCGACGCTGCAGCAGCTCGGCGACTTCATCCAAGGGCAAGCCGATGACGTTGGAGAGCGAGCCCACCACCCGCAGCACGAAGCGTTTGGCGTGTCCTTGAACGGCGTAGGCGCCGGCTTTGTCGTCGGGCTCACCGCTGTCGAGGTAATCCTCGATTTCCGCGGGCGCGAGCGCACGGAACTCCACCCGGCTCTCCACCAGCACTTCGTCACAGCCGCCCGCCGGGCCGATCAACGCCACGGCGGTGAGGACGCGATGGGCGCGCCCCGACAGCGTCTGCAGCATGCGGCGCGCGTCGCCCCGATCGGCGGGCTTCCCCAGCATGGTATCGCCGACGACCACAACGGTGTCTGCGCCCAACACAAAGCTGCCCGGGCAACGGCGGGCAACCGCCGAAGCCTTGTCGCGCGCCACGCGTCGGGCGAAGGCCTCGGGTCGTTCGCCGGGAAGGGGTGTCTCCGGCACGTCGCTGACCGCCACGTCGAATGGCACGCCGAGCCGCGCCAGCAGCTCGCGCCGACGCGGCGACGCGGACGCCAGGACCAGTGATGCAGCCATCGAGGCGTAGTTGGCCGATGCGTCGCGCGTTTGTCAAACGCACGTGCCGTCGACCCCGGCGTTGTGCTAACTCACGCAGATGCGACGCCGCTTGATATTGGGTCTCGCGCTGTCCCTGTGCGCAACGGCCTGCGGCGTTCCTCCCGCCGTCTCTCCGCCTGCCTCGACGCCAGCTGAAGTGCGGCTGGACAGCATTGCCGACAAGCGCGGCGCTTTTGCACACGGCTATGAGCTGTTGCGCCGCGCTGACCTCGAGCGCGCCCTGCCCATTTTCACGGAGCTGGTGGCAGCCTATCCTGAGCTGGCCGACTATCACCTGCACTTCGCCGGCGTCATCAATCAGCGCCTCGGTCACAACGAGGCGGCGGAAGCCGCCTGGAGTCGGCTGTTACGCGACTACCCGCAAAGCGTCCAGGTACCGGCGGCGGCGTTGGGGTTGGGACAGCTGCTGCTGCACACCGATCGCCTCGAGCAGGCGCGGCCGTTGCTGCAGACCGCCCTCGGCGCTGCGGATGCCGCCACCGCGCAGGGAGCGCGCCTCGCCCTGGCCGAGACCGATCAGCGGAGCGGCGACGTCGCGGCGGCGTACGCGGGGTTCATGCAGGTGCGCCGCACCGCTGTCGGCTCGACGTTGGCGGCTAGCGCCAAGCAGCAGGTCCTCGCCTTACGGGCAGCGCACGCGGAGCTCGAACCCGTCGGTGCGGATCGTTTGGAGGAAGGCCGACTCCTCATCGCCGAGCACGACTACACTGCGGCGGAGACGATCGCGCGCCAAACGGTGCAGTTGCCGGAGGGCGTCGACCCGGCTGAGGCGTTACGGCTCGACGCTGACGCATTGTACGGGCTCGGCAACGTCGATGGCGCGCTGGCACGTCTGCGTGTGCTCGCCGATCACTACCCGCACAGCCCGGCGGCACCGGCGGCGCTGTTCCGACTGGCATCCATCCGCTGGAATCGCGATGACGACACCGGCGCGCTGCAGGCCTTCGAGGAGTTCCGACGGCGCTACCCGCGCGACCGCCGCGCTTCGGAAACCCTCTACGCCATCGGCCGCATCCACGAACGCGCCAGCCGCAGCCGCGCGGCGATCGCCAGCTACGCGGAGCTGGCGCGGCGGTACCCGCGCAATAAGCTGGCGGGCGAGGCACAGTGGCGCATCGGCTGGATCCACTACGTCGCGCGCAACTGGATACCAGCGACGACTGCATTTGCGCAGCTGGCCGGCCGCACACGATCACAGCGCGGCGCGGCGGAGTATTGGGAAGCGCGCTCGTTTGAACATGCCGGGCAGACGGTCCGGGCGCGCGCGCTGTACCAGCAGATCATCGACCGCGAGCCTACGGATTACTACGCCGCCTGGGCCGAGCAGCGTCTCGCCGGTACGTCGAATCCGCCGCCGCTCGGCGCCGGAGCGGATCTAGCGGTTGCGGACGCGCCGCCCAGCCCAATCGATGCAGGACCGCCGCCCGCAACGGAGCGGTTCCACTTGCAGCGATCGGACGAGCTGCGCGCCGCGGGCGTGGCGAGTCTGGCGCGTGGTGAGTTGGCCGCCGTCGATCGCAGCCATCGTCACGACCCGCCCGTCATGCGCTACCTCCTGCACGCCTATCCAACGGTGGACGGGTGGGCGGCTGCGATGCGCCTCCTCCACCGGCTCGGTGACGATGCGGACCTCGACGCGTCGCAGCGCGAGCGTCTGCTGTATCCGTTGGCCTTCTGGGCGAACGTGAGTCACGACGCCCGCGCCGCCGCGGTGGACCCGCTCCTGGTCGTCGCGCTGATGCGGCAGGAGAGCTTGTTCGATCCGGAAGCCCGCTCTTCCGCCAACGCGTACGGCCTCATGCAGCTGCTGCCGTCGACGGCGCGACGGGTCGCGAGGAGCGATCATGCGATCGACGGCACCGCGCTGATGGAACCGGAGCTGAACATCCAGCTCGGCACCACCTACCTCGGCACGCTCCTGGCCCGCTTCGGCGGCGACGCCCTGAAGGCCGTGGCGGCATACAACGGCGGTGAGGCGGCGGTCGAGAAGTGGCAGCGGCGCTTCCCGGACCTCGACGCGGACGAGTTCGTCGAGAGCATCAGCTACCGCGAGACGCGCGATTACGTGAAGCGGGTGATCAGCAACTACCGCAAGTACCGTCAGCTGTACGGCGCGAGTTGAACCCGCTGCCTGTCGGTTGCGCCGGGGAATGGAATTCCGCGGCTACGTTCATAGGAAAGTCCTCTGAAAGAGGACTCCGCGCTGGATCGCTCCATTTCCGTGTGGCAGTCGTCTTCAGACGACTTTCCCGTACCGTAGCCGGAGACTTCGAGTCTCCGGCGCGCGGCGGGCGCGCTTTGCTCGTTCCAAGACTGACCGGTAACTCAGCTCAGCCCGTCAGCTTGCGGTACTTGATGCGGTGCGGTTGATCGGCGTCGGTACCGAGACGGCGGTGGCGGTCGGCTTCGTAGTCCTGATAGTTTCCTTCGAACCACACCACCTGGCTGTCGCCTTCGAAGGCCAGCATGTGGGTGACGATGCGGTCGAGGAACCAGCGGTCGTGGCTGATCACCACGGCGCAGCCGGCGAAGCCCAGCAACGCCTCTTCGAGGCCGCGTAGCGTGTCGACGTCGAGGTCGTTCGTCGGCTCGTCGAGCAGGAGGAGATTGCCGCCGCTCTTCAACAGCTTCGCCAGGTGCAGGCGGTTGCGCTCGCCGCCGGAGAGGTCCTTCACCTTTTTCTGTTGGTCGGGGCCCTTGAAGTTGAACGACGCGGCGTAGGCGCGCGAGTTGACGTCGCGTTTACCCACCATCACGGTCTCCTTGCCGCCGTCGGAGATTTCCTCCCACATGCTGTGCTCGCCGTTGAGCGTATCACGGCTCTGATCGACGTAGGACAGCACGACCGTATCGCCGACGCGCAGGGCGCCGGCATCGGGCTTCTCTTGTCCAATGATCATGCGGAACAACGTCGTCTTGCCCGCGCCGTTGGCGCCGATGACGCCGACGATACCGCCGCGCGGCAGCATGAAGTTGACGTCGTCCATGAGGAGGTTCTCGCCGTAAGACTTTCGGAGCCCTTTGGCCTCGATCACCAGGTCACCGAGCCGCGGCCCCGCCGGGATGGTGATCTGGCTGAAGTCGCGCCGTGCGTCTGCAGCCTGGTCGGCGGCGAGCAGCTGCTCGTACTGTGCGACGCGTGCCTTGCCCTTCGCCTGCCGCGCCCGCGGCGCCATGCGCACCCACTCCAACTCGCGCTGCAGGGTGCGCCGGCGTCCGGACGCTTCCTTTTCCTCCTGGCCCAGGCGGGTCTCCTTCTGCTCGAGCCAGGAAGAGTAGTTGCCTTCCCACGGGATACCGGCGCCGCGGTCGAGCTCGAGGATCCAGCCGGCGACGTTGTCGAGGAAGTAGCGA
>CAZCGA010000082.1:0-28623 GCA_964498075.1 uncultured Binatia bacterium (SeqCode) | reverse complement strand
CCACACGCCGTCGCGCATGGCGGCCGGGAGGCCTTCATGGACGACGCGCGCCCGGGCCCACTTCGGCTGGTGGTCGCCCGTGCGCATGCTCGACAGGTCCGCATCATCGCCGAGCCCGAGCATCCGGCGGCCGGCGCGGTTGATGTACAGGTCACGCCCGTGCGCGTCGGAGATCCCCACGAAGTCGGTGGTCGCTTCAATCACCGCGGTGAGGCGAGAGCGGGCTTCCTCCGCCCGCATGAGCTGTGTGATGTCGACGATCAACCCGCGCAGCTGATGCGGCCGGCCGGCGGCATCACGCACCACACGGACGCTATTGCGCAGCCACACCACGCGTCCGTCCGCTGCGATGACCCGGTACTCGAACTGGTGATCGCTTCCGGCGGCGGTTTGCGCGCGCGAGTACGCGCGCACGCGGTCACGATCCTCGGGATGGATCAAGCTGGTGCAGAAGTCGGGTTCGTTCAGCCAGCGCGCGACGGGATATCCCAGGATCTGCTCGGCGCGTTGGCTGACGAAGGAGACGCGCAAAGTTGCGGCGTCCGCCTCCCAGACGATGGCGTCGATGCCCTCGACCAGATCGCGGAGGCGCTGCTCCGAGGCCTGCGCCTCAGCCCGCAGCCGTTCGACCTCGCCGGCATTTTTGCCTGTCCGCCTCTGCTTCTTCACCACTTTTTTCCGAGTACACCAATGATGGTCCGGAGGTGCCTGCGAAGTCAAATGAACTCTGTCGGTGTGGCGAGTGGCGACGCGCGGCGCCTGCATCGCATGTTCCACACTAGCCGAACCTCGTTTGCGGGCTAACCGTGGAAGACACGCGAGTGGACGATCAACCCTTGGGCGTCGACCTGGAGCAGCTCGACCGTCGGCGCGTTCGCATCGAGACCATGGGGGCGATACTCGATCACGACCGTTCGCGGTCCGGACGACACGGATACCGGTTCGAATCGCAACTCCGGGAAGCGCTCCAGAGCGCGCCGGAAGTAGGCGGCGATGGCGTCGCGGCCCTGCAACATGTCGTCAGTTCCGCCCGCGGCGCGCACGCGCTTGCTGCTGTGGCGCGCGTCGACGGCGTAGAGCGCGAGCAGCCGATCGAGGTCGTGCCCGTTCCACGCTTCAAGCCAGCGCTCCGCGAGCGGTGCGGTTGCAACAGCATCCGCCGGCGACAGCGGGCGGCGGTGGACCAGCGCCGGTGCCGCCTGATCGGTCGGCATGAGCAGCATCTCTTCGACGTTGACCCAGAGCGGCCGGCTGGCGCACCAGACTATGGCGTCGGCGACATCGGCCGCGGACAGCGGGCGAGTGTTCTCGTACGCCGTCGCGGCGCGGGCGCGATCGCCGTGGAAGCGGACCTCGCTGAACTCCGTCGGCACCAGCCCCGGATCCACCGTGCTCACACGGATACCGGTGCCGAGCAGATCGAGCCGCAGGCTCTTGTTGAGCACCCGGACCGCGGCCTTGCTGGCGCAGTAGACGTTGCCGCGCGGGTACGGCTCATGGCCGGCAATCGAGCCGACGTTGATCACGTGGCCGCGTCCTCGCCCCACCATGCCGGGAAGGACGGCGCGCGTCACGTAGAGCAGGCCCTTCACGTTGGTGTCGAGCATCTCATCCCAATCGTCCTCGGAACCTTCGTGGAGCAAGGTCAACCCGCGTGACAGCCCCGCATTGTTGACCAGGACATCGATGGCGCTGAAAGTCTCGGGAATCGCCGCCACGGCGCGGTGCACCGCGTTGCGATCGCGCACGTCGAGCTCGATCACGTGCGTCGGCTGCGTTAGCTCGGTCGCCAGCGCCCGCAGGCGCTCGATGCGGCGTGCCGCCAGCACCAGCTGCGCGCCGGCGAGCGCAAAGGCGCGTGCCGTGGCGGCGCCAATCCCACTCGAAGCCCCGGTGATGAACACGACCATTGGTCCCTCCTCCCCGCGCCCATGTAGCGGCGCCGCTTTGCGGAAGGCAAGCGACGGGAGGCACCCGCAATTGAGCGGATGCCGCCACGCATGTAGACACCCGGCGGGCGCGTGAGTACACTCCACGAGACCACGGATGTACCGGCACCCCGCAAGGGCGGACGGTGACCTGGAACGGAGGGGGAAATGACGTGTCCGCAATGTGGAACGATGCGTAGTGAGCGCGTCGTGCGCGTGCGCCGCGAGGCGTGTGTCGTGCTCTGGGCCCTCGGTTTCCTGCTGGCCTTCACCCTGACCGGCAGTCTGCTGCACGATCTCGCCGAAGGCGTGCAGCGCAGCCAGCTGCCGCTGTGGAAGCTGTGGGTGCCGCTCGGCGTTCTGCTGCTGGCGGTGGCTGGCAGCTTTGCGCGCCGGCGCCGAGCCGTGTGCGCCACGTGCGCCCTCCCGTGGGTGTTGACGGCGCTGGACGAGGCGCAATCGGCCCAGATCGAGTCGCGGCCGACGCGGCGCGCCGTCCTCCGCGGGCTCGGCGCCGCCGGCGCAGCGCTGGGTGCCGCCGTGGGCGGCGTGGCGGCGGCGATCACCCGCAACCGCGGCTGGCTGCCGGTGGCGAACGACTTCTTTCTCACCCAGGTCGAGAGTACGTCACCGCATCCGCGGCCGGAGTGGCGTGAGGCGCGCATCAAGAGCTACCGGCGGCTGGGGCGGACGAACGCCATGGTCTCGGACATCTCGCTCGGCTCCGGGCAGATCAACGACGTTGAGGTGGCCCGCCACGCACTCGATCGCGGCATCAATTACTTCGACACCGCACCCGACTATTCGGACACGGCGTCGGAGCGCATTCTGGGTGCGGTCATCAAGGACACCCAACGCGACAAGCTCTTCCTGGCGACCAAGTTCTGCGTCGCCGATGGCCATCTGCCCAGCGACACGCCGGTGCCGAAGATCATCGCAGCCGTCGAAGGCAGTTTGCAGCGACTGCACACCGACTACGTGGACCTGATCCACATCCACTCCTGCGACCGGCTGGAGCGCCTCATGGCGCCGAACATCCACGAGGCGTTCGATCGGCTGAAGCAGCAGGGCAAGGTGCGCTTCCTCGGGGTCAGCACGCACACGCCCAACTTGGAGCAAGTGGCGAACGCAGCCATCGATTCCGGCCGCTTCGACGTCATGATGCTGGCGTACCACTTCGGCATGTGGCCGAACTTCGGGCACATCGTGGAGAAGGCCAAGGCGCACGACGTCGGCATCGTCGCCATGAAGACGCTGAAGGGGGCCAAGCACACCAACCTGGCCAACTTCCGCGACGAGGCCGGCGTGTACTCGCAGGCGGCGTTCCGCTGGGTGCTGTCGAACCCGGCGGTGGCTTGTCTGGTGATCTCGATCTCCACGCACCAGCACGTGGAGGAGTACGTGTACGCCTCCGGCACGGCGCCGCAACCCGCCGACGTCGCACTGCTGAGCCGCTACGACGAGCTGATCGCCGGCGACTATTGCCAGCCGCACTGCGGCGTGTGCCTCGACTCCTGTGCGTACGATCTGCCGATCAACGACATCCTGCGCTACCGCATGTACTTCAAGGATTACGGGTGGCAGAAGGAAGCCATGCGCCTCTACGCCAAGCTCGAAGAGAGCGCGGCACAATGCATCGGCTGCGCGGCGCCGTGTGCGAACACCTGCCCGATCGGCGTGCCGATCCAAGAGAAGATGCTCGACGCGCACCGCGTGCTGAGCCTGACGGTGTAGCCGCCGGCCTCGTCGTTACGATTTGAAGCGCTGCTCCAGCTCGTAGTGGCGCTCCAGCTCGACGAGCTGGTTGAACTCCTCGAACGGCATGAGCTGGTCGAGGTGGTCGCGGAGCGTGCCCTCGCGTTGCAGCAGGGCATAGACCTGCTGCAACGCCTTGGCGCTCGCCATCAGCCCGGCGAGCGGCGTGACGATGAGATCGAAGCCGAGCTGATGCAGCTCGTCCGGCGACAGCAGCGGCGTGCGGCCATGCTCGACCATGTTGGCGACCTTGGGACCGGGAATGGCACGCGCGATCTGCTCCAGCTCGGCTGCCGATTCGGGCGCCTCGATGAACACGGCATCGGCGCCGAGGTCGCGTGCGGCCTGGCCGCGGGCAATCGCTTCCTCGAGGCCCACGGCGGCGCGCGCGTCGGTGCGCGCCACCAGGAAGCAATCACACTCGCCGCGCGTCGCGAGAACGGCGCGTAGCTTCGCCAGCCACTCGCTGCGTTCGACGACGCGCTTGCCGCGCAGATGACCGCAGCGTTTGGGCCATACCTGATCTTCGAGAAACAGACCTGCGGCCCCGGCATTCTGGAACAGCTCAACGGTGCGGATGACGTTGAGCGCGTTGCCGTACCCGGTGTCGGCGTCGACCAGCAGCGGCCGATCGGTGAGGCGGCCGACGCGGCGCGCCGTGTCGGCGATCTCGGTTTGTGTGAGATAGCCGAAGTCCGGTTCGCCGAGCAGTGTCGCGGCGACGCTGAAGCCGCCCATGAAGAGCACCTCGAAGCCGGCGCGGTGGGCGATACGTGTCGACAGCCCGTCGTACACGCCGCCCATCACCAGCGGACGGTTCTGCTTCAGCAGATCCCGGATCTGTTGGGCGTGGGACGGGTCGGCAATCATGCCGGGAACCGCTCGCGCAGCCAGGCCACGACTTGCGCCAGCGCCTGCGGCGCGCCGCTACGCTCCTGCGTGCCGACAGCGAAGCCGTAGTGGTCGCCAGGCGCGGACGCCAGCAGCTTGTCGCTGGAGGCGAGCGCGTCGAAGGCGGCGCGCGCGTCGCTGGGGAAGATGGCGTTATCGCCGCGGTAGTAGATGACCAGTGATGGGATGGTCACCGTGGCGGCGTTCCCGACCACATCCGCGTTCGACGACAGGCCGGACCACGTGCTGAGCCACGCGCGCGGCGTCTGCACGCGCGCGAACCCGAACTCCATGTAGTTGGTCAGGTCGGGGCGATACGAGAACAGCGAGCCGGCTTCGCGCTCCGACGGGTCGAGGGACAGGTCGAAGGCGCGCAGGTCGGCCTCGGTGCGATACACCACCATGTACGGGCACACCACGGCGCCACGCAGCGCACCCGCTTGCTGGGCCCATGCCCGTGTACCGAAATCGCCCGCCGTGATCGTCCGCCGTGCCTCGCCACGCTGCTGCAAAAGGGCGCGCGCGACATTGTCGAGCCGCTGGACGCGGGCGTGTTGTGCAGCCCGGTAGCGCTCGACGAACGCGGGAGCGTAGTGGCTCGTCTCCGGTGGTTGGCGATAGCCGTTGTCGGGGTTGAACGGGTCGAGCGTCGGATCGCACGAGAGCGGATCGGCCTCGTCGGTGACCGACGGGTCGATCATCTGCATCAGGATCTTGCCCTCACCGAGATGGGCCGCCAGATGGACGAAGCCGTCGGCTGGTGGCAGCTCGAACGCGTTCAGATCCAGCGGATCGCCGGCCGGCGTGTGCGTCAGGCGCCCCGGCGATGTGGTAACCGCCTGCGCCTGATAGAAGCTGTACAGCGATCCGCCGCCGCTGTTGCCCACCAGGACGATGTTGGTAAAGCCGCGTGCGCGCAGGAAGCGAATGCCGGCGGCGACGTCGAGCAGCAGCGTCTCGTGCACGCACAGCTCGTCGTTGTTGAGCCAGCGGCTGTTCTGACCGAAGCAGGCGTATCCCGCGTCGACGAGTGCGGGGATGGCGTAGTGGCGGCTCATGTCCGCCTTCGGATGCATGAAGCAGACGGCGGTCGTGTGACGTCCGGCGGTATAGAGAACGCCGTTGCTCAACCCGCCGTCCGCGGCTTCGAGCGCCACCGGTTCCAGCCGCACGGCCGGATCGATGGCGGCGTAGGAGACACACTTGTACGGGTTATCGTAGCGTCCGAGGCGCATCCGCTCCGTCCCGCGCGGGGATTGGTCAACGAAGACGTCCTAGCGGCGGCCGCGCCCTCCCTGGTTGGAGCGGAAGAACTGGAAGCCACCTTCGGGGACGTGGCGCTCGACCTTGGTGCTGAAGATGTGGCTGGTTTCCTCCCACATGCGGTCGCGCGCCCGCTTGAGCGCGGTGCGGATGCGGTTGCGCTGCATGAGGTCGGTTTGACTGGCGATCAGCTCCGTCTCGGAGACCTCCAGGGTTCCGGTGCGCTTGTCGCGGCTGAGGTGGACGGTCACGCCGGGGCGCTCGTCGCTCGGCCGCGCCTCGATGGTTACCAACGTCTTCTTGTCGATGCTGCGCATCAATGTGGTCAGCAAATTCTGCACTTCGTTCGTCGTCATGTGCCGTCCTTTCCCACGAGGCGTGTGAGATTCCGCCCGATGCGACCGCGCCACAGAGAAGCGTGACGCTGAAAAGCGGGCGTGCCCTCGAGGTCCGCCCACCCTAGGGATGCCCGGCGAGCATGTCAACTTGAGGAGCGCCAGGCGCAGCGGTCAACGCAGCGGCGCTGGCAGGCTGAGGCCCATCAAGGCGGCGAAGTTGCCACTGTAAAATGCCGTCAGCTCCGCCTCGCTACGCCCATCCAGCGAGGCCTGGAAGCGCTTCAGCGGATTGCGTCCGCCTTCGACGTGCGGGTAGTCGGAGGAGAACATGAAGATCTCGGGGCCGCAACGGTCGATGAGTCGGCCGACGTTCTCGGTCGGGTACGGCGTGACGCGGACCTGCCGGCGCACGTACTCCGTCGGGCGCAGCGCGAGCTGGCGCAGGCGGCTCTCGGTACGGCCAAAGGTGTCGACGACGATCTCCATGCGTTCCAACCACGCCGGTACCCACACGGCGCCGAGCTCGATCACACCGACCTTGAGGTGTGGAAACTTCTCCAGAATGTGATCGAAGATCAGCGCGGCAAGCGCCACTTCGACCCAGTGGCTGACGGCCATGTAGAGGAGCCCGGTGAAGTTCTCGCCGCCGCCGTGGAAGTCCGTTTGTCCTTCCCAGCCGTTGGCGCTGAAGCCCGTGGCGATCTTGCGGGGCGCCTCGTTCTCGACGTGGAACAAGATCGGCACGCCGCGCTCCTCGGCCAGCGCGTAGAGCGGGTGCAAGCTGGGATGAGTGATCGAATGGCTCGTCGGCGGCAGCGGTGGGATCGTCATGCCCTTGATGCCGGCATCGATGGCGAAACGAGCTTCGGCGATGGCGCGCTCCGGCACTTGCAGCGGGATGAAGGTCACGGGCAGGAGGCGAGGATCGTTCGCGCAGAAGTCGAGCATCGCGCGGGTCAGCGCGCGGGCCGCGGCGTAGGTGACGTCCACGTCGCGGGCTAGCTCCGCCTGTCCGGGGGCGAAGGTGGAAAACACCAGCTGGGCGTGGAAGCCCAACAGATCGAGGGCGCGCGAGCGGTCGTCGCGATGGAAGGCGCCGTAAGCGTCCCAGCTCTTGCGCGTCAGCAGCTCGGCTTCGTATCCCGCCCGTTCGGCCGGGTCGCCGGCGCGCCGCTTGCCGCGCTCGAGCATGTCGCGCACGCTGCGCGGTCCCCCGGTGCTGCCGAGCGAGAACGGGCGGATGCGCTCACGAAACGCCGGCTCGGCGTACGACGGCAGCCAATCCGGCGTCTCCATCACATGCGAATCGGCGTCGAAGAATATGCGTCCCTCTGCGTATGCCATGCGCGCATTCAACCTCAAACACGCGCCGCCATTCAAGAGGTGGGGGGTGCGCCCTATCCCCGCACGAGGATGTCGGCGCCGCTACTTGTCTGCCACACCGCGACTTCGGGGGCCCTGCTCCTCGCCATTTCTGGAGCCGGGTTTGCGCTGGGGGTCTGGGCGGCCACCGGAAGCTCGGCGACGAAAGCGACCCCGCCACCGGTTCTCTGCACGGCGATGGTGCCGCGGTGCAGATCCGCGACGGTTTTGCAGATGTACAGCCCAAGGCCGATACCCGGGCTGTCATTCTGGCGGACGAACTTGTCGAACAAGGTCGATTCCAGGGCGGCGGGAACGTCGGGACCGCTGTCCCACACCTCGATCGCGATGCGCGCTCCTTGCTGTCGGGTCGAGACCCGGACGGCCCCATTCTTCGGGGTGAACTTCAGCGCGTTGCTCACGAGATTCGCCACCAGGCGCTCGACCATGCGCCCGTCCCACAGCGCGGACGCGATCCGACCACCCAGATCCAGCACCAGCCCGACGTGCTTCACTTCCGCTTGATGAGCCTGGGCCTCGACCACCCCGCGCACCAGGGCGTTGACGTCGACTGCGGCAGGGCGGAAACACTGCTCGCCGCGCTCCATCAGCTCCACGTCCAACAGATTGCTCACCAGGTGGTTCATCTGCTGCGTGTTCGCATTGATCCGATGCAGCAACGCCCGGTCATCCAGTGAGAGGTGCTCCTGGGCAGAATCCAAGAGCAGATCGACCAGGCCGGTGATCGCCGCGAGCGGGTTCTTCAGATCGTGGCTAACGATTGCGGTGACCTCCTGCACGGCAATGCGGCGCGCTTCCTCCCTGATGTGGGCGCGCCTGTAACGGTGTGCGGCGCGTGCCAATACGCCGCTACCCACCGCAAACAGGATCAAGAAGCCCATCCGCATTCCCGCAGCGTGCAAGGCCATGGACCAGCTGGGCCCGGTCGCGACGGCGATCGCCACATACCCGGCAGCCGTGCCGAGCCCGACGATGATGACTTCCCGGAGCCCGAACCGCATCGCGATCGACAGTACCGATATGAAGTAGAGCAGGTGGAGGTCGCTGCTCAGCACGCCGGTCACCACGATCCCCAGCGTAATCAGTCCCCAGTCGAAGAAGCCACTGGCCACATTCCAGGCGGCGACCGACAAGCGCCGGTACGGCTCGAACAGCACCACACTTCCTGCATACAGGACTGCCACGCCCCAGAACGCCAGCATCTGCTTGGGGGTGATCAGCTCGGGAGGCGTATCGAAGTAGGCGGCGCCGGCGAGCAGGATCACGGCGAGTCGCAGTCGCGCAACGACTCGCTCCATTTGCAGAGCGTGAGAGGGATTTAGTGCTGCCATTCTCGCTATTGGCACTCTCGGGGATGCAGGGTCAGCAAGGCCCATTCCAAAACTAGTCTAACCGAGGCGTAGCGGCGCAACGCGGAGCGGTAGACCGATTCCCGCTCTAGAGCATTGCCCTTCTGCGAGAGGACTGGCCGAAACGCAAGGGTCGTGCTCAGTGGAGCGGCTCCTGAGCGCTGCGCCGGTTGTGGCACCGTACTGTTCGTGGTAAGCCGCGCTCTTCCTGATGGCCGGACCGCAACGCGCGTCGCTCACAATTCTCTTCGTCACGGTGTTCATCGACCTGCTGGGCTTCGGGATCGTCCTGCCGTTACTGCCGTACTATGCGCATCAGTTTCACGCCTCGGGCATGACCGTAGGGTTGCTGATCGCGGTCTACTCCGCGATGCAGTTCGTCTGTGCGCCGTTGTGGGGGAGCTGGTCGGACCGGATCGGGCGGCGGCCGGTCATGCTGATCAGCCTCGCCGGCTCGACGGTGTCGTACCTCCTGTTCGCGCTCGCCGACGGGATCGGGCTGTTGTTCGTCTCGCGGGTACTGGCGGGTATCGCTGGCGCCAACATTCCGGTGGCGCAGGCGTTCATCGCGGACAGCACGGGCGAGGCGGAGCGGGCGCGCGGCATGGGTTTGATCGGGGCCGCCTTCGGCCTGGGGTTCATCTTCGGGCCGGCGATCGGTGGCCTGCTGGCGCATTACGGCCATTGGGCTCCCGGCCTGGTGGCGGCCGGCATCTGTGGGGTGAACCTGCTTGTTGCCTTCTGGCGGCTGCCCGAATCGCTCGCGCCGGAGCAGCAGCGGCGGCACCCCGCGACGCATCCGTTGCGGCAGTTGCGCGATGCCGCCCGTCAACCGCAGCTCGCGATGTTGCTGATCCTGTTTGCGTCGGTGGTGTTTTCGTTCGCGACCGTCGAGACGACGCTGTCGCTGCTGTGCGCCGCCGCGTACGGGCTGCAAGCGGCGCACATCTATTGGCTGTTCGGTTACATGGGTCTGATGACCACGCTGATGCAGGGAGGGCTCATCGGCCGACTGGCGCGTCGGCTCGACGAGGCGTATCTCGTGGTGATCGGTGCCGCCCTGCTCGCCGTAGGAATCGGCGCGGCGCCGTTCACACCGCCCGTAGCACCGCTGCTGCTCGCGTTGGGGGCCATCGCCTTCGGGCAAGGGATCACGTCGCCCGTCCTGTCGAGCCTGATCTCCAAGTCGAGTCCCGGCACGGAGCACGGTGAGGTCCTGGGTCTGTCGCAATCGCTCGGCAGTTTGGCGCGCATCTTGGGGCCGATCTGGGGTGGCGCACTCTTCGACTACGCCGGCCCACGCGGTCCCTATGAAACGACGGCGCTGCTGATGGCCGTTGCAGCGGTCGCGGCCTTGTCGCTTCCGCACCGGCCGCGCGAAGCCGCGGACACGCCCGTCGAGCTCAAGGCCAGCCTGTAGGACGGCGGTGCGCTGTGCTACACGTGTGTCCGGAGTGTGAAAGGGTGACGCATGGCGATTGTGGCTCGTGACATCATGCAACGTGAGGTGCGAACGGTCGACGCCGACATGTCGCTCGCCGATCTTGAGGAGACGTTACTCCGCAATCGAATCAGTGGTGTGCCGGTCGTCGAGCAGGGAACGCTGGTCGGGATCGTCTCGCGCTCCGATATCGTCCGAACGCTCAGCCTCGACCGTTCGCTGGCCGGGGTGGTCTCTGACTTCTACCGGCAGATCGCCGACGTTTCCGGTGGGCCGGCCGCGGACGAGTGGAAGCGCGCGCAAGGTGTGGAGCAACACTTGGCGCAACAGCGGGTGCGCGATGCCATGACGCACGAGCTGATCGCGGTGGCGCCGGGGGCGTCGATCCAGGACGTCGCGCGCTTGATGGTGGAGCGGCACATCCACCGCTTGCTGGTCACCGAGGGGAAGCGGCTACTCGGCTTGATCAGCAGCAGCGACCTGATGCAGCTGATCGCGCAGGGACGGCTGCGCGAAGCGTGAGTGTGCCGCGGATCGTTCAGGTGCCGGACTCGCCGCCCGTCACCCGCCGCACGATGAACACCGGACACGGGGCGTGGCGGACGATCTTTTCGGTCACGCCACCGAGCAGCACGTGGGCCAAGCCGCTCCGTCCATGGGTCGCCATGACGATCAGGTCGGCACCGATCGACTCCGCTGCCTCCATCAGCTTCTGAAACGGATCGCCATCGAGCACGAGTGTGCGCCGCGGGCAGTCCGCAGGGAGGCAGCGAACCGCTACCTGTTGCAGCAACTCGGCTGCCTTCTCCTCCGCGTGCTTGACCAGCGCCCAGTAGGTAACGTCTTGCGGGCTATAGATCGGCTCGGCAGGATTGGCGACCACGTGGACGAGGTAGACCTCGCCGTTGGAGGTGCGCGCGAACCAGGCAGCGCGCTCCGCTGCCCGGTCGCAGTTCTCTGAGAAGTCGGTCGGACACAGGATCTTGCGGAAGCCGTCATTCATACACGTCTCCTGAGCAGCTCGCCATCCTCGCTAGCGGCGGGCGATCTCGTTGCTCTGCACCAACTGCATTGCCTGCTCGGCGCTGGATGCGTTCCGCAGGCGCTCCCGCAGGCGGGCGGACTGCAGGAGCATCGATACGGCCGAGAGGAAGTTCAGATGCTCACCACTGAGTGCGGGTGATGACAGCACCAGGGTGACGATGGAAATGGGCAGGCCGTCGGCCACTTGGTACACCCCGCCGGGTGAGACAGCCATTGCCGCAATGATGCCGTCGATACCCTCCAGGCGCGCGTGCGGGATGCTGACCCCGATGTCGACCATCGCCGTACTTGCCACGGCTTCGCGTTCGATGACCCGGCGCACCGCAGCGGCGGCGAGCTCGGGCCGCAAGCGATTTGCGGATACCAGGCGGTCGACCAACCCGGCGACGGTCGCATCGAAGGTCGCCCATGTGGAGCGTACCGCCACGGCACCGGCCACCAAGACGTCGCTCACCTTCAGCACCATGGCGCCGCTCTTCTTAGCGCGTTCTTGCTCGATATGCGACGCGTCATCCGGAAGGTTTGAGCACGGCGCGTACGTCCACCGCCCTATTGCCAACCTACTTTGCCATAGCCGGCGCGCCGCGCTATAGCTGGCCGTGGCATGTTCACGACCTTCCGCATGCCGCCCAAGCGGCCGCGGCCGATTAGCCCGATCGAGGATGCCATCGCCGACATCAAGGCCGGCAAGATGGTCATCCTCATGGACGATGAGAACCGCGAGAACGAGGGCGACCTGTGCATGGCGGCAGAGACGGCGACCCCCGCAGCCATCAACTTCATGGCCAAGTACGGCCGCGGCTTGATCTGTCTCGCGCTGACGGAAGATCGCATCCGCGCGCTGGGACTGACGATGATGGTGGCGGAGAATCGTGCTCCGCTCGGCACCGCGTTTACCGTCTCGATCGACGCGCGGCGCGGTATCACCAGCGGCATCTCGGCGGTGGACCGGGCCGCCACCATCCAGAGCGCGATCCGCGAGCCCGCGCGCCCGGAAGACCTGGTGGTTCCCGGGCACATCTTCCCGCTGCGCGCGCGCCGCGGCGGCGTGCTGGTGCGTACCGGTCAGACCGAAGGGTCGGTGGATCTGGCGCGCCTCGCCGGCCTCGCGCCCGCCGGTGTCATCTGCGAGATCATGAAGGACGACGGCACGATGGCGCGCTTGCGCGATCTCGAGCGCTTCGCGGCGACCCACGGCCTGAAGATCTGCACGGTGGCCGACCTCATTCAGTACCGCTTGCGCTGCGATTCGCTGGTCCATCGGGTGGCCGAAGCCCGCCTGCAGAGCCGCTACGGAGGCGAGTTCCGCGTCTACGTCTATCACACCGACGTCGATGACGGAGAGCACGTGGCGCTGGTGAAGGGCAACATCAAGGCGGACGAGCCGGTGCTGGTCCGGGCGCACGCCGAGTTCCTGCCGGGGGACGTGTTTCGCATGGCCGAGCGCAACACGGCGGCGTTGCTGCACGAGGCCATGAAGAGTATCGCGCAGGAAGGTCGGGGCGTCGTGCTCTATCTGCGGCGTGATGGACGCGGCGCGGAAATCACCCCTCCGCCTTCCGGACCGCGGCGTGCGGCGCGCGCCGCGCGCACGCCGAGTACGGATCCCGCGACCCAGCAGCGGGACTTCCGCGAGTACGGCATCGGCGCGCAGATCCTGCGCGACCTCGGCGTCGGCAAGATCCGCCTGCTGAGCAACTTCCCGCGCCACCTGGTGAGCCTGCCCGGCTACGGCCTGGAGATCTTGGAGTGCGTGCCGCTGCAGGTCGCCCGCACCCGCCCGGCGCGCAAGGCGCTGCGGGCGCGCGCCGCCAGCGGGACGCGTCGCGGCCGATTGCGCGTACGGTGAGCCGCGCGGCTACGGCGCCGGCGTCAGCCGCAGCAGGATCGTCTTGCCCGATTCGTTGCGCGCCCGGCTCGGGCGAAAGAGGCCCAGCCAGGCGATCCAGTACTTCTGCGAGTAGATCTCGCCCAAGCGTTCCGCCAGCGCACCGTCCTTGACGATCTCCGCTTGGGTCTTGATGAACGGGCCGTCCTTGCCGCCCACGGACACGAACATGGCACTGCCACGCTGTACCCGGCGGCCTTTGTGGCTGTCGGGGCCGGTGGTGAACCAGATGGCATTGTCCATGACGCCAAACCATACGGGGACCGCCTGGCTGCGCGTGCCGTCCTTGCGGACGGTCGCAACGTAGATCTCCTTGCTTTGCTGCAGCTGCGCCACAAAGTCGGCAGGGAAGCTGGCGGCTGGCTCAGCCATCGTACGCCCCGGCGCCCACAGCAGCGCGGCCAGCGCTGCCGCGACCGCCACTCGACTGGTCCAATGACGTATGTCCTCCACCTTCGGCCTCCTGGCGCCAGCGCGCCCGTCTCGGCAGCTGCGATCGGTGACCATTCACCGCTTGGCTCCTTCGATGACTCGGATCGGTCGTTTGATGGTCCGTTGCCGGCGTAGCAGCACGTAGAGCGCCCCGGTGCCGCCGTCGCAGGCGCGTGCGCTGGTGAAGGCGAGTACCAACCGCGCCCATTGGCCGCGCACCAACCAGCTCGTGAGGCGACTCTTCAACACGGGGATCTGATCCTTCGAGTTGCGGCCGCGCCCGTGCACGATGAGCACGCACCGCTTGCCGGCCTGGTGCGCCTGGGTCAGGAAGCCTTCCACCGCCGGACGCGCCTCATCACTGGTCATGCCGTGCAAGTCGAGGTGCGCCTGGTAGGCGAACTCCCCGCGGCGCAAGCGGCGTAGGAGGCGGGGATCCAGTCCGACCATTGCGCCCTCGATGTACTCATCACTGTCGCTGATGTCGAAGGGAGCGCTCCCGGCGACCAGATCGCACAGCTCAGCGAGCGCCTCGGCGTCCGGATGGGTCACTTCGCGGGCGGGGGTGGCGGGCGCCGGCCCGGCGACGCGCTGGCGCGCCCGGCCGTCCAAAGGCGTGACGCCGGCGACGGCATCGAGGAAAATCGCGCCGTCCGACGGCACGGCACCGGATGGGCCGACTCGGGGCGATTCTTTTGCGACCGCCGCACGGGGTTCAATGACGAGGGTGTTGAGCGTCCGAAATGGCTGGTGAACGAGTGCAGCGCCGGACGGCTGAGTGACTTCCTGACGAGGTCGCTCCTGTCCCATAAGCCGCTTCCTCCCCCAGGACGATCATTTAGCGCCGAAACCGGGTGCGGAGCAACAGGGCCCGCAACGCGGTACTGTCCGGCGTTGAGCCCGAGTGTCCTAAGCTGAGAGCGCGAGTGTCCTAGTTTCGTCGGAACGTCACAGTACGCCCGGTAAGGTCCGGGTGCGCAGCGCTTACGAACTTGGCGGCAATCCTGCCGGTGGATTGTGACGTGAGGATTGTGGCGGTTCTCGTATGTCACGAATGGCAGGATCATCTCCTCCCGTTTCAGTTTCCACTCGCCAGCCACGCCAGCTCATCGGCATACTGGCAGCACGACACGCTCTGCTCCGCAGCGGGTGCAGAGCACGTGGACGTGGTCGCTGCCAGGGACATCGGAGCTCGGCGACGACAGAGCCACGAGCATCAGCAGAGGAAGCGCGAAGGAACGGAGCATTGCCCGTGTGGCCATTCATCTCACTACGCGGGTTGGGGCTGTCAAGCTAGTCGTCCGCGCCGCCCTCCCAAAGTGGGACGTGCCTGAAGCGTAGCACGTTCGTGGGCTCGATAGGAGAACTCCATGAACGTGCTATCCGCTGAGAAGCAAATCGAGATCATCGCCGCCCTGACCGAGGGTGTCAGCATCCGCGCCACCGAGCGCCTGACCCACGTCCACCGCGACACCGTCATGCGGCTAGGCGTCCGGGTGGGCGAAGGTTGCGGTCGGTTGCATGATACGCTATTGCGTAATCTACAAGTCACCCTGTTGTAACTGGACGAGATATGGTCGTTCATCCAAGCCAAGCAGGCTCACCGCAAAGCCGGCCATCCCGACTACGTGGGCGACTGCTACACCTGGATTGCCTTCGACTCGATCAACAAGGCCGTCGTCGCCTTCCGTGTCGGTAAGCGCTCCTGGGAAGATTGCCGCGAGTTCATCTACGACCTGCGGAGCCGCATCGTGAACCGCTGCCAGATCACGAGCGACGGGTACGCGCCCTACGCGCCGACCATCCGCGAGGCGTTCGGCGGCGGCCTTGGCTGTGACTACGGGCAGCTGCAGAAGACTTACGAAAACGAGGAAAGAGGCGAAGAAGCGTCCAGACGCTACTCGCCAGGGCGAGTTGTTCGCATCGAGCGGGAACCCGTCTTCGGGAATCCGGAGGAAGCACAGATCAGCACCTCGCACGTCGAAAGGAACAATTTGACGCTCAGGATGCAGATGCGGCGCTTTACGAGGCTTACCAACGCGTTCAGCCGCAAGCCTGAGAGTCACCAGGCAGCCGTCGGGCTGCATGTCGCCCGGTACAACCTGTGCCGCGTGCACGAGACGGTGCGCACGACGCCGGCCATGGCGCTGGGAGTGTCGGATCATATCTGGTCGATCGGCGAGTTGGTCGATGCGGCGCTAAGCGCGCCGGTTCCTGCGCCCACACCGACGGTGCCGCCGGCACCCGTGCGGCCGACTCCCCGAGGGTTCCAGCTTAGAGTTATTCGGGGCGGCAAAGTGAGCGGGCGATGAAAATCAAGGACGTTGACACGGGTTGGCTCTTCGGGGCAAAAGGGGGTTCGAGGGATGTGATGGGTGGTGTGGCGGCCAGCGCGCGGAATGATGCCGGGTGGCAGGTTGCGCACGGCGACGCCTACGATCTGTTGCCGCAGCTTCCCGCGGCGAGCGTCGATCTGATCCTGACGAGTCCGCCATATTGGGGGCACCGCTCCTATGGGCAAGAGCACAACTGGGACACGCTCCGCGAATGGCTCTCAACGAACAAGAACGTCGTCACGGTCCCATCGTACGAGTGGTATCGCGACCACGGCGGCGTGCTGGGTTTGGAACCGCTGCCCGACTGGTATGCGCTGCACCTGGCGGAGATCTTCGATCACGCGCGGGCGTGTCTGAAACCGGGCGCCAGCATGTGGATCAACGTTGGCGACACCTACTTTGCGCGGTGGTCGAGCATGCGAGAAGGCGGGCGCCAGGGGCTGGGTGAGAAGGCACGTGCGCGGCGTCGCACACCGATGGGCGGCTATCGGCAAGAAAAGCAGCTGCTCATGGTGCCGGCGCGGTTCGCGATCGCTATGCAGGAGCGTCGCTGGATACTGCGCAACGATCTGATTTGGTACAAGCCGAACGTTCCCCCGCGGCCGGAATCAGATCGATTGCGTCTGGCGCACGAGCACTTCTTTCATTTCGTGAAGCGCCCGAAGGTTGGCCGCGCCAAGTATTACTATGCGATCAGCGAGGTCGAACCCAAAGCCACTGATGTGGTGACGTATTCGGCACGCCCGGGACAGGACGGGCACAGTGCGACGTTTCCGGAGGAGTTGATTCGCCCGCGCATTCTCAGTTCCTGTCCGCCGGGCGGCCTCTTGGCGGACCCATTCTGCGGGACGGGTCGGGCTCTTGTTGTTGCGGTCGAGAATGGGCGCCGCGCCATCGGCTTCGACACGTCGGCGGCATATGCGCGTGCCACACGAGCCGCATTGCAGAAACTGAATGGCGACGCGCAGGCGTAAAAGCTCCACCACTCGAACGCGCAAAATCAAGACGCCCGCCGCTAAGCGGGATACGGGAAACTTTGTCAGTGAATACTACGGCCATCGCGTATACCCGCTGGTATCCGCCACTGCGAACGCACTGGACGATCAAACTGCCGCACGCTGCCCGTTCATCAGTAGGGCCATCGGCGAACCGCACAAATGTGTGAAGACGGGCCGTTCGGCGGGCATCTGTACCATCAGCGCAGTCAGCAATGGCGTGCGACAGGACTGGCTGGCCTGTCCATTTCGCGCACTCGGTAACCCGCTACTTGAAGACGTAACGAAGCGTCTCTTTGGGATCGCCGGCACGCCGCATATCGTGGCCGGACCATCGCTTGTCAAAGAAGAGGTCCGCGACCAAGTCGCCGCCGCTCTCGCCAGCGGCGACCGGGTCGTAGTTTTCCTCAGCAACAAGATGGGCGGAGAAATCCGGGTGCAGCGCACACAACACACGCCGCGAGTGTCGTTTGATACCACTCTCGTCGAACTCGCCACCGATGAGGCGGGCGAAGTCGGCGTCCGCCGGTACGGCATCCTCGAACTGCAGACGGCCGATTTCCACGGATCGTACGGCGCTGCTGTGCAGAATCTGCAGAACGCACTACGGTTGCACCGCGACAAGTTCCACGAGGAGCTGCTGCAGAATCAGCGATGGCTCTCTGAGGACGTCGAAGGCCCGAACATCGCCAACGTGTTCAAGCGGACGTTCTACCAAGTGGTGCTGAAGTTCCGCATTGGCGCGCACGCGTCCTGCGTCGGCTGCGTCCTAGCGATTCCGGCATCGGTGTGGGACAGCTGGCAACGCCATCTCGGGGCGCCTGCTCTCTCGCGCGAATTGGACGGTACCTACTCGCTGTTTCGTATGTCCCTGGCGAGAGCCGCGAAGGTGCCAGCTTGGATCTACGTTTTCGACATCGACGTGTCGGCTACGGTCAGCCCGAACACCATCGCCATTCGACAGGTGATCGCAACCGATGCCGACACCGTCGCCTACCAAGCGTTGCAGGCAGTCCCGGACATGGTGGTCGCCGCTGGCGGCGCTGTGGATAACGTGTTGCTCACGATCCACGATCGAATCGCGGAATGGTGGCCGGGGCTCGGAGTGTCCTAATTCCCCGCCCCGAGTGTCCTAAGACGGACAGTACCCGCAACGCAGCGCTCAGATCTGGTACTCGATCGACGGTACCTTGGGCTTGTGCCGCTCGATGTAACGGCGCAGGCGCGGCAGACCCAGCCCGACGAACTTCATACATGGCCTCCCTACCGCGCGCGCGGCAGCCCGAGCACGCGCTCGGCGATGATGTTGCGCTGAATCTCGGAGGTGCCGGCGAAGATCGTGCCGGCGCGGTAGTACAAGTAGGAGCGCGGCCAGCGGCCGTGGGCGACGGCGCGCGCATCGCCGTGCATCAGCACGCCATGGACGCCGAGAATGTCCATTGCGGTGTCGTGCAGCCGCTGGCTCATCTCGCTCCAGAACAGCTTCACCAGCGAGCTTTCGGGGCCCGGCTTGCCGTGGCGCAGCAGGTTGGTCAGCGTCCGCCAGTTGTGCAACTTCACCAGCTCGACCTCGATCACCGTCTGCGCCAAGCGTTGCCGGAGGGGCGGCGACGCGGCCGCGCGGCAGCCGTCGAGGCTGCGGCTGCGCGCCAACGCGATCAGCTCATCCAGCAGGATGCGGTGTACAACCAGCTGGCGTGCCGACGTCCCCCGCTCGTGAGCCAGCGTGGTCTGCGCAATCTCCCAGCCGCGGTTCAACTCGCCAACCAGGTTTGTGGCCGGAATGCGCACGCTCTCGAGGAACACCTCGTTGAACTCCTCGCTACCCGTCATCTGCCTGAGGGGCCGAATGGTAATGCCGGGGCTCTGCATGTCGACGATGAAGAAGCTGATGCCTTTGGCCTTCGGCGCGCTCGCGTCCGTGCGCGCCAGCAGGATGCCCCAGCGCGCGAACTGTGCGTAGCTGGTCCACACCTTCTGGCCGTTGACGATGAAGTCGTCGCCGTCGCGCTCCGCCTTGCAGCGCAGCGCGGTCAGATCGGATCCGGCATTGGGCTCGGAAAACAGCTGGCACCAGATCTCTGCGGCGGTGAGGATCTTCGGCAAGTACTGTTCCTGCTGCGCAGCAGTGCCGTGGTGGATCAAGGTAGGGCCCACGAGGTTGACGCCGATGCGGTTGATGATCTCCGGCGCCTGGGCACGCGCCATCTCCTCCTGGAAGATGTAGTTCTCGATCACGCTGGCGCCGCGCCCGCCACACTCGCGCGGCCAATGTACGCCCACCCAGCGTCCGGTCGCCAGTCGGCGCTGCCACTCGATCAGGAACGCGACCTCGTCCGCGAGCCTTTCCGACTCCGGCATCTGACGCGGCTGATTAGCCGCGAGCCAGGCGCGCAGCTCGGTGCGGAAGGCCTCTTCGGCGGCGGAGAAGGAAAGATCCATCGGGCGCTAGATGGCGCCCTGACGGCGCAGCACGGCGATCTCGCCGTCCCCTAACCCCAGCAGCGTGCGCAGCAGCTCGTCGGTGTCGGCACCCAGCCGCGACGTCGGCTCGTAACGCGGCTGGACATCGTCGATCTTGATCGGGCAGCCCACCTCGCGCAGCGGACCGAACTGCGGATGCGCCACCTCGACCACCATATCGCGCGCTACTACCTGTTCGTCCTGCAAGGCTTCCGCGACGGTATACACCGGCGCGCAGGGGACGTGGCCGCGCAAGATCTCCAGCCACTCCGCCGTCGTCTTGCTGCGCATGACACGCGTCAGCATTGGAATCAGCTCGCCCCGGTGCGTCAGGCGATCCTGAAACGTACGGAAGCGCGGATCGTCGAGCAGGCGCGCCAACCCCATGCGGTGCGCGAGGCGGTTCCAAAACTTCTCCTTCATGCACATGATGACGAGGTTGCCGTCCTTGGTGGGGAAGTTCTGCGACGGGACGAGCGTCTGATGTGCGGAGTCGGCGAGCCGGTCCAGGCGGTGGTTCTTGTTGAGGCTCCACACCGCGAGATAGTTGAGCATGGAGATCGCGGTGTCGAGCAGGCTGACGTCCACGTCGCAGCCGATGCCGGTGGCGCGCGCCCGCAACAAGCCGATCAGCAACCCGACCGCCGACGTCAGCCCGCCGGAGAAGTCGACGATCGAGACGCCGCAGCGAGTCGGGGGGCCGTCCGGATCGCCGGTCACGCTCATGAAGCCGGCGAGCGCCTGTACGAGAAAGTCATAGCCCGGGTCGGCGGCGCGCGGCCCGGTCTTGCCGAATCCCGAGAGCGAGCAACACACGATGCGCGGGTTGACGTCCTTCAGGCTGGTGTAATCGAGGCCGAGCTTGGCGGGCAGGTCGCCGCGCGAGTTGGCGTAGACGACGTCCGCCACTTTCACGAGACGATGGAGGAGGTCGCGCCCTTGCGGCGTGCGGAGATTGAGGGTCAGCGACTTGGCGTTACGATTCAGCGATTGGAAGTAGGGACTATCGCCGTCGCCGGCGTACGGCGGCACGGTGCGTGCCTCGTCGCCGCCGATGGTCGGGTCCTCCATCTTGATGATCTCTGCGCCCAGATCGCCGAGCAGGGTCATCGCGTACGGGCCGGCGCCGAGCTGCGTGAGCGCCAGCACCCGGATGCCGGCGAGCGGGAGGGACGACATGCTGCTTGTCTACTAAACCTGGCGCCGGGCGCAAGCCTGGCTCAACTCACGCGGTGTTCCACCGGGCGGGCCGGCTCGCCAGGTCACCAAAGCCGAGCTGCCCGCAGAGCTGCTGGTATGCATGCCGTCTGACGCCGCGCCACTCGAGGTCGGAGAGTCGCTCTTGCAGGGGTACGTCGGTGCGCAAGGTCGCGAGGCGTTTGTAAAGCATGGCGTCGGCGCGCCGCGCCGCCAAGGTGGCCGCCAAGCGTTCCGCGCCGCGCAGGGTCGGCGGCCAGTGTGTCGTGTCGTCGGGAATCTGCTCGATCGAACCGAACGTGCGCAACACCGCGGCTGCCGTCTTCTTCCCCCATCCGGGAATACCCGGGATGCCGTCGGCCGTGTCGCCGACGAGCGCCAGGAAGTCCGGGATCGCCGCTGGGGCGACGCCGAACTTCTCCTGCACGGCGGCCTCGTCGTACGTCTTTTCTTGGCGCCGGTCGTGCGTGACCACGTGCCGGCCGCGCACGCATTGGCAAAGATCCTTGTCGGGGGAGAGGATGATCACCTGCGCCGTCTCCGCGGCAAAGCGTGCGGCGGCGGTGGCCAGCGCATCGTCTGCCTCGAACTCCACCATCGGCCAGACGACGACACCGAGGGACCGCAACGCGTCTTCGGCGAGTGGGAACTGCGCTAGCAACTCGGGCGGGACGCCGGCGCCGGTCTTGTAGCCGTCGAAGAGGCCATTGCGGAACGACTCGATGACGTGATCGGTGGCCGCACCGATGTGCGTGACGTCGCCGGTGCGCAGCAAGGCGAGCGTCGATCCGATCAAGCCGCGCACCGCACCGACCTCGCGCCCGTCGGGGGCGCGCTCCGCCGGCATCGCATAGAACGCGCGGAACAGCTCGTAGGTCGCGTCGAGCAGGTGCAGCGTCGACATCGCAGCTTCGGCGGCGCCGCCTCACCGCTGCTGGGCGCGGCCGCGCAGCCAGTCGATCACCGCCGCATAGGGTCTGACCAAGGGATCGCAGCGCCGCAGGTCGGCGAGTGCCGCGTCGACGTCGAGCCGCTCGTGATGCACGACGTACGCGAGCGCCACCGACGGGGCTCGATTGATGCCTTCGCTGCAATGGACGTAGACGACGCGCCCGTCGCTGATCAGCGCATGCAGACTGGGGAGCGTCGCGGGCAGCGCAGCGATCACCGCGTCGGGGTCGTAGTCTTGGATGCCGAGGTTGCGGAAGAGGATACGCGGTTCGCACGCGGCGCGCATGCGTTCCACGGCGGTGCGCGGCAAATCGACGTCCGGTTGCTGCAGCGACAGCACCGCAGTGATGCCCGCCCGGTGGAGTCGCGGCAGATCGGCGGGCTGGATGGACGCGCCGAAGTAGAGTTGAGGACGCAGCTGCCGCACGTTTACCGTCGCACCGATCGCGGCTGTGGTGGTGGCGAGAAAGCCATGGCGACGTTCTGGCACTCGCACCGCGTCGATTCAAGCAACCGGGTCCGGCTGCGAAACAGAGCGCAGGGCGTCGGCGATTTCCCCGGCGGTGCGAACGACGACGCGCGGGTCGGCGACGGCGGCGCGCATGACGGCGTCGAGGGCGTCGAGCCGCGTCGCGTCGACACCGGTGAGGAACGCGTGGCAGATGACCAGAAACAACCCACCCCGCTCGGCGGTCTGCTCGAGGGCACGCAACCAGGCGTCGCGCACGTCCGCGGGACGCACGGCCGTGTCGCGAAGATAGTAGAAACCGTCGACGCACGGCCAGACGAATGGGATCTGGGCGAGTCCCGAAGGGAGCACTTGCGGTTGCATGCCGTTTCCCAAGCTGGCGTCGTACGTATACCCGAGCGCCGACAAGATCGCTTCAGTGTGCGCGCTGCGCGCTCCGCCGGGGGCGCGAAACCCGACGGGACGAGCACCGGCCGCGCGCTCCAGCGCCACCGTCGCACGCGCCGCGAGCTGCTCCTCGACGGCACGCTCCAGCCCGCTCCACGCTTCGTGCAGCCAACCGTGCATGCCCAGCTCATGCCCATGGCGCACGACGTCAGCGACCGCGTCGGGGTGATGCTCACCGTTCCAGCCTTCAACGAAGAACGTCGCCCGGACGCCGTGCCGATCGAGCAGGGCGTACAGGTTCGGGTACCCCGTTCCGATGGACGGGTGGACGTGGTGAGCCGTCATCGTGTCCAGACTCCCAGTGCCGATGTCCGCAGCCTCACCCATATTGTCGAACGTGAAGCAGGCGACGGCACGGTGCTGCATGGCACCGCTCTGCCACGCGCCGGGATCGACGGCAACCCCGCCATGCGGTGGGAGTAGGAAGCCGGCCTGAAAACCTGCTAAGAAAATGCAGAACGTGCACCAGGGGGAGGCTTCCATGACGGCAGAACCACTGAGTTTTGATGCACCGCTCACGGTCGGCAGCCAGATCGAAGCCCGCGGCCAGCATGCGGCGACGGCCAACAAGGTTTTCCTCATGCACGGCGACCGCACGTGGACCTACCGCCAGTACCGCGATGAGTCGGTCCGCATGGCGCACTTCCTCCTGCGTCGACTCGGGCGAATCGACGATGCCCATCCGGGGCACGTAGCGATGATGCTCGAAAACCACTGCGAGCTGGCGGCACTCTTCGGGGCGTGCGGTTACGCTGGGCTCACCCTGTTCGGCGTGAACACCGGACTGCGTGGTGAAGTGCTCGCCGGCGTGCTCAACCAGTCGCGGGCGCGCCTGCTCATCATCGACGAGAGGCTGGGGACAGAGGTGGATCGCGTGCGTGCCGAGCTGCGCCACGTGGCCCCCGAAAACATTCTTCTCCTGCGTACGACGCGCGGGCAGATCCCGGCCGGTGCCGACCTGTTGGCTTGCATCGCGGCGGAGGTTGGGGGACCCGACAAGTCGCTCGACGCCCCCGCCGTTGACGTGCCGCCGGACCGCAACCTGATGGTGATCTACACGTCGGGAACTACGGGCCTGCCGAAAGGCATCAACAACAACCACCTCAAGCTGTGTGGGACTGGGATGCTGGTCTCGGCGAACATGGGGCTGACGTCTGAGGACGTCGGCTACGCCTGCATGCCGCTCTTCCATTCCAATGCGATGTTCGTCGGCTTCATGCCGGCGTTCTGGGTGGGCGGCGGCATCGGCATCCGCGAACGCTTCAGTGCCAGCCAGTTCGTGCCGGACCTGTTTCGCTACGGCGTGACGTTTTGGAACTACGTGGGCGAGCCGGTGCACTACGTGCTCGCCGCCATCGAGAAGGAGTACGGCGGCGATGCGGCGCGCATTGCCGCAGAGGTCACGCACAGCCCGCGCAACAAGCTGCGCTACGCCGTTGGCAACGGTGCCGCGCCGCTGGACATCGAGCGCTTCACGGAATGGCTGGGGCTGGAGGACATGTTCGAGCTGTACGGTTCCACCGAGGCGGCCATCAGCACGTTTCGGCGCCAGGGTGACCCGCGCGGCTGCGTCGGCGAGGTCACCGATCCGGCGGTGCACATTCTCAAGGCCGGCGGCACGGAGTGTCCACCCGCTGAGATCGGAGCGGACGGGAAGCTGCTGAACTACGAGCAGTGTGTGGGCGAGATCTGTCGGGTCGCGCCGGACACCGGCCTCTTCCAAGGCTACTTCGACAACCCCAACGCAAACTCCGAGAAGTACCGTGACGGAGTCTACCATTCAGGCGATCTCGGCCACATGCTCATCCACGCGGGCCGGCGCTATCTGTTCTTCGATGGTCGCACCGATGACTGGATCCGCAAGGACGGAGAGAACTTCTCGGCGGCGCAGGTGGGGCGCATCCTTTCCGAGCATCCCGATGTTGCGCTGGCGGTGGCCTACGGTGTGCCGTGCTCGGTGTCCGACGAGTTGGTCATGGCGGCGGTCAAGCTCCGCACCGATGTCCGCTTCGATCCGCAGGCGTTCTTCGACTGGTGTGAGGTCCAGGTGAACACCGCCAGCATGGATCGCAAATGGGTGCCCGATTTCGTTCGCGTGATCGATGACTTCGAGTACACGCAGACCCAGAAAGTGCTGGTGCGCAACCTCAAGAAGGTTCACTTCGACTACCGCCGCCTTGGCGACGTATCGATCTACTGGCGGCAGCGCGGTGATACGACCTTCCATCCGTTCACGCGCGACGACTACGAGGGCTTGCGGAAAGAGTTCGCGGCGCGCGAAAAACTCGATCTGCTGGATCGCTAGGACGGCCGCGCCCAGAAGGAACTCGGCAACCGAGCAGGCTCTGCATGCTTCCTCGAGCTCAAAAGGCGCTATTTGTGGCGGCCATCCGTCGCATGCTGCGACCGGTTGTACGCCAGCTGATCGCCTACGGGGTCTCGCATGCGGCGTTCAATCGTTTGATGAAAGAGGTCTACGTCGAGGTGGCGGAGCAGGACTTTGCCCTCCCCTTCAAACGGCAGACGGACAGTCGGCTCGCACTGGTCACGGGTATCAATCGCAAGGAGATTTCCCAGGTGCGGGAGCGGCAAGCGACCGCGCGCAGCGCGCCGGAGCAGCCGGTCGAGGTTGAGGACACACTGGTCACCCACGTGATCGGCCGCTGGATGTCAGGTCCGCCGTATGCGACCGCTGACGGCGGCCCGCGCCGCCTGACCTATGAAACCGACAACCCCCGCGCCGTGACCTTCGCACGGTTGGTCCGCGAGCTCGGGGTCGACATCCCGGTGCGGTCGGTACTCGATGAGCTCTTGAGGATCGGCGCGGTCGAGCTGCTGCCCGACGGCGACGTGGTGCCGCGCGAAGAGGCGCACATCCCCGTCGCCGACGCGGAAGGCAAGTTCGCCCTGCTGGCCTCCGATCCCGCCGAGGTCTTCTCGACGATCATGCACAACATCGAGCACGCGGACGCCGCGTGGCTGCAACGGAAGGTCGTCTACAACAATGTCGGATCGGAGGCGCTGGCGGAGCTGCACGCTGCAGCGCGCCGCGTCGGGGAGGCGTTCATCCGTCAGGCCAACGGCCTGCTGGCCTCGTACGATCGCGATCGCAATCCGCGAGCCCCGGGCGGCAAGCGGTCACGCGTCGTGCTGGGCGCGTATTACTTCGAGGAAGAGGGCACGCCGCCCGAGCCCCCGGCCGTGGCGAGCGCCGACCCGCCTCCACCCGGCCGTATCCGGAGGTCACGATGATCTTGGTTCGCACCCTGTGCATCTTGTGCATCGCTACGTTGATCGGCTGCGCCTCTTCGGATGGAGGGCCGGTGGGAAGCGGGATCTCTTCGGTCAGCGGCAACGTGATCGCGGTCTCCGACTCGACCGCTCGCGGCACGGCGGCGGCCGCCGTGCCTGCCGTCCGTGTCACCATCGACGAGGTGGTGGGAATTGAAGACACGACTGATGCTGGCGGCAATTTCGAGCTGGCCGGCCACTTCTCCGGTATGGTCACGCTACGCTTCACGGTTGGCACGGTCACGGTCACGCAACGGATCGACGTGCCGGCTGGATCGACGACGGTCCTCGCGGACATCCAGATCCGCCCGCAGGCGGTGATGGCGGGCGCGGCACGACAGCTCGGCTTCTATGGCGAAGTCGCCTTCGTCGACTGCAGCGCCGGGATCCTACTGGTAAACGACCGCAAACGACAGGCGGATCAGTTCATGGTCCGACTATCGTCGGAGACTGTGCTGGTCCGCGGCGACAACCAGCCCTTGCAGTGCGCCGACGTGCACGCCGGGGACCGCATCACGATCGACGGCCTGACTCGGTTCAGCGATCGAACGGTCGATGCCGTTACGGTGACCATCGCTCCGCCAAAAGGAGGTACGCAACAGCCCATCCACCAGCTGCGCTTCTTCGGTACGGTGGCCGTAGTCAGTTGCGAATCCGGCATGCTCGTGATCACCGACGACGCGAACCGCCGAACCCGGCTGCGCCTGCTGGACGGCAGCGTCATCGTCGGCCCCGACCAGCGCGCCTTGAGTTGCCAAGGCATTGATGCGGGGGACCACGTCGACGGCCGCGGCAACATCAACATCCGTATGCCCGGGGCGATCGACGTGATGCGGATGGTCGTCACGCCCCCGCTCATGCGGTAGCCTGAGCCGTTCCTTCGGCTAACGCGCGGGCTTCTCGACGGGCAGGCCGGCTTCGGTCCAGCCGCGCCAGCCGCCGTCCATCGAGGCGACGTTGGTGTAGCCCATCTTGCGCAGGTTGTCGGCTGCCAGCGCCGAACGGAAGCCGCCGCCGCAGTACAACACGATGGCGGCGTGCGGGTCTGGGACCGTGCCTTCGATGTCCCGTTCGATGATGCCCTTGCAGAGATGGCGCGCGCCGGGCAGATGGCCGTTGGCCCACTCGGTTCCTTCCCGCACGTCGATGAGATGAAACCGTGCCCCGCTATCGAGCATGGCTTTCACATCGGCGACACTGAGCTCACGGATGCGCTGCTTGGCATCCTCGACCAAGCGGAGGAATCCGGGCGCATGCTTCATGATCGCTCCTTCCGGTCTTCACGCTTCACGCTGACGCCGCCGAAGATGGCATAGGCGGTAATCTCCAGAGGCAGATCGAAATCCTCATCGTCGTGGTCACGTACCCGGGTCGCGGGCTGCTGGTGCGCTGGAGGCGGCAGGCGGCGCGGTTCGATGCTGCGGCCGCCGAAGAAGCTGAATCCGAAAAGGCGCACGTCCTGCTCCGGACGTACCTTGAGGTTGGCGCCCCCGAAGACGCTGACGATGATCACTTCGGTTGCGGGCGGTGGCGGGTAGCTCACGAAGTCCATGTGGATGCCGCCGAACAGGCACAGCGCGACGACGCGCTCGCCCGGCTCCACCATGCTGCCGTCCATCTTGTTGCCGCCGAAGATCGCCAAGCTCAGCATCGCGCCTCCGCACTCGGGATGCGTGCACTGTAACGCGGGTCGGTTGCCGACGGCAAGTGGGTCACGCCAAGGGGTGGCGCCGCGCGTGCGGCAGGGAGCGGATCAAGCCCGGCAGCAGCGGCAACAGGTGGCGCGTCGCCGTCGCCACACCGCCCAGTCCGGTCTGACGGGCGTCACTCCAGGAGAAGCCGTAGCGCTCGCGCACTGGCGGCGGCAGCAGACCGACGGTGAAGAAGTTGGTGAGCTGAAACAGCTGCTGCACACCGGGCGGCAGCGGCGGCCGGAGGATCGCGGCGGCGATGTCACGGCCGGCGCGACCGACCGCCAGCGTCTCGCCGCTGACCATCTCCTGCATGTACGCTTCGAAGTCGCGCAGCCGCCGCGGAATCAGTTCCTCGGGGATGCCGAAGAGCCGGGCCCCGATCTTCGACTCCTCGTAGTACGTGCGGCGCAGCTGGGCGGGGAGCCGGTCCACGAAACGCTCGTAGACGAGCAACGCCGTCTCGACGAGGGTGGCGTGCACCCAGAAGAGGAGCGTGGGGTCATTGGCATCATAGCGAGCGCCGCGCGGGAACGGACCCACCGCGGCGTCGAGCTTGCCGTGCACGCGGCGGTGGACGCGTTCGATCTCGCGCACCGCGTGGATGGCGCGCGCGGCGTCGGCGAAGGTGATCGTCAACATCAGGTCCAGCGTGCGCCACAGCCGTCCGAGCGGGTCGCGCTGGAACTCGCTGTGCGCTGCGACGCCGGCCGCCACCAGCGGATGCGCCACTTGCAGCAGCAGCGCCCGTCCGCCGCCGAGGAGCAGTACGGCCTCGCGGTTCACCCGCCAGGTGATGCTGTCGGGCCCGAAGAGGCTCTGCGTGAGGTCGATCCGCGTGCGGCCGCAGGCGAACTGGAGGCGATCGAGGTCTGCCGGGGAGGTCCGATGCGGCCGCGGTGCCTTTTCACCAGCCGGTTCCGAACCGGATTGCGGATCAGGCCTTTTCGGCAAGGCGGAGGTCCGCGGTCACGGGCAGCTCGAAAAGGTCGCTGCGCAAGAGCCTCGTGGAAAAGAGGGTCTTCTCCAAAGTGAGTGGGTGGTTTTGAAGCATTGAGATCACGGAAATGG
>CAZCGA010000081.1:0-28648 GCA_964498075.1 uncultured Binatia bacterium (SeqCode) | reverse complement strand
GCGCCGAGCTTCGCGCCGATGGCGGAGGGAATGCCGGTGCCGAGCATGCCGAGCTCGAGGATGTTGTGGTACGAGCGCGGTTGCGTCGGCGGCAAGCAGGAATGCGCCCACAGGGAAGTGTTGCCACCGTCGGCGACGTAGACCGCGTCCTTGCCGAAGACCGCGCCGACCGCCTGTAGCGCGTGCGCCGGGTGGATGCCCGGTCCCTTCCAGCTCTTCACCGGCGCCAATTGTTCGTCCCACCACACCTGTGCCGCCTGGCGATAGCGCGCCAGGTCAGCGCCGTCCCGGCGGCGTGCCTGCTTCGCCCGCAGCATCTGCACCAGCCCTTCGAGCGCGTGCTTGGCGTCGGCGACGATGCCGAGCGCCAGCGGCCGGGTCACGCCGATGTTGCGCGGGTCGACGTCGATCTGGATGAGCTGCTGGCGCGCCGCATCACCCCAGTACTTGTCGTACGGGATGTCGAGGTTGCCGAGCCGCGATCCCGCGACGAGGATGACGTCGGCCTCCTGCTTGACGACATCAGCGCCGCGGCCGAACCCGAATATGTAGTTCGGATGGTCGAGCGGCACCGACGAGCGCCCCGCCATCGTGGCGATCACCGGGCAGTTCAGCAGCGCGACGAGGTCCAGCAGCGCGGCGTTGGCATCGGCGCGGTCCACGCCGGATCCCGCAACCACGAGCGGCCGCTTCGCATGCGCGAGCAACTCGGCGGCCTGCTGAAGCTGCGCGTCCGACGCCTGCGGTCGGGGCGCACGATACGCCGCCGGTGGCAAGACCGGCGCGCTCTGCTCGTCACCCGTCGCGTACAGCACCGGCGCCGGCAACTCGATGTGCACCGGCCCGGGCCGTCCCGTCCACATTTCGCGGAACGCCAAGCGCATGACTTCCGGGATACGCTCCCACGACAGGATGGGGCCGCCCCACTTCACGATCGGCTTGAACACGTCGAGCTGATCCTGCCCCTGAAACGTCGACGGCGACGACGGGTAGACGATGCCGAGGCGGTGCTGCGACGTGATCACGATGACCGGTACGCCCTCGTGGCGTGCCGTGATCACTCCGGGCAGCAGGTTCGCGGAGCCGGGGCCGGGATTGCCGAGGACCGCAGCCACCTGCCCCGTCGTCTTGTAGAGCCCCTCCGCCATGTGTACGCCCGCCGCTTCGTGGCGCACAGGAAACAAGCGGATGTCGTGCGCCCCGAGCTGCGCGAGCAACGGGTCGATCTCCGGGGACGGCAGTCCGAATACGAACCTGACGCCTTCGTTGGCCAGGCAACGCGCCAGTAGCTCGCCACCAGTGATTGTGCCCATGGTGTTCCTCCGATGCCGTTGATCGCATACCGCCAATCGCCGTCTCTCGGCAAGCACCCTCCTCTACCAATCGCAGCGCGCCGGGTGTACGAACGAGGGCGTCGTCGACCAGCGGAGGCATTAGCGTGAGACATTTCTCTTTTTCGTTCGCCATCGCCATGGCAACCATCGCGGGTGTCATCGGTTGGACGGATGTGCCAGGGGCAGCGGGCGAGCCGAAGGGCATCACCGGCACAGTCGTCGAGACGATGAGCTCCGGCGGCTACACGTACGTGCAGGTCGATGACGGCTCCAAGAAAACCTGGGCGGCGGCGCCGCAGTTTGCAGTGGCTGTCGGCAACCAGGTGATCGTGCCGGACGGCATGCCGATGCGCGACTTCCACAGCAAGACGTTGGATCGAACCTTCGACGTCGTCTACTTCGTGCAAGCGATCCAGGTGGTCAGCAGCCAAGCGGCAGACATGCCGGTCGCGGCTCACGGTGCCGGGCTCGGCGCCCGAGACCACGGCATCGCGGACCACGGTGTCGCGCGCCACGGCGCCGGCGGCCCGGCAGCTGCGGTCGACCTCTCGAATGTCAAGAAGGCAGATGGCGGCCAGACCGTAGCCGAGCTGTTCGCCAACCAGGCGGCGCTCGCCGGCAAAGAGGTGGTGGTGCGCGGCCGCGTCGTCAAGTTCATCCCGGAGGTGATGGGGAAGAATTGGATCCACGTCCGCGACGGCAGCGGCAGCACCGGCACCAACGACCTCACAGTATCGACAAGCGCAACCGCCGCGGTGGGCGACACGGTGCTCCTGCGCGGCAAGCTCGGCACCAATCGCGACGTCGGCGCTGGCTACCACTACGACATCATCATTGAGGATGGGACCGTCGCGGTCGAATGACGGGCGCGTCCCTTCCGTCTGCTGCTTGCAACTGCGCCGTCGCTCTGGCATCTGCGCAGTATGACAATCTACGATTTCACGGCAGAGACCATCGAGGGTGACGAGCGATCGCTGCGCGACTACGCGGGCAAGGCGGTGCTCGTGGTGAACGTCGCGTCGCAATGCGGGCTCACGCCGCACTATGCCGGGCTGCAGGAGCTGTACGCGAGCTTTCGCGACCGCGGGCTCGTGGTGCTGGGGTTCCCGTGCAACCAGTTCGGTTCGCAAGAGCCGGGGAGCGCAGCGGAGATCAAGACGTTCTGCGAGACGCGCTACGGGGTCACGTTCCCGATGTTCGCCAAGATCGACGTCAACGGCGCCACACGCCACGCGCTCTACAGCTTCTTGACCACGCAGCCGACGCAACCCGACGGCCCGGGCGACATCCAGTGGAACTTCGCCAAGTTCCTGATCGACCGTTCCGGCAAGGTCGCCGCCCGTTTCGCCCCGACGACGGCACCGGCGTCCGACGAGCTCGTCAGCGCGATCGAGACGGCGCTGTCGTAAGCCGCCGCGGTCGGGCCGCTACGTGTAGTAGGGACCGTAGCGGCGCACGAAGAAAGGACCGAAGAGCTTGGTGGCCGCCAGCGGCAGCCGGCGCCACACCCTGCGCAGCAGTCGAACGCTGCCGTCGCTGAGCGACCGCTCCGGCCGTCGCTCAGCCTCGCGCACATACACACGATAGCGTAGCGGCTCCGGCTCGAATCCCCAGTGCCGCTTGAAGTCGTATGCCCCGCTCCCCGCCCGGCTACGCCCGAAATCGAAGACACGACAGCCACGCGCGCGCGCCACACGCATCAACTCCCAGTACATGAAGTCGTTCACCCCGTAGCGACGGAGCTCCCGGCGACTGCCGGCGTAGTAGGGAAGCACGGTGTCGTTGAACAGGAAGCTCAAGACGCCCGCGGCGGGAGCGCCGTCGCACCACACGGTGAGCAGCACACATTCCTCCCCAAACTGCTCGACGAGCCGACGAAAGTAGCCGTACGGGAAGACCGGAGTGCCGAGATCCCGGACGCTGCGCGCGTAGAGGTCGTAGAATGCGGGCAACGCCTCGTTGCCGACGCGGCACAGCAGCCCCGCGCGTTGTCCGACGCGAATCATGCGTCGCTGCTTGCGGGGGACGGCTGCAAAGTTTGCCGCGTCGCTGGGCAGCAGCGCCCGCCGAAAGCGTGCGTACCCTCCCTCGCGGACCTGAAAGCCGCCACCGCTCAGACCGTCGCGCAGCTCGATGGAATGGACACCGCACGCCTCGCCGCGCGCCAGAGCCGCCGCTTCAAGGGCGCGCCGCGCGTCGTCATCAACGCTGCAGACGCCACCCTCGACCGCGAACGGCACCGAGTGTAGGCAGTGCCTTGCGCCCCGCCCACGCAGCTCGAAGAGTGGCAGCACCCCGACAACCTGCCCGGCGCAACGGGCAATCAGATAGTGTGGCGTGAACACGAAGACGCGTTCGAGCACTTCCTTCCAACCGATCAGATGGAAGAACGTGCCCCCGGGCGTCCGACGGACGAAGTCATCCCACGCAGCGCGCTCGCCCGCATAGCCTTCAACCGCCGGCGTCATTCTGGGCGGAGCTGCGTCGGACCGTTCATCATGTACGAACCGAACGCCTCGCTGAGCGGCGCGAACTGGAAGTCGCGCAGAAGCCTCCGCAACCGTGCTTCGGTGTGGCGCAGATTCGTGTACTGCCGCAAGCGTGCCCGCGCGCCGGCCGGCAGCCGCGGCTGGTCGGCGTCGATCTCCCACGGATGCAGGTAGACCATCGCGGGAATGCCGTCGTGCCGGTTGAGCCGCTTGATGGACAGCTGGGTGATCCGGTACGGCAACAATCGAAAATATCCGCCGCCGGCGACGGGCCAGTTGCGCCCCCACAGCCGGATCGTCGAGGGCGGCACTTCGATGATGTCGCCGGCGGAGCGGCGGATACGCACGGGCACCCGACTGAAATCCGGGATGCCGTAGATGTCGTGGCGAATGGGAAAGATGCTGGAGTCGTACGCGAAGCCCATCTCGATCAGCGCGTCGAGCGCCCACAGGGTGCTCGCGACGATCGAGTAGCTCGCGGCGCGAAAGCCAACCACGCGCGCGCCGAGGCAATCCTCGAGAACCTGACGCCCGCGCCGTACGTCGGACCGAAAGCCCTCCGGGCCGAGCTGGTAGACGAGCCGGTGCGCGAAGCCATGGCACGCCACCTCGTGTCCGCGGCGGGCAATCTCGCTGACCAACTGCGGCCAGCGCTCGGCAACCCATCCGAGCACGAAGAAGGTGGCGCGCACGTCGTGGGCACTCAGAATGTCGAGAATCCGGTGGGTGTTGCGCTCGACGCGGTGCGGAAGGGTGTCCCACTCCGACGGCTGGACCACGCCGTCCATGGCGTTGGGATGGAAGTACTCTTCGACGTCGATTGTGAGCGCGTTGACCATCGGCGGCGCGTTCGGGCCGCGCCGGCCGCTACCGGCTTCCCCAGCCGAACATAATGATCTTGATCGTCCGCGCCATGATGGCGAGATCGGTGATGACCGAGAGATGTTGCAGGTAGTAGAGATCGTACTCCAGCTTTTGCCGCGCGGCGTCGATCGTAGCTGCGTAGGGAAAATTGACTTGCGCCCACCCCGTGATCCCCGGGCGCACAGTATGCCGCTGCTCATAAAACGGAATTGCCGAGCGCAACGTGGCGACGAACTCGGGCCGCTCCGGGCGCGGTCCGACGAAGGACATCTCGCCGCGCAGGACATTCCACGTCTGCGGGATCTCGTCGATCCGCAGCAGCCGAATCCACCGCCCGATCCGAGTTACGCGTGGGTCATCTGCCTCTGCCCATACCGGCCCGGTTCCCACTTCCGCATCGACTCGCATGGAGCGAAACTTCCGCAGCGTGAACGGGACCCCGTGCTCTCCGACTCGCACTTGGCGAAAAAGTACGGGACCTCCATCTTCCAGCTTGGTCAACACGGCGACGAGCAGACTCAGCGGCGCGGTCAGGATCAGGACGCCGAGTGCCACGACGAGATCAACTGCCCGCTTGGTTGCGCGCTCGACGGTGGAGCATTGAGACGTCGCCGAGAAGATCAAGCCTTCCGGGCTCGCGTTGACGATGGAGATGCGTCCGAGCATGTCCCCCTCAATTTCAGCTGTCCGGTTCACTGAACCGCCGCTCTACCCAGTCGGAACCCCATCAGCGTCTGCTCACCTTCCAACCGTCCGGTCCCCTACTACCGCAGTGCAACGCGTCCGTCCAGCCAGGCCAGCGGAAGGCTTCGGCGTCAACTCTTGTCGTGCGCTACTCCCCGGCTGCCTTCGGCCAAACCGCGCGCCAATCGACACGGAGAGTCGCCTTCGTGTCACGGCCTGCGGCGGGAAAGGAGAACGCGACCTGTTCGGGCAACGAGCGCGCTTGGTCAAAGTGGCTGTTCCGGTACACGATGAGATCGCCGGTTGGGCCCCGTGTTTCTGCCACGAAGAGTTGCTGGAACTGCTCGGGATCTTGCAGCAGCTCACGCAACCGCCGCGATGGGCCCACGTCGGGGCTGGGAGTCTTCTCGACCACGACGTACCGACAGCTCAGCGCATCGATCACGGCGCGAATCTCATCGGCCGTCGAGGCCAGGGTTTCCATCCCCCAGGCATAGTTCACCTTCGTGGCGTATAGGTGCTTCGCGCCGCGGAACACCACCAGCGGAACATCTGGAGCTTCGCTGCGCACCATGAACACGAAATTCCCGTCGTAGCGCCCGTCGTAGAGAACACCCGTAGGCCGGTCTTGGGGCACCTGCCGAGCAAGAAAACGGATCGTCTCCCGAAATGCATCCAACTCGGGTGCCGGAGGCGGGCGAAGTTCCGCGCTGCTCGCCGCGCAAACGGACAGGAGCAACACCGTCGTGAGGAGGGCGCGTCTTGTCTTCCAACGGGCCGCAGTCCTGTCCACCAACCAGCAGACGAAGCAAGCTGCAAACGTCGCAAAGTAGGGAATGATGCCGACGAAGAACCGGTCCGCCTTCAGGCTCAAGAGCGATGCAACCACATACACGGTAGCGCCCCACGCGTGCAGTCCGGCCGCTACCTGCCGTGGCATCAGGTTGTGCGTGAGCGCGCTCGTCACGATGCCCAGCGTCCCCAGAACCATGAGTGGCCGCCCGACCAGCTGCGGTAGGACGCGAAGATAGTATGTCCAGTTCTCGATGTCGGTGACGCGGTAGGGTCCCAAGCGGAGTCCTTCATCGATCATGATCGGAGCGTGGACTACAGTCACGTAGACCCACGGCAGCAGGAGAAGCGACCCGAGCAGGCATCCGCCCCACAGCGCCCTGGATTTCAGCAGCGCGACCTCGCGCGTTCGGCCCCAGAGGGCGAGCGTGAACGGCAAGAGAAAGAGGACCTTCGGTTGCGTCAAGACCGCAAGCGCTTCGAGGGGAAACAGGCACAGCAACGCGACCGGCGCGCGACGGCGGCTGATGGCCTCCATGACCGCTGCGCTCGCCAGACACATCGCGAGGCCCGGTATTTCGAGCATGACACTGTTACCGTACAGGATGACTCCCGGACTGGCTGCGAACGCCAGGCAGGACCCAGCGGCGGCGATCAGTGGGAGACGCGACCGTAGAATCGCAAAGATGACCAGTGCCGCAACGAGACACCAGGCCAGTACAACGCCGCGGGCAACCTGCGGCGAAACCCCGAACATCGCGAACGCCGCCGCTTCCGTAAGCGGAAAAACGGGAGGCCAGAAAGTCGGAGCAATGGCGGGCCGGCACGCGTAGTAGGCCTTGGCGGCCTCAACAACATCAAAGCGCTTGGCAAGCAAGCGAGGGAGATCCAGGTAGAAGGCGCCATTTGCGGCGTGACGTGGCGAATCTCCCTGGTACCAGAACGGGTTCACGTTTCGGCCGGCGACCGCCACCCAGGCCACGGCGAGGGCGGCGATCAGCCATGCCGTCGGCGTGGCGAGAACCGTGGGCTTGCCAGCCGCTGGTTCACTATCGCTGCCGCTGCGCTCGGGTACCACCGGACCCTCAACAGTCTGCTGCCTCGCCAGTGACGCGACTTCGTGCGTCTCTCCTTGTACGCCGGTCCGTTCCTTACTACAGGTGACGCGCAAGGAACGCACGAGGCCGTGAGAATTCTCTACCTGACACCGCGGGTCCCGTACCCACCGAACAAGGGCGACAAGATTCGGTCGTATCATCACCTGCGACACCTGGCACAAGCGCACGACGTCTACCTGCTGAGCTTCGTCGACCGGCCCGAGGAAGCGCAGTGGGCGGACACGTTGCGCAACCACTGCGCGAAGGTCGATCTCGTGCGCCTGCGCACACCGATGGGCGTCGGGCGTGGCGCGCTGGCGCTGGCGCGCGCGCGGTCCTTCTGCGCGGGCTACTACCGCAGCGCCGGCATGTGGCGCGCGGTGCACCGCGCGACGGCGGCCGAGAGGTTCGACGTCGTGTGGGCCTTCTCGTCGGTCATGGCCCAGTATCTGCCGGCGACCGGGACGTCACGCCGGGTCCTCGATTTCGTCGACGTCGATTCCGAGAAATGGCGACAATGGGCGGCGCGCGCGGGTGCGCCGTTAGGCTGGGCATACGGGCTCGAAGCCAGGCGCCTGCGCCAGCTCGAACGGCGGGGCGGCACGCTGGCCGACCGCGTGCTGTTCGTCTCGGCAGAGGAAGCCGCACTCTTTCAGACCTTCGCCCGCGCCGCCGCTGCGGTGCGCGTAGTTCCCAACGGCGTCAACACCGACTTCTTCCGGCCGCCGAGAGACCGACCGGTGGCGCAAGACCCGAACATTCTCTTTACCGGAGCGCTGGACTATCGTCCGAACGTGGACGCCGTCGTCTACTTCGCCCGCGAGGTGCTGCCGCGCGTGCGCCGCGAGATTCCGGCGGCGCAGTTCACGGCGGTCGGCCACCGGCCATCGCGCCGCCTGCGGCGCGCGATTCAACCGCTGGGCGACACGGTGCGCATCGCCGGCTCGGTGCCCGACGTCCGGCCGTACTTCGGACAGGCCCGCGTCTGCGTGGCGCCACTGCGGCTCGGCCGGGGGGTGCAGAACAAGGTCCTCGAGGCGATGGCGATGGGCGTGCCGGTGGTGGTCAGCCCGGTGGCGGCGCAAGGCCTGGCCGTGAACGACGGCGTCGACGTGCTGGTGGCCGAAACCGCCGAGCAGTGTGCCGCCGCAGTCGTCGCGCTGCTGCGCGACCCGGAGCGCTGCCGGCGACTCGTCGAGAACGCCCGGCGTCTGATCGAGCGAGCGTACCGGTGGGATGTCAACCTGCGCCTGCTCGACGCCTGCTTGGACCAAGGCGAGGTGCGCGTGACGTCGCCGTCGCGAGACGCGGTGGCCGCCGCCGCCCACTCATGACATCTGCAGGGGTCCAGATGACACAAGTGATCCCTGCAGCTTCGAAACCGTCACGGTTCGCGGCGGTTTCCGGAACGTATTTCACGGCCCACGCGCTGCTGATCGTAGCGGGGTTGGTCTCGATGCCCGTGACGACGCGGCTGCTGCCCAAGGAGGAATACGGCCTGCTGAGTCTCGTCTTCGCGACCGTGTCGATCCTGGCCGTCGTCGGCACGCTCGGCTTTGGCGAAGCGACGGTCCGCCTCTACACCGAGCGCCGCACGCACGGGCCGGAGGCCCTGCGGATCCTCTGCGACAGCATGCTCGGCGGGTCGCTGGCGCTGAGCTTACTCGTTGCTGTCGTCACGGTGACCGCCGCTGCATGGATCGTCGAACCGAGCCGGCCCACCTACGCCCGGTGCCTGCAATGGTCCGCCGTGCTCGTCGTGATCCGAGTGATCTCGGGTGTGCTGTATCAGATCTACCGCGCCCAAGAGCGCGCCTTCGCGCACGCCGCGGCCCGAGTCCTCTGCCGTTACGGCACGATCGCCGTGGCCATCACGCTTCTGCTGCTCTCGGAACGCAGCGCCTTTACCGTGATTGTCGCAACGGTCATCGTGGAAGCGATCGTCGCCGGTGTACGCCTCTTCGACCTGGCGAGACGTGGGGTGATCTCGCGTCCTCGCCTCGCGCCCCCGATCCTTGCAGCCGCCACCCGGTACGGCCTGCCGCTGGCGCTCGCGGGCTCCGCCCGTTTTCTCCTCGACTCTGGCGATCGGTTCCTGATCGAACGCTTCCTCGGGCTCAACGCGGTCGCCAACTACAGCGTGCCCTACGATCTCGCGCAGCGTCTCGCTGACGGCCTCTTTGCTCCGGCGGGGCTCGCGGTCATGCCGATCCTCTTCCGTCTGTGGGCGAGCGAGGGACGCGCGGTGACGTCACAGTTCGCCTCAACGGTCCTCACGTACATGGTCAGCATCGCGATTCCCGTCGCTGCGCTCTACTTGATGTTCAACCAAGAGATCATCGTGCTGCTGGCCTCGGGGAAGTATCGGGAGTCGGCGCGGTTGTCTCCGTTGATCCTCCCCGGCGTCTTGCTGAGCAGCATGAGCTTCATCGCGGCCGCGGGTCTCACCGTGGGAAGGAAGACCGGTGTGTTGGCGCTCAACGTGTGCAGCGCCGCCGTGCTCAACCTGGCGTTGAATCTGCTGCTCATCCCGGTGTGGGGTCTCTCCGGCGCGGCCGTCGCAACGACCGTTGCCTATGGCGTGTTGTTGGTGGCGAATGTCTGGTGGTCGCGTTCCGTGCTGGATCTCCGATTGAGGTACGCGATCGTCGGTCGAGCGCTGCTGGCCACGGCCTGCATGATCGCTCTGTTGTACGGGGTGGGGCGCGTATCGTCCCAATCCGCGGTGGACTGCGTCGTCCGCGGCGCGCTGGGCGGCACGACCGCAGCGCTGTGCCTGTGGATACTGGATCCCAAGCTCCGGCAGTGGGCATGGCTGTGGCTGTCACGAGGGAACGGATGAACGCAGCGACCACCGCTGCTGTGCCGAAGGCGGCGGACCGGCGGCTGCTGATGATCGCACGCGACTACCCGCCCGCCAACACCGCCGGCGCGCTGCGGCCGCTCAAGTTCGCGCGCTATCTTCCGGAGTTCGGATGGCAGACCAGCGTGGTCACGGTTCGCGCCGGCTTTCATCCATCGACGGACCCGGGCTTACTGCGGCAGATTCCGCGAGAGAGCCGCGTGTACCGGGCCTTCGGCTTCGACACCAAACGGGTGCTGGCCATACGCGGCCGCTATCCGGGTTTTCTTGCGTTGCCCGACCGCTCCGTGTCGTGGCTCCCGTGCGGCGTGCTGGCGGCGCTGCGGGCAGTGCGCCGCGAACGCATCGATGCGCTGCTCTCGACCAGCCCGCCGGAGACAGCGCATTGTATCGGCTTGCTCGTCCAGCGGATCACCAAGCTGCCATGGGTGGTTGACCTGCGCGACCCGTGGACGGCGGGGCCGTCGAACGGCCGCGTGTCGCGTTGGGCCAACCGACGGCTGGAGCGTCAGGTCGTCCTGGCGGCCGATCGGATCGTCGTGCCAACGCCGGGGCTCGTCGAGGATCTGGGCACACGCTTCCGGGAGGCCGCCGATGAGAAGGTGCGCCTGGTGTACAACGGGTATGACGAAGCGGACTTTCAAGAGCTGAGGGCGGCGGGCAACGGTCCAGCAGAGTGCTTTACGATTGCGCACGTCGGCCAGGTTCACCCCGTGCAGCGAGACCCTCGCCGGTTTCTCGAAGCCGTCCGACACAGCCTGGATTGCGGCCGTCTGCCCACCGACACCGGTGTCGTATTCGTCGGTGCGGGTGAGCGCGCCCAGCGCGTCGCGCTGGAACGCTTGGCCCAACGTCTCGGCCTCGGAGACATCGTACGCCTGGTGGAATGGGTATCGCGCCAAGAAGCACTGGCGACGATGCTGCGCGCGTCGGTGTTGCTGCTGCTCCAAGGCGGCGATGAGTTTCGCACGGCGATCCCGTCGAAGGCCTTCGAGTACTTGCGTAGCGGCCGCTACATCCTCACCGTCGCGCCGGCCGACAGTGACACGGCGAGCCTGATGCGCCCCTTCGCGGGCGTGTTCATCGCGTCCGACAGTCGGGCGGAGATCGAAGAGAAACTGGTGGCAGCCTACCAGGCGTGGAGTCACACCGGGCAAGCCGGCGGGTGTCAGCAGCGCGACCTAGCGGACTACACCCGGCGCGCCGGGGCCGGCGAGCTGGTGCGGATTCTGGACGAGCTGTGCGCGCCGCAATGACTGACCCGTCGAACGATCCTGTGGCTAGACCCGCGGCAGGCCCGGGTGCCATCCGCGTCCTGCACGTCGTGGATACGCTCGGCGTTGGAGGGTTGGAGCTCGGGCTGGCGAATTTCATTCAGCGCACGCTGACGGACTTCAGCCACTCGGTCTGCTGCGTTCGACAGCTCGGTCCCGTCGCGGACCGTCTGAGCGCCGTCGCGGTGCCGATCTACTCTCTGGGGAAACCGGACGGGCATGAATGGGGCCTCGCCCTGCGAATCGCGCAGCAGTGCCGCGCCGTCCGCCCCCACATCGTGCACACCCGAAACTGGGCTGCGTTCGACGGCGTGATCGGTGCCCGCCTGGCACGGGTGCCGGTTCTGATTCACAGCGAGCACGGGTGGCGCGACGATCGCGAGGTCATGAACCGCAAGCGCAAGCTCACCCGGCGCTTGCTGGCGCCGTTGATCGATCGAGTGCTGACCGTTTCGGAACACCTGCAGCGCTGGCTGCTCCATGAAGTGCGGATCCGTCATGACAAAGTGGTGCTGGTGAGAGACGGCGTCGACACCCAGAGATTCAAACCCGCCAACGACCGCGAGCGGCTTCGCACACAGCTCGGATATCAACCGGGGGAGATTGTGGTTGGAGCGGTCGGGCGACTGGATCCGGTCAAGAACTACTCGGCATTGCTCCAAGCGGTCCACATCCTGTCCGCACGGCATCGCAACCTTCGACTGCTCATCGTCGGCGACGGAGTCGAAAAAGCCGCACTCGATGGGGAGGCGCGGGGCCGCGGGCTTGCGGACATCGTTCGGCTCGCCGGCCACCACGATGACGTCGCCGGTTGGTTGGGCATCATGGACGTGTTCGTCCTTCCATCAGTCATGGAAGGCACGAGCATCGCGCTGCTCGAGGCAATGGCGGTCGGCTTGCCGGTGGTGGCGACTCAGGTCGGCGGCAATCCGGAAGTCGTGGTGGACGGCGGGACCGGGCGGCTCGTTCCGGCGCGCGACGCGGCGGCGCTAGCCGCGGCGATCGACTGGTACGCTCTGAACGAGGACGTACGCGGCCGGCACGGCGCCGCGGGACGCGACCGGGTCGCTCGGCACTACTCCATGGCGGACATGATTGCCGGATACACGGCCGTGTATCGCGACACACTGGCTCGGAGGAACCGACGGTGCTTGCCGGCTTGAGACGCCTCGCGCGCTCGACGGCGGCTGCCAGCGGTGCCTTTCACGCGGCGCGATGGCTGTCTTCCCAGTGGCCGCGCATTCTCATGTACCACAACTTCTGTGGACCCACCGAAGCCCGCGCCGACTGCACCCCCGCCGACACGTTTCGTCGCCAGCTGCGGTACATCAAGCAACATTACCGCCCGCTCCGATTGCAAGATCTCAGTCGAGCGCTCGCCGCCGGCGACGCGCCGCCGGCCCGCTCGGTGGTGATCACCATCGACGACGGATACGCCAGCTTCCGCCGGTGGGCGTTTCCGCTGCTGCAAGAGTTTCGAGTTCCCGCGACCCTGTTCGTCGTGAGTGATTTGCCGGACAGCGGGCAGTGGCTGTGGACCGACAAGTTCAAGTGTGTGCGGGATTCCGCCAGGGGTTCGGCGGCGTTCTCTGCAGAGTGGAGCCGCGCGACGCTCGCGGCGCTCAAGCGCCTGCCACCGGCCGAACGTGACCGGCGTCTCGAGGAGCTGGCGCAGCGAGCCGGAGCCCCGATCCCTGCGGACGCGCCGGCGCCCTACGCCCTGCTCTCGTGGGCAGAGCTGAAGGAGTTGGCTGGCTCGGGGCTGGTGGACATCGGCTCTCATTCGCGCACGCACGCCATCCTCAACACGATCGACGCCGAACGGTCGTGGGATGAAGTGTACGGTTCGCGCCAAGAGCTGGAGCGACGCCTCGGTGTTGAGGTCGCGTCATTCTGCTACCCGAACGGCCTCTTCCCAGACTACGGACCCGAACACGTCGAGATGGTCGCCAAAGCGGGGTACGGCTGCGCCAGCGCGGCGCACTTCGGCTGTGTGACGGCCGCGTCGAATCGCTTTGCGTTGCCGCGGATCGGTTGCGTCGCCACCGACGCGTCGATGTTCCGCAAGTACCTCGACGGCTTCGAGTACCTGCAACGACGGGTCAGCGGCGCACGGTGCTGGTAGAATGCCAACCGCGCCCATCAGGGTTCGCCAGGTTGATGCATGTGCGGAACGGGAACCGATCCTCGCCGTGTTGCGGCGCAATCTGCCCACCGCCGCCACGTCCGAGCGCTTCGAGTGGCTCTACCTCTCAAATCCGGATGGCCCGGCGCTCGTCTGGCTCGCCGAAGACCAGAATGCCATGCCGCTTGGGACGGCGGCGGCCCATCCGCGCCGCATGCGGGTCGACGGTACCATCCTCCGGGCGCTCTGCCTGGGCGACTTCGCCGTCGACCAGGCCTACCGCAGACTCGGCGTTGCGCTGCAGCTGCTACGCGCCACGCATGCGCCGGTGTGCGCCGGTGCGTATGCGTTCACCTACGGCTATCCAAACGGGCCGATGTTGGTGGTCCACGGGCGGACGGGTTGCAGCGAGCTCGGGCGCGCCCAGCGCTGGGTGCGCCCGGTCTCCCTCAAGACCTTCGCGCGGCGCCAGCTCGGCATGGGCGTGATCTCCGCTGCCGTCGGCGCGGCAGCGGACTTGGCCCTCCGCAGGCGCGATGCGCGTGCGCGCGCAGCCCAGGCCGTCCGAGTGGAACTGCTCTCCGCCGCGTGCGGTAAGGAATTCGATGCTCTCGATGCGCGCCTTGCCGGCTGTCGCCCGGTCATGGGCGTACGCGACGCTGCGTATCTCAACTGGCGCTATCTCCAGCACACCATGTGGCGCCACGACATCATCTGCGCCCGCAGGGACGGTCGGCTCGTCGGCTACGCGGTGCTTCGCTCCGGGGAGTCACCGGTCGTCTCACTCGTCGACCTCCACACGGAGGAGGACGAGAGCGTTCGTCTGCCGCTGGTCGCCGAAGCGGCGCACTGGGCGCGGAGCCAACACGCGGAAGCACTCGATGTCGAGGTCGTGGCGGGCAGCGGCAGCGCCCGCATGGTCGAGTCGCTGGGATTTGTCCGGCGGGAGGAGCACATCGGCCCCGTACCCTTTTTCGCCGAGGGCACCGCGCATACTGCGACGCTTGCCGCGGCGAACAACTGGTGGTTGATGGGCGGGGATCGTGACGTCTGAGAGAGGGACCGCCACGCGCTGACGCCATTGCCCGAAGATGTGCGGCATCGCAGGCATCTACCACCGCTCCGGCACACCGCCTGGAGACTGGAAAACCGTGCTCGAACGCATGACGCGGACGCTCGTGCACCGCGGCCCCGACGACGAAGGCTACTTCATCGACGACCACATCGGCTTAGGCCATCGCCGCCTCAGTGTCATCGACTTGGAAACCGGCCGCCAGCCGATCAGCAACGAAGACGGCACGGTCTGGGTCGTCTTCAACGGCGAGATCTACAACTACGCCGATCTGACCGCGCTGCTGGAGCACAAGGGGCACGTGTTCCGCACCCGCTCCGACACGGAGGCGATCGTGCACGCGTACGAGGAGTGGGGCGTGTCCTGCCTCGATCGGTTCCGCGGCATGTTCGCGTTTGCCGTCTGGGACCAACGCCGCCGGCGGCTCTTCCTCGCCCGCGACCGGCTGGGGAAGAAGCCGCTGTACTACGCGACCGTCGGCGACGCCTTCATCTTCGGCTCCGAGATAAAGGCGCTGCTCGCCTTCCCCGGGCTGGATCGCACCCTCGATCTCGAAGCGGTGAACGACTACCTCACGCTGCGCTACGTCCCGCGCGAGAAGTCGATCTTCCGCCAGATCCGGAAGCTGCCGGCCGGTCACTGTCTGGTGGCTGAGGACGGTGGCGCTCGCGCGCGTTGCTATTGGGACATCCACTTCGGACGCGCGCCGGCAGGCGACGGGTCTGCCGCCGGAGACGTTGCCGCTCTGCTGCGGCAGGCGGTGGCGCTACGGCTGCGCAGCGACGTTCCCCTGGGGGCTTTTCTGAGCGGCGGCCTCGATTCTTCGGCGGTGGTGGGCCTGATGGCGGAGGCCGCACAGTCACCGGTGACCACGACCTCGATCGGGTTTCCGGAGGCGGAGTTCGACGAGCTGCCGTACGCGCGCCTGGTGGCGCGCCACTTCAATACCGCACACCACGAACGGGTCGTGATGCCGGCGGCGCTGGACGTCTTGGACAGGCTGGTCTGGCACTACGATGAGCCGTTCGCCGATTCGTCGGCCGTGCCGACCTACTACGTGGCGCAGCTGGCACGCGCCCACGTCACCGTCGCCCTCTCCGGTGACGGCGGCGACGAGAGCTTCGCGGGCTATCGCCGCTACTTCTTCGATGTGCGCGAGAACATGGTGCGGGCTCTGGTTCCCGCGGCGTTGCGCCGGCCGGTGTTTGGTCTCCTCGGCGCGCTCTATCCGAAGGCGGACGTCCTACCGCAGATCTTCCGCGGCAAGGCGTTCCTCAGCAATCTCGCGCGCACGCCCTGGGATGCTTATCTCTACTCGGTCAGCGGAATTCACGACGACGACCGCACACGCTTGCTGAGCGGCGACGTGCGCCGCGCACTCGCCGGCTATCACACCGGCGAGCTGTTCGAAGATCTCTACCGCGCCGCCGACGGACCGGATTCGCTGTCGCGCATCCAGTACATCGACTTCAAGACGTACCTGCCGGACGACATCCTGACCAAGGTCGACCGCGCCAGCATGGCGCACTCGCTCGAAGTGCGCTGCCCGCTCTTGGATCATCATCTCGTCGAGTACGTCGCGGCGCTGCCGTCGGCCTTGAAGCTCAAGGGTGCGCACACCAAGCTGGTCCTCAAGGAGGCGGTGCGCGGCTTGTTGCCGCCGGAGATCCTGGCGCGGCCGAAGATGGGCTTCTTGATGCCGATCAACCTCTGGTTGCGCACCGCGCTGCGGCCGCTGCTCCACGACCACGTCCTGGCTCCGACGCGTCATGATCTGTTCGACCCCTCGACTGTGCGCCTCCTGTGTCGCGAGCACGAGTCGGGGAGACGCGACCGCGCCACGGAGCTCTGGATCATTCTGATGTTCAACCTCTGGTACGACCGCTTCGTGTCCGACGCGCCATCCGTCGCGTCCGCGAGCCGCGCACCAGCCCGCCGTCCGGACCCGGTCGCATGAACGACGGCGGTACGGATCTGGCGTTCATCGTCGGGCACTACAAGAGCGGGAGCACATGGCTCCTCAACCTGCTCAGCTTGCACCCGGCGATCCGCGGCGTGCAGGAGACGCACATCTTCGATCACACCGAGCGCGCGCCGGATCTGCGGGCGTGCACGCGCACGCTCTTCTCACGCGTCCCGTGGAGCAAGGGTGGCCGGCGCAACCTCGTGCGGCAGCGGCTGCTGGCATGGTCGCGTCCGTTCCTCACGCGACTCCCCGCGGCAGTGTCGCTTGCCCCCGCGGATCGACCGGCCGGGCTGCTGGACCTGACGTGTGCGGAACGGCGGGCGCTCCGACAGGGGTTGCTGCACAGGCCATCACCCGACGACTATTGCCGATACTTCTTCGGGTTTCTGTCTGAGGCCTTGCACCCGCAACGCTACTTGCTCGAGAAGACCCCGCAGAACATCTTCTATGTGGCGCGGATCAAGCGCCTCTTTCCGCGGGCAAAGCTGCTGGCGATCTACCGCGACGGTCGCGACGTCGTCGTTTCCGACCGCTTCTTTACCTCGGCCTACCGACGGCGTGGCAGCTGGTCGTTTGATGCGAGCGTGTTGGCGTGGCGCCGGGCGATCGAAGCGCAGACGGAGGTCGCGGCCACGCAGGCGATGTTCACCTGCTCCTACGAATCGCTCGTGCGACACGGGCGCACCGTGGTCGGGGCACTCTTCGAGTTCCTCGACTTGCCGCCTGATGCGGTGGTCGTGGAGGACGTGCTGCACCGATCGTCCTTCCACTATTGGACTGGACGGGAGCCGGGGCAGGAGAGCCGACGACGCTTCGCTCGCAACGGAGCTGTGGGCGACTGGCAGAACCATTTCACCGCAGCAGAGAAGAGCCGCTTCAAGGCGCTGGCCGGAGACCTGCTGGTCGCGCTGGGCTATGAGCGGGACCTCGACTGGTGAGGGGATGCCGGCGCTGTCGGCCCGACGATTCAGCTTCGTAGCGCCGCCTGCATCTCCGCGATCACCATTCTCGCGGTGTCATCCCAGCTGTGCCGGCGCGCCCGTGCGGCAATCGCCGGGCGATCCCAGTCGTGATCCAACGCCGCCAGGATCGCGCCCGCGAATGCACCTGCATCCCAGAACGGAACGAGCAATCCATCCTCTCCCTCGCGCAGCAGCTCCGCATTGCCGCCCACCCGGGTGGTGACGACCGGCAAGCCGCAGGCGAGTGCTTCGATGATCGCGTTGCAGCACCCCTCGCGGCTGGTGGCCAGACAGAAGAGATTCGCGGCGGCCAACCAGTACGGGATTTCCTCGTGCGGGCGCCCGTGAACGAGGAGCACATGCGCTTGCAGGCGACGCCGGTGCACCATCTCGTGCAGCATCGCGCCATACCGATCGCCGCGCACCGCATTGCCAACGGCGATGTAGAGAAGATCCGGTCGTGCGGTCACGAGATCGGGAAGGACTTCCAAGACGCGATGATGACCCTTACCTGCGATCATCGATCCAACCGCCAACAGGATCACCCGGTGGTCGGGCAGCCCGAGCCGCAACCGCGCGGCGCGCCGGTCCGACGGCTGGAAGCGCGATGAGTCCACACCGTTGGGGACCACGCGCACCGCACTCACGTCGACACCGAAGCGGGCCGCAACCTGGCGCTGCGCATCGCTCACCGCGATGACGCGCGCCGACTTGAGTGCACCGCCCATCTGCAACCGCCGCAGCGTGTATGCAGCAACGCGGACCTCGTCACCACGCAGAGTGATCAAGACGCGCCGCCGAAAGATCTTGCCCAAGAGCGCCGCGGCAACGCCGTCGGGATAGCCGAACTGCGCATCGATCAGATCGAATGGGAAGCGGCGCCGCAGCCAGAGGAGAAACGGGAGGAGGCTGAGACAATACAGCGTCCCGTCCAGAGCCTTGCCGAGGCGCGGGATGGAGAGGACGCGCGGATAGTAAACGGTGAGGCCCGCCTGGTTCTCGCGGACGGGCGTGGCCCAGTACTCTCGCCCTCGAATCCATCGGTTGCCCGGAAACCACGGAATCGGTGCAACGACGACGACGTCGCAGTGCGCCGCGACGTGACGCACGCGTTCCCGCACGAACACGCCGAACGTCGGCCGCGCCGCGCTCGGAAACAGCGAGCTCAGCACCAGCACGCGCATGCGAGGCCACGCGCCGCCGCCGGTCGAGGCTCACTCCGCATCGGTACTCGCTGCCGGGCGTAGGCAATCGCGCCCTTCCTGCGGAACGTGGTCTAAGAGTGTCCGGTAGGTGCCGATGGCCGCCTGCGCCGCGTGCTGCCACTGGCGCTGGGTGCACACGAAACTTCGCGCCCGTCGGCCCAGAGTGGCGCGGAGCTCGTCATCGTGGATCAGCCGCGCCAGCAGGGCGGCGAGCGCACCCGCGTCGCCCGCAGGAAAGAGCATGCCCGTCTCGCCATCCTGGATGAGCTCGCGCAGTCCGCCAACGTTACCGCCCACGACGGCTTTGCTCATGGCCATCGCCTCGAGGGGCTTGAGGGGGGTGGTCAGCTCCGTCAAGCGCGTCGAGTGACGCGGGTACACCAGAACATCGCATACCGAGTACCAGCGGCGAATATCCGCGTGGGGGATCTCTCCCACCAGGGTGACACGTGATGCGATACCGAGGCGCCGGGCCTGCTCACCGAGCCGCGCGCATTCAGGACCCTCGCCCACCAGTAGCGCGCACACACGTGGGACCGGCGAGTCGATTCTCGCCAGCGCCTGCACGAGGACCTCCAGCCCTTCGTAGCGGTAGATCGTGCCGATGAAGCCAATCACGATCTGGCCTTCGAGACCGAGCTGCGTCGCCAAGTCCACGTCACGTTCCAAGGGCTGAAACCGTTCCGTGTCCACACCGTTGGGTACGAGGAACACCTTCTGGGGCGGGATGCCGCGCCCGATCACGTCGCCCGCCAAGCCTTGCGAAATGACGCCGACGGCGTCGACCCGGCGCAACAACCAGGTCTCGAGGGCGCGCATCCCCCGATAGCGGACCGAGCCGCGGCGCTGCCCGCGGTACGCCACTGCGGCATCCTCCCACAACGCGCGGATCTCGTAGACCACCGGAACGCCGGCCCGTCGGCCGACAGAGAGGGCCGGTATGCCGTTGAGGGCGGGCGAGTGGGCGTGAATGAGGTCGATGTGCTGTTCGCGGACGACCTGGACGAGTCGGGCACGCAGTTGGTGCATCACCTGCACCTCGTCGGCGCCGGGGATGGATCGGCTGCGGCGAACCCGGCCCGTCGGCACCCGCTGGTAGGTGACACCCTCAATCTGCTCGTCGCCCACACACGGACCGTGCTTCGGTGAGGTGAGCACCACCGCTTGGACTCCGTTCCTGAGCTGGGCGCGCAGGATGTAATGGCTGCGAACGCTGTAGCCGCTCACGTGCGGCAGGGAGTGGTCAAGGACGTGCAAGACGATGGGAGTGTCGTTCTGCATCAATCGGTTGCAGTGTATCGCATACCGCGGGCCCGGTGCACAGCGGTCGCCGCTTCAGCGCGCGCCGGCGCGCTCGACTCGCGACACGAGTTGGCGGAACGCGGGTGCGTCAAGCAGAGCGTGCGCCACGCGCGCGGCCATCACGCGGCTCCCGGCGTCGCTCAAGTGCACCGAGTCGTTGTAGTGCAGCTCGTCCGCGGGGATCAGTTCCTCGCCGCCGATGAGCACTGCCCCCGTCTCGGCCGCGACGGACCGGATCACGCGGTTGTACTCCTCAAAGCCGGCGATGAGCCCGTCCAGGGTCATGTACGGCATGTAGTAGAGCGATGTCACCGCGGCGCGCCTCTGCTCCGCGAGCGGTTGGCCGCGCCGGAGCCGCGGCGAAAAGGTCGCGACGGCCACGACGTCGACAACGTCCTGCACCGTACGGATGGTGCTCCGCAGCCGCTGCTCGAAATTGCGTGACAGCTCTTCAGGGTCAAACCTGAGCTTCCCCGTCTCGCGCTGAAGCTCCGGCGGATGGCGTCGAGACCGTAGCCGGGCACCCCGGCATTCACGTAATCGAACCGCACGGCGGGAAGCGCGCCGCGCAGCGACTGCCACACCAAGTGAGGCCAAGTGAGCTCGGTCGAGCTGACCTCAGCGCAGTACGTGGTCGATCCGCCCAGGAAGGCGAGACGGATCACGCCGGGCGGTTTCGGTACGGTCACGTCAGGGCCGCGGAAACCGCGGGAGTTGATCTGGATCGGACCCCGCACCAAGTTTGGAACTGGAATCCGCAGCCCGGTCTCCGGATCGACGGTAAGGGTATCGTCGACCGTGCGGACCTGGCCAACTCTCACCCACTGCCGGATTCTGACGGCGCCTTCGGCGAGCCCAGCGGCGGCGAAGCTCAGCGCCAGCATCGTCAGCAAGTTGCGGCTGCGATGGGCCGAGCGTCTCATTGCGACGACCTTACTCGCTGCTCGTCGGGCGTGGCAATGGGCGAGATCTCGACTGGCGACGACGGGCACGATACACCCAACTGGCCATGCCGCTGGGAGATGTCCTACTCACGTTGATCGTCGTCGGCTCGCTGCCCTTGTGTGTCTGGCGGCCGTGGATCGGCGTCCTGGTGTTCGCGTGGCTCGGCTACATGAATCCGCATCGGCTCATGCACGGCTTCGCCTACAGTCTACCGTTCGCGAAGCTGGTCGCCATCGCGACGCTCCTCGGCCTGCCGCTGACCAAGGACCGGGCGGCTATGCCGCGCACCCGCGAGGTCTACCTGCTTCTGGCGCTGTGGGTGACGTTTCTGTCCTCCACGCTGTTGACCGCAATCCATCCCGAGCGTGCGCGCTATGAGCTCATCCAGGTTTCGAAGATCCTGTTGATGACCGCGGTCACGCTGGTGCTCTTTCAGGATCACCGGAAGCTGCGCCTGCTGCTCTTGGTCATCGCCCTGTCGATCGGATACTACGGGCTGACCGGAGGCATCTGGGCGGTTCTCACCGGTGGGCAGCAGATGCTCTTTGGTCCTCCGCAGTCTACCATCGCGGACAACAACGGGCTGGCGTTCGCGCTCACCATCGTGCTCCCGCTGCTGATCTATCTGCGCTATGAAGAGCGGTCGCCGTGGCTTCGACACTTCCTGCTCGTGGCGTTCGCCGGCTCGATCGTGGCGATCGTTGCAACGTATTCCCGCGGCTCCTTCCTTTGTCTCATCGTCGTGCTGGCGCTCCTTTTCCTCAAGACTCGACTGCAGGACAAGGGGCTCGTCGGCGCCGTGCTCGCGGCGGGTCTGATCGTCTCGCTGGCACCGGCGCAGTGGTACCAGAGAATGGCCACCATCCCGACGGCGTATCACCCAGGCACCTCCGGCGGGCAACGTTTGAAGTCGGGGTACGTTGCCTATCGTCTGGGACTTGACCACCCGGTGCTGGGCGCCGGCTTCCGGCCATTTGGCCCGGAGGTGTACGAGCGTTACCTTCGCGGGTATGCGGACTACCACGATGCGCACAACCACTTCTTGCAGGTGCTCGCCGAGCACGGCTTCACCGGTCTGGTGTTGTTCAGCGGACTGGTCCTGTCCGTTCTGCTCAGCCTGCGGCGCACCATCCGCGTGACGCGCGATGATCCGGGCAGACAATGGATGTATCACTACGCCCACGGCATCGAGGTGAGCGTGCTCGCGTACGTCGGCGGCGGCGTGTTCATCAACCTGCCCTACTTCGATCTCTTCTATCAGCTCGTCGCCATCACGATCATTCTGCAGCAGAGTGCGGAGGCACGCTGACGCCTTGACGACCGTCGCAATCATTCTAGGCATCGCCCTCGCGATCTGGGGCTGTGTGTCGGCAGCTCGCGGATCGCTGCTCGTGGGGTGTGTCGCGCTGCTCGTGGTCGCGTGTTGCTTCGGCTACCGGCTCGTCAGTTTCACGGTCGGTCCGTGGCGACTCACACTCGACCGGCTGATGCTGGTGGGTCTGGTCGCCGGCTATGTGATGAGCCGCTGGTCCGGTCGAGCCGATCCCAAGCCCATTCGCAAAGCGGAGGTCGTCCTAGGGGTGTTACTGGCAGTCTTAGCAGTTAGCACGTTCACCGCAGACTGGCGCGATGCAGGCCCTGGCCAAGCGCGTCCGTGGTGGCGGCTCGTCGCCGGGTACGTGTTCCCGGCCATCGTCTATTGGGTCGCCCGTCAAACCCCCCTGACCGAGCGCCGGGTGCGAGCCACGTGCGAAGCGCTGGCCGGCTTCGCGACCTATCTGGCCGCGACCGGGGTGTTCGAGGTTTCGCAGCAGTGGTGGCTCGTGTTCCCGCCCTATATCGCGGATCCTCACCTCGGCCGCGCCTTCGGCTGTGCGCGCGGGCCGATGCTATCGCCGGTCACTTTCGGGCTGTACGTAGGCGTCGGCATGTTGAGCGCCTGGTTGTGGGCGGCTCATTCGAACGGAGTCCGACGGTGGCTCGTCTACGCATTGCTGCCGTTGTTCCTCATGGCACTGTTCTTCAGTTATACGCGCGGTGTGTGGCTGGGAATGTGGCTGGGTCTCCTCACGGTGTTCGCGCTGACGTTGCGCCGGTACTGGCGAGCAGCCGTGCTGGGGGGCATGGTCGCGGCTGGGCTGTTCGTGGTGACAGTCAAATGGGACACGCTGATGGGCTTTCAGCGCGGCCGCGAAACCGCGCGGGGCACGCGGCAGTCCGCGATTCTCCGGCTGAGCTTTACGTACGTGTCGTGGCGCATGTTCTTGGACCGTCCATGGTTCGGCGTCCACTTTGGTCACTTTCCCGACGCCAAGCTGCCATATCTCACTGACCGGTCCACCTCGCTGGACCTGGAAGCGATCCGGCCCTACTCACATCACAACACCTTCCTGAGTCTGCTGACTGAGACCGGCCTGATCGGCTTGGGGTCGTTCCTGACGCTGCTGTGGTACTGGGCGCGTACGGCGTGGCGGATCTGGCGCGACACCCGTGCACCGGAGTGGGTCCGCATGCCCGGTGCGTTGTTGCTGGGTACATTGGGTATCTATATCGGCCCGTGGCTCTTCCACGAGTTGAGCTTCGCGCCGATCGACCACGGGTTGCTCTTCCTGGTTGCCGGGATCGCTGCCGGCGTCGATGCCCGAAGGAACGGTGGGTAGCTCCAACGAGCACCAGGCGGATTCGCCGGCGGGGCTGCGTGCGTGCGCCTATCCGATGGCGTGGCGCGTCGTCGCGGCGGCGCTCGTGGGCGTCAGCCGTGCGAGCCTGCCGGTGATTGGCCTGGGCATCCTCGTCGCGGAGGAGCCTGCGGCACTTCGGGTCCTGGCACACGTGCTCGCCGTCTGCGCGCTCCTCCCGGGCGTCGCGGCTTGGTTGATCGAGCGCGCCTTCGTCGTGGACGTGGAAGTCTGGCACGGCGGGCTCATCGCCCAACGGCGCGACCTGCGACTGGAAGTGCCATCCACGGCGATCGCGCGGGTCGTGCCTTGGGCGCTGCCGCTGCCGGGCCCGGGCTGCTCGCTGTGGATGCGATCCGGCCGTCGCTTGCGTTACGGCCTCCAGCTCATCGATCCCACGCCGCTGCTCTCGGCGCTGGCGAACGTCGCCGGCGTCGAAGCCGCGCGCGCGGCGCTGCACCATCCCATCGTGGTGTACGCACACGCGAAGCGCGGGGCCGGGCGGCGGCGCTGGCACTATTTCCTTGGCAAGTTCGTCCTCTTTGCGCTCGTGCCGACGGCGGTGTGGTTCAACGCGCATCAGCACATCGCTTACGGCGGGTTGCTCGGTCAGTACTACCTCGAAGGCCTCGTGCCGTACCTGACGACGTTCGGCGTGTCGTGGGGGCTGGCGTCGATCTACGTGCTGCTCTACGCCAGCATCTGGCGGGCGGCGGCAGAGGGCGTGGCGCTCCTGGCCGCATGGATTGCACCCGCGCGCGCACGCGCGGTGCGGCGCGCCGTGGAGGTAACCTGCGGGGTCGTCTACTACGGTGGAGTTCCGCTCCTCGTGCTCCTCCCGTTCCTGCGGTGAAGACACGCACCGTGAGCAGTCTTAGGGCATGCACTTCAGCGTCAGCGTATCGGCGTCCCGTTCCACGCTAGCGAACCCAGCCTGGCGCCTCGTGGCGGTACGCTGTAGGATCGCGCCGCCATGGGACGCCTCACCGCACTCAGCCGCTCCATCGCCGGCAAGGTCGCCATCGTCACCGGTGCGGGGAGCGGCATGGGTCGCGCCACGGCCCACCTCTTCGCCGATGAAGGTGCGAAGGTTGCCGTCGTCGACGTCAACGCCGGCGGCGTGGACACCGTGGTACGCGAGATCGTTGACGCCGGTGGAACAGCGGCGAGCTGGACGGTTGACGTCACCGACTCTACCGCGGTTGCTGCACTGGTCCGCGGGGCGGTGGCGCGCTTCGGCGGGATCGACATCCTCGTCAACAACGCCGGCGTGAGTCTGCCCGCACCGATCGATAGCGACGACTTCGACGGCGCCTGGGCGCGCACGCTCGCAGTGAACCTCACGGCTCACGCCCAGTTGATCCGCGCGTGCCTGCCGTACCTCAAGGCGCAGCGCAGCGGACGGGTGGTGAACATCGCCTCCACGGAAGGGCTCGGCGCGACGGCGTTCATCAGCCCGTACACCAGCAGCAAGCATGGTGTGATCGGGCTGACACGCGCGCTGGCCGTCGAGCTGGGCTCGCAGGGCGTCACCGTCAACTGCGTGTGTCCGGGTCCCATCCACACCGGGATGACGGCAGTGATCCCCGACGAAGCCAAGCAGAAGTTCGCCCGCCGCCGCGTCCCGCTGCGCCGCTACGGCGAACCGGAGGAAGTGGCGCACGCGACGCTCAGCTTGGTGCTGCCGGCAGCGTCCTACATCAACGGCGCGGTGCTGGTGGTCGACGGCGGCATGACGATCCAGAACACTTGAGGGAGACGGGAGGGAGCGATGATCAGCACAGTCCCATTCGGACGCACCGGACACCAGAGCACGCGGGTCATCTTCGGCGCGGCGGCGTTGGGCGCCATGCGGCAGGAGAAGGCAGATCAGATCCTCGACATCCTGCTGGAGTACCGCATCAACCACATCGATACGGCCGCCTCGTACGGCGACTCGGAGCTGCGTGTCGGCCCGTGGATGGAGCAGCATCGCAAGCGCTTCTTCCTCGCCAGCAAAACCGGCGACCGGACCTACGCCGGTGCCCGCGACAGCGTTCGGCGTTCGCTCGAACGGTTGCGCGTCGAGCAGATCGATCTCATCCAGCTGCACAACCTGGTCGACGAGCGTGAGTGGGAGACGGCACTCGGTCCGGGCGGTGCGCTCGAAGCCCTGGTCGAGGCGCGCGACCGCGGGCTGGTGCGCTTCATCGGCGTCACCGGACACGGCACGCGTGTCGCCGCGATGCATCGCCGCAGTCTCGAACGCTTCGCGTTCGACTCCGTCCTGCTGCCCTACAACTTCACCATGATGCGCATGCCGGAGTACGCCGCCGACTTCGAGGCGTTGCAGGCACTCTGTCGCGAGCGCGGCGTCGCGGTGCAGACGATCAAGTCGGTGGCACGGCGGCGGTGGCAAGACGACACGCAGCGGCGCTTCAGTTGGTATGAGCCGCTCAGGGAGCCGGACGCCATTGGCCGCGCCGTCCGTTTCGTCCTCGACCGCGACGATTTCTTTCTGAGCTCGTCGAGCGATGCCAGCATCCTGCGGCTCATCCTCGACGCGGCGGCGGCCGGCGCCGCGCCGTCGCCCGCCGAGCTCGACGCGGACGTGTCGCGCTACGCGATGCAACCGCTCTTTGTTTGGGGCGAGTCCGACGCGATCTGAGGCACGCTCGACGCGGCCTACTGGGTCAGCTTCTTGGTGATCACTTGCACCTCGGGGTTGTCCACGAGGCCGTTGATCTTGGGATTGGCAAGCAGGGCTTCGAGGTTCCCGGACTGCAGCGCCGCACCGATCTCGGGGTCGTTGAGCACCTTCTGGAATTCGGGGTCGGACCGCAGCGCGTTGATCGCTTCCATGAGCTCCGGCTGAGCGCGTATCGCCTCCTGCAGCGCTTCGACTTCCTTCACCGCCGGCGCGCCGAGGGGCATCGGGTCGCTCTGCGCACCCGCACGCGGGCAGTTGACGATCGCCAGGCCCAGTACGGCTGCAAGCGTCACCGTCACTCTCGTCGACATGCGGGCTCCCACGACCTCTCAGTACCATGAGACGGCCGCGTCCGCAGCCGAATTCTTGGTAGTTGACGCGCGCGCCGGTGCCGCAGTATTGCAGGCGTCATGAGCGATGCAGGAGCCGGACGGGTGACGGTGCAGACCGGGGTCGTGTTCGGCAGCGCAGGTGGACGCGAGCTGTGCTGCGACGTGTACACGCCACCCGCGGGAACCGCGAACGACGCAGGCGTGCTGCTCGTCCACGGCGGTGGGTGGGTACGCGGCGACCGCACGCAGCTGCGCGGCTACGGCATCTTGCTCGGGCGGATCGGCTACACCTGCGTCGCCTGCGAGTACCGGCTTGCGGGCGAGGCGAAGTGGCCGGCTCAGCTGCACGACGTCAAGGCCGCACTCCGCTGGATGCGTGCCAACAGTGCGCGGCTGGGCATCGAGCCACGCAAGATTGCCGTCTCGGGCAATTCGGCTGGTGGGCATCTCTCGCTCATGCTGGGGGCGACGCCACATCTCGCGGAGTTTGAGGGCGACGGTAGCCACCTCGGCGTGCACACCGACGTGGCCGCGGTGATCGCCTTCTACGCGCCAACGAACCTGGGCGTGAAGAACATCGCGCTGACAGAGCACGTCGAGCAGTCCATCGAGGAGATCGAGGGACCGCCTTTGAATGACGCGATTGCGTTCCTGCTCGGCCGTGACACGTCGCCCGCGCGCGTTCGTGGGGCCAGTCCGATCGCCTACGTGCGGCCGGACTTCCCGCCGGCCCTGCTGATCACCGGGAACAATGATGCGCTGGTGGCGGCTGATGAGAGCCTGCGGATGTACCGCGCGCTGAACGCGGCCGGGGCGCGCGCCGAGCTTCACATCTACGAGGGTGCGCCGCATGCCTTCGATGCATCACCGGAGTTCGGCCGGCAATGCGCCGCCGTCATGGCGCTGTTTCTCGATCGGCACGTCGTCAACCCCCGTCAGAACTTGGAGCGCTAGGGCCTGCAGCCAGCGTCATTTTCTATGGCCCGCTCCCCGTTGGGTCGCTGCAGGCTTCCAAGTCCGACACGCTGCTAGGCCAGGTGTCGGCTCGGGGTTACCGCGGCACCTCCGCAGACCCGGAGGGTGAGCCGCACCGTGCCCTCCGCGTCTGCGTGGTGCAGTGACTGCCTTGCGCTCAGGGCGTCGCTGGGTTGAAGACGGACAGCGCCCAACCCATGCGCTCGTGGCCGGTCTGGTTCCACACCGGGTTCTTGCCGCCGACGATCTGGCTGGCGCTGAAGTCGGGCGACCCCGATCCCGAGCCCGAGCCGGTGAAGATGTTGAGGCCAATCGTCGACGACAGGTAGTACGTCGGGTGCGTATCGTCCGACTGGATGTAGTCGTAGCTCGTGCTCACGTTGATGAAGTGCGTGTTGGCGTCACGCAGCGTCGAGCGCAACGTCATGCTGATGCGGTTCACGTAGCCCGCTTCCGACTCACCCTGGACATAGCGCAGCGCATCCGAGTCGATCTGCCCGTCGCTGTTCGAGTCGTAGTCCGCGCCCATGAACTGCGCGAAGCTGTCGGCGCACTTGAAGCCGTAGGTGTTGGCGAAGCTGCAGGCACGCCAGTTCATCTTGGCGAGGTACGGCAGGAACTTGGTCTGCTTGTTGATCTTCTGCCCGGTTATCGGGTCGTTGCAGCCGCTGAGGGCGTTGTCCGCGGCGTACCCAGGGTAGTAGAGGTTGGAGACCATCTTCACCTTCGTCCCCGAGTAGGCGTTGGCGTCGATGTACTGCATCGCCGCCTGCAGGTAGGTCGTGCAATTCGCCAGCGCGCTGTCCAGCGGGGCGTAGTTGCAGGTACCCGACTGGCCGGCGAAGTTGCTGCGCGCCTGCAGGCCGTCGTTGCCGCACATCTCGAACATCACGACGCGGGTGTTCGTGGCCTGCATGTACGAGCGTTCGGCGACGATCTTGTTGTTAGCCTCTTCTCCAAAGCGTGTGGGTAGATTTTCACCATGATGCATCGGTTGATC
>CAZCGA010000080.1:0-28655 GCA_964498075.1 uncultured Binatia bacterium (SeqCode) | reverse complement strand
AAGTTCCCAGCACCGTGCAGTCGGTGCTCGCGGCGCGCATCGACCGGCTCGGCGAACGCGAGAAGCAGGTCCTGCAGGCGGCGTCGGTGATCGGCCGGGAGTTCAGCGAACCGATCCTGCAACGCGTCCTGGTTGACGTAGGGGCACCCCTTGTGGGTGCCCTCTTCACGGGTGAGGGCAGGGCGGGCACAAGACCCGCCCCTACAGAGATCGACTTGGCCGCGGCGCTCGCGGCGCTGCGCCGCGCCGAGTTCATCCACGAGCAATCGCTCTACCCGGTGACGGAGTACGCGTTCAAGCACCCGCTCACGCAGGAGGTCGCGCTCGGCTCCCAGCTGCGGGAACGCCGCGCCCGCACCCACGCAGCGGTAGCGCGGGCGCTCGAGGCCGCATATCCCGACCGACTCGACGAGCGGGCGGCCCTGCTCGCCCACCATTACGAGGCGGCGGGCGAAACGCTGGAAGCAGCGCGCTGGCACCGACGGGCGGCGGAGTGGCTGCTGAAGAGCGATCTCGCCGAGAGCAATACGCACTGGAAGCGGGTCTACGGGCTGGCGAAGTCCGAGCCGCCCACGCAGGAGGCCATGGGCCTCCTGCTGAGCGCCTGCTGCAGGCTCGTGCTGCACTCGTATCGCGTCGGTCTTCCGGAGGACGAGCGGAATCGCCTCACCGCGGAGGGCCGAGAGCTCGCCGAACGCGTCGGAGATCGGGCGGCGCTGTTCCTGCTCGAATTCGGCCTGGCCACCTCCCGAATCCTGAGCGGTTGGTCGAGCGAGGGCCCTCTCGTCCCAGCGCAGCGCGCGATCGAAATCGCAGAGGACCTGGATCTCGATAGTCAGTTCGCGGCCCGGTTTCTGCTCGGCAACGTTCTCTTCCATATGGGCAGGCTGCCAGACGGGCTGCGTGTGACCGAAGAGGCTCTCGAGCTTGGTGGCCGGGATCTGGCGCTCGGCGTGAAGCTCTACGGCTTTTCGATGACGAACTTCGGTTTGTGGCAAAAGGGTGGCCTGCTCATGTGGAAGGGACGGCCTCGTGAGGCGGCGGGGTGTTTCGAACGGAGCTTGCAGGTAGCCGCGGAGCGGAACGACCACGAGATCGTGTGCCACGTGCAGTGTTGGGCCGGAGCGGCGCTGGAAGAACTGACTGGCACTTCCCGGCAGGCGCTGGCGCGCGGCCAACAGGCGGTCGAGCGAGCCGAGCGCAGCGGTGCTCCCTTCGAGCGAACCGTCGCACGACTCCACCTGGGCTGGGCCCAGCTGATGCACGGACACGTCCCGGAGGCTCTGGAATCGCTACAGCGCGTGGACCAGCTGCAGCGGGAACGCGGGATCGCCGGCTTGCTACTGAACGTCGGGCAGGGCCTGCTCGCGGAAGCCCACCTCGCAGCCGGAGATGCGGCCAGCGCCCGGGCCGTCGCGAACCGATGCACGGTCGAGCGGGACACGTGGGTCTTCGAGCTGCGGGCGCATCTGGCGCGCTCGCGCGTGCTGCGGGCCCTGGACGGTCCCGACGCGCGCGCCGAGATCGAGGCGTCGCTCGCGCGGGCAGAGCTCCTGCTGGAGTGGAGCGGGGCGCAGGCCTTCGCTCCCTTCATCGTCGAGGAGCGCGCACGGCTCTGCGAGGTGCTCGGCGACGAGAACGGCGCGGCGCGCCATTTGCGCGCGGCACAGCGCCTGTTCGCCGAGGTGGAGGCGACGGGGCACGCGGAGCGACTGGCGAAGGAGCTCGAGTCCGCCTCGCGAATATCCAGCACGAGCCGGACTTGACCCGCGAGCCAGCGCCGTTCGAACGATCGCCCGCCGGCTGCTTGCCCACCCCGCGCCGCTAGGTTAGGTAGGGTCAAGTTGTACGGTGCCCGAGGGCGGAATGAGGGTAGAGATTTCCGACGCGGAGGTCGAACGGGTGGCGCGGGCGCTCGGCGGCGCGCCAAGAGCGGCATACACGACACCGATAGTATATCCGTGGGCCGTGCAGAACTTCGAGGCGCAACCGCTGGTCGAACGACCGCACGCGCCGACGGATCAGCTCCGGCTCTACGTCCACATTCCGTTTTGCAACTACCACTGTACGTTCTGCTTCTATGCCGTGCGCGCCGGCGCCAAGCGGCGAGAAATGGAGCGCTACGTCGCGGCGCTCGCGCGTGAGCTCGAGTGCGTCGAACCAGGGACCGCGCTCTCGCGGCTGATCGTCGGTGGGGGGACGCCAACCGCCCTTCCCCCCGATCTCCTCGATGACGTGCTCGCTGCGATCTTCGAGCGCATGCCAGCGGCCGCGGACCACGTCAACACCCTGGAGGCGTCCCCGGATTCGATGAGCGAGGCGCACATTCGCGTGCTGCAGGATCACGGCATCGGCCGAGTGAGCATAGGGATCGAGAGCCTGGACGACGCGGTTCTGGGCGCCGTGCACCGGCGCCACAGTGCGGCACAGGCACTGGCGGCGTGCCGCATGGTCGCGGACAGCGGTCTCATCCTCAACATCGATCTCATCTACGGGCTTCCAGGCCAGACCGAGGCCAGCTTTCGGCGCGACCTCGAAGCGGTGGCCGACTCTGGGGTTCGCTCGCTGTGTTTGTACGCCCTGCGCCTCAACGAGAACACGCCGGTGGCGACGCAGCTCACCGCTGCGGAGCGCCTCGACTTGGCGCGCCTGATGCGCTGGAGAGCGTTCGTCACGCACGCCGCCGAGGAGATCGGGTTCACACAAACCCGCTGTTACACCTTCAAACGCCTCGACAGCGTGGCGTCCTGGCATGAGCGAGCCCCGGCCCCACGGGCCGATGGCATGAGCTACGAGCTCGGCATCGGCATGAGTGCGCGCTCGCAGCTCGGGCACGCGGTCTACCGCAACCACGAGCGGTCCGACGTGTACATGCAGCGGGTGGAACAGGGGCTGAGCCCCGTCGAGACCGTCTTCGACCTGGATGTCCGCGACCGCAAGACGCAGTTCGTGGCGGGCTCCCTCGGTAATGGCAAAGCGCTGGAGCGCGCCGCGTACGAGAGGACCTTCGGCGCTTCGATCGACACCGACTTCGACGAGCTGCTCGCACGCCTCCGAAGCGCGGAGCTGATCGACGATGACAACGTGCGGATCGTCCTGACGGAGACGGGAAAGCTCGTCTATGACCGTGTGCTGCTCTGCTTCTACCCGGAACGCACCACTCGCTGGCTGCAAAACTGGGCAGCGACGCCACGCCGATCCCCCGCGACTGCTGAGCCGGGAAGGTAGTAGGTTATTTTCAGTAGCGCACCTGGAGCGGGGCGTTCCTCGCCGCATGGCGAGGCACTGACGGGGAAGAGCGAAGTATGGCTGAGGGCGTTCTACGCGGAAAAGTTGCTCTTGTGACCGGGGCTGGCAGCCCTCGTGGCACCGGTCATGCCATGGCGATCGGTCTGGTGCGGGCGGGGGCGCGCGTAGCAATGCTGGACCTCAACCAGGAATGGTTGGCGCAAAGCCTCGGCCAGGTACAAGAGGTTGGCGGCGCCGGTTGTGCTCTCGCCATAGTGATGGATGTTACCGACCCCGACGCTGCGGAACAGGCGGTACGCCGGACGATTGCGGAGCTCGGCGGTCTTCATATCCTGGTCAACAACGCCGGCACCAATCCACGCGCCGCTGGCTTCGACATCGCTAGCCGCAATTTCTGGGACATCCCCCTGGCCGCCTGGAATCGGGTGGTTGCCGTCAACTTCAGCGGCCCCTTCTACATGGCCCGAGCGGTGGTGGGCCACCTGCGCACACAGGGCTGGGGGCGTATCATCGGGGTGACGACCAGTGTGGATACAATGCATGGCAAAGGCAGAATACCCTATGGCGCTTCGAAAGCCGGGCACGAAGCGCTTGTTGCCACCATGGCACACGATCTCGAAGGCACCGGGGTGACAGCAAACGTCCTCGTGCCGGGTGGTCCGACCAACACCAACTTTCTCTCCTCCAAGAAGTCCGAGGCTTATCGGGCCGCTCTCATTCAGCCCGAAGTCATGCAAGCCCCAGTGGTCTGGCTGGCGTCCGACGCGTCCCAGACGTGCAACGGCCGGCGCATAATTGCGCACTACTGGGATGAGCAGTTGCCGTTACAGGAGCGTCTTGCCAAGGCAAGCGCCCCAGCCGCGTGGCCGCAACTCGGTACGCAGGCGATTTCCCCACGCCGGTGAAAGTTGTCGCAGAGGAACGCAATGCGCAATCGGGACAAATCCAAGACGCTCTCAGAGGTCGGCGCGGGCTCTCCCATCGGCGAGCTTCTGCGGCGCTACTGGATGCCGATTGCAGCTGTGGCGGAGCTCGAAGAGAAGCCGATACGGCCGGTGCGAGTCCTCGGAGAAGATCTCGTTCTCTACAGGGACAAGAGCGGCACCTACGGTCTTCTGGATCGTCGGTGCCCGCATCGCCAGTTTGATCTCGCGTACGGGATGATAGAGGACTGCGGCATCCGCTGCAGCTACCACGGATGGCGCTTCAACGAAGCGGGCCGGTGCCTCGAGCAGCCGTTCGAAGACACGGTCAATCCAGGGTCGACGTTCAGGGATCGCATCCGGACGGTGTCATACCCGGTACAGGCGAAGGCGGGACTCCTCTGGACGTATCTCGGGCCCGAGCCAGCCTCGTTGCTACCGGACTGGGCGGGCTTCTACAGCCCGGGCTTTACGGTCGTCGCCTTCTTACACCTGCCGTGCAACTGGGTTCAGGTCATGGAGGGGTTCTATGATCCCGTCCATGTCGAATGGCTCCACGACCGTTGGTCCTATCGTCTCCATGATCGCGAGATCCCGACGAGACGTCCGCGCCATACCGCGTTTCGCTGGATGGACTTCGAGTACGGCGTCATCTTTCAGCGCAAGCTGGAGGGCTCCGATAAGTGGCTCGCGGATCGAACCGTGTTGTTTCCGAACGTGGACGGCGCGGGCGGCCAGGGATGGTATCTGACGTGGCTCGTTCCGGTCGACGACACGCACACGATCATGGTGTACCGGCTCACTATTACGAGCTGGAAGACGCCTTATGGGCAAGTCATGATCCCCGCCAAGCCAGCAGTGGAGCAGGAGCGCGTCCCCGCCTACCGCAAACACGCCAGCCTGAATCCCGAAGGCGGGCCGACCACGGACTTCGGAACTCACCTCGTGAGCCAGGACTACGCCAGCTGGCTGGGGCCAGGCTCGCTCCTCGATCGAACCCGCGAGCATCTGGGTGAAACCGATAGAGGAATCGTGATGTTTCGCAAGAAGCTCCTCGAGCAGGCGAAGATCGTCGCAAAGGGAGGCGACCCGCAAGGCGTCATTCGGGATCCGAATAAGAACAGAAAGATCACCCTTCCGGGTGCGCGGAAAGGATACGGCTTGCGGGGCGAGGGACTCCCAGGGTTGACCGGGGATGAAGACGTGATGTTCCGCGCTTTTCTGCCCTTTGATTTGCCGCAAGAAATCAAAGACGAAGTCGCCACAGCTATGTCTGCTCTCGTGAAGGGGCTGCGCCCGGATTGGTGGAAGCGTCGGAACGAGCAGGGATCACGAAAGCCCTCGCCTTGACAGCTCGGGCGTGCAGAAATAGCTTCTCGGCTCCCAAGCTGTAACGGTGACCCACGTATGAAGAAGGTGACGGGACCGACCGCGACTGATGAGGAAGTTCGCCAAGCGATACGCTCCTTCATCCTCTCCAACTTCCTTCCTGGCGAAGCACCGGAAACGCTCAAGGACTCGACGTTGCTTGTCACCAGTGGAGTCATCACATCGCTGTCGATGCTCGAGCTCGCCGCCTTTATCGAGGACACGTTCTCGGTGACCCTCGATCCCGAGGATTTCGGCGTCGCTCGCATGGACAGCGTCGACCTGTTGGTCGAGCTCGTCGTGGATCGGGTAGGAAAGGCTGCGGAGTCGACCGGTAGTCCCGGATGACCGGCACACATCGCGGGCTCATGGGGGCGACATCTCCTCAGCTCGGCTTGCTCGGGGCTTTGGACGATCGGCCCGCCGTGGTTGAACCTGGGCGTGGGCGGGTCTCGTACGTCGACCTCGATCGACTCGCGGACCGCGTCGCCGGTCGATTGCGGCAGCTCGGTGTCGAGCCCGGCGCCCGCATCGGTATCTATGCACGCCGCTCGTGTGACGCGATCGCGGTGATGCTGGGCACACTACGTGCCGGCTGCACGTATGTGCCGGTCGATCCAGGGGCGCCGGTCGAGCGCAATGCCGAGATCCTCACGGACTGCGGAGTGTGCGCAACGATCGTCGAGGAGCGCTTCGCAGCTGGATATCGGGAAGCCACGCGGCGGCTCGGCGGGACGATCGACATCCAACCAATCGGTACCGTAGGACTGGGGCGCGCGATCCACGAGTGGGCGCGCGACGGCGCCGGTGTCGGTCATGAGCGTCAGGGTGAACACACGACGTCGCAGTCCGAGCTTGCGTGCATCCTTTACACGTCGGGCTCTACCGGCCGCCACAAAGGGTGGATGATGAGCTGCACGGCCATCGAGGCTCTCGCGGGCTGGTGTCATGGCGTGCTAGGGGCCGGCGGCGGCGATGTGTTCGCCAATCATGCACCGTTCAACTTCGGCATGTCGCTGTTCGACATTTACTCGAGCTTGACCTGCGGCGCGACGCTCGTCCTGCTTCCCGACGAGGTACGTCAATTCGCAACCCACGTCGTCGACCTCATCAGCCGGGAAGGAGTGACGATCTTGTTCGCTACACCCGCGATCCTCTCGCTGATCGCCGCGCTGGACGATCTCGAGTCGCGCGACCTCTCCGCCCTTCGCCTCGTCGTGTTCGGCGGCGAGGTGTTTCCAGCTCCGCCGCTGCAGACTCTCCGACGCCGGCTTCCCCAGCCGCGTTACTTCAACTGCTGGGGTTCGACCGAGACGAACATCGGCACCTATTACGAGATCCCCGCCGAGGCGGAGCTCGACGGTCCTCCCCCGATCGGCCGCCCGTGTGAACACTACGAAGCGCGCGTCGTTGGTCTCAACGGCGAGGTTGTCTCCGCGGGTAGCGCCGGCGAGCTGCAGCTGCGCGGTGAGGGCCTGACAACCGGGTATTTGAACCAGCCCGCCCTGAACACCGAGCGCATGCTCAAGGCCCCGGACGGCGGGCTGCCGTGGTATCGTACCTGTGACCTGGTGGTCGAGCTCCCCAGCGGCGACCTGCGTTATGCGGGGCGGATCGGCCGTATGGTGAAGCTCCGCGGCTATCGCGTCGAGCCGGGTGAGATCGAGACGCGCCTGTACGAGCACCCGCAGATCAAGGAGGTCGGCGTGGTCTCGGTAGACGGCCCCCGTGGCATCCAGCTCGTGGCCCACCTGAGCGGTACACGCCTCTCGATCATCGAGCTGAAAGAGTTCTGCGCGGTGAAGCTGCCGCCGTACATGATCCCGGAACGGTTCGTGTTCCACGCGGCGCTCCCCCGCACCCTACGCGGCAAGATCGACTTCGAGAGTCTGCGCGCCGCGAGCATGCAGGACCTCAGCCTCACCCAACCCCGTTAAAGGTGATGAACTCGAGGCGACGCGTCCGCTTGCGTCCCGGGACATCCACATACAGCACCGAAGAATGGATCTCGTGGTTCACCAGGGGTCCGTCGCGCATCAATGGGTTCTCCCAGCAACCACCGGCGTGGAGAACCTGACGTACGCGATCGAAGGAGCCGTTCGGTTCGAGCGCCAGCGCCACGTGGCAGCCGGTCTCCTGCACGACGAGGTTCTCGATCTCCTCCGGTGGAAGGTCGGCGATGAAGATCTCGACGGCGGGGCTGCGGGCCGGATGCGCGGTCACGCTCCCCTGCACGATCATCACGTCCACGTCCCGTCCAAGCCGTGATGAGAGCTCCTTCGCCAGAACCTCGCTCTTGAACTTGCGAAGCTGGTCTCGAAAAGGTGACTCCCTCAGCACCTCCTCGATGGCGGCAGCCTTGATCTCGGGAGGCGCGACGAAACCGACGTGGTGCAGGCGCGGAGCGAGGCGCTCCATCGCATCCACCTGAGCGCCGTCTTCGAAGAGTGCCGAGAGCACGTCCTTCGCGCTCGGCGTGGGCATGCGCTCAGCCAGATCAGCCAGCAGCGAGACTATCCGCTCTTCGGGAGATCGAACGCCATGCAGATGGGCAGCAAACCTCGGCCACTCGAACATCGCGGGAACATACACTGTCGAGTTTCCTCGAACAACGTCATGCTCCCGCAAGCTCAGGACTCTGTGCGCGTTCGCCGCAACCTCGGGACCCTGCGCGAGCGCTGCGCCGGAGGCCAGGCATCCTGGCTGCGACACAGAAATCGAGGTCCGCTGGATCGACCGGTCGCCGGGCTTCATCAAGAACCAGATCCCGCTGCAGGCCGCTTCAATCATCAGACGGGGGAGTGGGAGGAGAAGGCGGAGCAGGGCTACTATCTCGTGCAGAAGTCGTTAGCGCTGTCGGGACACCGATGATAGACCGCCGCCGAGGAAGATGTACTTCGAGCTCATCGGTCCCATCCGGCAGGTCGAGACAATTGCCGTCGCGCACTCGATCCGGGATCGCGCCCGGCTACGACGGCTGTATGGTCGTGGACGGTGGCGCAAGCGGAAAGGAATTGCGACGGTCCGTCTCGCTGATGGGTTCGTCTGCGAAGTCCGAAGTTCATTGGTACGAGGCGACGGGAATTGGTAGAAGAGAGCTGAGGGTGAAACGATTGCTCAGGTGAACAAACCATGCCGAGGACAATCGCCAGCAAGAAGCGCTTCGTAGTTTGCGTTCGGAACACCGGGTACCCGGCGTCTCTTGAGCTGCGCAAGATCTACCAAGCTCTCCCAGATGCCGACGCCGAGCACAATCTCGTTCGCGTGATCGACGAGTCAGGCGAAGACTACCTGTACCCCGAGAAGTTCTTCCTTGCGCTCGACCTTCCGCAGGGCGTGGAGACTGCATTGCGTCGCGCAACGGGATGAACTCGGTGGGGAACCACCCGCCCTCGGGGAAGCGCTAACAGGGCGAGGCTGTCCCATTGGGCTGATGATCGTGGCTCTCCCACTGCGGGTCGGGATCGAGAGTACATGAAGCTGAATCCGCACGACGTGGAAATGATCGCCGGCCGCACGCTGGAACACTACAACGAACGCGCCGAAGATTTCTGGGAAGGCACGCGCGACCACGACGTCAGCCAGAACATCGAGGCGCTGTTGCGCGCCATCGAAGGTACGCCGCCGTTCACCATCCTCGATCTTGGCTGCGGGCCGGGGCGCGACCTCAAGGTGTTTGGCGCGCTCGGTCACATCGCCGTCGGCTTGGAAGGCGCCGCCCGCTTCGTCGAAATGGCGCGCGCCTACAGCGGTTGCGAAGTCTGGAAACAGGATTTTCTCAAGCTCGATCTCCCGCCTGGCCATTTCGATGGCGCGTTCGCCAACGCCGCGCTGTTCCATGTACCCACCCAGGAGCTGCCCCGCGTGTTGCGCCAGCTGCACGCAACGCTGAAGCGGCGGGGCGTGCTGTTCACCTCCAACCCGCGCGGCCAAGATGAGGAAGGCTGGAACCGCGGGCGCTACGGCGCCTATCATCGCCTGCAGACGTGGCGAACGTATGTGTCAGCCGCCGGCTTCGCGGAGCTGGCGCACTACTACCGCCCGCCCGGCTTGCCACGTGAGCAGCAACCGTGGCTGGCAAGTGTCTGGCGCCGGTTGCCTTGGGAAGACCGGACGCGCCTCGGGCTTGGAGAACGGGAGATCGAGTGATCGATCACTTCAATCTGCCGGTCAGCGATCTCGATCGTAGCCGCTCCTTCTACGAGCGCGTGATCGAGCCGCTCGGCGTTCGCGTCCTCGGACAAGACGGGCAGGCTATCGGCTTCGGTGCTGCGAGCTGGGCGTTCGGAATCATCGCAACGAGTCCGCCGTTTCCCACGCTGCATCTGGCTTTCACGGCTGCGTCGCGCGCCGACGTCGACGGGTTCTACGCAGCAGCCCTTTTTGTCGGTGCCCGACCCAACGGTTCCCCGGGGCTGCGTCCCGAGTACGATCCGGACTACTATGCTGCGTTCGTGCTTGATCCAGACGGTCACAACATCGAAGCCGTCTGCCGGAAGCGCGTTGCGGCCGAGGTGGCGTGATGCCGCCGACAGGATCGTTACGTTCCGGGCCGGACGAGCCATGCCTCGGCGCGCGCCACGTCTTCCGCCGTGGTGATTTCCAAGCGGCCGGACATGCGCACGGCACGCACGCGGCCGCCGGCTTGAATGAACGCGTTGAGGGCAGTGGTGATGTAGGCTTCGCCCCCGAGGGGCGCGTCGGCTTCAATGTACGGCGACGCCGAGCGCGAGAGCCAGTACACGGGCATGGCGACGAAACCGGACGGCGCCGCGCCCGCCGCCGGCTTCTCCACGATCTCCAGCACGTGATCGCCGTCGAGGCACACCGCGCTGCGGCTGGCGGTGGCCTCGGTTCCCATCTCGACGACACCGATGACTGCCTCCGCCGGCGCGCGCTCTCCCGCCGCAACCAGCCGCCGCAGGTCTTCGGGCTCGAACAGACTGTCGCACGCGCACGCTAGGTAGGCCGATTCGCGGGCGACTCGCGGCAAGGCGACGCGCAACGCGTCGGCGATGCCGCGTCGCTCGGCCTGCGTGACGAGCGTGATGTCTGGATGCGCGGCGCGGAGGAACGCCGCCAAGCTCGCATCACTCACATGCCCGACGACGACGAAGCGTTCGACAGCCGCGGCGCGCAAGCTGCGGATGATCCATTCGATCAACGGCTGCCCGGCGACGGGCACCAGCGGCTTGGAGTAGCGGCGACCCAGCTCGCCGAGCCGCGCGCCCGCGCCGGCCGCAAGGATTACCGCTGAGAGTTGCCCGGGAGACACCGCGTGCGCTCACTGCAACGGCGGAATCATGTCGCCGTGCGCATCGATGAGGTCGTCGACCAGCTGCCATATCTCGTCGAGCGTCAGCTCCGCCGCCGTGTGCGGGTCGAGCATCGCGGCGTGGTAGACGTGCTCGCGCTTGCCGGTCAGCGCCGCCTCCACGGCGAGCGACTGCACGTTCACGTTGGTCATGATGAGGGCGGCGAGCTGGGGCGGTAAGTCGCGGATGCGCGTCGGCTGGATGCCGTTGCCGTCGACCAGACACGGCACCTCGACGCAGCAGCCCGCCTGCAGGTTGGTGATCAGCTCGCGGTTCGGCACGTTGCCGTAGACGACCCGCGGCTTGCCCGTCTCGATGCTGTGAATGATCAACGCGCCGTACTCGTGGCTGCGTTCGATGTCCGCAATCGGCTCGTCACCTTCGAAGAACGTCTGCATGTCGGCCCAGAAGCGGTCCATGAACTCGCAGCGGCTGAGGTACTCGTCGAGCGGCACGTTGAAACGCTCGATCACGTCCGGGCGGTCGCGGCGGATGAAGTACGGCGTGTACTCGGCGAAGTGCTCGCTCGACTCGGTGACGAAGTAGCCGAGGCGCATCAGCATCTCGTAGCGCACGCGGTTGCCGTCAGGCACGCGCCCGTCGGTCACGACCTTGCGGATCAGCGGGTACAGGTCCTCGCCCCGGCGCTCGAAGCGCAGGTAGAAGGACATGTGGTTGATGCCGGCCGCTTGGTAGGTGATCTCCCCGTACGGCACACCGATGTCGGCGGCGAGCTGCGTGGCGGTACCCTGCACGCTGTGACACAGCCCGACGGTGCGGATCGGCGTCAGACGCGACAGCGCCCAGCAGTTCATGGCCATCGGATTGGTGTAGTTGAGCAGCCAGGCCTCGGGGCACACCGCCTCCATGTCGCGGCAGATGTCGGTCAACACCGGAATGGTGCGCAACGCCCGCATGATGCCGCCGACGCCGAGCGTGTCGGCGATGGTCTGGCGCAGGCGGTGCCGCTTCGGCACCTCGAAGTCGACCACCGTGGACGGCCGGTAGCCCCCGACTTGGATGGTGTTGATCACGTAGTCCGCATCGGTCAGCGCGGCCCGACGGTCGGCGTGGCTGGTGATCGTCGGCTGCACGTGCAACGCCGCGGCCACCTTCTGGGTCATGCGCCCCGCGGTGTGCAAGCGGTCGGCGTCGACGTCCATCAACGCAATGTGCGCGTCGGCGAGCTCGGGGAAGCTCAGGATGTCGCCGATGAGGTTCTTGGCGAACACGACGCTGCCCGCGCCGATGAGTGCGATCTTTGCCATGGCCTGCCTCCGGCTGTGCCGCGTGGTGCCGACAGTAGCGCGTTGCCAAAAGCCTGACAATTCGTTTCGATTCGCGCGTACTGTGCTAGAGAGGCAGCCCTTCGAGACGCCGCCAAGAGAGGGCGGCTCCTCAGGGCGAACGGAAAACTGCTTGTCATTCTGAATCAATTGACTCTCAGACCGTTCGTGCTGAGGCTCTCGAAGCATGTCCTGAGCCCCGTCGAAGGGCACGCTCTTCGCATTTGTCGACACTCTCTCGCAGGGAAGGGGACCCAGCTTCGTCGGACCAACCGAGTCGCGAGACCTCGCCTCATTCGAACTTGGACAGTACCGATTCCGGTGACTCTGTAGTAATAGGGAGCAGTTCCCCGTCGGCCAAGTATGAGCGAGTCGTTGAGATGAGACAGCGATCACTGTTCCGTACGCGCGTCCTCTACGTCGGGCGCGTCGGCGCGCTTGCGGCACTGTTGCTGCTGCCCGGCGCGGTCGAAGCACAGCTGACGCCACTCCTCTGGGGCGGCCATGGCCGGAACGCGCAGCACACCGCCGTCTCCAGCGTCGCGACGCAGCCGCTCAATCGCATCCACTGGCAGGCCCCGGTGGACCTGGCGCCGCAATACAGCGGCGACGACCTGCTGATTCACTACGGATCGCCGATGGTGACGCGCAGCAACACCGTGATCGTTCCCGTCAAGACCGGGGCGACCGACGGCTTCCAGCTCGAAGCGCGCCGCGGCAGCGATGGCACCCTGCTGTGGACCCTGGCCACCGACTACAGCCTGCCGCCGCACGGGTGGACGCCGAGCTTCTCGCCGGCGCTGACGCGCTTGAGGGTCTGGCTCCCCGGCGGTGGCGGGACCCTCTACTATCGCACGCGGCCGGACTCTGCACTTCGTGGCAGGGTGCGGCGGATGGTCTTCTACGGGCGGCGCAACTTCAACGCCAACCCGAATGCCTATCTCGCCGAGGTGTACATCAACACCCCGATCACGGTGGACACGCGCGGCAACTTGTTCTTCGGCTTCCAGGTCACCGGACCGACGCCGTTGAATCTGCAAAGCGGGATCGCGCGGATCTCGCGCACCGGCCGTGGCCGATGGGTGGCGGCTGCCGCTGCCGCCGGCGATGGCAACATTACGAAGGTGGTGCACAACTGTGGTCCGGCGCTGAGCAACGACCAGAAGACGGTCTACGTCGCCGTCAGTGAGGGCAATGGGCAGGGCGGCGCCCCCGGATACCTGCTCGCCCTCAACGGCAAGACGCTGGCGACGACCGCGGCGGTCCGCCTCCACGATCCCGCGACGGGTGTGGATGCCAGCCTACACGACGACGGCACGGCATCGCCGACCGTCGGACCCGACGGCGACGTCTACTTTGGGATTCTCGAAGCGCCGTTCTTCTCGCACCACGGCCGCGGCTGGCTGCTGCACTTCGATCCGATGCTGCAACCCAGGGGCGCTCCCGGCGCATTCGGGTGGGACCACACCGCGTCCGTCGTTCCTGCCGCGACGGTGGCGTCCTATCAAGGTGGATCGAGCTATCTGCTGATGACGAAGTACAACGACTACGTGCAAGGCGGCGGCGACGGCGTGAATCGCATCGCCGTGGTTGATCCAAACGACACGATGAGCGATCCGCTGTCCGCAGTGCCGGTGATGCGTGAGGTGCTGACGGTTGCCGGACCGACCCCGGACGACGAGTTCCGTCCGGACCATCCCAACGCCGTCCGCGAGTGGTGCATCAACACCGCGGCCGTCGATCCACTCACTCGGTCGGTACTCGCCAACAACGAGGACGGCATCCTCTACCGTTGGGACCTGACGACGGGGACGTTGTCGGAGTCGATCGTGCTGACATCGGGGATCGGTGAAGCGTACACCCCGACGGTCATCGGCCCCGACGGAACCGTCTACGCGATCAACAACGCGACCCTCTTCGCCGTGGGCCAGTGACGGTGCGGCACGGCGCAGATCGGCCCACCGACGCCGACGCGGGCATCTGGCACGGGAGGGTGGTGGCGCGCCGCTTCGTGTCGTCAGAAGGGTTCGTGGTCCTCGTCGGCAAGGCCGCCACTGACAACGACATCCTCACCTTCAAGTTGGCATCGCCGAGGGACTTTTGGCTACACGTCTCCGGCGAATCCGGCTCGCATGTGGTGGTGCGCAACCCCGAAGGCATCTGGCGGCTGCCGCGTGCGACGCTGCGGTTCGCGGCAGCGCTCGCCGCCGGCTACTCGAAGGCCCGGCACGGCGGTCGGGTGACGGTCCACGTCAGCACCTGCGCCGACGTGCGCAAGCCACGCGGCTCGCCGCCGGGCCAGGTGACGTTGACCCGGTTCGAGACCGTACGCGTCTCGCCCGAGCGCGGCGAGGAAGCGACGTGAAACGCGCGGAGACGCCGACGCCTACCGCAACTGAGGTTGTCGCGTAGCGACGCACGCCCAGACGTCTACGTTGCTTGAGACTTCGCCTGTAGGCGTTCGATCGCTGCCTCGACCTCGCCGGCCTCGGGGAAGCGATGGACCAGGTGCTTGGAGAAGACCAGCGTGCCGTCGACGGAAACGTCGAAGACGCCATCCTTGCCGCGAATCAGCTCCGTCTCGACGCCGAAGCGCTGCTTGAGTGACGCGGCCAGACTGGTCGCGCGGGGCAGGTAGTTTCAGGGCACACACCAAGTAATTGAGACGTGCATCGATCGCGCTCCGTGCTTGTTGCTCCTTCCCAACTAGCACGAGCGGCCCGTCGAAGTCACCCCCAACGACCATCCAACGCGCGCGAACACGGCCCCTGGCTTGCCCCCCCGCTTTCTGGATACTGTGCGCCCATGACGCAGAAGATGATGCAGGCGATCCAGTACGAGCGGCTCGGCGGTCCAGAGGTGTTGCAGCCGGTCTCGGTGCCGGTGCCGGATCCGCCACCCGGCTTCGTGCGCGTCCGCAACGGCGCCGTGGCGATCAACTTCCATGACATCAACACGCGTCGCGGCGACGAGCCCGACGTGGCGCTGCCGATCATTCCGGGCACCGACTTCGCGGGCGTTGTTGACGCCGTCGGCGAAGGCGTTTCGCATCTCACGGTTGGCGACCGGGTGCTGGGAATCAATACCGGCGGCGCGTACGCCGAGTACACGCTCGCCTTCAGTGCCATCGCCATCCCGATTCCCACGGGCCTGTCGTTCGAGCAGGCGGCGTCGTGCCCGGTCGCGGGACTCACCGCCTACTTCCTCAGCCTTCTCGTCCACCCGGTCACCCCGGAGACGACCGTGGTGACCCACGCGGCCGCGGGCAGCGTCGGCTGCTTCCTGGGTGGGCTGCTGCGGCAGATGGGAGTGGCCAGCATCGGTCTGGTCAGCAGCGATGAGAAGGCCCGCGTGGCGCTGCGGGCGGGGCACACGCACGTGGTCAACTACCGGCGTGAGGACCCGGTGCAGCGGGTGCGCGCGCTGACCGCTGGGCGCGGCGGAGATCTGGTCTACGACTCGGTGGCGGGGCCGCACTTCCAGCGTTCGGTCGATATGACCGCAGTCGACGGCACCGTCGTGCTCTTCGGCCATGCGGCGGGAGATCCGCCGCCGGAGAGCATCACCTACTGGCTGCGATCGGGTCGCAACCTCGGACTGCGCACGTACTTTCTGGGCGCCACGATTCAGGCGCACATGGAGCAGATTGCGCCGGCGTACGCGGTGCTCTTCGACGGCTTGATGTCCGGGGCGATCACCCTGCCGATCGAGACCATGCCGCTGCGCGATGCGGCCGCGGCCCACGCGCGCATCGAATCGCAGCAGACGGTCGGCAAGGTGATTCTGATTCCGTAAGGGGCAAGCGCGAAGACGTGCTTCGAGAACCTCAGCACGAGCGGTTTCGGATTCTATCTGATGGAAAACTCTTCCGCTCACCCTGAGATTCGGACCAGCGCTGTGGCGCTGGTCTGTTGGGCCAATGAACCCCCTCCTTACCAAGGAGGGGGCCAGGGGGAGGTTGCTGACGCGCCGTTGCAAAACCTCCCCTGACCCCTCCTTGGTAAGGAGGGGAACCCTCGACGAACGGTTCATTGGTAGGCTCTCGAAGCGTGGGCGCCTACTGCCCTTTCCACACCGGCTTGCGCTTTTCGAGGAAGGCGCGTTGCGCCTCGCGGGCATCGTCGGTGCGCCGCAATGGCCGGCCGATCTCCTCCTGACGGCGGTAGGCGTCCGGCAGCGACAGGTGGAGCAGCTCGCGCACGCCGCGGCGCGTTTCACGCACCGCGAGCGGCGCATTGTTCGCGATTACGGAAGCCGTCTCCAATGCCAGAGGCATCAGTTCGCCGGCGCTGACGATCCGGTTGATCAACCCAATCTCCAGCGCGCGTTGCGCGGAGATGGGACGCGCCGTCAGCAGCAGCTCGTGTGCGTGGACCCAGGGAATCTGCCGCGGCAGCAGCACGGTGGCGTTGCCGGTCGGATAGAGTCCTAGCGCCACTTCCTCGAGCGCAAGAGTCGCGTGCGGCACGGCGAAGCGGATCTCGGCAGCCAGCATGAGGTCGAAGCCGCCGGCGCGGGCGTGACCGTTGATCGCGCAGACCAGCGGCGTGTGAAGATCGAAGCCCGCGAGCAGCGCGTCGGACACGTCGCGCAGGCCGGCGAACGTTTCGTCGTCGAGACGCTCACCACGTGCCAGCCGCTGCGAGGCAGGAATCGTAGTCTTCATGTCCATTCCGGCGCAGAAGACGCGGTCGCCGGCGCCGGTAAGTACGGCGCAGCGGATCTCCTGGTCCGCTGCGATGCGACGCCAGGCGTCCGCGAGCTGGCCGAGCGTCGGCGGGTCCAGCGCGTTGGCATGGTCCGGACGATCGATGGTCACGACCGCGACGTGCGGATGCTGCGCCGGGAGCTCGAGGCGTGCGGCCATGCGGCACCGTGCGTCAGGGCGAGATCAACCGGTCCGCGGCGGCTCGAGGTACGCCTGCAAGGTCTCGCGATCAATCCGGAGGCGCAGGGCTGCCGCGAGGTGGCAGGCGTGGCCGCTGAGGTTCTTTCCGGAACCGACGTCGTAGCGGTAGCCGTGCCACGGGCAGGTGAGGAAACCGTCCTCCAGCGGCACGTCGTGCAACGGCCCGCCGCGGTGTGGGCAGGTCGTGCTGTGCGCGACGACCTCGCCGTTCAGCTCCACGACCCGGAGCGTGTCGCCATTCGCTTCGACCAGGAACGGAACGCGGCGGCGGAGCGCTGCGACCGGGCCGAGAAGAATGCGCAGCGGCTTCACGTCTGCGGCACGCGGGGGAGCGGTGTCCAACAGCGCCTGGCGCCGAATCATCATGGCTTCGTCCTCGCCCCACAGGTGCGCGTACAAGCGGGTGTACGCCGCCCCGACGCTGCTCACCATGGCGGCGGGTACGCCGGGAACGTGGAACTCGACGATGATCTGCGTCTTCCATTTTTCCCGCGGCTCGAGTCGGGTGAGGATCTCGGTGCCCGCACCGGTGCCTTCCAACGTGCGCGTCCAGTAGCGCAAGTTCGGGCGATCGAGGCGCACGTCGATGAGCGCCTCGCGCGGCTCCTCAGCCGGCGGGAGCTGGATGCGGGCGCGCCAGCCGTCGCGCCCCTGTTCGATCAGCTGGACGCCGAGGAATGAGGTGCGGTGCAGCCACGGCAGATGCTCCCAGTCGAGGACGTTCTCCCAGATGCGCGTCAGGGAGGCGCGGACCGTGCGGTGGTAGACCGCGACCGGGGCCGGCGCGTCACTGCGCGTGGTGGTGGTTCCTTCGTCCATTTGCCGAGGGTCCATCTATGGCACTCCTGCGGTGGTTTAGGAAGCGTCTCCGCATTATCATGCAGGGCCACGGCAAAGTCGCTGACGGAGCCTCGATACGCCGCCAAGCGAGGGCGGCTACTCGGCTCGAACGGTTCTGCGTTCTTGAAAACCGTTCGTCCCGAGTAACGGCCCGTCTTTTTGGGCCGTGTATCGAGGGACAGCCTGATACCTCTGTGGACGACTTTGCCGTGGCCCTACACTATCATGCGCCGAGAGCCATGGAGGAGCGGCGTCTGCACGACATTCCCGACCCCGGCGAGCGCGGGGTGGGGCGCTACACGAGTCGACCGTTTCCGGCGTCCCGCTACGTCCCGGGTCTGCAGCCGCACCCCACGCGCGATCCGACGGGCCACTCCTTCGAGCCGGTCCCGCGCCTGAATCGCCACGCGCCGTGGAACCCCGAGCAATGGCTTGCACTCGACGAGTGGTTGTACGGCGTCGATCTCTTCAATCACTTCTATTTCTTGGAGGCGCACGAAGCCTGTGAGGGCTTGTTGGCAGCGGTCGAGCGCGAGACGCCCCCGTGGTTGCTGTTGCAGGGCCTGATTCAGATTGCCGCGGCGTTGCTGAAGACCCACATGGGTGTCCTGGCCGGTGCGCAGGTGCTGTCGGCTGAAGGCCTGGACAAGCTGCGGCGCGCCGCGGCGGTGCACTCAACCCTGCTTGGTCTCGACCTCAACGAGACGGTCGAGCGTCTGGCGCGCTACTTTGCACCGGTGGCGCGGAACGAGTTACCGACGATCGGGCCGGAAACGCCGGTGCTACGGCTCTTGGTGAGCCGCCGCTAGTTCATAGTTTGGTCGACGCCGGTGACGGCAGCCTACGCGTGAGAGTGGGTGACGCGGGCGTCGTAGTTCACCTTGCTGTGCGGCGGCACCGATTCGACCAGCCAGACATTGCCGCCGATGATCGAGCCTTCACCGATGGTGGTGTCACCGAGGATGGTCGCGCCGGAGTAGATGGTGACGTGATCTTCCAGCGTCGGGTGGCGCTTGCGGTGGCGGAGCAGGGCGCCTTCGTCCTTGCGTGGGCTGAGGGCTCCGAGGGTCACTCCTTGGTACAGCTTGACGTGGTTGCCGATGATGCTGGTCTCGCCGATGACTGTGCCGGTGCCATGATCGATGAAGAAGCTGCGGCCGATGCGCGCGCCCGGATGAATGTCGATGCCGGTCTTGCCGTGGGCGTGCTCGGAGAGGATGCGCGGAATCATCGGCACCTCGGCCTTGAACAGCTCGTGGGCGATGCGATGCGTGGTGATCGCTTGGATCGCCGGGTAGCTGAAGATGACCTCTTCGACGCTGCGCGCCGCCGGGTCGCCTTCGAAAGCAGCGACGACGTCCTGGTTGAGCAGCGTACGCAGCTCGGGCAGCTTGCCGAACAGCCGCATGACGACGGCTTCGCTCCAGTCCGGATCGTGCGCCACCGGGGCGCGGCCGCAGGTTTGTTCGTAGCGCACGGCGCGGCTGATCTGCTCGACGAGAATCTCGAAGGCCGGGTGCAGCTGCTCGCTGATGGCGTAGCGCAGATTGCCGCGGCTCAGCCGGCGCGTGCTGTAGAAGCCCATGTAGATGACCGGCTTCAGGTGATTCAACGCCTCGATCAGGGCGCGGCGGTTCGGCAGCGCCGCGCTCTCCAGGCTGTCGATCTCGCGGTCACCGCTGTAGCTCGCGGCAACCTGATCGATGACCGATTCGAGCTCGTCGTATCGAGAGACATTCGTCGCCATGGCTCACACCTCGCGTGCCCCATTATGCGCCCTTGCAGAGCTGAGACAACGCTCGGGCGGCGTCGACTCACATCAAGACTTCTTCAGCGATCCGAGGAAGCCGCGCAACGGCTTGGTGTTGATGACGTCCGATTTCTTCGCCCAGCCGCGCCGGGCGGTGGCGATGCCGAAATGCAGAAAGTGTAGGTGGTGGGTGCTGTGCGCGTCCGAGTCGATGACCAGTTTGACGCCGGCCTCGACGACCTTGCGGACGTGCTCGTCCTTGAGGTCGAGACGTTCGGGGTAGGCGTCGATCTCGAGCACCGTGCCGCTATGCTTGGCGGCGGCGATCACGGCGTCGATGTCGACGTCGATCGGCTCGCGCTTCTGCAGGACCCGGGCGGTGGGGTGAAAGAGAATGTCGGCGTGCGGGTTCTCGATGGCGCGGATGACACGGCGGGTCTGCTCGGCACGTGACAGGTTGAAGTGCGAGTGCACGGCGACGCCGACGACGTCGAGCTTGGCCAGGGTGGCGTCGTCGATGTCGAGCGTGCCGTCCTTGTTGATGTTCACCTCGGCACCCTTGAGCAGAGTGAAGCCGCGCAGCTGCTTGTTGAGCGCGTCGATGGCTACCATCTGCTGGCGCAGTTTCTTCTCATCGGAGCCGCCGGTCATCGCCAAGCCGCGCGTATGGTCGGTGATCGCCATGTACTCGTGCCCGAGGCGTTGCGCTTCGGCGACCATCTCCTCGATTGAGTTGGCGCCGTCGGTCCACGTCGTCTGCGTCTGCAGATCACCGCGCAGAGCGTCGTAGTCGATGAGGTCGGGCAACGTGCCGGCGTAGGCGGCCTCGATCTCGCCGGTCATCTCGCGCAGCTCGGGCGGGATGTACGGCAGCCCGAGCACTGCGTACACCTCTTCCTCCGTTTTTCCGGCGACCGCCTTCTCGCCGCGGAAGACACCGTACTCGTTGAGCTTGAGCTTCTTTTCGATGGCGACTCGACGCAGCGCGACGTTGTGGTCCTTGCTGCCGGTGAAGTAGTTGAGCGCGGCGCCGAAGCTTTCCGCGGGCACGACGCGCAGGTCCACGTCCATGCCGGTGTCGAGCTTGATGCTCGACTTCGTGCTGCCCTTGCCATGCACGTGCACCACCTCGGGCATGTGCACGAAGAAGTCCATCACCGCGTCGGGTTTGCTGGAGACGACGAGGACGTCGCCGTCGCCGACGGTCTCCTTGCGGCGGCGGATCGAGCCGGCGATCGCCACCTGCTTCACGCCGGGGACCTGCCGCAAGCGCGCTTCGATCTCGACCATCAGTGGCAGGACGTGACCGAGCGGGAAGCGGCCGGTGCGCTGCTTGAGGAAGCCGATGCCCGTGAGGATCTTCTGTTCGCTCTTCTCGCCGAAGTGCGGCAGCTCACGGATCTTGCCGGCGAGGGCGGCCTTCTCCAGATCGGCGACGGTCCGCACTCGGAGCTCCTCGTACAGCGTCTTGATGTTCTTTGGGCCGAGGCCTTCGATGGCGGTGAGGCCGGCAACGTCGACCGGTGTCTTGCGACGCAGCTCCTCGTGGTAGGGCAGCTTGCCGGTCTCGATGAGCGTGACGATCTTCTCGGCGATGCTCTTGCCGACGCCGGGAATTTCCTCGACCGCCTTGATGCCGCCGCGCCGGTAGATCTCGGCGATCGGTTCATCGACCGCCTCCACGGCGTAGGCGACCTTCTCGTAGGCGCGCGGCTTGAACGGCACACTCTCCATGTCGAGGAAGACGGCAATCTCGCGCATGACGCGCGCGATGTCGGAGTTGGTCATGAGGGAAGACGACAGACTCTCAGACGACAGACAACAGACTGGGGAATAAAGACGGCAGGCCGGCGGCACCGCCCGTCTCTAGTCTGTTGTCCATCGTCTGTTGTCTCCGAGTCTGTTGTCCGTCGTCTGTCTTTCTTCATTCGCTCAGCACCGAGACGTCGCGGCTGTCGCACTCGGGGCACTGGGCGCGCTTGCGCCGCGCTTCGAAGACCTTGCCGCACGACTGGCACTCGAAGACGAACGGCTCGGCCGGGAGCTCGATGGTGTTGGTGGCGGTGTCGGCGGCGGGCTCTCCTGCTTCGTCTCCCGCATCCGGCGTCTCGTCGGCCGTCGAACGACTTCGCCGGCGGAACAGTTTCGACCACAAGCCCATCGCAGCGACTGCGTGCCGGCGGTGTCAGTGCGCCGGCGTATCGAGGAAGCGGTCGTAGCCTTCGGTCATGCCGGCGTGTGCCAGGACGCTGAAGCGGAAGGCGCGCCGGATCAGCGCCTGCTGATCACGCGTCTGGCCGCAGCGTTCCAGCGCGGCGACCGCGTTCTCACCGTGCTCCTCTTCGGCCTGGACGTGGATAGCCCAGAACTCCAGCGTCTTGGCGTCGAGGTTGCAGTGCTGCTTCAAGCCGTCGTAGATCACCTTGGCGCCGTTCGGCCGGCCGGGGACTTCCATCTCGACGGCGAGCCCGAACGCGCCGAGCCCCTCGGCAAAGGAGTTGCGGCAGTAGTAGCCCATCGTCGACGCCGCACCGACGGTCGAAGCGAGTGGCAGATGATCGAGGAGCTGATCGCGCGTGATGTCGAGGCCGGCGCAGAACTGCAGGTACAGGTCGTGGTGCTCGGCTTCCTTGATGTAGCCCATCTCGCCCGCCAGGTTGCGGGCGATCAGCTGGTAGATCGTCCGGTCGGGCAACGTCGGTGCGCTCGCCAACCATGCGGCGATCGTCGGAATGGCCGGGTCCACGTAGTAATAGAAATCCTTGGCCCAGCGCTTTACTTGCGCCTCACTCAGCTTGCCCAGCACCATGCCGTACAGGAACTTGCTCCGCGGTGCATGCTCGCGCTTGAAGACAACGCACTCGTCGAGGAACTCCTGCGGAGACAACGCGTGATCGGTCACCAAACCCATAACGATCTCCTCTCGGTCGGGGTTGCACTACGCGGCGGATTCTATCCGTGTCGGTCGCGCTTGGAAAGCGTCGTCGCGATCACCGCCGGAAGCTGGGCGAATGCCGACACGATCGGGCCCGCCGCTTCGATCTCGTGGCGATAGCCGTGGCCGTAGTCACAGCCGATGAAGCGGCAGCCAACCGCCGCCGCCGCCTCGACGTCGCTGGCGCGATCGCCGACCATGACGAGCTGCGCCGCCGGCAGGTCGTGCCGATTGAGGTAGGCGCGGAGCAGATCGGCCTTGTCCTGGAGCGCACCGCTCACGTCGACGCTCATCAGCGCGGCGAAGTAGTGTCCGATGCGATTGGCGCCGAGCACCGTCTCGATGTAGCGCTGCCGTCCGTTGGAGGCGACGGCAAGGATGAAACCCGATCGATGCAGACGATCGAGCGTGGCGGGTACACCCGGGAACATCATCCCTTCGTGCTGCGCGACGTGAGCGCAGATGACCCCGAGGGCCTCGGCATAGAGTAGGTCCACCGCCGCCCGGTCAGTGTGGGGGAAGAGCCGGTCGAGAATGATAGGCAGCGGCCAGCCGACGTGATCGAGGATCTCGCGTGTGCTCGGCACCCGCGAGAACGAGCCTGGCCGCTGCGCGTTCACGTTGGCGATGGCTTCGCGGTAGGCCGCGCCCAGGAACGGCTCGGAGCTGTAGATGACGCCGTCCAGATCGAACGCGATCAGGGTGCGCATGCGCCGACCGTAGTCGAAGCGCCGCGCGGCTTCAACGATCGAGGTCCCGAGCCTGTGGATCGATGAAAAGCGCTGCCGCGCCGGATTAGCGGCGCTGGCGAAGGGCGCCGGCGATCAGGCCGCCCATCCGCCGTCTCGCAAATGCCGAAACCACCGCGGTATTACGACCTTCGCGCTGCCGGCGCGGCGACGGCAGCGTCGGGCTGCAGGGCTCGCGGCCAGCGGCGATCTCCATTCTCACACAACCGTCAATGGGAACTGGCTTGACGGGGTGACGCACCGCGTTACCCTGTGCCGCAGACACCGACGATTCCGAAAGGAGGTTTACCGCTATGATCAATCATATCGAATTCCTTTCCGCGACCCTTCCGACTGGGGCGATTCGCGGCGACGTACTAATCGGGACGGTACAAGCCTGGGCGTTGCTGGGCGTGTTGCTGGTGGTTGCCTGTGGACTACTCTGGTTCTTCTCGAAACCACTCCCCGAAGCCGGACACGCGCCGCGCCCGCATTTCCCGCGGCGTGCGCGGCGGGGCACGCATCGCCCCGCGTCACGGCCGCCCGATAATGGTCGTGCGGCGGGCAGGCGGCGCGGCGTGATCGCCGTGGAGTCCGTCGGGATCATCGTCGATCCGGCAGACCAAACGCTAGGGAGGCTTCCGGCAATCCCGCTCAAGTAACCGTGGCGTCTTCGACGGCCGCGCTTTATCGATCCTGCCCCATATAGTAGGTACTTCGCTGTGCGGGTCAGCGTGGTCATCCCGACCTTCAATCGGCGAACGCTCGTGCGCGCGGCGGTTGTATCGGTGTGCGCGCAGCGCCACGCGGAGTGGGACGCGGTCGTCGTCGATGATGGCTCGACGGACCGCACGGCGGCGGCGTTGGCGCGCGAGTTCGGTGGACGCATTCGTATTGTGCGGACCGAGAACCGCGGTGTCGCGGCGGCGCGGAATCTGGGCGTGGCCGAGAGCCGCGGCGATCTGATTGCCTTCCTGGACTCCGACGATCTGTGGTTGCCGGACAAGCTCGCCGCGCAGATAGAGTTCTTCGCGCGACACCCGGAGGCGGACATCTGCCAGACGGAGGAGATCTGGATGCGGAACGGCGTGCGCGTCAATCCGTGTGCGCATCATCGCAAGCCGAGCGGCGACATCTTCGAGCCCAGCCTGCGGCTGTGCCTGGTGAGTCCGTCGGCGGTGATGCTGCGGCGCCATCTGTTCGAACGCGCCGGCGGCTTCGACGAGAGTCTGCCCGCGTGTGAAGACTACGACCTGTGGCTACGGATCGCGCGCTCGACTCCAGTCTGGCTCGTCGATCAGCCGCTGGTCATCAAACGCGGCGGACACGCGGATCAACTGTCGCGGCGATTCTGGGGGATGGACCGCTTCCGCGTCGCGGCGTTGGCGCGTCTGCTGGCGGAAGGGAACCTGCCGCCGGCGCGGCGCCACGCCACGCTCGCCGTCTTGGCAGAGAAGTGTACGATCCTCGCGGACGGTGCGGCGCGTCGCGGCCGTCTGGATGAGGCGGAACGGTATCGCGGTTTTGCGACGGTCTATGACGCGATCTGAGTTGGAGGCAGCGTTCCGGGCCGTCGCGGCGGCGCGCAAGTATAGCGACGTGACCGTCGACCGCTGGCTCCGGCTCTCGCCCGACGACGGGGCGGTGGTGCTCGCTCTGGCGCAGGAGCTGCGCCTCGGCGATAACCAGCTGCGCGACCTGTGGGAGTGGGCGGAAGAGATCGCCGCCCGCGACGGGACGTCGTTGGTGCAAGTGCTGGCCGCCGAACCGATCGACGCGGCCCGACGCCGCACCGTCGGCCGCAACGACAAGCTCAAGCTGATCAAAGGAGCGCTGCGGCGGGTGCGGTTCCCACAGCTGGCGGCGGTCGAAGACCAGCTCGGTCGGCTCATCGACGAGCTCGGGCTGCCGCCGAGCGTCCGCGTGACCCTGCCCGATTTTCTCGAAGGCGACGAGCTGCGCGTGGAAATCACCGCCCGCAGCGCTGCAGCTTTACGGGATGCCGCCGCCCGCCTCCTCGCGGCGAGCGAATCGCCGGCGTGCAGCGCGCTCTTCGAGTTGTTGGGTGAAGTCCCGTGAGGCGCTGGGTGCCCGAGACGGTCTGGATCGAACGCGGCGAGGAAGAGTCTCCGCTGGCGCGGCGGATTCGCGCGCGGCTACCGGAGGTCCCCGTGCGCGTCGTCGACGAGACGGCAGACGCGGAGCCGCGTGACGACTTCGCAGCCGGCAAGCGCCGCCTGCTGCTGCAACGGCATCGCGGTTCTTTCCTGCAACACTGCCCCGCCGGCACGACGGGCCTGGTATGTTGCAACTACCTGGTGGTGAACTTCGCCTCCAATTGCCCCTTCGATTGCAGCTACTGCTTCCTGCAAGACTACCTGGAGAACAATCCCGCCATCAAAGCCTTCACCAACGTGGCCGGCGGCCTGGCCGAGATCGGCGCGGTGCTGCGTGCGCATCCGGAACGCACGTTCCGCATCGGTACCGGGGAGCTGGCCGACAGCCTGGCGCTCGATCCGCTCACCGACCTGTCGTGTGAGCTGGTGTCGTTCTTCGCGCAGCACGCCAACGTGCTCCTCGAGCTGAAGACGAAGAGCGACTGCATCGAGAACCTGCTGCGTCTCGATCCCAAAGGCCGGGTCGTCGTGTCGTGGTCGGTGAACGCTCCGGGCATCACGACACACGAGGAACACGGTACCGCCACGCTGGCCGAGCGCATCGTCGCCGCCCGCCGCGTACAGGCCTGCGGATACAAGGTCGGGCTGCACTTCGATCCATTGATTGCCCACGACGGTTGGGAGGAGGGCTATCACGGCGCCATCGAGGAGATCTTCCGCGACCTCGATACACGCCGCGTCGCCTGGGTGAGTCTTGGAACGCTGCGCATGACGCCGCGCCTGAAGGCTGCCATCAAGGCGCGCGACCGGCGCGGCCAGGTGCTCAGTGGCGAGCTGGTGCCGTGCGCCGACGGCAAGGAACGCGTGTGGCGCGGGCTGCGCGTGAAAATGTATCGGCGGCTGCTAGGATGGCTGCGTCAAGTCGATAGTCGTATGCCCCTGTACATCTGCATGGAGCCGCCCGGCGTGTGGGAGAAAACTTTCGGTGAGGCGCCACTGGATCGCCAAGTCGCGCACCGCCTGGTGGCGGGACAGCCATGAAGCAGACGGGTCGGAACGGCCACCGTCCGGGCAGCCAGCGCCGACACAACGGTGCGCCGAGCACGGCCGCAATCGGCGTGTTCGATTCCGGCATCGGCGGCCTCACCGTGCTGCAGCAGATGGCCGAGGTGTTGCCGCACGAGCATCTCATCTATCTAGGTGACACGGCGCGCTACCCGTACGGCACGAAGTCCGCGGAGACCGTCCGCCGCTACTCTCTGGAGAACGCCGCCTTCCTCGCCGACAAGGGCATCAAGATGCTGGTGGTCGCGTGCAACACCTCGGCCGCGGTCGCCCTCGACGCCTTGAGCGACAAGCTCGACGTGCCGGTGATCGGCGTGATCGAGCCGGGGGCGCGGGCGGCGGTGAAGCGGACACGGAACCGTAAGATCGGTGTGATCGGCACCGATGGGACGATTGCCAGTGGCGCGTATACGCAGGCGCTCAAGCGGCTCAATCCGGAGCTGGAGATCTACACCCGTGCCTGCCCGTTGTTCGTCCCGCTGGCGGAGGAGGGGTGGGTCGACAACGACGTCGCGCGCAGCACCGCGGCGCTGTACCTGACCAGTTTGAAGCGCAGCGGCATCGACACCTTGGTCCTCGGCTGCACGCACTATCCGTTGCTCGCCGGCGTGATCGCCGATGTCATGGGCGACAAGGTGCGGCTCGTCGACTCGGCGCAAACAACCGCCGAGGCGGCGCGCGAAGCGCTCGTCCGTTACGGCCTGCTGCGCCGCTCGGGCCAGGGCTCAACGAGCTTCTTCGTGACCGACGCCACCGACCGCTTCATCAAAGTCGGCAGCCGCTTCATGGGCCACCCGGTCGAGTCGGCGGTGCGCATCGAGCGGTGACGACGGCGAGCGAGCATGGCCGTACTCTCGGCAACATCAGACCCCTCACGCGCGTCCGTGCGCCGAGAGGAGTTGTGGTCCGTCGCTCCTCCTTTGGCATGGCGCCCCACACCGCAGCGGCCCGTATCCCGGCATTTCGAAACAGTGCGGCCACATCCTGGGCATGGGCCACGTTGACGCAGAACACGATACAGCGGCGTCGCCGCGCGAGGTCTTGATAGGCGCGCAGGAGGAGCGCATTGCGTTCGGCGACGTCCACCACCTGCGCCAGCTGCGACTCGACGAAGTCACCGCCGCGCACCTGCACGGCATCGAGATTCACATCGGAGATGACGCGCCAGCCCGCGATCGCGCAGAGAAAGCGCCCGCGGATCATCTCCTCGAGGCTGCGGTTGTACGCGATCTCCTCGAAGACCTCGCCGCTGCTGGTCGCCGCGCCGCGGAGTGGCCGTGAATCCCACGAGCATCCTGGGCGAGTTTGGGGCGAACAGTTCGAAATGCTCGAAGATGGCGCGGTAGCTCTTGGCAACGGCATGGTGTGCCTCATCGACGACGATGAGATAGAAGTCCTGCGGGTCGAGCGCCGCGAGGCGCCTACTGCCGGCGCGGCCGATGGTGGGGACCGAGGCGATCACCACCTTGCACTCCGCCGAGGCGCGTTTCCCCGCCTGTTCGATCTCCACGAGCAGGGTCGCATCCGCGGCTTGGAATTTCTGCCGGGCCTGCTCCAGCAGCTCCTCGCGGTGGGCCAGCACGAGGAGCCGCTTCTTCATGCGGAAGTAGTGCGGGAACTGGGCAAAGATGACGGTCTTGCCCGTGCCGGTGGGCAAAGACACGAGCAGCCGCCGCTTCCCGTCGCGGTAGCGTTGCCGCAAGCGTTCCAGGCACTGGCGCTGGTAGGGGCGGAGCGCCTTCAGGGACGCTGGAAGCGGTGCCGTGTCGTTCAAGTCCGGGCCTCGGGCTCATTCTGCATAGCTCAGGGGCGGCGTCCGGGCCAGGAACTTCCGGTGACGATCAGCTTGAAGCTCAACCTCCCGCTGACCCCCTCCTTGGGTAAGGAGGGGCGAACGCTCGCCTCCGATCCCCCTCCTTACCAAGGAGGGGCAAGGGGAGGTTGTGTTCATGGTCTTCAGGCGAGCGATGTCCTTCGTGGTGAAGCGCTGTTGGGCCAACCGCGAAACAACTGAGGTGCGCCTCGGCATATGCTGCGGACCATCAGCCATGCACCATACGCCACAAGCCATCAGGCCTGCAGCCGCTCATCACTGTGCGACCAGCTGGCGGCGTCACACTTGACCCAGAAGCCATGTTCGTTATATCTTCGCCTCGGTTTCTTTGGGGGA
>CAZCGA010000079.1:0-28948 GCA_964498075.1 uncultured Binatia bacterium (SeqCode) | reverse complement strand
CGCAGCTATCAGTACGAGGACGCTGCGCGCTGGGCGCGCAAGCTCGGCCTGCCCTGGAACTCATCAGCTCCACCCCAAGGGCCGATCGACGCGATGGACGCGTCGATCGGCTACTACGTCGCGCGGGAGAAGAGCACGGAGCGCGCATACCGAAACGGGGTCTTCCGAGCCCTCTGGTTCCAGGGGCGTGACATCGACCGCGACGTGCTCGGCAACTGCGCCCGTGATGCGGGGCTCTCGCGTGCCGACTTCTTGAAGGGGCTCGACGACGAGCACTATCGCGACGCGTTCTGGGCACGGGCCCTGGCCGGCTTCGAGGAGCGGGTCTTCGGCGTGCCGCTCTTCGTCGTCGGCGGTGAGCGCTTCTGGGGCAACGACCGCCTCGAGTTCTTGCTCGACGCGCTGAGAGTAAGGACATGAGCATCATCCTGGGAACGGACGATGGGGCGGCAGGTGGGTTGCGGCCCAACAAGCCGCTGGAGCCGCCCGGCTTGAGCTGGCCTGCCAGACGCGAACGCCGCTGCGCCGGCGGCTCAGTGCCAAGGCGTTGTACGGACCAGGAGTGCGAAGACCAGCGACAAGAGAAATGCCGGCGAGAGTAGGAGCGAGACCGCAGCCCGCGAGCATCGAGCATCTCAGTGCCGGTGACGGAGAGCGACTGCGCGCGATACGGCTTCGTGCCCTCCGAGATGCCCCGGATGCCTTCGGGACAACCTTGGAGGAAGCCGCAGCCCGACCTCCCGAAAGCTGGAACCGCCAGCTAGAGCAGCTTACCACGTTTGTTGCGACCGCCAGCGGCTGCGACCTGGGGCTTGTGAGGGGCACGCCCCACGATCATTTCCGGGACGCCGGCTACTTGATCTCCATGTGGGTGGCGCCCGAAGCACGGCGCCAAGGCATTGGCTCAGCCCTGGTTGACGCCGTCGTCCATTGGGCCAGGACTCAAGGGTTGAATCGCTTACTCCTGGACGTGGGCGAGAGGAACACGCCCGCGATCGCTCTCTATACTCGCAAGGGCTTCGTTCCTAACGGCGAAGTCGGCACGCTGCCACCGCCCCGGGACCACGTTCGTGAAATCCAGCTGGTCATGAGGCTCTGACGTGTCCGGACTCGAGCCATTGCGTCTCCGACGTACAAGCCGCCGCTCGGGCCACCGGCGGGTACGCCCTGCCGACTTGGATTGACGGAGGGGGGCAGGCAGCGGTCGACTTGGACGCTCGCCGCTTTGAGGTGCTCCGCGATGCGAGCGCCAGAGTGCGGGTTGTGATGGAACAACTCGATCGAGATTCCCGTCATTACGGCTTGATCCACTCCGACACCCACCCGGGGAACATGCTCATCACCAATGGAGAGATCGCGATCATCGACTTCAACGATTGCGGCTGGGGACACTACATGTTCGACCTGGGGGTCATGTTGCACGAGCTGCTCTGTCAGACCCAGGCCTCCATGGAGCTACGTGAGGCTGTTCTCGCCGGCTACGAGGAGGTCGCGCCGCTGCCCGTAACGAACGAGGCGGATCTCGAAGCGTTCGTCGCGCTGAGATGCCTCGCATCGCTATGCTGGATAGCGCGCTCTAGAGATCCCGAAAAACGGCGAGAAGCCCTCGGGTCGCGACTGGGGGTTCCGATCCTCTTCCGGCAGCTCGAGGGCCTTGTTGCCGACGGCAAGATGGCCTCCTGGTAGGCTCAACCATCCCAGTACCGGGCTTGCACACGAACCCGGCGCGCTCGACCTCGGGCATGACCCCCAGCGCATCGAGAATGGGCAACGTCGCCGATAGCAACGACTCGCCGATGTGATAGCGCGGGAAGTACTCCTTCTCGAAAAGACGTACGCGAACTCCCGACTGGGCCAGGAACCCTGCGGCGACGCTGCCCGCAGGCCCGCCGCCGATCACGATGACGTCGCAGTCAGCCACCGGCGTCAACGACGCGGCGCACCCGCTCTGCATCCCGATCGCCGGAGGGTGCATCCACCTGGTCGGCCTGCGGCTCGTCCGGCCAGAAGGCTACGAACTGGAACCACTGCGTCGGGAACTCACGCACCGTTTGCTCAAAGGCGCGCGCCACTTCACTCATCACACGGTCGAGCGCGCGGCCGTCACGCGATTCGCGCGCTAGATTGAAGCGGCCGCAGACGCGAATCGCATAGTGCCGCGGACCGAGTCGCGGGATGAAGACGGCGATCAATGGCGCCCCGGACACCCGCGCCAGCACGAACGGCCCGGAGGGGAATGGCGCTGCCGCGCCGAAGAACGGCACGAGCCGCGCTGCGCCGGCGCCCAGCGGACGGTCGAGCTGGATCGCCACGATTTCGTTGCGGCGCAGTGCCCGAATCATGTTGAGCGACGAGAACACCGAGCTGTCGGAATAGAGGACGTGAACCCCGGCCCGCTCGCGTGCCGCGAGCACGTACTCGTGCGTAGTCGCATTGACCTCACGCGCCATCACGACGTTGATGGGGCGTCCGTATTCGCGCAGCCCCTTCGCAGCGATGTCCCAGTTGCCGAAATGGCCCGTGACCACCACCGCCCCGCGTCCTTCACTCAACGCTTGGGCAATGTCATCGCGCTCCGGCGCGTCGAGCTGAACCGGCTTGGGGCGCGGGCCGTAATACTCCATCGTCTCAGTCATGCAATGGGCGAACTGCGCGAACATGCGCAGCGCGGCGAGCTCTGCACGCGCCCGACCGGGGTGGCCGAGAATCCGCTGCATGTTGGCAACCGCACCGCGTCGATTGCGTCCCGTCAGGAGGAAGATGATCGCAGCAAACACCGGCGGTGAGTAGCGTTTCCACCACTCGGGACCGTAGACGCAACCCAGGTAGGCGAACTTGCGCCACCACAGGCCGTCGTATCGCAGCCTCTGGAGCAGCCGCGGCGGTGTCGGCGAGACAGCACCCATCACGCTTCAGCTAACAGCTCGTGGCATAGAGGGCAATTGCAGCCCCGCTACCGCAACACTGGAACGCGGCGCGCGGCTGCGTCCGTCACTTGCGCTTCTTGGGCTTCGAAGTGGGTCGCGGCGGTGGCGCATTTGGTGTGATCGGCCGATCCTCCGTCGGTGCGGGGCGACCGATGACGTTCGCGACCTTGCCGGTATCGTCGAAGGCGACTTTGTAGGTGACCCAGCGGTTGTACCAGTATGTCCACTCGGGCGCTGCGGTGGACGGCGTGCGGTGGGTCGCGGGGTATCCCAGCGAGAGGATCACTTGCTCGCGTGTCATACCTTTTTCCACGCGCCCATCGCGGATGGCGTCCTGCGCGCTGCGCGGGAAGCTCGCAAGCTTCGAGCGTGGATCGCCTGGCACGAGGACCTTATCGACGTACTGCTGGAATGGCTCCTGATCCTTGCCGTAGTCATGACTGAGAGTGAGCTTCGTCCCGGCCGCCGTGAAGGTGATGGAGTTTCGCCCTGCGGCTTGGACCTGCACCGGCGAACCGAGTGGAACGATGGTCCCCACGTGGTAGTTGGCATCGTTGATCGCGTCACTCTCGTGGTAGAAGTTGCAGCACGTATAGAGGGTACGACTCTGATACTGCTGCAGCGTTTCCGGCGTCAGGGCCGGCTTGCAGGCAGCGAGAACTCCGACCACAACGACAACCGCGAAGCGCTTCATCTGCACTCTCCTCTCTCAACGTTCGACGACCGGCAACTTGACCGGCCGTCTGCAGCCCGCGAATCGGCCGTCATTCCTACCAACAACGGGTTCGGGGCACAATGAAGCGCCGCAGTCGAGGCTCCGATCAATCGAACGTGAGCTTGTCGTTGGTCTCGCCGTGTGCGGCGTCGATGGCCGACTTGACCTGCAGGTAGCCCGGCCATCCGTAGAGCGGGATGAAACCCAGCCAGAACTTTCGCTGCGGGCACTCCTCGAACCGTCCCCAGCCCTTCAGGTACCACTCGCCGAGCCCAGGATGCGCGATCGACAGCCACATGGCGCCGAACGTACTGCGCTCGTCCTCGGCCACGGCGATCCGCGGAGCTGTGGCGAGCAGACAGAGGAGCAGCGTGCCGACGGCGACGCGCCGGAGCACGCTCACCCGCCGGTCCCCGAGTTGAAGGCGACGCGATAGCGTCGCGGCAAGCGCCCAATGAGGTAACGCCCGGCCGCGAACTTGCCGCGAAAGTAGACCAGCGCCGCGGCGCCGAGCCGTTTCAGGTACTTGGGCTCTTGCACGAGCAGCCTCGCCAGCCCCCACAAGACATCAGGCCGGCTGTAGAAGATCCGATAGAGATGATCGAAGTAGGTCTCGAGGGTCTCCTCGCTCAAGCCGTTCGGGAGGAAGATGAAGTTCATCGCGTTCATCCGCTCCCAGTCTTCGTCGAAGACGCCGTGCTGGCGGATCGTCGGATACGACGGCGTACCGGGATACGGCGTAAACTTCGTGATCTGGCAGAGCTCGAGCTCGACGTGGCGGAGAAACTCGGCGGTCTCCGCGAGGCTGTCCAGGCCTTCCGTCGGATGCCCGATCATGACGTAGCCCTTGGCGCGGATGCCGGCGGCGCGCGTCATGCGCAGGGTCTCACGCATCCGCGGAATGCGAACCTCGCGCTTGACCACGTCGAGGATGCGCTGCGAGCCCGACTCGATTCCGTACGCGATCTGCCAACACCCCGCCCGCTTCATGAGCTGCATCGTGCCCGCGTCGAGCAGGTTCGGATGGCTGTTGCAGCTCCAGGTGAAGGTGAAGCCGCTGTCGAGAAACGCCTGGCACATCTCTACGACGCGCTGCTTGCGTACGGTGAAGAGATCATCGACGAAGATGATGTGGCGCACCCCCAGCTCGCTGAGGTGGCGGCACATGCGCACCACGTAGTCGACGCCGTGCATGCGACCCTTGCGGCCCGACGTGGAGCGGTCGCAGAAGGAACAGGAGAACGGACAGCCGCGCGACGTGATCAGCGTCGCCACCGGCGTACGCGGGTAGCTGAACAGCGACGGCTGAAAGCGGTGCGGAAAGTCGGGCAGCAGATCCCACGCCGGCATCGGCAGCTCATCGAGGTCGTCGATGTACGGCGCCCGTGGGTTCGCGCGCACCGTCCCGTTGCATCGGTAGGCCAGGCCCGGCACGTCATCGACCGGACGCCCCTGCTCGAGCCGCTCCAGTAGCGCGAAGAGCGACACCTCGCCCTCCCCCACTACCCCGAAGTCGATGCCCGGGAACGCTTCCAGTGTCCGTTCGGGGATGGCGCTCACGTGCGCCCCGCCGAGGATCGTGACGACGTCCGGCAGCAGCGCCTTCACGCGCGCCGCGATGCGGGCACCGTTCGTCACCGAGATCGTCGTCGCGGAGAGCCCGACGTAGTCCGGCCGCAGCGCGGCGATCTGGCCACTGACGTCGTCGCACGAGCTTCCTTGTTGCTTCGCGTCAATCAGGTGGACCCGGTAACCGCGCTGTTGGGCAACCGCGGCGAGCACCAGCATGCCCAGACCGGGAATCGTCTCCTCGCCCTGCCGCAGTCGGTCCATCCGGCGGTCCCAGAAAAGGAATGGCGGCTCGCAGAGCACCAGCGTCTTCGGCACATCCACCACTCGCCCTGTCGGAGCCGCCATAGCCGGACGCTATATCAGAGCGGCGGACCGGGGCAAGGTGCTATCGCGTGCTTGACGCCGCCCGCACCGTTCGCTAAGCAGCCCGCGACGCGGGCCGACTCGCGGGCGTGCAGGGGGACCACTGATGAGACGATTCGGCACAGGGCTGGCGGTTGCAGGACTGACGATCATGTTGGGGGCGTGCTCCACGCAGACGTCGTCCACAAGCACGGCGGGCACCGCGGCCGCTGCAAGCCCGAAGGGCGTGCCTGCGCCGGCGGGTAGCCCCTTGGCCAAGGTGCAACTTGGTATGGGGAAGAAGCCGGTCAAGGAACTCCTCGGGACGCCTGATGACGAGAACAGCTACTCCACCGGTAAGGTCTTTATCCCGTTCTACTTCGGCAACGACGCGCGACGCACGTCGTGGTACTACAAGGCAAAGGGACGGGTGGTGTTTGCCGACGGTAACGCCTTCGGTGGGGGCGCGCCGGAAGTGATCCGAGTGGACTACGACCCGAGCGAAAGCGGCGTCGCGCGCTAGCCATCCAGATCTCCGGTTGGCTGCGCCTGCAATCAGCCTCTGGGCGCTGAATCACCACAACAACGGAATCAAGCGCTTCACTTCGCGGCAGTAGGCGGCGTATGCGGGGCCGACCTGGGCGTGCAGGCGGCGCTCCTCTTGTGCCACGCGGACCGCGAGCGTCAGGCAGCAGAGCGCGAAGCTCACGCCGAGGGCAGCCCACCACGCGACGATGAGCGGCGCGCCCGCGGCGATCAGGTAGCTCAAGTAAAGCGGGTGCCGCACGACGCCGAACGCGCCGTCGCGCCGCAGCTGCAGCGGTGGCTGATCCGGCGCCCGCCGCTCGCGCAGCGGAGCGATGCTCGTCCGCCCCCACAGCCAGAAGCCGAGTGCCGCGACGAACAGACCCACGCTGACCCCCGCCGACCACACGGGAACGTCGGTTGCCAGGCTCACCGCGATGCAGGCGGCGGTGGAATGCACCGTGAGCACGACGTGGGTGGCTCGCACCCAGAGTCGCTCGCTGGCGGCGTACGCTGGGAGCGCGTCGCTGACCGTCTCGACCCGCCACAGATAGAGCGGCACCCAACCGAGCGCGAACAGAAACGCCAGGGCGAGGCCGACAGTCATGCCGTCAACTTGGCCTCAGCCGCCATCAACCGCAGCCGCGCCAGCGAGAAGCCCTGCGACACCAGGACAGCGAAGCCCGCAGCGGCCCACAGCGTCTCGTGCAACCGCATCACGATGCCGACGACGAACCCGATCTCCGGCCGCCCACTGGCTGCGGCGAGCACCGCGACCTCACCGGCCTCGAGTGCGCCCACGCCCGCGGGTGCAGGTACGACCCGCGCCATCCCGCTGGCGACCAGCGTCATCAGCAGCGTCGGCAGATCGAGCGCAATCCCGAACGCAACAAAAAGGCAGTGGTACTCGATGACGACGAGAACCTCGATGATCAGCGAGCCCAGAAGCGCCGACACGCTGGCCCACGCATGATCACGAAAGAACTCCATCAGGTAGCTTTCCGTGCGCTGCAGCGCGCCCGCCCACGCAGGGAGCGTCGCAGGGTCGGAGCGTACCGCAAGCCGGTACAAGGGCTGCAGCGGCCGCATGCCACGCCGCAGCATCCCGAGGGGAACCGCCAACGCCAGCAGCAAGATACACAGGGTCACCAGAAGACTCACCGCGACCCGCGGCGACCCACCAGACGCATGCGCAAAGGAGAAGAGCGCGACGTAGGTCACCGCGCACATGGTGTTGCCCATCATCTCGATGAGCCGGTCGATCGCGACGCCCGCCGTCGCCTGCGCACCGCCGAGACCATCGCCGTACACGAGCGCAATGCGCACCGGATCGCCGGAAATCCGACCGGTCGGCAGCAGCCCTCCCACCGCATCCCCGGCGAGGCGGGCCGCCGCCAGTCGTGCAAACGGGGGACTGCCACCGAGCGTGCGCGCCACCAAACACCAGCGCAGACTGTAGCCCATGAGTGCCGCGCATCCGAAGGCCAGGTAGCCGAGGAGGTATGCCGGCGTCACGCGGCTGAAGGTCGCGGCGAGATCGGCGAACCCGAACCGCCAACACAGAATGGCAAGCACCGCCACACCAGCGGCGCCGAACAGTCCTGTCAGTGACGTATTGAGTGAGGGCTTCATTCGGCCATCATTTGACGAATCAGAGTCAGCTGGCCACTTCTTCAAAGACCTCGGCGATCGGTGCAAAGGCGCGGGCGCGCAGCAGGTCGCCGAGCCGTTCCGCGAGCCGGGCGCGGCCGGCGCGCAGCAACCAGCGGCTGACTTGAGACGCCGCCGGTGCGGCAGGGTCCAGCTCCCACGGGTGCAGGTAGAACACGCCGGCTCCGACCTCGCGCTCGAAACGCTGCACGCAGCGCTCGAGCATCCGGCGCGGCAACAGCCGCAGCCCGGCGCCACTCGCAAGCGGCAAATACCAGAAGTGCAACAGCTGCAGTACGGCTACCGGTACCTCCCACAAGCCGTTGGCGTGGCGAAACGGTTGGCGCGGACAGACCAGCTCCAGCCCAGGCGGCCGGTCAGTCGCCAGAATGCTGGCGTCGTAACGCACACCGAGGTCGGCGAGCACCTCGATGGGCCAGCGCACATCGGCTTTGATCGAAAAGTACGGCGCGCGGTAGGCGTGCACCGGCCTGCCGGTCGCGTCTTCGATCACGCGCAGCGAACGTTCCACGTCGTCGCGGAACTCGCGCCGCGTCATCTGCATGACGGCGCGATGCCGGTAGCCGTGGCTGCCGATCTCATTCCCTGCGTCCGCAACGCGTCGAGCCAGCAACGGGAACCGCTCCGCCACCTCGCCGAGCAAGAAGAACGTTGCACGCACTCCATGTGCCTGCAGGATGTCGAGCAACCGGAGCGTGTTGGACTCGACGCGGCTTTCCACCGGCCCGACCACACGCACCGCTGCGTCGTGGTACCAGTCCTCGACGTCGACGCTCAACGCGTGGACCGGCGTCATTCGGGGTTCTCGCCTTCGACCAGGCGCACCTGCTGATCTGCCGGCACGTGCATCGGGTCCACTACGTTCTTACGCGCTTGCCCCCACGGGTTCGGGAGAGCCCCCGCGGAAAGCAAGAGCGCCATAAGCAACACCCGAAACGACACCCGTGCCATCGACGGACCCACTCTCTGCACGATCCCGCTGCCGGCTGCAAGCACCTCCGGTCCCGTGGCCTCGTGTTGACCCTCGTTGGTAACGTGCACTATAGACTGTAGCGGAGAATGGAGCCGATGCACGAGTTTCAGTTGCAGCCCGAAGGGATCGAGGCACTGCTGCGCCGGGCGCAGGAGCGCGCCATGAGTGGTGGTCTCGAGCCGCTCGTCGATCGAGCGAAGACCGGCCATGGCCTGACACCCGAAGAGATGGCCGTGCTGTGGTGCTCACCCGCCCTCGATGCCGACGCCATGCACGGGCTCGCTCGGCAGGCGCGGGTGGGACGGCAGGCGCCGTTGGAGACGTTCTCGCCGCTCTACATGACCAACACCTGCGACGCCGAATGTCGCATGTGCGGGATGCGGCGCGACAACCAGGCGCTGCGCCGTGAGACCGCCGACCTGGCTGAAGTCCGCGAGCAACTGCACCTGCTCAGCCGGCGCGGCATGCACGCCGTGGCGCTGCTGACGGGCGAGTATCGCGCTGCCAATCGGCCGTGGGCCTTGGCGTACGTCAACCAGGCGCTGCGCGTGACCCAAGAGCTGCAGTTCGGACACGTCCTCATCAACGTGGGCTCGATCGACCCACCCGAGTTCGACGCGCTCTTGGCCGGCATCGAGCGCGACGCCGACGGCAGCCTCAAGCCCAAGCTCACGATGTGCACGTTTCAAGAGACGTACTCCCACGACGCCTATGCCAAGTTCATGGGGACCGATCCCGACAACCCACGCGCCGACTTCGAGCGGCGACTCACCAATTTCGACCGCGCCTTCCGGGCCGGCATGCGGGTGGCGAACCCAGGCATCCTCGTCGGGCTCAACCCAGACCTGGCGTACGAGCTGACCGTACTCGGGCTGCACGCGCAGCATCTGCTGGCATGCGGTATGGAGGTCTACCTGTCGGTGCCGCGCCTGCGCCAGATTGCCGGCGGCCGTAGCCAGCGCGGCATCAGCGACGGCAGCTTCGTCCGTCTCGTGTCGTTGCTCTCGCTCGGCCTGCCAACGTGCAAGATCGTCATCACCACACGCGAGAGTGCAGCGATTCAGCGCCAGCTCGTCCCCATTGTCGGCGTACTGTCCGCCGGCTCGGCGGCAGTGGTACCCTACACGGAGTCGGGCGCCCGCTTTCCCCTGGAGACCAGTCAGTTCGAGGTCATCGACCAGCGGCCGTTCGAGGACATTCTCAACGAGCACAGCCCCGGGCGTGGCACCATCGTCAACTTCCGGCCGCCACTCGCCGCGCCGGCATCGGCGTCCGATACACCGACCCCGTGAAGCGTCACCCATCGACGCTCATTGCGCCCGGCGGAAGCCGATCATCGCCAGCGCTCCGCCCCTGCTGATGCCACACTGCAGTGCGCGCTCGAGCGGGCGCGCCTGCGCACGCGGCGCGGCGAACCGCAGGCGTGCACCCGGCGCCGGCACGCGCAGCTGGCACAGCGGCGGCACCGTCTGCTCACGCAACGCGAGGCAAGCGGTAGCGGCGCTGAGCGCGCCAGCGGCAGCGAACTCCCCGACGGCGCCCTTGATCGAAGTCAGGGCGGCCCGGTCGGCGCGCGCGCCCAGCAGCTGCGCGACGAGCGCGATCTCGTAGGCGTCGAGACCCCGCGAGGAATTCGCCGACCCGCAGACCAGGTCGACGCCATCCGCTGCCCACCGCAGCGCCGGCGTCTGCGGGATCGCTGCACGTCGCGGCCAGTCGTACGCCGCAGCCGGCACGCTGAACGACGCAGAGTCCTCGATGTCGGCGAGGATCGTGGCGCCGCGCGCCCGTGCCCGCGCCGTCGGCTCGATCACCAGCATGGCCGCTCCCTCGCCGAGGACGACACCGTTGCGGGCGGCATCATACGGGCTCGACCACTCCGGTCCGCCCCGTTGCGACGACAGCGCGCGGGCGCGCCGATGGACCTCGTAGACGACCCCGGACAACTCATCGCCGCCGCCCGCCAGCACGAGATCGGCGCGCCCGGCTCGGACCAGTTCGCTGCCGAGGATGATGGCCTGTTCGCCCGACGTCTCTCCCTGCGCGACCGTGAAATTGGCACCCGTGACGCCCAGCTCCATCGCCAGGTAACCGGCAGCGGCATTGAGTACCAGGTTCGGAAACATCATTGGACTGGCGGCCGCCGGGCCCTTGCTGAAAACGCGGTCGAGATACAAAGCCGACTCGGAGATGTCGCCCAACGCCGAGCCGACAACCACGCCCACTGCTTCCGGCGTCGTGCGGCTCACCACGACGTGAGCGTCGTCCAGTGCCATCCGCCCGGCAGCCACCACCATGCGCGAAAAGTTGTCCATGCGTCGCAGATGCGCCGACGTGATGAACTCGCGGGCGGCGAAGGCGCGCACCTCCGCCGCCAGACGCGGTGCACCGTCGGGCACTGGAAACCGTTCGAGCGGCGCGATCCCGGAGCGCCCTTCGCACAACGCAGACCAGAACTGTTGCCGCCCGAAGCCGATCGGGCTCACGATGCCAACGCCGGTCACGGCGACGGAGTCAATCATCGCTCCCCAGCGCGAATGATCACACTCGTGTTGTTGCCGCCGAACCCGTAGGAGTTGGAGACGGCGGTGTGCACGACCGCCGGCCGACTCGCCTTGGGCACGTAGTCCAGGTCGCACTCCGGATCCGGCTCGTCGAGGGTTGCCGTCGGCGGCACCACGCCGTCGCGGATCGCGAGCACACAGACGAGCGCTTCGATCGCGCCGGCCGCGCCCAAGCAGTGGCCGACCATGGACTTGGTTGAGCTCACGGGAATGCGATGGGCACGCGTCCCAAAGACGGCCTTGATCGCGCGCGTCTCGACGACATCGTTGAGCGGCGTCCCCGTCCCATGGGCGTTGATGTAGTCGATCGCCTCGACGTCCATGGCGCTTTCTGCGAGCGCCCGCCGGATGGCGAGCACCGCGCCGGCGCCGTCAGGGCGTGGTTGGGTGAGGTGATGCGCATCCGCACTCACACCGTAGCCCACGAACTCGCCCACGATGCGCGCGCCGCGTGCCTGGGCGCGTTCCCAGTCCTCGAAGACGAACGCCGCGGCACCCTCGCCCAGGGTCAGACCAGCGCGGCGCTTGTCGAAGGGGCGGCACGGTCCCCGATCGAGCGCCTGCAGCGCGTTGAACCCCGAGTACGTCATCCGGCAGAGCGAGTCGGTACCGCCGCACAGCACTACCGTTGCGCGCCCGCTGCGGATCCAGTCCGAGGCAATGCCCAGTGCGTTGGCTCCGGACGAGCACGCTGTCGACACCGTCAGTCGAGGGCCCGTGCAGGCGAACGCGTTCGCAACGTCGTCGACGGGAACCGACACCGGTGTCTCCAACCATCCCGACAACCTCAGCTGCGATCCTTCCCCTTGTAAGAATCTGCGATACGCCTCTTCTCCGGTGGCCATGCCGCCGGTCGTCGATCCTAGCACCACGCCCACACCAGCCCCGGCCTCCGCGCCGAGGCCAGCCATGCGCCACGCCTCACCGGCGGCAATCAAGGCGAGCAGCGCCGAGCGCGAGGCACGACGCGCGAGGCGCGGCGGCAGCCAGCCCGGGGCTACGAGCGCGTGTACCTCCGCGGCGCAGGTCGAACGGAAGCCGGTGACGGGGAACAACGACAGCGGACCGATCCCGCAGCGTCCGGCGCGCAATCCCTCCGCAAAGCGCTCGACACCAACGCCCAACGCGTTGATGCTGCCCATTCCAGTGATCGCGATCCGCTTCATCCCATCACCAACCCGCCATCCACGGCCAGCGTGGCGCCGGTGATGTAACCCGCCGCGGGACTGGCCAGGAAGCGGATGGCGTGTGCAACGTCTGCCGCCGCTCCGAAGCGGCCCAGCGCAATCTGCCCCTCAAAGCGAGCGCGTTCATCGGCAGGCAGCTTCGCGATCATGCGGGTCTCGATCAATCCCGGGCAGACTGCGTTGACCGTGATGCCGTAGCGACCCACCTCGCGGGCGAGTGATTTGGTGAAGCTCAGCAGCCCGCCTTTGGACGCCGCGTAGTTGGCGGCGCCGTCCTTGCCGAGCAGCGCGGCCGGCGAGATGACGTTGATGATCCGCCCCCACCGCTGCCGGATCATCGGCCGCAGCGCTTGGCGCGCGCACAAGAACGCGGCGCGGAGGTTCACAGCCATGACATCGTCCCACGCTTCGATGGGCATGAGCATCACATAGGCGTCGCGCACGATGGCTGCATTGTTCACGACGATGTCGATCCCACCCCAACGTGAGCGCAGCGTCTCGAACAGGATCGTGATCGCCGCAACATCGGCCATGTCGGCTTGCAGAACTTCGACCTCGCCCCCCCATGCGCGCGCCGCCGCCGCAGCCTCCTCCGCCTCCGCCGCAGAGTGGTTGTAGTTGATCGCGACCCGCGCGCCGGCGGCAGCCAGTGCCTCGGCAGCGGCCCGCCCGATACCGCGCGACGCGCCAGTCACCAACGCGCGTTTCCCGTCCACCCGCAACGGATCGGCAGTCACCGCAGCAGCCGCCACAGCTGGCCCTTGATCTTCCGCGCGCGCAGCTTCTGCAACACCTGAACGTTCGTCTTGATGCCTTTGCCCGGCACGATCCAGTTCGAGTGGAGGCGTGCGTACGACTCGATGCGGTCGATCAGCTCATCACCCAGGTTCGGCGAGATGTAGAACTTCGGATACAGTAGGTTGTCGTCTGCATCGACCTGACCGTCCCGCAGGGCGATGTCGACCATGCCGGTTCCGGGCAGAATGCGGATGCCGGTCATGGCGATCACCGCGGTCGGCTTCAGCTCGTCCATCAGCTCGATGGTCTCGGTCACCGTCTGCGCCGTCTCCCCCGGCCCGCCGAAGATGAGGCTGTGACAGAACTTCAGCTTGTGCCGGTGGCAGAGCGCCGACGCGTCGCGCACGTCGTCGACGCTGAACTCCTTCTTCAAGTTCTCGATCATCGCCGGCGCACCGGAGTCCGTCCCGAACTCGATCGCCTTGCAGCCGGAGGCGGCCATGAGCCCACACAGCTCGTCGTCGATGAACTTCGGATTCAGATACCCGGACCACTCGACGTCGAGGTTGCGGCGGGCGATCTCCTCGCAGATGTCCTTGGCGTGCCGGATGGGCATGTTGAAGATGTTGTCGACGAAGAACCAGTGGCGGATCTGGAACTCCTCACGCATGCTCTGCATCTCGTCGACAACCGCGCCGGCCGAGCGCATGCGAACCTTCGAGCCCTCGATCAACGGGTAGCTGCAGAAGACACACTCGAAATAGCAGCCGCGCTTCGTTTGGATGTTCAGCGCGCCGCCCCGCTGGTAGTATAGGTCCATGTCGAAGCGCTGCCGCATCGGCACGCCGGTGATGTCGAGATGCTTGATGCGGGTCACCGGATTCACGCACACGCCGCCGTTGACCGGTTGACAGAAAAACTCCGGCGTCGAAGCCAGGGGTTGCCCCGCAGCCAGCCGTTGCAGAATCCAGGGGAACGCCAACTCCCCTTCCCCAATCACCCCGATGTCCGCGCCGAGATGCTCCATGATCGTCGTCGGCATCACCGTGAAACCGGCTCCGCCTAAGACGATGGGCGCGTCGGTCAGCTCGCGCAGCGCGTCGACCAGCCGCTCGTAGTCATCGATGTACGACGTGTTCTGCGGAAACGACGACGAGTCGAGATTGCGGAGTGAGATGCCGACGACATCGGGGTTTGCGGCGCTCACCTTCTCGTCGAGTGCCGGACGCGGCGCATCGAGGAAGCACAGGTCCAGCGTGTCCACCGTATGCCCGTGCTCCACGGCCACCGCGGCCATGTAGGCCGCACCGATGGGGAACACCGGGTCCGGCAGCTTCTCGGTGTTGGCGGAGATCAACAAAACACGCACAAACTCTCCCAGCAGCTCACTCGTCGCGGGCGAGCACGAGACTCACGATGTTGCCCGAATAGCACAGGGAGTCGATCGCCACCACCGACGTCGATCGCAGCCGGCGACCCGCTTCTGCCCCGTCTACGCTCTGCCCGTCCACCGTGAAAGCGACACCATCTGCCCACGTTTGGGGTTGGGTCACCACGCCCGCCGCCAGCACCAGCCCCAGCGTCCCGCTCGCACCAAAGCTCTCACCCAACGCGGCCTTCGGAGCCAGCATCAGCGTCGTGGCGTGCGCACCGAGCACCTCCGCCACTGCGGCGCGCTCGACGTCGTCGACCGGCGTACCGTGCGCGCTACTCACCACGAGGTCGATCTCGCCGGGAGCATGCCGGCTGAGCGTCAACGCGCGTTGCAGTGTCGCAGCGACACCGGTGTGCGCGCGCGTTCGGCGCGTCAGCGAGGGCTCGAAGCCCGCAGCGTAGCCGTCGATACGCGCCCACAGGCGCGCGCCGCGCCGCTGGGCGCGCGCGCGCCGCTCGAGCACCGCAACCACGGCACCCTCCGCGGGGTACACGCCGGGTTGCGCGTCGCGAAACGGCCGCGCTGCATCGAGCGTCTTCAGCAGGCCCATGTCCCGCAAGCCCTCGGCAAGGGCCGGCCCGATCACGTCCGCGCCGCCGGCCAACACCACGTCGGCCTTGCCCATCTGGATCAGATCGAAACCATAGCCTACGGCACCCAAGCCCGCCGCAAATCCCATGTGCGCGGTGACGTTCGGACCCTTGATACCGAGCGCGATCGACACCTCGCCCGCGGCGGCGCTCGACACCGTGTAGGTAAACAGGCGTGGACTCGCCGCGGCCGGTCCCTGCGCTACCACTTTGCGGTTGTACTCCTCGTTGGTAAGTAGGCAGCCCAAGCCGGTGCCGAAGGACAGCCCGATGCGCTCCGCTTCTTCCGGAGCGATGGCAAGATCGGCAGCCTCGACTGCGAGGTATGCAGCCGCGAGAAAGAAGCGACACAGTCGATCGAGCCGACCGAGGCGCGCCTGCTTGTCGGCGGGCACTGCCGCCATCGGGACCGCCGCGACACAGGCGCCGGACGCGTCGTCAACCGGCGCACGCTCACCGGCAGCCACCCGCGCTGTCAGCTCCTCGACCGAGTGGCCGAGCGGCGAGATCACCCCGAAGCCGGTGATGACAACTGGCTCCATCGTCCAGTCAGGCACGCTTCAGGACGATCGCCGCATTGTTGCCGGCAAATGCGGACGACGTCGATAGTGCGACGCTCACCTGCTGCCGGCGGGCCGCCCCGCGCACGACATCCAGCGGGCATGTCGGGTCGAGCTGCTCGCAGTTCGCTGTCGGCGGGATGACCCCGTCGCGCAAGATTTGCACACACATGATCGCTTCAAAGCTCCCGGCCGCTCCGAGCGTGTGGCCGATGGCGCCTTTGATCGAATTGATGGGAATACGCGCGGCGGCCTCGCCGAACACCGCATGGATCGCGGCGACTTCCATCGCGTCGTTGTAGACGGTGCCCGTACCGTGCGCGCTGATGAAGTCGATGGCGTGCGGCGCGCAGGCGGCGTCCGCGAGTGCCGCACGCATCGCCCGAGCCGCACCCGCGCCGTCACGCGCCGGCGCCGTCATGTGCACCGCGTCACCCGCCAGGCCCGTCCCCGCAACCTCCACATCGTCGCGTGTGCCGCGCGCCACGGCGCGCGCCGCATCCTCCACAATGAGAATGGCAGCACCCTCGCCGAGTGATAGCCCATCGCGCCGGATGTCGAAGGGACGCGGCACGTCAGCCGTCGTCGCCCGCAAGCAGTTGAAGCCGCTCACCACGAACGGACACAACGTCTCGGCACCGCCAACGACGAACACGTCCGCCTGCCCGCACCGGATCAGCTCCTGCGCCAGACCGACCGCATGCGTCCCCGACGCGCAGGCGATCGATGGGCTGACGACCGGACCGCAGACGTCAAGCTCGCGCGCCAAGCGGGTCGCCGTCGCGTAGTACGGGAAGTGCAGCAACTGACGAGCGGCGAACGGCCGGCCGTCGTGCTTGGCGCGCTGGTAGTCTTCGCCGATCAACATACCGCCCAAACTGGTCGCCAGGATTACGCCGACCCGCGTCCGGTCACAGCGGTGCAAGTCGAGCTCGGCATCACGCAACGCTTCACGGGCCGCGACCAGAGCGTACTGGCTGATCCGTTCGAGGCGACGCGCTTCATCCGGCGAAAGGTCGCGCTCCGGCACGAAGTCCTGCACCTCACCTGCAACGACGCGCGTGTATCCCGTCGTGTCGAAGCCACGGATCGGCCCCAAGGCGCTGCGCCCTGTGAGCAAGCCGCGCCAGAACGCGGGCACACCACAGCCGAGCGGCGAGACAGCCCCGCAGCCGGTGATCACGGCCTGGCGACGCTGGAGACCTTCCATGAGTGCGGCCGTGAATCATAGGGTCCAAGGGTCCTGCGGTTCAAGGGGGCTTCGCGCGACCCGCCCCTCGATACACGGCCCAAGAGAGGGGCCGTTACTCCGGGCGACCGGAACTACTACCGCGAGCAAGCCGGGGAGCGGGCCACGCTGTTGGCGGTGCCGAGCGGCATGCTGCGGGCCGTCGCGCGCAATCGCTCGCTTCGTTCAGCGTCAGGCGCTGCAACTCGCGCTAGTCGCGGTCCTCACGCAGGAGCCGGCGGCGACGCCGCGCATTGCGGACCTGGCGCAGGGCGATGTGCGCCAGCGTGCGCAGGTCAAAGCGCGGCCATTCCAGGAGAGCTTCCATGATGGTGATCGTTTTCCGTCCCGCGCCGCGCCAGTCGCTGATCTGACCTGGCTTGTAGATCTTCGGCGTGCGGAACAACGCAGTGCGGTCCATGACGTCGTTGTGGCGCAGATACTCCACGCTCACCGGCAAGCCGATGCGCTCTGCCAGGCGCCGCTCGGAGTCTACGTTCCTCGCCATGTGCGGCTCAGCGACCTCGATGAGCAGATGCAGCCCACGCCGCCGCACCAAGATGAAGAAGATCCGCGTCCCGAGGCGATCGGCAAAGTCGTACGCCGCGTCGAGTACATCGCACGCGGTCGCCGCCGCACCGTCCAGCTCGATCACGTCCTCCATGCGACCGAACACCTCGGCAACCGGCCCGAGGTGTCCGCACGTGCACGGCGCCGGACTGACGCGTACGAGGTCGCCGGTGAAGTAGCGCACCAGCGGCATGGCCTCGTGCACCAGACTGGTCACCGTCAGCACGCCGCGTGCGTCCGGCGCGACGGGCGCATGCGTCTTCGGATCGAGCACCTCCATCTCGAGCAGGTCGGAGCACAAATGCAGGCGCCCTTCGACGCAGCCGACGCCGAGCAGCATCGTTTCGTTCGAGCCGTAGATCTCCACCACGCGGGCGTCCCAGTCCTGCTCGATGACGCGCCGCATCGCCGGCGGCAGCACGGCCCCGCCCGCGAAGATCACGCGTACCGAGTTGAGGTCGCGGCGCATGTCGAGCCCCTGCTCCCGGGCCAGCTCGCGCAGCAGGATCGGCTCCAACGGCAGGCTGCTCAATGCCGTCACTCGCAAGCGCCGGATGAAGTCCAGAGCGCGGGTGAACGGCACGTCCCAGCTGACGTTACCCGCCGGGATGTGGCAGGCACCGGCGCGGCGCAGCGCCTCCTCGAACACAAACGACACCGGGGCGAACAGCGGAAACCGATTCAACAAGATCGTGTCGGAGGCAAGCTCGGGCACCATCCGCTGCACGCGTACCGCCATGGCTTGCAGCTCCTCCAGGCCGCACCAGGTAGAGATCGGCTCCCCGCTAGTGCCGCTGGACTCATGGTAGTGCCAGGCCTTCGCCGCGGGCACCGCAAGCATGCCAAACGGGCTGGCGTCGCGCAGATGGCTCTTGAAGGTCAGTGGCAGTCGCAGCAGATCCGCCCGGCTCTGACACTCGTATCCGGCGAGATGCCGCGCGTAGAAGGGGCTGCGCCGCGCCCGCGTTATCGCATCGCGGATGCTTTGATCGCGTGTATCGCAACCACGGCTCGCGATCGCCAGATTCGCAGTGTCCATTTCGTATTCCACTACTCAGCGCGCTGCCGCGACGAGTAATCGTCTGGATCCGCCCACTCCGCCGACAGCAACGTCAGCAACGCCGGCAGCAGAATAATCGACAACAACAGGCAGAGGAAGAGTCCGACGCCGGCGAGCAGGCCCATTGTCGCCAGCGCCGGAAAGCGTGACAGCCCGAGGAACCCAAACCCGGCGACGGTCGTCAGCGCCGTCACCACCACCGCCCGACCCCCATAGCGGAGCGCGTCGGGCACAGCGCCGCATTCGCGGGCACGCGCGACGATGTAGACACCGTAGTCGACGCCCAGCCCAAAGAGCAGCGGCGTGACGATTAAATTGACCGGATCGAGCGTGAGTCCCACCACCCACATGCTGGCGAACAGCGCGATCACCACCAGGACGACCGGCGCCAAGATGGCGACCGCCGTGCCGACGGCACCGAAGCTGATGAGCAGGAGGATGAAATTCCCGACCAGCCCGAACATGAAAAAGACCGCCAGCTCGCGGTGCAACACGGATCTCAGCTCCTCCTCCAGCAGCGACCGCGCCGCAATGCTGAACCGCAGATCGCCAAGGTCGTGCACCAAGCGGTCGGCGATCACCCGCAGGCTGACACCGGCGGCCGGCGTGAGGTAGGTCGCAACCGTGTACTCGTTGGTGTGCGCCCTCACGTGGTGCTGGACAAGAAACGCCAGCGGTGCCAGCGCCGGGTCGTCGATCCGGACGATCGCGTCGCGCCGCCGCTGGAAATCGTCAAAGAAGTCAGCGAAGCGCGGTGCCACAAAGCCGTTCCGTTCCAGCGTTGCGCGCAGCATCTCAACCGCGCCGGCGCGCGGGAGTGCATTGTACAGCTCGAGACGGGCTCGTTGCAGGCGCGCTGATGGTAGGAGCGCTTGGACACTTTGCACCGATCGAAGCAATACTTCGGTCTCGTACACGGCCAGACGCCGCGCCACCTCCTCGCCGTCCACCAGGGCGCCTTCCAGATCGCCGCGTCGGACGAGCACGGCGCCATCCGAGCCTGGCTCGCCGAAGCGAGCCGCGATGTCCTCCTGCACCCGCACAGCTGCGGAGTCACCAGGTCGCAGATGCGTCAAGCGCACGTCCAGCGCCACGTGCCGCGCCGCGAGCAGGAGGCCGCAGGCGACGAGCGCAGCCATGACGGCAACCGGAGCCGCGCGCGCCGCGCTCCCTGCCGCCACGCGCCCCAGCCGCGGCGTCTCAAACGCACTCACCCCCGGCGAGCCACTGCGCGCGAAGAAGAAGCCGAGGGCGGGGTAGAGGGTGAAGAACTCGGCCGTGGTGATCAGCATGCCGAGAGCGGTCAGGAAGCCGAGCTGCCGCACCGCACTCAGGGACGAGAACCCGATCACGAAGAACGCCGCAGCCGTCGTGGCCGAGGCCGCGAGATTGGCACGTCCCAGCCCGGCGAGGGTCGCCGTCACAGCGGCCCGCAGATCGCGCTCCCGCCGCTCCTGCAGCAACCGGGTGTAAAAGTAGATCGCGGAGTCGATCGACAACCCATAAAGGATGGCGGCGAAGCTGATCGACACGGCATTGAGCTGCTCGAACAGGAGCAGCGACAGCGCAAAGGTGAGCAGCGTCGTCACGATGAGCGGATAGGTCACAAAAGGAAGAATCCGGAAGCTGCGGTAGCCGAAGTAGAAGACGGCCAGCACGCCGACGAGCGCCAGCAGCGTATACTGGCCGACGTCCCACTTCAGGGTGGCGGCGTCCTCGAGGGCATAGACGTAGCTGCCGGTGTACGCCACGCGGACACCATCGCTCGCCACGCCACCGCGGGTGTCCGCCTCCGCCTGGCGCACCTGTCGCATCAGCCGCTCGCTGAAGGCGATGTCGAAGGCGGACGCCTGTGGCCGCACTAAGAGCAGCAGCGCGCTGCCATCGCGCGCACTGAGGTAACCACCGCTCAGCCGCGGCGCCATCTCGCCGTACGCATCCGCCAGTGCCCCGGCGGCGAGCCGGCGTACGCCGAGCGGATCCTCGACGACGCCCCGCGCGGCGCTGAGGTCGAACGGCGCACTCAGCATGGCGCGATCCGCAGCCACCTGTTCCTCAATGCCCGCAGGTGTCAGGCGCCGCCCCAGCTCCGCGTAGTCCTTCTCCGGGAGATAGTTGTACAGGTAACCGCCGAACAGGCCCGTCATCAGCTGCTGGACGTCGATGCGGGAATGGACCGCAGTGACGGTGTCGAGTCGGGTCAAGCGGCTGGCGAACGCATCAGCGAAGTCCTGCAACCGTTCCGCCGGCGCTCCGTCGATCAACACAATCAGTTCATCCAGCTCGCCGAAGTCGGCGATGAACGTCTTGAAGTCATCGAAGGCCGCCCGTCCCTGTGGCAGCATGCCGAGAACGTCGATGTCGAGCTGCAAGCGGGTCAGCGACAGAGCGGACAGCAGGCACACCAAGAGCGACCCGGCAACGATCAGCCGATGGTGGCGCTCGATTACCGCGACCCAGGTCGCGTACGGGAACGTCACGCGCCGGCCCACGGCTTGATCGGCTGAAACAGCTCGTCCCCCAGTCGCGGGTTGACCTCGTAGCGCTGGATCGCGATGTCGAGCTGCAGGTTCTGCGCCGGGTAGAGCAGTCGGATGCGATACGGCAGGGAGGACTCGTCGACGTCCCGATAGTCGTCGTAGAAAATCACCATGCGTGGTTGGCCGTCCGCATAGCTCGCCTCCTCGCGAATCGTACCGGTCTGCGCATCAATGCGGATCTGGCGCAGCGTAACGCCGGACGGCGCACGACACCAGACAACGATCGCCAGCGCTTCCGTGCCGTCGGGCGTGCACGTGCCGGGGAACGCGTGCGGGCCACGCAGGAACGCCTGGCCCAGATCATCCTGGGAGAACGCTACGTATGGCCCCTGTGGTGGGCCATCGATCACGTGACCTTCAAGCGGCAGCGCCAGCTGCGCGTGCTCACCCACGCTGACGTAGTCGAAGACCGTCAGTCCGAAGGGCAGCATCATGCGCAATCGGAAGCGGTCCGGCTTCTTCACCAGCAGCACGCCCTGCGCAGAGTGCCGCTCCTCTTCGCGCCGTGTGTCCGCTGTAAAGCGCGCCCGCAGTGAAACCACTCGGTCCTCACGTTCGCGCACCGTTTCCAGCACGCGCACCGGATCGCTCTGCGGCAGGGGCGGGAGAACCCGGTGTGGCGCGGTGCAACCCGCAGCAATGCCCAGCGTGAGAAGGAACGCTCGACCCGGGCTCATCGCGCTGGGACCTGCAGCACCAATGCGGCCGCGGCGCGGCGCCGGCCGGCGACGTGGATGCTGGCGTGTACCTTGATCGCCGTCCCGAAGCGCCGGATGACGCGCACGGTCACTACCAGCTCGTCGCCCGCGCCGATCGGAGGGCGGCATCGGAAACGATCAACTTGGGCCAGCACAAGCGGGCGCCGGGGTGCAGACATGTCGGCCACAGCCAACCCGGCCGCCTGCGCCATCGCTTCGGCGAGCAACACCGGCGCCAGCAGCCCCTCGCCATCGAGGAGCGGATCGTCGCGTGTGAGCCGCTTCATCGCCACCGCCCAGCCAACGCGGTCCATCATGAGCACGCGGTCGATCAGAAGAAACGGGTACCGGTGCGGCAGGCGACTCGCAGGTGCGGGTGCAGCGCTCATGGGCGGACGTCGAACGTGGCATCGGGGACGTCGATGTTCCGTTGCAGCGCGCGCAGCGTGATCTCCAAGGTATCACCGAGCGCATCCTCGAGGCGAATTTGCCGAGCGAAGTACTCCGGGCCGAAGAACTGCAAGTCGATGGTGCGGAACATCCGCTTCCATTCCGGCTTGCGCGGCACCAGCTTGACGTGGATCGTTGCGTCGTCTTCGTCCGCAGTGACCTCGAATCCTGTCTGCAGCGCCTGCGTCGACCCGCTGAAGATGGCGCCCAGCTGGCTAAACATTGCGGCGATCGGCGCCATGCTCATCGCCTGCCGCTCGCGCTCCGGGAGGTTCGGAATGTGCACGTCCTGACCCTTGATCACCACGGTCGCGGCTTGCGGCTGTTCGATCTTCAGCAGGATGCCGTCCGGGCGCTTGAAGACGAAGCGGCCGCTAGAGACCAGCGGTTCGTCGAGCAGGCTCAGGTGCTTCACCTGCACGAACTCGGCACTGATCGTGTAGGTTTCCTGCTGGGCCCGTTCGATGGTGCGCAGGCATTCCTCGGTTGACGCGCAGCGGGCGCGGGCGCGGCCGGCGAGCGGCAGCGCTACCACCATCACGGCGCCGACCACACGGAGAATGCCTCTCTTCACTGCCGGCCTGCCGCGGACGTCACGCCGAGTCGCTGGCTGTTACGGCTGCGAGCCGAGGGCGTCCGCCCGATTGGCGATGACAAAGTCGGCCAGCGCATCGATCGACGCGAATGCCAGCTTCCCGACTTCCTCATCCGGAATCGTGACGCCGAAGCGGTCTTCGACCAGCACCACCAGCTCCAGTGCGTCAATCGAGTCGAGTCCGAGCCCTTCGACGAAGATGGGTGCGCCGTCGGCGATGTCCTCGGGCCGCGTGTTCTCCAGCTTCAGCCCTTCGACCAGCAACACTTTGAGCTGCTGCTTCAATTCGTTCCGGTTCAATGCGTTCTCCTCGCCACTCTTCTTACACAAACGCTTTACGCCTCGGCAAGTCCAGCGACGTGGATTCGGCGAGCCGATGGTTCGCGGGCTCAGTTCCTCAGAACGATTGTCGCGTGCCGAAGAGAACCTGCACCTCGCCCGTCCGGCTCCCGCCATCGGCGCGGGTGGCGATCTCGATGTACGCGACCGACGGAAAGAATCCCATGAACTCGTACACTGCGGCCAGGCCGGTGCCGACGCCGAGCGCGAAGCTGCCGACGTCGTACACCTGGCCCGCGGAGTTGCTGACGCGGCCGCTATCCGCAAACAGGCGCACCTGCGCACGCCGCAACACCAGCAGATCGAGGAAGTTCAAATCCAGCTCGGGATACACGTCTTGACGCACCTCGGCACGCACGACGAGGATGTTGCGCCCCAGCTCGTCCTCGGCCCCGATACCCCGAATCGAGCGCGAGCCGCCGAGGCTGTAGAGCCCCTGGTTCGGAACGACGCTGGATCCGAGGGGCTCGCTGAAACCGTTGAGCAGCTCCCCGGCCGCAATGGTTCGATAGCTCCACAGCGGCTGGGTGAGCACGACGCTGGCCCCCCAATCCACGTAGTTGAAGTCGCTTCCAAAGCCGTGGTCGTACCAGTCGGCGTAGAGTCGAAGATTGCGCGCTTGGCTCGGGGCGTCGTAGGAGAAGACGTTGGTGTAGTCGTAGCGCACACCGAGGGACGCCACCTGCCCGTGCGTACGGAACCCCGGTTGGCGCTCGTCCGTGAAGCTCCCGTTCAGCCCTTCGAAGCCGTAGAAGCCGTACAGGTTGTGTCGGTAGCTGGTTGCGTCGATGGCGCTGCCCCAGTGCCGGCGTGCCCCCGCGGTGAATCCGATGCTGCGGTTCGTGTAGAAGCCGCCGAGCGCCAGATCCTTGCGGTAATCGTAGCGGTCGCGGCCGACGACCAGTCCCGAGAACCCGAACTCCGTCGAGCTGATCTCGACCTCGGCCGTGTCGAGCACAACCTGCGGCGACGGCGGGCGCGCATTGTCGTCGGACCGGTCCTCGATGAGCTTGCGCTCCGGATCGATCACCGCCTGCCACACCCGATGCGGCGTCTCGCCCGTGAGCTGGACAACCTCGCCGCGCCCATCCCAGCGCAGGTCGACGAAGCGCCCGCCGATGCTGCGGAGCCGGACGGTCACCGGCTCGGTAATCGGCCGCGACGCGGCGCGGCGCAGCATCAGCGTAGCGCCGAACCCTGCGGCGGCCGGCTCGTTCAGCTCGACCATGTCGAACGAGTAGTTCAGCGCCGGATACGGCTGCAGCCACTGCGTGAATACCCAGTCGACATCCTGCCCGGCAGCCTCTGCAGCACAGCCGCGTAGCGGCATCGTCTCCGCCGTGCAGCGATCGACCAGCGTGTCGAAGCGTTCCGCGCCAATCACCTCGCGCAGTTTACCGAGCACGACGCGACCCGGAGGCAGCGAGTTGTTGAACGTCGTCACCTCAGCGTGCAGGGGATCGGCAACCCGCGCCCGTTCAAAGAACGCCTCCACGAAGGGAATCTTCGGGACGCTTTCGAAGCGATCGACGATGGCGAAGATGTTGAAGCGGTCGATCCAGGCCTGCACGCTGCGCGTCCCTGGGCGGGCCTGCGTGACAAAGCGTTGCGCCAGCGCGCGCGTCAGGCCTTCGCTCACCCACCAGTAGTCACCGTCCGGCTCCCGCCCGCTCAACGTCGGCCGCAGCAGCTCGGCGTAGGCCGCCTGCGCCAGCTGCAGCTCGTGAAACGGCCGCAAGAGCGAGTGGACCTCCAAGGAACGGTCGGAGATCAGAACCATACCCTCGCCCGGCGCTGTGAGGTTCAAGCGCAACGGCGCCTCGACCACGACCAAGTTTTCGGGCGGCGGCGGCACCACTGGCGGCCGAAGCTCGACAATGTCGCGCAACGTCTCCAGGACGATGTCGGCGAGATCAGGCTCCGGGCTGATGCGCGAGCTGCGGTGCGTCGGTCGGCGGAAGAGCACGATCCGATGCGCGTCCAGAACGGTGTCGGAGCGCACCAGCTGCGGCGCGGCGACCAGGGAGACGAAGTGTACCGCGGACAGTGCCAGCGACACCGACGTGTCGCCGGAGAAGTACGCGCCATTGACCAGCACCTCGAGTGGCTGCCCGACGGTGAGCTGGACGTCGAAGTCCGCCAGCGGCGGCGGCCCGTCGGTCTGCCAGGTCCCGTCGGCAGACAGCCGTGCCAGGTATGGGTACCAGCCGCCGGCGAGGGTCAACTGGCGATCGAAGATTCCGAAGGTACCGAAGCGGTACGGCACGCGCGTACGAAAGCGCAACATCAGCGTGCGTGTCGCGCCGGGCGCCAGCGGCGCGATCCGCAGCGTCAGCAGGCAAGTCTTTGGAGTGACGGTCCCCTCCCCTGTTGCCATCTCCGGCAACGGGGGAGGGTCAGGGAGGGGGCGGACTTCGACCGTCGCCGGCGCTTCTCCGTCACCCGCTTCCAGTATCTCCATCAACCCGGGATCGAAGTCTTTCTCCGGATAGATGAACGGCCGGTTGAAGTCGTTGATCCCTTCGTCGGGCCCCGCGAAGCGATTCGGGAAGAGAAAGAAGACGGCCTCATCGAGCGTGCGGCGGCTGTGGTTGCTGAACGCGACCGTGACGGTGCCATCGATGTGCGGGGCCGTCAGCGAAAGCCTCGCCTCGATCCGGTACGCCGTCCGCGGGTGTCCGACACTCGCGGCACTTGCCGGCGCAGACGACACCCCCAGCCAGAATCCCAAGAGAAGCGCCGAGTCTCCGGCGGAACCCGCAACCCACTGGCGCAAGCGGCTACTCGGCACCCAGCTGCCGGAGGAGGCTGCGTGCCTCGGCGAGTTGCTGGTACTTGCCGTCGCGTTCGGCCAGGCGCGCGGCTTCCTGCAGATAGGCAACGCCGCGCTTCGCGTCCCCGAGGTCGCGATACGTTTCGGCGAGCTGGATGCGCCAGCCGACCGCGTCCGGATCCAAGGCCACGGCGCGACTCAAGTACTCTGCCGCCTTCGTAAGACTACCGCCCAGCAATCGCGGCAGCTGGCGGTACATGCCGCCCTTGGCCGCGAGGGCGTCGGCGTCGTTGGGATTCAGCTCCAGCGCCCGGTCAAGCGCGCGGTTCAGCGTGATGATCTTCAGCGGGTTCGCGATCGTACGCTCCAGCTGCATGAGGCGTCCGGTATTGGCGAACAGTGCGTAGTGCGCGTCGGCGTTGGCTTCGTTCGCCGCGATCGCCCGCACCGCCAGGTCCCGGCCCTCGCGGTAGGCGGCCAGCTTGGCCTCGGTGGTGGTCGCATCGTCGCCGCGTTCCAGGGTGTCGAGCGAGCGCTGCGCCAGCTCGCGCGCCGCGTCGATCGTGTTGCGCGCGTAGGCCGAGTCCTGGGCAGCCACCCGCGGCGGACCCAGCAGCAGCGCTCCGAGGGTGAGCGCCACACCAACGTGGACCGATGACATACGCATGCTGGGCGTGGGTAGCATGGCGCGTCGCGCCGGCGCAAGGTGCGCTGTTCTCACACGTTGAAGCGGAAATGGATGATGTCGCCGTCCTTGACGGCGTACTCCTTGCCTTCCAGGCGCAGCTTGCCGTGCTCGCGGCATTTGGCGTCGCTGCCGTAGTGGACGAAGTCGTCGTAGTGGACGACCTCGGCACGGATGAAGCCGCGCTCGATGTCGCTGTGGACCTTGCCGGCGGCCTTCACCGCGGTGGTGCCGCGCTTGATGGTCCACGCGCGCACCTCGTCTTCGCCTGTCGTCAGGAAACTGATCTGATCGAGCAGGGCGTAGGCCGCACGGATGAAGCGTTCGCGCGCCGTCGCCTGGAGGCCGAGGTCGTCGAGGAACGCCCGCCGATCGTCCAGCTCCAGCGCCGCAATCTCCATCTCGATCTTGCCGGACAACACCAGCCCTTCCACCGGCTCCGCCGCCAGCCACTCTGCTGCCGCCGCGGGCATCGGTGCGCGCACGTCCGCCTCGGCGACGTTCAGCAGCACCATGAACGGCCGCCGTGAGAGGAAGCCGAACCCGGCGAGCGCCGCGGCGTCTTCGATCGACCAGTCGAACTGCCGCAAGGGCCGCTCCGCGTCCAACGCTGCCTTGCAGCGCTCCAGCAGCGCGCGCTCGTGCTCCTTGCCCTTCTCCTTCTCGAGCCGTTCGAGGCGCTTCTCGATGAGCACCAGGTCAGCGAGCAGCAGCTCGCTCTTGAAGTTCGTCAGATCACGCACCGGGTTCGCGGCATCGCCGGTCACGCCGTCGCGGAAGCCGCGCACCACCTGCACCAGCGCGTCGGTCTCCCGCATCTGCGTCAGCGTTGCGGTGTCGAGCGCGCTGCCTCCCGCGGACTCGGCAGCGGCGGGAAAGTCCACGAACGCAATCTCGGCATATGTAATCTTCCGCGGTTTGAAGATTTCGCTGAGTCGATCGATGCGCGCATCAGGTACCTTGATCGCCCCGAGATGCACCTTGCCCGGTTCCGTGAAGCCACCGACGTCGGCGTGCTGCCCGGTCAGCGCGTTGAAGATCGTGGTTTTCCCGCTACGCGGAAATCCGGCAATGCCAACTTTCATGGACGAAAGCGATCAGTCGTCAGCAATCAGCTGTCAGCTCTGTCAAGACTTTCCCTCGACGCGGGCACGGATCTTCAGCCGTAGCGCATTGAGCCGGATGAAGCCTTCGGCGTCGGCTTGCCGATAGACCGAGTCCGCCTCGAAGGTGGCGATGTCTGGACGATAGAGCGAATGCGGCGACTGCCGGCCGGCAATGATCACGTTGCCTTTGTAGAGCTTCAGCCGCGCCGTGCCGCTGACCGATCGCTGTGCCTCGTCGATGGCGGTCTGCAACATGCGCCTCTCGGGTGAGAACCAGTAGCCGTAGTAGACCATCTCGGCGTAGCGCGGGATGAGCGCGTCGCGCAGGTGGAGCACCTCGCGATCCAGGGTGAGCGACTCGATGGCACGGTGCGCGACGTGCAGGATCGTTCCCCCGGGGGTCTCATAGACTCCGCGCGACTTCATGCCGACGTAACGGTTCTCCACGAGATCGACCCGACCGATGCCGTGCTTGCCGCCCAACGTGTTCAGCCGCGCGATCAGGTTGGCGGCGGACAGACGCTCGCCGTTCACGGCAATCGGGTCGCCCGCCGCGAACTCGATCTCCACGTACTCCGGCGTGTCCGGCGCCTTCTCCGGCGACACGGTGAGCAGGAACATGTCTTCGTACGGCTCGCGCCCTGGATCTTCGAGGATGCCACCCTCGTAGCTGATGTGCAGGAGATTGCGATCCGAGCTGTAGGGCTTCTCCGCCGTCACCGGGATCGGGATCCGCTTGCTCTCCGCGTACGCAATCAGCTTGGAGCGCGAGCTCAGATCCCACAAGCGCCACGGCGCGATGACGCGGATGTCGGGCTTCAGCGCGTAGTAGGTCAGCTCGAAGCGCACCTGGTCGTTGCCTTTGCCGGTGGCGCCGTGCGCGACGGCGTCGGCTCCTTCGGCGATGGCGATCTCGACCTGACGCTTCGCAATCAGCGGACGCGCGATCGAAGTGCCGAGCAGGTAGCTGCCCTCGTAGATCGCGTTGGCGCGCAGTATCGGGAAGACGAAGTCACGCGCGAACTCCTCGCGCAGGTCTTCGATGTATACTTTGCTCGCCCCACCAGCCTTGGCCTTCCCCTCCACGGGTGCCAGCTCCTCGCCC
>CAZCGA010000078.1:27984-29088 GCA_964498075.1 uncultured Binatia bacterium (SeqCode) | reverse complement strand
GCGTTGAAGCCGGTGGTGCCGGCGCAGATGACCACCATGCCGCCGCTGTCGCAGACGAAGATCGACGTCGGCACGGTATCCTCTCCCGGGTGCTCGAACACCAGACGCGGGCTGCGGCGCTCGCCGATGATGTCCCAGATCGCCTTTCCAAAGGCGCGGCAGCCGGCCGCCCACTTGTTGTAAGTGTCGCTGTCCTTCCAGTGGGGCATCATGCCCCAGTGTGTGAACTGCTTGCGGTTGATGACGCCCTTGGCGCCGAGCTTCATACAGAAGTCGATCTTGCGGTCGTCGCCGACGACGGCGACCGGGATGCCGCCCTGCGCCTTGACGATCTGGATGGCCATGCAGCCGAGGCCGCCGGACGCGCCCCAGATGAGGACGATGTCGTTCTTGCGCATCGTGTGCGGCGGCCACCCCATCAGCATGCGGTACGCAGTCGCGCCGACCAGCGTGGGCGCCGCGGCTTCCTCCCAGGTGAGGTGCTTCGCCTTCGGCATGCACTGGTGCGCTTGCACCTTGGTGAACTGCGCGAAGCTGCCCCAGTTGGTTTCATAGCCCCAGATCTTGAACGACGGATCGAACATCGGATCCTCGCCCGCCTTGGCCGCCGGGCAATCGTGCTCCCAGACGCCGCAGTGGATGACGACGTGGTCGCCGACCTTGATGTTCTTCACGTCGCTGCCGACGGCGTAGACGATCCCCGACGCGTCGCTGCCGCCGATGTGGAAATCGCTGGGATCGTAGTTCGCCTTCTGCCGTGCGGCGATGACGTTGACCGGCGAGCCGAGCGCCGCCCACACGTTGTTGAAGTTCACCCCCGCGGCCATGACGTAGATCAGCGCCTCATCCGGCTTGATGTCCGGCACCGCGACCTTCTCGGCCTTGAAGGCCTGCTTCGGCTCGCCGAAGCGCTCGGCCCGGATGAGCTGGCCGTACATCTGCTTCGGAACCTGGCCGATCGGGGGCATTTCGCCGATTTCGTAGATGTCCTTCGCGCTCATGCGACCTCCCACACGGGGCGAGACTCTTATTCCCGAATGCGATGCTGAAGGCAACGAGGCAAGGGCTATCCCGGCTGGACGGAAACCTTGATTGAGCCGGAGC
>CAZCGA010000078.1:0-27974 GCA_964498075.1 uncultured Binatia bacterium (SeqCode) | reverse complement strand
GTGGCGCGCGATCCTGCCCGCTCTTCTACCGGCTACCCCGGCTGCACGGTCACCTTGATCGATCCCGACCGCTTGTCGGCGGCGGTCTCGAAGCCGCGGGTGATCTCGGCGAGCGCGACGCGGTGCGTGATCAGCGAGCGGAAGCGTTCGGGGTCGTCGGCCAGGAGCTGCAGGGCGACGTCGAAGTCGGCGCGCGGTCCCGAGCGGCCGTAAGTCAGAGAGCCGATGAGCCGCACTTCGTGCGCCATCAGCACCAACGCGTTGAAAGACGGCATGCTGGTAAACACCCCGAGCACGACGATAGTGCCACCGCGCCGCACCAGTAGCACGGCGTCGTTCAGGGTATCCGCGGTGCCACCGACGGTCTCGATCACGACGTCAATCGGCGACTCGTGTGCGGCATCGCTCAGCTCACTTGCCGCATTCGCCCCGCTGAACACGCGGGTCGCACCCAGCCGCGCGGCGGCGGCGCACTGCTGTGGGTGACGGGCGGTGATCCACACCTCCGCGGCGCCCGCTGCTTTGGAGGCGGCGATGGACAACAGGCCGATGGTGCCGGCGCCGAGCACGACGACGCGGTCGCCCAACCGCACGTTGGCGAGTCGCACCGCATGCGCGCACACCGCCAGCGGCTCGGTCAGCGCGCCGACCGCGTAGTCGACGGCAGCGGGGAGCGGGAAGAGTGCGTACGCTGGGATGCGCACGTACTCGGCGAAGCCGCCATCGAGCATCGTGCCGAGGATGCGCAGCGTGCGACAGAGCTGGTAGTCGCCGACACGGCAGGCCCAGCACGCGCCGCAAACCACCAGCGGCTCGATGGCTACTCGGTCCCCGGCGCGGAGGGAGGTCACGCCGTTTCCGACCGCGCTCACCTCGCCGCTGATCTCGTGTCCCGGACACACCGGCGGCGGTGGGAAGCCGCCGTGAAAGAAATGCAGATCGCTGCCGCAGACGCCGCAGCTGCGCACTTTGACCACGGCTTCGCCGGGCTGTGGGTCGGGGCGTGGTGTGTCACGCACTTCGAAGGTGCCCGGTTGCGTGCAAAAGGCCGCGTGCATGGTGATCAATCTCAGTGAAAACACTGAGGCCATACTGAGTGCGGGGTGTCAATGGACAGCATCTGTGGCTGCGTCGCGCTTGCGGCACAGAGGGTGTGCGTAGTACACCGCTCGGCGTCATGCGCTCCTTCAATCGCCGCACCACACCGGAAGTGGCACGCCCACGCGGAGCCGCGATCAGCGTACTCTGCCAGTGTGTGGTGGTGTGCGCGGCAGCAGTGGCTCTCATCACGCACGTGGTCGCGGCGCATGCCCTAGCGGGGCAGCCGGGCGCGACCTCGCTCGGCAATCAGTCCGCGACGGTCGCGCCCGAGGTGCTCCCCGGCGAGCCCGGCGACGCGAATTGCGACGGCCGGATCAGCGCGGCCGACCTTCCGGCTGCCCTCGGAGCGCTCGGCGGGACTGGCAGTTGCCCGAGTGCGGCTAGCGTGCGGGTGACGATCGCGAAGATCTTCGATCCGATCGAGCAGAGCCTCAACGCGCTGGCCGCCGGCGATCTGCGCACGGCAAACGATCTGTCCTGCCAGGATGCGGCGGCGGCTGGGCCGCGCAACGATCGCGCTCTGCTGTTGTGTGCGCTCACCCGCTTCGCGGTGAAAGTCATCGACGCGCCGCAGCTGCGTGTGCTGCTGCAGCGCAGCGGCGGCAGCTTGACCGGCGATAGCCGCGATCTGTGCGGGCTTGACGGCAGCCGGCCTCGCACGGTGCCCCCCGGCGCGCCGCGTACCGGCGAGATCGTCGATGCGTTGCGCAGCCTCCTGCTGCCGGAGATTGATGCGACACTGAGGGATCTCAAGCGGCTCCCTGACTCGGTCGACATCGACTTTGACCCGCGCTTCTTGCCCGTTTGCGGGCGGCCCGGGCCGGAGCGCGGGGCGATCGAGATTGATCACGGCGACGTGCTGGCACTGACCGGTCTGCTGCAATTGATTCGTACCGAGCTGGAGATTCTCGCCGCATACGACGTCGATGTAGACTTGGCGACGTTCGTCGAGGGACCTGCACAAACGGTCCTGATGCGCGAGCCGCAGCTCCTTGCCTTGCGCACTGCCGCGAAGCTCGGTACGGCGCGCGCGTCTGCCGATCAGGCGCTGGAGAGCTTCTCGACGATGGTCTCGTCAGTGCTGGGAGAGACGGACGACCAATCCAATGATCTGGTGGTGATTGAGCCGCGCAACGTCGAGGACGCGAGAAGGACCGCGCGGACGCTCGATCAGGTGCGTCTGGCGCTGCGCGGCGAGGTGGTGGTGATGCCCGACCTCCTGCCCGACCAGTTGACGCCGCCACAGCGGCTCAATCTCAATCCCTTCTTCTCGGGCCAGTTCGATACGCTGCGCCGGTTCCTTCCTGCATTTGACGACCAGGGCGGCTTCGACTTCAGCGCCCTTCCCGACCCGACCTTCGGTGGCAGCGTGCCGGACCTGAAGCAGAGTGACATCTGCAGCTTGCGCTTTGAGAGGCGTCCGCTATGCCCATAGCGGACCGCAGCCTGCCGCTCGCGCCTCTCGATCGCGGGCGCCGCAAGCCATCTCCGATCCACACGATGCGCTCGCTCCTGTCGGTGCGCGACGTGATCCTGACCTGCGTGGTGCTGGCAGTGCTGGCCTTGGTGCTCGCGGTGGCCAAGGTCCGCAGCGGAACCTTGCTCTCTGCGCCGTTGCCCGGGCCGCCGCTGGCGATGCACGGATTTCATACGGCGATGTACGACGGCGACCGCCTCGCCATCCGTGTCTCGGGTGACTCACTCGAGGTGCAGAACACGAAGCTCTTCGGGCCGTTCAGCCTCGGCTTCGCGCACTCCCTCGTGGCTCGAAACGTGACGGTTGAAGTCTTCGCGGACCGGGAGAGCGGAGCGGAAGCGGGGGGAAACGCACTCTCGCTCGATCGTGTGGGTGCGTTGCTGGCACATGAGCAGCCGGGCGTCAGGCTGTCGCACGCGGAGATCGGGCCGCTCAAGGTGATCGAGCATTCCGCTGACGGCCGAACGACGGTTCTGCTCGAAGCCGACTCGTGCCTCGCTTCGCTGTGGGGCGACACGTTTACTTGCCAGCAGGGCACGCTGCGGACCGATCGAACGGCGGTGCCCTTTCGCGAGCTGTCCTACGACGGACGCAGCCACAGGCTCCAAACACGATAGGTGGGATCGGGGAAAGAGGACTCTACTGCTCCCCAATCCCCGCTCCCCAACCCCTGTATTTCACCGATTCAAACTGCAGCGCGTATCCGCCAGTCGATAGAGCCGCTTCCACAGCAGGCGGTTGAGAACGACCAGGGCGAGCGCCATCGTCAGGACGCTGCTGGTGAGTAGCGGGAAGTCGGCGGTCGTGGTGGCTTCAGTGATGAGCGAGCCGAGGCCGGGGGCGATCAGCGTCTGGCCCTTGTAGCGCATGAACTCGGAGACGATGCTCGCGTTCCACGCCCCGCCGGCGGCCGTGACCAGCCCGGTCACCAGCTGTGGGAAGATGCCTGGCAAGTAGAGCGTGCGCCAGCGTGCCCAGCCGCGGACGCCGTAGACGTCGGCGGCCTCACGCAGGTCCTGCGGAATCGCCGTGGCGCCGGCGAGCACGTTGAAGAGGATGTACCACTGCGCGCCCAACAGCATCAGCACCACGCAGCCCCACGAGAAGCTGATGCCCAGATACAGGAACGCTGCGGTCACCAGCGGAAACAGCATCGGCGCTGGGAAGGCGGCGACGACTTGGATCACCGGCTGCAAGCGCCGCGACCAGCGCGGCGACAGACCGATCCATACGCCGACGGGGACGGCCCACAACGCACCCATCAAGACCGCGACCGACGTGCGCGCGAACGTGAGGCCGAGTGATGTGACGACGGTCAGCCATTGCGCGGGAGACACGTGACGGATCAGGGTCAAGAGATGCAGTGCGCCCCACGCAACGCCGGCGGCAAACAGGAGCGTCGCCGCCCATCCGCTCACCGTCTGCGCCAGCCGGACCCACGCGGCGGGAGCCTCGGACGCGGCGACCGGGCGGCGCGCCTGCGGTTCGCCCGAGCCCGCCGCAAGGCGCGCAAGCCGCTGCAGGAGGTGTGAGCGCGCGCGCACGCGCCGCAGCAGGTTCAGCACCCGCGACTGCGGCGCTATCGCGGCTTCGGTCTCCTCCACTTTGAACTTCTGCGCCCACGCGGTCACCGGCCGCCACACCAGTTGATCGACCGCGACGATCATCACCACCATCGCCACCACCGCCCAGAGCATCGCTCGCACGTCGCCACGCTCGATGGCCACGCTCATGTACGAGCCGATCCCCGGCAGTCGAAAGTCGTGGTTGCCCAGCGTGAATGCCTCGGTGACCGTCAGAAAAAACCACCCGCCCGCCATCGACATCATCGAGTTCCACACCAGCCCGATGGTTGCGGACGAGACTTCCACTGTGCGGAAGCGCTGCCACCACCCGAAGCGATGGACGCGCGCCACTTCGTGCAGCTCGACGGGAATGGCCCGCAGCGAGCCGTAGAACGAGAAGGTCATGTTCCACACCTGGCCGGTGAAGATCATCACCACTGATGCCAGCTCGAGTCCCATGTTGGAGTGGGGGAACAGCGCCACCAGGCCGATCACGAGCCCGGGGAGGAAGCCGAGGACCGGGATGCTCTGCAGGATGTCGAGCAGCGGGACCATGACGCGCTCGGCGCGGCGGTTGTGCGCCGCCACGGTGCCGTAGATCAGCGTGAACAGCAGGGAGAGCCCATACGCCACCCAGCCGCGCGCCAACGACAGCAGCGTGTAGCGCGGCAACGCCCAGGGTGACAGGTCGATCGTGATCGCCGGGCGCAGCGGCGCGGTCCAGCGACGCGCCAGGCCGACTACTGCGCCGATCAGTCCGAGCAACGCGACGATGAGCAGCAGGTCGACCCAGAATGTCGCGGGCGGCGCGGCATCGGGGTGCGGTCGTTCGTGCGTCAGGGCCATGAGGTGAAGTGTGGGAGCCCGGTGCTCCCAGCCGCAACTCGCTCACCCGCCGACGCCGGCGGGCTGTGCGGCAACACCCTCGGTATCCAGATACAGCACGTGCCGGTGCGGATCGTAGCCGATGAGCTCCCCGTATCGGCCCCAGTCGATCGCGGTCTTCAGCAGCGGCTTCGGCTTTTCGTTGGGCAGCACCAGGATGAGCTGCTCCAGGACGACGTCGGCCGGCAGGCGGTGCTCGGGCGCGTGCTCGAGCAAGCGGACGAGGTATTGGAACAGGCCGAGCGCCCGCAGCTGCCGGTGCACGATGCGTTTGCGTGCGTTGCTGTCGCCCAGCACGAGCTCGCGGCCCAGACCGGTGAGCACGACGGCCTGCTGCGGCGTATCGATGAGCGCCAGCAACTCGGCCGCTGTGCTCACCAGAATCACCCGGCCGAACTCGAGGCGCAGGCTGCCCGCCAGCTCGAACAGGTCGATGCGGTCGCCGTGGTCGTGCACGATCTCCAACAAGCCGATGACCTCACCGAGGTGCACGGCGGGCAAGGGCGCCAGACGCGGCGCACGGCCGGCCGCCGCGGGGGAAACGGCTTCGTCGGGCAAGTGGATGTTGGTGATCATGCCGTGAAGGTCATCCACCAGACTGAGGAAAGCCGGATCGCGGTACTCGCGCGGGTGGGGCAGGGGATTGCTGACCACGGCGCGCACCTGGCCGGGGTTGGTGCTCATGATGACGATGCGGTCGCCGAGGTAGACGGCTTCATCGATCAGGTGCGTGATGACGACGATGCTGCTCAGCCCCGTGTCACCCCGCGCCCAGAGGGCATACATCTCCGAGCGCAGCGACTCGGCGGTGAGAACGTCGAGGGCGGAGAACGGCTCGTCCATACACAGCAGCTCCGGCCCGCCCACCAGGGCTCGGGCGATGCCGACCCGCTGCTTCATCCCGCCGGACAGCTCCTTGGGGAACGCCTCTTCGAATCCTTCGAGACCGACAAGGTCGATCACCCGGCGGATGCGCGCCGTCTCTTCCTGCGCTGCGAACCCCTTGCCGTGTGCTCCGACGCGCACGTTCTCCTCCACAGTCAGCCATGGGTAGAGCGCGAAGCTCTGGAACACGATCGCCACGCCGGGATGGATGCCGCGCAGCGGCCGGCCGTGACACAGGACGTCCCCGGACGTCGGCGCGATCAGGCCGGTCAGAATGCGCAGCAAGGTGGATTTGCCGCAGCCGGATGGTCCGAGCACACACACGACCTCGCCCGGATGCACCGCGAGACTGATGTCGCGCAGCACCACCAGCTCGCGCTCCGATTCCGCCAGGAAGCTCTTCGACACTCGGCGCACCTCGGCGATCGCCTCAGTGACGGCGGGTTGCGCCACGGCCGGCTCGTGCATGGCCCGAGTCTGTTAGCGCGATCGGGCGACGCGGACAAGCGGAGATCGACCGCCGGCGGCACGGCACCAAACGGTTACGGGAGCAGGTGCGGGTGTGCCACGACTTGTCACGGCGCGCCGGACGAAATTCCGTAGAATTACGGATGGACAAACTTCGTCGCGGCGGGGTAGATGCTCAAGAGAGGCAAGCGGAGGAAGAAACATGGCGGGGGCAAATGGGAGCATCAGACCGGTGTATTGTGGGATCGAGCCGCAGCTCGTCGCCCAGGTGCACGCCGCACTCCAGACGCTGTCACCCCAGGAGGAATTCATCCTCCGGATGCGGTTCGGCATCGGCGGATGCGTGCATTGCGTCGACCAGGTTGGGCAGCGCTTCGGCATGACCCAGGCGCGCGTGCGACAGATCGAAACGCACGCGCTGCAAAAGCTGCGCGCCGCTGCAGTCCGGCGGGAGCTCGGTTCGACTCACCGGTACCGCAACGGCGGTGCAACCGCACACTGACCCCTGACCGCAGCCGGGCGCTGCGACTCCCGACTATTCGTCGCTGCTGTCGAAGTTGCCCTTGATCTCTGGCAACAGCGGCGACTTGAAATGCGCCTGGTCGCCGGCCATCGGCTTCCGATAGACGAAGCGCGTCTGGCAGCCGGTGCACTCCGCGGAGTAGGCTCCGTCCTTGCGCCGCAAGGTCACGCTGACGACGTCACCGTTGCGATGGCGATGCTGAACGGCGGGAAAGACGGAGACGATCTTCTCGGTCATCGGCACGTGTGGGGACCTTCGTACTCGCAACCGGGCCGGCAGTCAATTCGACGGACGTCACTCCGCGGGCTGCGGCGCCGGATCGAAGATCCGATCGATGATTGCCGGCAGGTCGGCGTCGTTCACCGTGCCGTCGCCGTTGGCGTCGGGATTGCCGCACGGAACGCGATCGCGTAGCGGCAGCGTCAGGAAGGCGGACGGATCGGCGGCGGTGACGCGTTCGTCGCAGTTGGCGTCGCCGGGCACGCCGGTGAATTGCGGGAGCAGCGTCGGTGTTTGGGTGGGCAGTGGCGTCGGCGTTTCGGTCGATGACTCCGTGGCCGTCTCCTCCGCTGCGGGCGTGCCGGTGGGTGTCTCGGTGTCCGGCGGTGGCGTCGGCGTCTCCGTCGGCGGCTCGGTGATCGCTGGCGTGTCGGTCGATGTCGGTGCCTCTGTTGCGCTCTCCGTCGGCGATGGCGTTGGCGTGTCGGTCGGAGTTGCCGTTGGCAGCAGCGTCGCTGTGTCGCTCGGCGTGACCGCGGGCGTCAGCGTTCGGCTGGGCGTCCGTGTGGATGAAGGTGTGGGGCTGGGTGAGGGCAGGGGAGGGACGGTTGGCGTCACCGTCGCCACGCCGCCGACGGCAACGAAGAACGTGGTGCTCGCCGCCCGGTCGCCGGAGTTCGTCAGGTCACCATTGACGCTGTTCCCCGCGCCCCAAAACTTATAATTGCCCGCCACTGCCGGCGCCTTCCACGTGAATGTCCAGGATGCCACGCCGTTCGCGTCATTGTGCTTGGGCGCGTTGTGAATCAACTCGCCGCCGCTGAGCTTGTCGCCCTGGTTGACGTTCGCTTGCAGCGTTCCCTTGTTGGTGATGGTGCCATCGGTCGCGGTTACCGCGACGTCGAACCCGGCAGACTGTTGCTCGTCGGGCTCAGCGGACTGAACCGTGAAGACAAAGGTGCCGGTTGCGCCGGAGTTCAAGGTGGACGGTCCGCCAAAGGACACCACGGGAGCGGCGCCGCCGCTGTGGCAGACGTTGCAGGTAAAGCCGCTCCTTCCTGAGTATCCGGCGAGGCCTAAGTTGTTCGCAGACACCGGGTGAGCGGCGGCGAGCGAGAGCACCGTCAGGCCGGCGAGCACGTTGCGTGAGGTCATTCGTACCGAAGGACCCGCACAATGAAATAACCCGTATGCCAGGTCAACACACCCTGGGCGAGCGGCGGTTCGATCGGACGAGAGTCCGCCTCAGCTGCTGAAAAGTGTCACCAGCCTGACTGCGGGTGTGCCGGCGTTAGACGAATCCCAGGTCGAAGTTGGCAGCTTTCCAATGGTCGTCGACCGTGCCACTGGTGTCGAGCGGCAGCACCGCCTGCACGGCAGCGGCAGTCATGCCCAGCCAGTGCTTGAGGATCGTGCCGTAGATGTCGCGGATGTCGGTCGAACGGTAGGGATCGGTCGCCACCGGCACCTGCGAGTACGGCGTGTTGCCGTCGTTGTATCCCGGGTCACTTTTGTCCAAGACGGCCGGATCGTTGATGTTGGGGTGGTTGCCGTAGGCACCGCCGGTGACTCCGCCGCCGATGACGAACACGGGGCCCTGCGAGCCGTGGTCGGTGCCGCTGTCGTTCTGCACGATACGGCGGGAGAACTCGCTGTACACCATGATGCAGACCTTGCTGGCCAGGCCCATGTCGACCATGTCCTGGTAGAAGAGCTCGATCGAGTCGCCGACTTCTTTGTGCAGGCCGTACTGCTGGGCGTTCGGGTCGGCGGCTCCCTGATCCGAATGGGTATCGTAGCCGCCGTTCCGCAGCTCGAAGATGCGGGCCGTGGCCGCGACTTTGGGCGGCACGGGGTGACCGCGGCTGACACCGTAGATGATCTTCGCGATGTCGCGCAGGTCGTTCGCCGTGCTCCGGCCGATACTGTCGTACTGGTCACTCCAGGACTGGCGGTCGTCGAGGTACTCCTGGTCCAGGGCCTGGTAGCTTTCACTGGAGTCGAGCATTGCCTTGCCGCCTGCGCCCACGTACTGGACCGTCGCCTGAACCTGCGCTCTCGCCGAGGCATACAGGGCGTCGAAGGCGTCGCGTTTCGCCTGCGTTTCGTCGTCGCCGCCGAGGTAGTCGTACGGGAAGCTGAAGTTCTCCAGGTTGTCGATCGCCAGGACATTGGTGACGCTCTGCATGAATTCGGGTTGGATGGACCCGGCGATGCACACGGCCGGGATGTCAAGCGCGCCGTACGCGCCCATCAGATAACGACCCAGCCAGCCGGTTGGGACGCCCAGGCCGGGCTGGCCGGTCTGCCAGGTCAGACGAGATTCCTCGTGCGACAGGCTGTAGTCGGGGTAGCCGCAGCCTTGGATCACGGCGACCTTTCCCAGGTTGTAGAGGGTGTTGATGCCGGCCAGGCCGGGGTGGAGGCCCAGCTGCGTGCCGCTGTGGAGGTCCTTAAAGGGCAGGGTTGGTATCAGCAAGTCGGTCGGGAACAGATGGATGCTGCCGCCGCCGTTGTTCGGCCGGGCCGTGTTGTAGCCGTCGCGCAGATGGGCGGGACCGGGGTTGTCGTACGGCACCACGGTGTTCTGTCCGTCGTTGCCGCCATCCAGGAAGAGCACAATGAAGTACTTGTCCGGGGCGGCGGCCATGGCCTGGCGAACCAGGGGATGCCGGAACAGAGCCGGACCGAACGCGGTTCCGGCGGCCGCCAAGGCGCTGCGCTTGATGAACTGTCGTCGCGTGATTGCCATCGCTGGGCTCCTCGATCTCTAGTGAAGCTGGTACGCAAATGACTGCAGCACGAGCGTAATCAGTCCGTTCAGCTTCATGTTGCGGACGTACTCGATCGTCAGGTCCACCGGAGTCGCCGGGGAGTTGTCGGTGACGTAGTTGATGAGGACGTCCCGTTCGGCGCCCGTCAGCTGATCCTTCACGCCCAGCAGGTCGGTGATGGCATCGACGATGTCGCCGCCATCGGTGAGGTTCAGAAGACCCTCCTTCAGTTTCTGTGGCCGCAGTGCCGTCAGGCCAATGCCGCGGGCGCCCCCGATATCGCGCGCAAAGGTGTAGCGAGCCAGCGACGTCGCGCTGCTGAGCCATCGGGTTTCCCAATCCCACCCGAACACACTGGGCGGCTCGAAGAGGTGCTGGCCCATATCTTCCAGGTGATCGTGGAGGCTACGGTAGGATCCGCCTTTGACCTCGGAGTACTTCTTGCCCACCTTCATCTTGAGCATCCGCAGGGTGCTCACGACGTAGTCGACCGGCCACTTCACGGACTTCTTCGTGCTGGCATCGAACGGTGCCGGTGCGGCGGTGTCATAGAAGCGGTCATTGATGAAGATGGCGTTGACCAGCTTGCTGATGTCGAAGTTCGTGTCGAAGCCGGAGTCGCCGACGACCTCGTTGACGAGCGCCGCCGTGGGGTTGGGATACGCGAAGTAGCTCAGGAGCTTGTAGGCAATATGGCGCGCGACGGTGTTGTAGCCCTGGCTGTCCTTGTGGTCGAAGATGATGTCGATGACGACGTCGATCTCGGCTTCGCCCTCGAACTCACCACCGTTACCAATGAACGAGCGCCCCGTCCCTGCCGGCAGGAAGCCGCCCTTCGTCTTGTAGATCACCTTGTCGCCGCGAGTGTCATGGAACTCTTCGTCGTAATCGTGATCGTAGCTGGCGAAGTACGGCGTGGCCTTGTCGTAGTCGTAGGTCCAGCCGGTAAACGCGCGGGCGATCTGGACGATGTCGGCCTGCTCGTAGTTGTTCTGCCCGTTCAAGTCCTTCACGCCCAACGTGAACAGCTCTTGCAGCTCGCGGGCGTAGTTCTCGTTGGGGATGTCCTTGTGGTTGCGGACGGTGTCGAGGAACTCCAGCATCGCCGGATCCTTATTGATCGCCTTGACGAAGTCTTTGAAGTTCCCCTTGCAGTACTTGCGCAGCAGGAAGTTCTGATTGCCCATGAAGCGGGCGGCGACCTTGGCGGCGCTCGAGGCGAAGTGATCGTGCCAGAACAGCACCAGTTTCTCACGCAGGGGCACCCTCGTGGCCATCATGTGCTTGACCCAGCTGTGCAGCTTGTCGCCGATGTCGCGCCCGACCGGCTTCCACTTGGTCTTGAAGTTCAGCAGTCGGTCGGCCGCTACGTCCCGCCGTACCCCGGTGAATTTGCTGATCTTGCGTTGCGTGGCGCCAAAACCTGCCCGGCGCAACAGGTGACGCGCTTCCGATGCACTCAACGTGGCCGATGGGTTCCCCATATGTCCTGTCTCCCCGAAGTGGTTGCTAGTCTGTTCCTGACACCCAGGTCGTGTCGTTGGGCGCCCCGGCGTCGATCCAGAGCTGGATGATGTTGCGCAAGTTGTGGTGCAGCTTGCGCCGGCCCTTCGGCATGCGGGCGCCGTAGGTCTTGTTGGGCAGGCCGTTGACCTTCTGGAAGATGAAGCTGTTGGCGGAGTCGAACGGTACGAGCCGCTTCCAGCCGGCCGCCAGTGCGGCCCCATTCTGTGGATCGATGTTGGCCAGGTTGCCGAACGACGAGCTGTTCTCCAGCAGCAGCCCGCCCTGTTGGCTCTCCGAGTCGTGGCAGGTGCCGACGGCGCAGCTCTGATTGAAGATCTGCGTTTGGATGCGGTCAAAGGTGCCGCCGAAGAAATCGTGCGGGTCGCAGCCCAGCGTCACCGCTGGCACGCACGTGAGCATGAGGCTGTCGGTGTCGACATACCTGATCCCGAGGACCGTTGGCTGTGAGATCGTCGTCACGCGGATGGTTTTCGCCTTCGACATGCAGACGTTCGTGCCGGAAAGATTCTTCAGCGGGCCTTTGACGTGTACGCGGAAGGTGGTGGCGTTGGCACAGTCGTCCACGGCGTTGGTCGGCGGCATGATGTCGTTGTCGATCCGGTTCTGCAGCGCCTGAAACTCCGTATCGAACTTCGGGTCCGAGCCGTCATCCATGGCGTGCTTCACGGTCATCGATTCGACCCCGTTCTTGGTGCAGCGGCTGTCGAAGGTGCTGTTGGCGCACATCGCGACCGACAAGAGACACACGCCGTTGGCCAAGCCGTCTTCATCGCACGCGCTGCCATCGGTACAACGGATGTTCCGGGGCTTGAGCGTTGGGACGTTGATGGCTTCTGCACTGAAGACCGACAGACAGTCGGTGCCCACCTTACCCCCGCCACCGACGACCACCGGCACAGCGTGAGCGGCTGCGGCGAGGACCAGTTGGATGGCGATGACCGCCGCGGCGTGACGCAGCCAGCGAAACAGTCCAGCAAGTTCGGCTGCTTGCAACTCAGCAATCATTGTTAGCAGATCCCCCAAATTGTCCTCTCATTACTTGGCAACCTCACCCCGCTTCGGCCGAGCCCGCCTTGCTCCGGCCGTCCATCCGAGCTGCGTAGCAATGATGGCGCCATAATCCAGGACAATTTTGAGGTTGTCAATTCGATTTCCTTCTCAAGGCGCCCAATGGCAATTCGCGCCCCTCACGTCACCTCTTCACCGTGCTGAATGGCAACTGCCCTGCGGCTGAGCCTTCCGGCACCGCCTCGGGGAACTCCGCGATGCGCAGGTTTGTGCAGCCGTACGGAACAAGCTCGACCGACTCGACCGGTTCGCCGGTATTGACCGGGCTGGCAGGCAGCGGCCCAGCGGAGCCCTCCTGGAGTTTCCACCGCGGGATGCGGCAGGCGCGGGCCGTGAGGAGGACGGGCGCCGACTCGGGAGCGAAGGGGATTTGCCCGATCGGCGCCTCCCGCACCGCGAACAGTTGGTCGGCGGGCCGATCCAGAATTAGACCGTAGTTCCACGGCGTGGCGGGGTGGACCGACCAGTCCGCGTGGGGCGCCTCGCCGTGCAGCAGTCGGAAATCCTCACCAATCTTCAAAGCCAGGACCAGCGGGCCGCGCCGCACCGCGACCGAATTCTGATAGCGCCGTTCGAGACGCAGAGGCATCGGGAGAGTGAGAGTGACCGTGTCGCCGGCGCGCCAGGTTCGCTCCACACGGCGAAAGGATCCAGCGGCGACACTGAACGGCGCTTCACCGGCCACTTGAACCGTCGCCTGAGTCGCCCAGGCCGGGACCCGCAGCCGGAGAGGAAAGCGCGCCGGGTCGGGGGCGTCGATCGTGAATTGGATCGTGTCGCGAAACGGGTACTCCGTGTCTTCGATGATGGTGACTGCCGCGCCGTTGCCGACCTTCGCGGTGACCCGACACGGGGCGTAAGCGACCGCCGCGAGCCCGTCATCGGCGCTCGCCATCCACAGATTCTTCACCAGCTTCGGCCAGCCTTGGTGGAAGTTGGCGGTGCAGCAGCCATAATTCGGCTCGAGGCCGTAGATGTTCGAGGTGTCGCTGTTGCTCGTCCACTGGCGCTCCTCGACCGTGCACAGCACTTGGTTCGCTTGCTGATCGTACTGGTGCGCCCACATGTCCGGCGTAAAGGTCGCCGGTAGTGCGTTGTACGCGATGCTCTCCAAGCGATCGCCGAACGCCGGATCACCGAGAATGGCCAGCAGTTCCTCCAGGGAGAACATGTACTCGACCACACTGCACAGCTCCGTACCCTGCGATGGATCCTTCCCGGCGAGATGTTCGTCGCCGCTGAAGACGCCGGTCACCTGCCCGTGATAGCGGTCGAGCATCTCGATCGTGCGGTAGGCGGACTGCCGGTCCACAGCGCTCCCCGACTGACGCCACCACACGCCGCCGGTCTTGACGGCCATGGCGTTGTTGACGACGTGCGTTTCTAACGAGCACTGATCGCGCGGCGTCTTGCCGGTGAAGTGGAAGTCTTCGAAGTGGCGGCGCCAGTCGTACCCTTGCCGCGCCAGCTCGGCAGCGACCTCCAACAGCCACGCCTCGGGTGTCCGGCTGTAGAGCCAGTGGATGCTCAGCACCAGGTCCGCCCAGCGGTACCGGCCCCAGTCGAACAGCGGCCGTTCCGCCAACGTGTCGCGCAGGTACCGGCAGAAGCCGGTCATCATCGGAACGACGCGTGGATCGCCGGTGGCCTCGTGGTGTTGCGTCAGCACCTTCAACACGATGGTGACCGGCCACTGGTCGTAGGCGCGGAAGTACGGCGCTTGAACCGGCCCGATCCAGCCGGATGCCTCCTGCATTGTGAGGATCGAGTCCAGCCAGCGCCGCGCCATGCGCTGCAGGCGCGCGTCGTTCAGAACATGGGCGAGCGGGACGAGGCCGTCGAGATAGTAGGGCCCGCGTTCCCAACCTTCGCTCTGGCCTCCGAGCCACATGTTGTCCGCGCCCAGATCCGGCCAAAACTCTTCCAAGCGGCCGGTGAGCCCGTCGGCTTGGATGCGGCACTGGGCCAGCAGCCAACCGCGCGGTCGTATCGCTCCCAGCGGCAGCGGCGTGAACGCTTGCGGCTGCAACGGCGGCGGATTGGACGGGTAGTGCTGGCTCACGCGCTCGACGGCCGGAACCTGGGTAGGGTGATCTCGGCGGTGATGTCTTCGAAGACGACTTCCACCGGCATGTCGCAGCGGACCACGGCCGGGTCCGGCTCGATGCCGATGAGGTTGCTCATCAGGCGCGGCCCTTCCTCCAGCTGCACGATGCCGATGATGAACGGTGCGGGCAGCGGATAGCCGCGCGGCGGGCGGTGGTTGATGACGAAGGTGTGCAGCCGCCCGCGCCCGCTGACCTGCGTCCACTCGACGTTGCGCGACAGGCACTGCGGGCAGAGCGGGCGTGGATAGAAGTAATGCTGGCCACAATCGCCGCAGCGCTGCACCATCAGCTTGCGCTGCTTGGTGCCGTCCCAGAACGGCTGGGTCTCCGGCGTGGGCTTCGGGATGGGACCCGTGTAGTTCACTTCTTCAGCGTGAGCAGATACGCCACGAGGGCGTTCACATCCTCGTCCGGCAGGTTCAGCTTCGGCATCTTCGCGGTCGGTAGCTTGGACTTGGGATCTTTGAGATAGTCACGCAGCCACGCCACGTCCCGCTTCGAGCCGACGTCATCGAGCGGGCCGCCCGTCTTCGCCGCCGGACCGCCCGCACCCGCGATGCTGTGACACGCCTTGCACTTCTTGTCGTACACCGCCGGAGCGTCCGCCGCCCATGCCGCGGTCGAGCACCCCAGAACTGCCGCAATCACCAACACTCTTGCCTTCATTGTGTTCTCCCTTTCCTCACGAGCACGCGGTTTACCAAACCGCACGGAGCCGATCAAGAATCCGTGCAGGTGGAAAAGGGGTAGGATCAGACGGCGGCGGACGTTGAGGTCTTTGGCGACGGTGAACTCGCCCTTGGAGCGGCGGATGAAGTCGCGGTAGACGAGGGCGTCACGCGAGACTGCGATCGGGTCGAGCGTCTCCCAGTCGTGCTGCCGCAGCAGCTCGCCGCCGTCTCGTCGGCGCTCAAGCCGTGGTGCTGATCACGGGCGGCATCCCAGAACACCCAACGGTCGCCGAAGCCGAACCGGTGAAAGAAGTCGCGGGCGAAGGCGACGAGAATGACGCGGTTCGCCGTGCGTCATAGCTCGGCCAGCTCCAGCAGACGCGGCAGCACGCGGTCCGCGTCGAGATGCGCGCGCGCGAATGCAGTGGCAGCGGCGGCGTGCCGCGGATAGTCGCGCTCCACGGTGTCGAGCGCGGCCGCGGCGCTCGCCGTGTCGCTGAACGTCAGCAGCCCGGCACCCGTCGGTACGTAGCGCCCGATGCCCGTGTCCTGCACGATCACCGGCCGGCCGGCGGCGAGGTAGCAGGCGCTGCGATCGCTGAACCAGCCGGTGCGGCCCGCCGCGTAGCCGTGCTTCACGACCGTGAGCTCGCCGCGTGAGCCACGAATGTAATCGCGATACGTGTCGGGCGTCGCGCAGTGCTGGCGCGGTGACGTCAGGCGCCAGCGGTTTTCCTCGAGCTTGCCATAGTCGGGCTCGTCGGGGTGGATCGCCAGGCACAGCTCCAACGGCACCGCGACGCGGCGCGGCAGGTCGATGATGCGGACGAACTCCTCCGCCTTCTGCCCGTACCATACCCCGCGCCACTCCACCGGGCTGTAGCCGCGCCAGTCGGCGACCGTGGTGTAAACATCGCCTCCGGGGGCGTCGGTGGTCCACTCGCCGAGCACCACCGGCGGCAACGTCGTCTTCCAGTCGATGCCGCACGTCGGCAACGGACAATCCGGCGCGCCCAGATTCAAGCCGACGGTGACGTACACGTCATGCCCCGGAAGATTCATGTCGACGGCGTACTGCTCCTGCCATATCTGCACGAAGCCGGGATCGAGGTCGAGATAGAGGCGCCGGCGCACGGCGCCGAGCACGGAGGCGAGGTGGAAGCGCCCCGAGCCGTTGATCAGCAGATCGGTGTGGCGCGCCAGCTGCTCGATCTCTGCCCGCGGCACGCCGGCGGAATGCGGTCCCTCCCACTCGATCAGCGCGGCGTGATCGCTCAGTCCAAATCGATCCATGACGGCGCGGAAGTAGCGCGCGTTGGCCGAGGCGGTGAACGGTGCGGGCACCCAGGCGTCGTCGATGCAATGCTGCGCGTCGATGTGCTCGACGTAATACGTGTCGAACCCGAGCCGCCGGAAGCCGAGCACATACTGGAGGAACGCCCACGTGTTGCCCGCGCCGCCGAGCGGGTGCTGGGCGATGGCGCCGGCGATCATGATGCGTTTCGCCATCGCGGCGTCTCGGCTCGCGGATTCGGAACGCTAAGCGGCCCCGGCCACCAGCCGCAACTTGTTCTTCGCCGCCTTGCCGATCTTGGTACGGCCGTGCTTGGTCGCGAGATGCTGGAGCAGGTCGCGGGCGACGGCCTTGTCCTCCGCGGAGCCCTCGGCGAAGTTGAACGCCACGTAGAAGAGCTCCTCCGGCGTCAGGGCGCGCTCTTTGCGCAAGCGGTCGGCCGTGGCGAACGCGGAGCGCGCCAGCTCGCGGAGCAGGTCGAGCGTCGGGTCGTGCCGCCGCCCGGTGGCGGACAGCGCATGCCGATGCGACTTCAGCTCGGCGACGGCGAGGGCGAACTTCGCATCGGCGTCGAAGGCAGGCGAGTCTTTGATCAGGCCGATCCACTTGGCGCAGGTCGCGAAGTCTTTGGCCTTGCGCCGGTGCTCGGCGCGGGCGCGCACTCGCTCGCCGAGCGTGTCGGCGTCGAGCGCGTTCAGGAAGTGGAAGTACGCCGTGTACAGCCGGTCGTCGCGCTTCTCCAGCGCGCCCTCGAGCTTCTTCCACACGGCGCCGACGGTATCCCGCTTCCAGCCCCGTTCGTGTGCCAGGAGGATGTCTTCCAGAGCCCACGCCTTGCGCTCCTCGTCACAGGCGAGGAACTCCTTCATCAAGGCGGTGCGGGCGGCGGGGAGCTTCTTGAGCGAGGTCGCGGCCTGGTCGCGCCGGGCGTAGCTGTCGTCGGTGAGGTAGCCGATGAGCGACTTGACGACGGCGCCCGAATCGAAGCTGCCGAGCTTCTGCACGGCGAAGCGTTTCACCAGCGGCTGCGGGCTGTCGACGAGGCGATTGAGCTGCGCCAAGTACGAGCGGTCCAAGGTTTGGTCTTCGAGTAAGTGCACAACCGGGCGCAACACGCCGGCCTCATCCTCTTCGTCGAGCAGCGACACCAAGGCGCCGACCTCCGCTGCCGTCAGCTTGTGGCCGCGCAGGCATTGTGTGAGGGCACCGAGGGCGTGCGTGCGGACCACGTGCGGCTGCTCCGTGTCGAGCATGCCGAACAAGCGGCGGCGCGCCTTCGCATCGGTCAGCGCGCCGAACAGCTTGGCCGCGGCGACCAGCGCCGGGCGCTGCCCTTTGGCCGTGGCCGCCAGCGCATCGGTGCGGGCGAAGAGGTCGCTCCGCACCCGCGCGTCGAGGGATGGAATCGCCGCGGTGACCGCGTCACAGGCGGCGCGGTTGGCGTCGAAGTCGTCCCCGGCCATCACGGTGAACAACAGATCGAACGCGGCGCTCGAACGCACGCGGGCGCACAGATCGATGATGGCGTTGAGCCGCCGCCGCGGCGCGTCCTTGAGCAAGCTCTTGGTTGCCGCGACGGCAGCCGCCCCGTACTGCGAGAGGATCCAAACGACGCGCTGGCGCAGCGCCTCTTCATCGTGGTCCAGCAGTGGTACCAGGTGCGCCAGGCCGTCACGCGGCCGCACTTGCTCGAAGTAGCCGACGGCGAAGTCCCGCACCACAGCGTTTTTGCTGTTCAGCGCTTCGCCGACGGTGCGCACGACCCGGTGGTCCGCGGCCTTCAGCTGCGTCAGCACCACGAGGGCGGCGCAGCGCGTCTCGACGTCGGTGCCGCCGATCAGCTCGACGATTGTCTTGAGCGTGCTATCCACGCGGCCTGCCTACCAGAGCTGGGCCCGCGAATAAAGGTTCGGGCCGGAGGCGAGGAAGACTGAACTCAACGCAAGGTCGCAAAGGCGCAGGGACGCCAAGGGGTCTCAGCCCCTCCTTGCGCCTTGGCGTTCCATCCGTGTCTTCTTGAATTTACTTCGACAGCTACTCGGCAATCCCCACGCTGGGCTGCCGGGAGCGCTGGCGCAGGAACTCGATGACACCGGGGAGCACGGAGATGACGATGATCGCCATGAGCACGAAGGTGAAGTTCTGCTTCACCACGGGGATGTTGCCGAAGTAGTAGCCGCCGAAGACGAACAGGCCGATCCACGCCACGCCACCGACGACGTTGTAGGTGATGAAGCGCGGGTACGTCATGCTGCCGATGCCGGCGACGAACGGCGCAAAGGTCCGGATGATCGGCATGAAGCGCGCGATGATGATGGTCTTGCCGCCGTACCGCTCGTAGAACCGGTGCGTGCGCTCGAGATGCTCCTTCTTGAAGAAGCGCCCGTGCTCCTGCTGGAAGACCTTCGGCCCGACGGCATAGCCGATCCAGTAGTTCAGCGTGTCGCCCGCCACCGCGGCGAGACCCAGCAGGGTGAAGAGCACCTCCACCTGCAGCGACCCGAGCGCCGCAAACGTCCCGGCGGCGAACAGCAGCGAGTCGCCCGGCAGGATCGGCGTGACCACCAGCCCCGTCTCACAGAAGATGATCAGGAACAGGATGGCGTAGGTCCAGATGCCGTAGCTCTGAATGACCACATTCAGATGCTTGTCCAGGTGCATGAAGTATTCGATGAAGGTCGTGATCAGCTCCATGTGTGCTCCTAAGCGCTCCCGCTCAAGCATTCCTAGCGGGAACCGCGGCGTCTGCAAGAGCACGCAGCAGCCCCTCCGGATCCCCGAAGTCCGCCAAAACGACACGCGCACCGGCTGCGCGGAGCGCGGCCTCGCGGCCCCCGCTCCCGACGCCGATGAACGGCAGCTGCAGCTCGATGGCGGCGCGCACGTCCCAGACCGCATCGCCCAGATAGACGACACGGCTGAAGTGCGGCTGGGCATGCTGCGCTTGAGCGCGCGCCAACGCCGTACGGATGATGTCCTCGCGGGCCATCGAGTCGTCGGCGAACGCCGCCGGAAGACCCGCGCGATCGATGCCGGCGGTGTCCATCTTCAGCACGGCGGAGGTACGCCAGCTCCCGGTGGCGATCGCTACGCTCCAGTCCGGGTGCTTCCGAAGCCCCTGCAACGCCGCACGGGCACCCGCGATCTCCGTGCACGATTCGGGTGTCTCCAGGAAGGCGCGAGCCAGCAACGCCACGAATCGCCGCTGCAGCCGGGCCACCTCGTCGGCGGACGGGACGCGTTGCAGATGGGCCTGCAGAATCTCCAGGCTGATGCCCGAGTCGGTGGAGTGCGTATATGCCGTCCAGTTCGTGTCGACGCTGTGGACGCCGAACTCCTCCGCGCAGGCGCGCAGGAAGCACACCGCGTCGATGTGCGTGGTTCGGGTCAGCGTCCCGTCCAGATCGAAGATCGCCAGCTGCATGCGCTTCCAGGTGTTGCGCATCAGATGTAGGCACCGCCAGCGATCGCCGCAAGAGACGACTCTGGTTGAGCACCGGATGGGGTCCGGCGGAGGAAGTCTGGACGTTGCAGCGGGCGTCCCTGCCCGCGAGTGCTCAGTCGTTGATCTCGCGCCCGCGCGTTTCGGGCAGCAGCCAGACGGCGGCGCCAGCGCCGAGCGAAAAGGCCGCGGCCAGCGCGATGCCGGCCGACAGGTCGGCGTGGCGCGCCACGGCGGTGATGATCAGCGGCGTGAAGAACTGCACGCCGCGCGCCAGGTTGAAGATCGAACCGACGGCGGTGTTGCGGATCGCGGTCGGGAACAGCTCGGAGAACATGGGACCGAACGTCGACCACGAGCCCGTGCCGATGCCCACCAACAGCATGAACGCCAGGATGAGTCCCGGCTCACCCTCGATCATCGGCCAGAACACGGTGATCATCAACAAGCCGGCCGCCATGACGATGGTGAACGCGGTGAACACCGGCTTGCGTCCGAGGCGATCGGCAAACCACCCGTACGAGCCGTAGCCGATCAGCTCACCGGCGACGATCGTCAGGATCCACTCGCCGGAGTTGGCGATGCTGAGATGGCGCTCGGTGACCAGATACGCCGGCAGCCACGAGTAGGTGAACCAATAGGCCGACATGTTCAGCGCCGCCAGGACGAGGCAGCGAACGGCGAGACCGCGCAGCGGCGGGCGCAACAGCAAGCCGAAGCCGCCCGGTGAGGCAGGCGTCGCTGCCTGCCTTCCTTGCGCTTCCCAGACGTCCGACTCCGGCATGTACTTGCGGATCAAGGTCACCAGCAGCGCCGGCAATGCCGAGACGATGAACGTGGTGCGCCACCCGAACACCGGCGCGAAGAAGCTGCCCATGATCGCCGCCAGCCCGACGCCGAGCGGCGCGCCCGTCTGCATCAGCGCGCCATAGTGCCCGCGATCCTTGGCGGGAAAGGTCTCGCTGACGATGGTCTGGCCGGTGGCCCACTCGCCGCCCACGCCTACCGCGGTGACGATGCGCGCCAGCAGCAGCGTCCACAGATCGAGCGCGAGGCCCGAAAGCAAGACGCCGGCGGCGTAGCTGAGGATGGTCCACTGCAACACCGCCTTGCGGCCGACACGGTCCGCCAGCCGACCGAAGAGCACACCGCCGAAGGCGGTGAAGCCGAGCGACACGCCCAGCACCAGCGACGACTCCTCGCGGCTCAAGCCGAAGTCGTGGGCGATGGGGACGAGGAGGAACGAGTACAGGATGAGATCGTAGAAATCGAATAGCCAACCTGCCCAGCTGAGGCCGAGGATGACGTAATGGTCGCGTCCCGGCCGCGCCGCCTGATTCAAGCGCGGGCGCGACTTGGGCGCGGTGACGGAAGCCTCACCCATGGCCAACCTGCTTGTAGTGACAAGCCGCCGGCTGCGCAAGCGGACGCGACGCGCTGCACATCTGTTCACCCCGCGGCTCCGTGTGCTAAGCCAGAGCCGTCAACTGCCGAGGCTGAGCGCGAAGGTTCATGAGCATGCAGAAGGTCTGTCAGGCGCGGGTGGCATGGTGGGCGTTGTCGCTCGGGTTGGTGCTGTCGATGCTCTCGGGAAGGGCAGCAGGAGCAGCGCCGGTGGATCACGCGCCGTGGGACAAGATCCTCAAGCAGTACGTCGACGACCGTGGGAAGGTGGCCTACGCCCGGCTGAAGGCCGAAAGCGGTGCGGCGTCGCAGTACCTGGAGACGCTGGCGGCGGCCAAGGTCGATGACCTGCCGCAGAAGGAGCAGCTGGCGTTCTGGATCAACGCCTACAACGCGATGATCGTCGGCGGCATCCTCGACGGTTACAGCGCCGAGAGCAAGTTTGGCCGCTACCGTTTCTTCAGATCATACGAGCGCACGATTGCCGGCGAGAAGCGTACCCCAGACGACGTCGAGCACAAAATCATCCGTGAGCGTTTCAAGGACGCGCGCACCCACTTCGCGGTGGTCTGCGGCTCCACCAGCTGCCCGATGCTGCGCCCCGAGGCATACGTTGGCGCCAAGCTCGACGAGCAGCTCGACGATCAAGGGCGCCGCTTCCTCAACGACCCGAGCCGCAACAAGATCGATGCGGCCGCCGGTACGGTCGAGCTGTCGCAGATCTTCGAGTGGTTTAAGGACGACTTCACGCGCGGCGGCAAGACGCTCGCCGACTTCCTGGCGCCCTACGTCACGCCCGAGCAGGCGCAGCTGGTGCGCACCAAGCCGGCGAAGTATCTCGACTACGACTGGACCATGAACGCGCAGCCCGGACAGCGGCCGTAGGGGAAGACGACAGACAACAGACGGACGGACAACAGACTAGGAGACTGGGGTCGCTGGTGTGATTGTCTGCGCTTTAGTCTGTTGTCTGTTGTCTCTCAGTCTGTTGTCTCCCCTCCAGCCCGGCGCGCGCGGCGAACTCTTCCATCAGCTCCAACGAGTGCTCGAAACTGCGGGCCCAGAACAGCAGCGGCACGCTGGCGATGGTGACCCCGATCTGTTGCAGGCGGGGAATGCGATCGGTCAGCTCCTCGATCGACCGTGCACCGCTTGCCGAGGCGACGCCGATGGTGGCCGGATCACGACCGGCGGCTTCCGCATGACGCCGAATCTCGGCGATGTCCCGAGCAAGATCGTCGAGGCTCGGACGCGGTGCCGCCACCCAACCGTCACCGAGGCGCGCCACGCGGCGCAGCGCGGCCGCACTGCTGCCGCCGATCCATATCGGCGGTGGCTGCTGCACCGGCTTCGGGAAGAAGGCGGCCTCGGTGAGATTGAACCAGCGGCCGTGAAACGTGACGCGCTCGTCGGTCCACAGCGCCCGCAGCAGCGCGATGTACTCATCGGTGCGCCGGCCGCGCTCGTGGAACGGCACGCCGAGCATGTCGAACTCCTCGGCGAGCCAGCCGCTTGCCACACCCAGCAACAATCGGCCGTTCGACAAGACGTCCAGCGTGGCCAGCTCCTTGGCCAGGACGATCGGGTTGCGAGTTGGCAGCACGAGCACCGACGAGCCGAGCCGGATGCGCGCCGTGATCGCAGCGACGTACGATAGCGTGGCGACGATCTCCAGGATCGGATCGGTGAGCGGATACGGAAAGCGCCCGCCGTACGGGTACGGCGTCGCGATGGTTCGCGGAAAGATGATGTGCTCGGCCGTCCACAGGACATCATAGCCGAGCCGCTCCGCCGTAATGGCGACGGTGCGGATGCGCGCGGTGACGTGAGGGCCGCGCGCCAGCGGCCCGAACTGGGGCAAGAGGACGCCGAACTGCACCGCTAACCCCAATCCGAAGAAGGAAGTGAAACCGCCGATGGACGCCGATGAACGCAGATCCGAATTTCACGGCTCATGGTTCGATCATCAAGTGCATTCCGATGCGGTTCGCGACGCTCCCCTGGCGTTGCAGGAAGCCTTGATCGGCGTGTATCGGCGTGCATCGGCGGTTCCGGTTATTTTCATCTCGCGGCTACGCTCCGGCTTTGCGCGCCTGCATCTCGAACGTGTTGCGGAAGGGGCCGAGCAGGCCGATGCGGATGAAGGCCTGGTAGAGGTAGTCGGTGAGGGCGCGCCCGTCGCCGGGACGGAAGACGTCAACGACGCGGATCTCGAACTCCGGCCGTTCGTGCTGCAGGCGCTGCGCGACGGCGAGCCGATCCTCCCATTCAGCGACCGTCGTCACCATGAAGCCGCAGTGGTCGTTGTAGTCCGCGTCGATCCGCTCGAGATCAACGAGGGCTGCATCGAGCTCGGGCGTCCGGGTCCGCAGCCGCGCGAGAGTCTCGTGCAACGCCGCCGCCGGTGCAGCCGGCCGGAAGTACAGCGCGCCGGCGTGCAGGTCGTCGGTGAGCCGATAGCCGAGCAGGTGCGGCTTGCTGACGAACTTCACCCAGGGAAACAACGCGTCGATGCACGCCTCGACCAGCGGCAAGCGTGCGGGCGGCACGGCGAAGTTGTTGTGGTTCCAGGTGTGGTGTGGACCGGTCACGGCCATCACGGTCTCCCGATTGCCAACCAGATAGCATCGCAGTATGTACCGCGGCTGACGCAAGGCCACAAGGAGGACACATGGGGCCGTCGGTGGATCGCAGGCTCTCTCCGCGGGAGTTCCTCGACGAGTGTTACGCCTTCAAGCTGGCGCAGGCGCCGCAAAGCGTCTTCATGCGCAAGCTGATGAGCGGCCGGTGCACGCGCGCCGAGCTGGTGCGCTGGGCGAAGGACGCACACTACTACACCGAGCCCGCGGTGCCGACGATCGCCGCGTGGCTCAGCCAGGCGCCGATCGTCCCGAGCCGCGACATCTACCGGGCGCTGGCGCGCAACCTCGCCGGTGAGATGGGATACATCCGCGAGGCGGAGCATTATCAGCTCTACCTGCAGTTCCTCGACGGCCTCGGCGTGTCACTCGCCGAGGTGCGCGAGCATCTGCCGCTGCCGTCGACGCTCGGTGCGGCGGCGGCGATGGGCTACTTCTGTCGCTCCTCGTTCGAGGAGGGGTTGGGCGCCTTCGGTCTCGCCGTCGAGATGCAGGTGCCCGGCCGTGCCGCCGGTGCGCAAGTGATCTATGAAGCCTTGCGCGATCATTACGGGCTCGATCGGCGGACGTTGGAGTTCTACGAGATCCACGTCGAGGCGGAGGACGAGCACGGCGACAACGCCATGAAGGCGGTGGAGTGGTTCGCGCAGACCGCCGAGCAGCAAGCCCGCGTGCGGCGCGCCTTCCGATGGAGTGTGCTGGCGCATACGGCGATGATCGAGGGGTTTGATCGGTTGCTGGATGCGTGAAGCGTGAAGACGAGAATCCTCTCTGGCGCTTCACGCTTCACGAGATACGCTTCACGTCAATAGTCTTCGAACCGTTGCCTCAAACACGTCGATGTCGATCGGTTTGACGAGGTACTCGTCCGCGCCGAGCGTCTTCGCGTTGGTGATCGACGCTTGCTGGCCTTCACCCGACACGACGAGGACGCGCACGGTCGACGGGGTTAGCGGTGCCGGCAAGAAGCCCGGGTCGGGTTGTCGGATACGGCGTAGCACGCCGAAGCCGTTCATGCCGGGCATGTAGAGATCGAGGACGAGCAGATCGAAGCGGTGTGCCGCCATGAGATCCGCGACGTCGGCGCCGTCCTCGGCGAGGATGACACGGTGGCCGAGCCCTTCGAGGGCGCGCGAGAGGACGAAGCGGGTGCTCGCATCGTCGTCGGCGATCAAGATGGTCTTCTTCATGGCTCTTCCGCGATCGACTACGCCTGAGCGTAGGGCAATGGCGGTGCCATCCACGCGCCAGTCGGCGCGCGGTGGGAAGCGCTCGTGCGCAGGCAAGGTCTTGCCTGTCAATCGAGCACCGTCGCCTTTCCGGGCAGCAGCTGAGACAGAAAGCGCGCCGCGTGTCCCGGCTGACGATGCGCTCTGGAAAACCGCCGGCAAAGTGGTAGCTGTAGGCGTCGCGTGGTTGGATGCATCGAGCCGGGGTGGTGGAACTGGCAGACACACAGGACTTAAAAGTAAACTATCTACGTCCTCTCGGACTATGCCACGTCAGCTGACGTGGAAATTCCGGGGCCTTTTCTCTGTCACGTCAGAACAGGCAAGCTCGGCTCGGCTGAGCGCGGTAGCAGGATGGTAGCAACCGCCTCGCTCTTGTGCCCGGACGCCTCCGCGACCGCGGCAACTTCATTTCGACGAAACGAACGCTTCACCACAGGATAGTGTATCCCGTGAGCGAAAAAGACCGCCATAGTTCCAATAGCTTGGTAGAGCCTGCTACCACACTGCAACCGCGTGAGCGGCCGGCACCGGGTCACGGCACACCCGGCCGCAGCGGTCCGCCGGGGAACCGGAATGCCCGAACCCATGGTGTAAACAGCCTGAAACGCGCCGTTCAGACCCTTGGCCGGCGCGTGATCGATGGCCGAACGGCTGTCGGCAAGGCGCTGGCCGCTTGGCGTGCCGATCTGCTCAACGACCTGGGTGGCATCGAGGCCGTCTCGACGCAAGAGCTGGCCTTGGTTGAAGAAGCCGTGAAGACAAAGCTCATCCTGGACTCGGTCGACGCTTGGCTGTTGCAGCAGCCGACGCTGATCATACGGAAGTCCCGCAGCGTGTTGCCGGCTGTCCGTGATCGCCAAGCGCTGGTGTCAACTCTGCGCGGGCTCCTGGGTGACCTTGGGCTCAACCGACGGGTCCAGGCGCTGCCCTCGCTGCGGGAGTATCTCGCAACCCACATCGTCACGAACGCCAACCGGACTGAGAGCGACGCGCGGCCGGCGGACCGGACCGAGACATCATCAATCGAGGTGCAAACACCGCTGTTGATCGAGGCGGCACCGCAGGCACAGGACTCCCGCGAGGGAGGCGCAGAAAGGAAAGCCACATGACCATTCTCGATACAATGCACGCCCCGGCGCTGTTCGGACCGTGGTTCAAAGACCGAGAGAGCTGGCGCGCGTGGGAGGTGTTCTTGGCGGCACTGTTTGGCGTGCCGCTCGATGCTGAAGATGCCGCAGCGATCTTTGCACGGCACACAGGGCGCACCGCAGCGCCCAGCACGCCGGTGCGGGAGGGCTGGGTCATCGTCGGTCGCCGCGGCGGGAAGTCGCGCGTGGCCGCGCTCTGCGCTCTGTTCTTGGCGTGCTTCCGCGACTACTCGGATCATCTGGCACCTGGCGAAGTGGGGACGCTCCCGGTGATCGCGGCCGACCGGCGCCAAGCCCGCACCGTGATGCGCTACATCATCGGCTTTCTGGACGCCGTGCCGATGCTCAAGCAGCTGGTGGTGAACCAGACGAAGGAAGCCGTCGAGCTCAGCAACCGCGTGGTGATCGAAGTGCACACCGCCAACTTCCGGGCCGTCCGCGGCTACTCGCTCGTCGGCGTCATCTGCGACGAGCTGGCCTTCTGGGACACTGACGACGCAGCTGCCAACCCCGACACCGAGATTCTGAACGGGCTCCGCCCCGGCATGGCCACCATCCCCGGCGCCATGCTGCTGGCGATCTCGTCGCCCTACGCCCGTCGCGGCGCACTCTGGGAGGCGTACCGCGACCACTACGGCCAAGATGGCGATCCGGTTCTGGTCTGGCAGGCCGACACTCGGAGCATGAATCCACACGTTGACCCCCAAGTGATCGCCGACGCCTACGCCGCAGATGATGTCGCGGCAGCGGCTGAGTACGGCGCGGAGTTTCGGCGGGATATCGAATCGTTTGTAGCGCGCGAGGTGGTCGACTCTGCCGTGGTGCCCGGTCGCTACGTGGTGCCGCCCCTGTCTTCGCTCTCCTATCAGGCGTTCGTCGATCCGAGCGGCGGTAGCCAGGACAGCATGACACTCGCGATCGCGCATCGTGAGAATGGCCGCCGAGTGGTGGACTGTGTGTGCGAGCGCCGCGCGCCGTTCAACCCGTCCGATGTCGTGGCGGAGTTTGCGGGCGTGCTCGCCACATATGGCTGTCACCGGGTCACCGGGGACCGCTACGCCGGCGAGTGGCCGCGGGAGCGCTTTCGCGAGCACGGCATCGACTACGACCTGGCCGAGAAGCCGCGCTCCGATCTCTATCGAGACATGCTGCCGCTCCTGAACAGTGGCCAAGTGGAGTTGCTCGACTACCCGCGGCTGATTGGCCAGCTGTGCAAGCTTGAGCGACGTACGGCCCGCAGCGGTCGCGACAGCATCGACCACCCACCCGGTGGGCACGACGACGTTGCGAACGCGGTGGCGGGTGCGCTCGTCGCCTACGGGCGAGAGCCCGGCGATCTCGGGATCCTAGTCGGCGACTTCGGGGGCTGAGCGGTGCAGGAAAGGGGCAAGACGATGATGACGAATCTGGGCGACGATAGAAGGGTGAAGCACTACAACGATGCGCGCAGCGAGCTGGAGGTGTTTGCGGGGCTCGCCGCCGCTGAGGAAAATGATATCTGGCAGGCAACGCCGTCTGGTGAACGGACACACGGGAGATGGGTC
>CAZCGA010000077.1:23854-29635 GCA_964498075.1 uncultured Binatia bacterium (SeqCode) | reverse complement strand
GACCGCGGCAGGGAGCATCATCCCGTTGGGCGCCGTGGCCGACGTCGACGTGGCGCCGCTGCGCAGCGCCATCACGCACGAGGACGGCGTGCGCACCATGGTCGTGCGCCTCGATGCGCAGGGCCGGCCGTTGCAGTCCGTGGCGCGCGCGGTCGAGCAGGTCGTGCAGCGCACGCCGCTGCCGTTCGGCGTCTATGCGGAGGTCGGCGGCGAGTACGCCGCGGCGCGCGCCGCACGCCAGCGGCTGCTCGGCTTGGGGGCGCTGGCGCTGCTCGGCATCTTCGCGCTGCTGGTGTTCGACTTCGGCTCGACGCGCCTGGCTGCGCTGACCATGGTCAACGTGCCGCTGGCCTTCGTCGGCGGTCTCGCCGCTGTGCTCCTCGGGGCGAATGGCCGGCTCTCGCTCGGAGCGATCGTGGGTTTCGTCACCGTCTTCGGAATCACCATTCGCAACGGCATCGTGCTCATCGCCCATTTCCGCCACGTCGAGCGCGAGCGCGGCCGCGCCCTCAATCACTCGGAGCTTGCCGCCGCTGCGGCCAACCGTCTCGCGCCCATCCTGATGACCGCACTGGTGACCGGCATCGCGCTGCTGCCGCTGCTCGCGCTCGGCGGCCGCGCCGGTGGAGAGATCGAGCAGCCCATGGCGCTGGTCATCGTCGGCGGGCTGGTGACGTCAACGTGGCTCAACCTGTTCGTCGTGCCGGTGTGGTACGCGCGGCACACCCGCACCGGCGAGACGCCTGTGCCACCGTTCTGATCAGGAGCCAAACCCGGATAATTCACAAACTACGGGCACGAGTCGCAGAGAGGTGCCTCGATACGCCGCCAAAAGAGGGCGGCTACTCGGCACGAACGGAGCACACTCTGTACGTTCAAACACAGACCCGTTCGCCCCGAGTAGGAGCCCATCTTCTGGGCTCCGTATCGAGGGGGGCGCCTGTGGTTCATGAAGAATCCGGGCAGAGAGGGTGGCACCGGCCTCCGGCCGGTGTCTGCGGTCACAAGTTCCCGAGCAGGACCATCGGGCCGGTGGGCTTGGGAAGGCCGCTGGCGGGCTCGATGGTGACGGCGGCGGCTTTGATGGTGCCGACCCCGGCCGGCACGGCCGCCTCAACGCGGCCAACGCGGTTCTGGTCCGGCAGGAACAGGCCCGCATTGACCGGCCCTTCCTTCTCCGTGATCCACCACAGCTCGTAGGTTTTGTCCGCCGGCACCGGCGGCAGGTCGAACGCATAGAACAGTGCGCGGTGGCTTTCCGTGCTGATCAACGCGTGTGCCTCGGCCGGCTGCGCGTCGGGAGTCTGCTTGAGCCGCACCAACTGCAGCCCCGGTCGTTGGAGCACGGCGACGGCGTCCTGCGCCGCTGCCAGCGCGGCACGTAGCGCCGTGACGTCCCTGTCCTTTTCTGCGAGCGTCTGCGCCAAACGCTGGTAGTTGCTGGCCGCGCCGTCCAGCTCGCTGCGTAAGTCCGCCACCAGTTGCTGTTGCTCGTGGAGTGCCGTCTGCAGCCGCAGCCCGAGCAGGCCACCGATCACCACCAGCAACGAGGCGGCAGCGGCGAGCGGCAGGGCCCACTGGCGGCGCAGCGGGATCACTTGTCCCGGGCGCATCGGCGCCTGCAGCCGCTGCAGCAGCTTCGGTCTGAGGTGCGATGGCGCAACCTCATCCGCTTGTAGCGGCAGCGCACTCACGACCTCGTACCACTTTTCCAGGTCGCGCTGACACGCGGCGCAACCGCCGGCGAGGTGCGCTTCGACGTCCCGCTGCTCGCCGGGATCCAGCGTGCCCAGCGCCAGCAGCGGTAGATCAGACTGGATCTCTTCGTGCGTCATGCTGAGCTCGCCAGGAGCGGTGCCAGGGCTTTGCGCAGGACCTGCATGGCTTGGCGGAGGCGGGCTTTCACCGTCCCGAGCGGCTCGCCCAGGCGCGCCGCGATCTGCGAGTGCGACAAGCCCTCGTAGTAGGCGAGCTCGAGCGCAGCGCGTTGCGGCGCCGAGAGTTGGGCGATGGCCTGGCGGACGAGCTGCCGTCGTTCCGCGAGCTCCGCCACATCGTCGGGCTGCGGCGTGCGGTTCTCCGCGGCTGCATCCTCGACGAACGTGCGCTTGGCGGCTTGCGCGGCGCGCATGCGGTCGATGGCGCGGTTGCGTACCATGGTGAACAGCCAGCTCTGCAGCGACCCGTGGTGCGCGTTGAAACGATCGGCTTGTTGCCAGAGCTGCATGAACGCATCCAGACTGATTTCTTCCGCCGCGCCGGCGTCGCGGGTCATGCGCAACGCCAGGGCATACACCGCGTCCCCGTATCGGTCGTACAGTTGCGCCAGCGCCGCCGGCTCACGCCGGCACAAGGCGGTGACGAGTTGGTTGGTCTCTACCACGATCCGCGAGCTCGATCCGCCGTTGCCACACTCAATACGCAGCCACCTGGCCGTTGGATGGGGGCAACGCGGCGGTGGGTGCGTGAAGCCATGCGAGGTACGTTTACTACCACGCCGGCATGATCCATAGTAGGCCGATGCTGTCCACGATGTCGTTGCTCGGCGTCGGCCTCCTGTTCGGGCTCAGGCACGCGCTCGAGGCGGACCATCTCGCCGCCGTCTCCACCATCGTCAGCGAGCGCAAGAGTCTGTGGAGCGCGTCGCTGGTCGGAGCGTTGTGGGGACTGGGGCACACCATTGCACTGCTGGTTGCCGGCGTGGCGGTGATTCTGCTGCACGTCGCGATTAGCGAGCACACGGCGCGGGTGCTCGAGCTCGGCGTGGCGCTCATGCTCATCGGGCTGGGCGTCAACGCGCTGCGCAAGCTGGCACGCGGCGCCCAGCTGCACGTGCACGCGCATGAGCACGGCGGCCGCGTGCACGTGCATCCACACCTGCATGACGGGTCGCCGGAGCCGATGCCGGAGACGCACCACGGTTTCCGGTTGAGCGCCCGCCCGCTGCTCGTCGGCATGGTGCACGGGCTGGCCGGCAGCGCCGCGCTGATGCTGGTAGTGCTCTCGACGATCCCGTCGCCGCTCGTCGGGTTCGCCTACATCGCCGTGTTCGGCCTAGGCTCGATCGGCGGGATGCTCGGCATGAGCGCGCTGGTGAGCCTGCCCGTTCATCTCACCGCCAACTACTTCACCCGCGCCCACGTCACCGTCCGAGCGCTCGCCGGTGTCTTCAGCCTCGGCCTCGGCCTGTTCATGGCCTACGAGATCGGGTTCGTGAACGGGCTGTTTTTGTGAGGCGACGCCTGCTCCACGCCGAGTGAAAGTTCTCTCGGCGGGCTCAGGCCTACAGGTGCGTGGCGTATTGGGACGCCGTAGCCCGACGCGGCTCACCGTGTCTTCGTGTCGCGACGCGCGGGCTTTGCCGATGTCCTGCGGGCGAGCAGCCGGCTGGCAGCTGTTCCCCAGCGGATCAGGGTGTCGCTGATCCCCGGGGTCAGCGCCGCCAACACCTCCATGGTCGCCGCTCCGGGCGGCACCGAGATCTCGCGCAAGCGAAAGCGAACGGCGAGCAGCACGGCAGCGGCCACCCACTCCGGCGGCATGTTGAGCATCGCCGGCCACGTCTCATCTTGATCGATGCTGCGCGCCATTGGCGTGTCGACCACGCCCGGCATGACCAGCCCGAGGTGAATCTGCGCCGGATCGAGCTCCGTGCGCAGCGCTTCCGTGAGTCCGACCAGCGCGAACTTCGTCGCGCAGTAGCCGCCCAGCGGCGACACGCCGCGCCGCCCGGCCAGCGAGGCGACGTTGATGATCGATCCGCGCTCCTGACGTCGCATCAACGGCAGCACCGCCTGCATCATGGAGAGCGCGCCGAAGACGTTGACGCGCAGCATCGCCTCGAGATCCTTCGGCTGCAGCGCTTCGACCGGGCTCGGAATCATGATGCCGGCATTGTTGACGAGAATGTCGAGGCGCCCCCACTTGCGATACACCTTGGCGACCGCGGCCCGCGCCGCACGCGGCGCGGTGACGTCAGTGGGTACGACGAGCACCTCGCTGCCCGTGTCACGCACGGCCTGCGCGACCTCGCCCAACAGCTCGCGCCGTCGCGCCGCCAGCGCCAGCTTCGCACCCTGCCGCGCAAAGCTCAGCACCACTTCCTTCCCAATGCCGCTGGACGCGCCGGTCACCAACACCACCTGCTTACGGAACGATCCGAGTAACGGGAGTAGCTGTTCGAGTATCATCTCGTCCTCCGTCACTCAGGGCGATCGGTTCGCATCTTGTATCGGCGGAGCTTCTCTCCGTTCACTCTGAGGAGGCGCCTTCGTCTGGCGCCGTCTCGAAGAGTGCGCTCTTGGCAGCCGCCCATCTTGACCGACATCGATGGGCTCAGTTCGCAGTACCGGGCACGCGCGCGAAATCAACCGCGTTACCGACGCCGATGCCGTGCTTGGCGCAGAACCCGGCGTGCACTTCGAGCACGTACTGCGACGGGGCCGTTACTCCCTGAGGATTGGTGGTGAACGGGCGGGTGTCCGCAACGATGCCGGCGATGTGCCGGTTGCTGCCGATGAAGACCATATCGAGCGGCAACGGCGTGTTCTTCATCCAGAAGCTCTGCTGCGCCTCGGTGGGAAAGATGAACAGCATGCCGGCGTCCGCGCCGAGGTCGTTGCGATACATCAGCCCGTGCGCACGGCTGTCCGGCGTGTCCGCCACTTCCACGCTGACCGTCGCCAATCCCTTGGCGGCATGGATCACTACCTGCGGCTGCCGTGTGCACGCGGCGAGCAACCCGCAACCCAAAATCAGCGCCGCTTCTCGGTGCGATAAGACCGTGTGCCGGCGCCGCCGGCTGCCTTGAAATGGCACCTTACTTCCCATAGGACTCGATCCAATGGCGCATCGTTCACTCTTGGAGGTCTGCCAATGAGTACGCTGATCTTCAGCGCTCTGATAGTTGTCGCGCTGGGATATTTCGGACGCACCATGTACCGGCGCTTCGGGGTGCTGCTCAAGGTGAAGCCGGTGCCGCGGTTCGATCGGATCGCGGAGCGCATCCAGGCCGTTCTGGTCTACGCCCTCGGGCAGAAGAAGTTCGTGCAACGCGAGCCGCGTTCCGGCACGCGCATCAGCGAGCAGGCCGCCGGCTGGATGCACTTTTTCATCTTCTGGGGCTTCAGCATCCTGGCGATCCAGGTGCTCACCATGTTCGGCCGCGGCTTCTTCACCGACTTCTACGTGCCGCTGTTCACCCCCGGCCTGCTCGGCGGTCCGTATCTGTTGCTGAAGGACATCATGGAGGTGGCGGTGCTCATCGCCATCGGCGTCGCACTGTATCGCTGGGGGGTTTCGCATCCGGCGCGGCTCTACGGTTTCAAACCGGCGGAAGAACGCCTCGCGGGGCAGTCGCACTGGGAAGCGTATCTCATCCTGATGCTGATCGGCTCCATCATGATCGGTGGCCAGCTCTACGACGGCGGGCGCATGGTGTACGACACCTCCAACCCGCACGTGCAAGCGGAGATGCCGTGGCAGCCCTTCAGCCACATGGTCGGCATGGCGCTCGGCAGCATGGGCACGGGCACGGCGAAGTTTCTCAGCGACCTCGGTTGGTGGCTGCACAACTGTGTCATCTTGGTGTTCCTCAACCTACTGCCGCTCTCGAAGCACTTCCACATCATCACCTCGCTGCCGAACGTATTCTTCATCAAGACCGAGCCGAAGGGCGCGCTGAACAAGCAGGACCTCGAGAACGCCACGACGTTCGGCACGTCCTACATCAATCAATTTACCTGGAAGCAAGTGCTCGACATGTACTCATGCACCGAATGC
>CAZCGA010000077.1:0-23844 GCA_964498075.1 uncultured Binatia bacterium (SeqCode) | reverse complement strand
AGGAAGCCGAGTGGGTCGACCGCGCGCGCGAGAACTCCGACCGGATCCGCGACATCGTCACGAGGATGAATCAGATCACTCAGATCGTCGCGACGGAGCCGCGCGGCGCGCTCAGTAAGCAAGACCTGGAGAACGCCACGACCTTTGGGACATCCTACATCAACCAATTCACCTGGAAACAAGTCCTCGACATGTACTCGTGCACCGAATGCGGCCGCTGCTCGTCGCACTGTCCCGCCACGATGAGCGGTAAGGAGCTGGCGCCGCGGCAGCTGCTGCTGAACCTGCGCGACTACTTGTACGAGCACGAGAGCCAGGTGCTGGCGGTGCAACCCGCCGGGGGCGACGGCGCCGAGGCGGCGACCGTGGGAGAGAACGTCGTCGGCGAACGCCTGATTCACGACGAGGTCTTGTGGGCGTGCACGACGTGCCGCGCCTGCGAGGAAGCTTGCCCGGTGATGATCGAGTACGTCGACAAGATCGTCGACATGCGCCGGCACCTCGTACAGGAGGAGTCACGCTTCCCGGCCGAGCTGACGCGCACCTTCAAGGGCATGGAGACGCAGAGCAACCCGTGGGGCGTCGACGCAACGCAGCGCGACGCCTGGGCGGAAGGTTTGGACATTGCGACGCTGGCCGACAAACCAGATGCCGAGTACCTCTACTACGTCGGCTGCGCGGGCTCGTTCGACGATCGCGCCAAGCGGACGACGCAGGCAGTCGCCAAGATCCTCCAGAAGGCCCGCGTCGACTTCGCCATACTCGGCAAGGAAGAGATGTGCAACGGCGAAACAGCACGGCGCATCGGCAACGAGTACCTCTTCCAGACCATGGCGCAGATGTGCGTCGAGGTGCTCAATGGTTACAAAGTGCGGAAGATCCTCACCAACTGCCCACACTGCTTCAACACGCTGAAGAACGAGTACCCGCAGTTCGGCGGCAACTTCGAGGTGGTGCACGCCACCGAGCTCGTCCGGCAGCTCATCGCCGCCGGCAAGATCGACTTCAAGCTCGACGGGACGAAGAGCATCACCTATCACGACTCCTGCTACCTCGGCCGTTACAACGATGTCTATGATGCGCCGCGCGACATCCTGCAGGCGATCCCGGGCGTGCAGTTGAAGGAGCCGGAGCGCAACCGCAAGTTCGGTATGTGTTGCGGCGCCGGCGGCGGGCGCATGTGGATGGAAGAGGAGCCGACCAAGCGGGTCAACATCCGACGCGTCGAGCAGCTGCTGGAAACCAATCCGGACACCGTTGCCGTCGCCTGCCCGTATTGTATGACCATGATCGACGACGGCCTGAAGGCGAAGAACATGGAAGAGAAGGTGCAGGCGCTCGACGTCATGGAGCTGGTCGCCGACAATATGCGGTGAGCACAGGATGATGATCCCACCGGCGCGTGTCCGGCGGCCGCCCGCCGTAGACTAGAAGTCCACGGCTACGGTCTTGGAAAGTCGTCTGAAGACGACTGCAGGAGCGACCAGACAGGGTCGAGTTTGGGTCTCAGGCGATGCCGTCGGGGATGTGCAGGAGGCGGTTGAAGAGCCGCACCATCCACGGATTCACGAACATGAAGCGGCGCGGCCACAGCGGCGAATGCCACTGCTCCGGCGGCAGGGTGCCGTCGAGGATTTCGGAGACCGCCGCGGCGGCGTGCGTTGCCAAGGTGTCGAGGATCCGTTCGCCCAGCTCCGGCGAGGCGGAACCCGGCGCGCCGGAGTAGGTATGCGCGCGGAAGAACCGCAGGCCGGCACGGAACGCGTTGATCATCGTCAGAATGCCCGCCGGCTTGCCGCGCTCGATCTTGGGCGGCTCTTCACCCTGCTCGGCGAGCCAGGTGTCGACGGTGCGGCGTGGCAGCGTGGCGTAGTCGCGCTCGACCCATTCCGGATGCAGAGCGAGGAGCTGCGAGGTCTCGACCAGGCCGGCGTGGGTGTCGCCGATGAGGTCCTCGCGGTTGACGCCCGGCAGCTTGCCGAGCGTTTCGTACAGCTCCGAGCTGCCGCCGGTGAGACGGGTCAGGAGCACGGAGAAGATGCAGACCATGCGGATGCCGCGCTCGCGAGTGACGCGCGCACAGGCTTCTTCGATGGCGAGGAAGTGGCGCGGGCTGCCGTGGAAGTTCGACACCAGCACGTCGCGGAACCCTTGCGCCGCGAGCGAGCGGCCGAGGTCTTGGAGCACGGCGATGGTCGTCGATGGCTGGAAGAAGAGCGAGCCGGGATGCGGCAGGGTGTCGGTGGCGACGTAGATGAACGGCAGCTGCAGGAAGATGCGCTCGCGATGCGGCGACGGCAGGAAGCGCAGCATGCGCGTCGCCAGCCCTTGCCCTTCGAGCGCATCGGCGCCGAGCGGCAGGTGCGGCCCGTGCACCTCGAGCGGCGAGCAGGTGACCATGACCACGCAGCGTTCGCGATCGAGCTGATCGAACTTGCGCTTGGTCAGCGTCTCCCATCGCAGCAGGGTCGGTTCGTCCATCACTGCCTCCCTTCACGTCGGCGAAGAATACCGGCACGCCGCGCAGCGTCACCGTCTTGCCCGTCCCTGTGTCCCCGGCGATCAAGCCATGGCGGTTGGCCATGCTGGCCAGCAAGGCGATGCGGTCGTCACCCTTGGCGAAGATCAGGCGCTGCGGCGTCGGCATGGGGCGTCCTCTATAGCGCGATCTGAGTTTCGAGGGGAAGGGAGGCAGGTGTGGGCGACCGCCTCGGCACCGCTACGTCGGGATGGCCCGGGGTAACAGCACGGAGTCCCATTACCAGTTGGTATCCTTGTCCGCGCCTGGTATACGCAGGCCCGGTGCGCTTCCGATTCGACAAGAGGAAGAGCGAGTCACTGCGGAGGAATCCGAAACGAAGGATCGGCTTTGAAGAAGCGCAGGACCTATGGAAGAGACCGTACTATCTCGATCGACGTGCAGACGTTCCCGAGCAGTACAGAGCCATCGGCTGGGTGGGTGATCGACTGTATTCCGTGATCTTCGAGGTGAGAGAGGATCGACAGGGTGAGTACAACTGGCTCGTCACGCTCTGGAAGGCGACACGCGAGGAGCAACGACTCTTATGAAGAGAACGCGTAGGCAGAGACGTCTGCCAGGTGCGGAAGCGATCGCCAAGTCGGCGGACGAAGGGCGTGACATCTCTGCTCACTTTACGAATCGCGGCACGATGATGCGGCCGGTCGAGCCAGTCACCGTAAACTTCCCGCCTGGGATATTGAGCGAACTGGATGCCGCCGCCCGCGAGCTTGGCGTCAATCGCGAGGACGTCATCAAGGTCCTGGTTCGGCATGCGCTGGACGAGCACTACCTGGCCCAGAAGGCCCGCCGCGCCGGCTGATCCGACAAGCTCCGACAGTCGCTCGACCTGCGTACCAATCGACCGAGTCGCGTCACGGCTGAGCTGCATCACTTACCGGTGGCTAGCGCCAGCACGAGCCGGTGCAGGAACTCCTGGCCTTCGTAGAACTGCTCCACGCCGAGGCGCTCGTCCTTGCCGTGCGCGCGCACGTCGTCCATGTCGATGAAGATCCCCGACACGCCGTAGGCGCGGATGCCGGCGGCGCGGAAGTAGCGCGAGTCGCTGGCGCCGCTGCTCATGGTCGGCACCGCGGGCACACCGGACCACATCTGCTCGGTGATGGTTTCCACGGCGTGCATCAGCTCGGGGTCGAGCGGCGAGGCCGGCCCGACGCTCGCCGGCTCGGTTTCGGTGACGCTGATTTGCTCGTCGGCGAGCACGCGCACGAGCGTCTGCTGGACCTCTTCCATCTTGTGGCTGGGCAGGACCCGGCAGTTCACGTTGGCGCGCGCCGTCTGCGGCAGCGCGTTGTCGGCGTGGCCGCCGTCGAGACGCGTGGCGACGCAGGTGGTGCGCAGCAGCGCGTTGTACGATGGAATGTCGGAGAGCCGCGCCACCGCCGCGGCGGTGGGCGGGTCGTGCAGCAACGCGGCCATGTCGGCGGCGGTTTGGTCGCTCTCGATCTTGGCGCTGCGCTCGAAGTAGGCGCGCGTGATCTCGTTGAGCTCGACGGGGAACTCGTACTTCTCCAGCCGGCCGAGGCCCGCGGCCAGACGGTAGATGGCGTTGTCCTTCGTCGGCAGCGAGCTGTGCCCGCCCTTGTTCTTCACTTCGAGCATGAAGTTGGTGTACGTCTTCTCGCTCGCCTGCACGCCGTTCAGCAGGTACTTGCCGTTGCGGATGCGGCCGCCGCCGCCTTCGTTGATGACCAGATCGGCCTCGACCAGATCGCGGTGGTTCTTCAGCAGCCAATCGACGCCGTTGTTCGGCCCGCCTTCTTCATCCGCGGTGAGCGCGAGAATGACGTCGCGGTTCGGCTTCACGCCGTCGCGCTGCATGCGGATGAAGTCGGTGACGAAGATCGCCGCCATCGCCTTGTCGTCGAGGCTGCCGCGCCCGTAGAAGAAGCCGTCTTGCTCCAGAAGCTTGAAGGGATCGACGCTCCAGTCTTCGCGCTTCGCTTCGACCACGTCGAGATGCGCCAGCAAGAGCAGCGGCTTCTTCGCGCCGCTGCCATGCAGCCGTGCGACCAGGCCACCCTTGGTCGGCGTCGGGCCGAGCAGATGGATGTCGTCCTGCGCGAAGCCTGCGGCCGCGAGTCGCTTGGCGACCGCGTTGGCGGCGACGGTCGTGTTGCCGGTCGAATGGGTCGTGTCGATCTCGATCAGCTCTTTGTAGATCGTGCGCGCCAGCTGCTGGTCCGGCGAGAGCCGTGCCTCGTCCGCGTCGACCGCCGCGGCCGGCAACAGCACGACGATGCAGGCGAGTATGAGTTGGCGCATCGCCGCCGTCTAGCATGCCTAGCCGGTTTCACGCTACCGCCAAGGAGTTGCCTGGGTACACTCGCCCCCCTGCTCCACCACCATTTCATTCGGAGAGCGTACCGCCGGTCCCTACGTATTCCGCTTGCATCGTCGGCGCGAATCGAGGCATGGGTACGGCCCATGCGGTCGACGCTTTGTAGGACACTCGGTGTTGGTCTGATCACCATCATGGTCGGCGGCTGTGCGCTCAATCCGGTGACCGGACGACCCGAGGTCGTGTTGATCACGGCCAGTCGAGAACAGCAGATCGGTGAGGAGGAAGCGCAGAAGGTCGAACAAGAGATGGGCTTCGTCGACGCGCCGGCACTTGCCGCGTACGTCGAGGCCGTCGGCCAGCGGCTCGCCGAGCAGTCGCCGCGTCGCGACATCGCCTATCGGTTCTACGTCGTCGACATGCCGGAGCCCAACGCCTTCGCGCTGCCGGGCGGGTACGTCTATGTGAGCCGAGGCCTGCTCGAGCTGGTGAACTCGGAGGACGAGCTCGCGTGTGTCATCGGCCACGAGATCGGACACGTGGCCGCGCGACATTCTGTGCAGCAGGTTTCTCGTGCGGCGCCATTCGCCGTCGTCACCAACCTCAGCGCCGCCGTCGCCGGCATTGCGAGCCCACTGCTGGGGCAGGTGGTCGGCGGAGCAGGGAGCCTGGCGTCCGGCCTGGTGCTCGCACCCTTCGACCGCGATCAAGAACGTGAGGCGGATCGAGTCGGCCAGCAGCTCGCCGCGGCGGCGGGGTGGGACCCGGGAGCCCTTTCCCAGTTGCTGCGCACCCTGCAGCGGGAGGAAGAGCTGGACGGTACTGCGCGGCGCCACGTCGGGTTCCTCGATTCACACCCATCGACCCCGGAGCGGGTCGCCAACACTGCCAAGTTCGCCGGCACCCTGAAACGCGTGACGGGGGAACCGCTCAGCCCAACTCGGGCGGTCTTTCTCGCGCGGCTCGACGGGTTGGTGGTCGGCTCGCCCGCCGCGGCCGGCGTGTTCGACGGCCAGAGCTTCCTGCAACCGGATCTCGACTTCTACCTGCGCTTCCCGGACCGGTGGATCACGCAGAACGGCCGCCAGCAGGTCGACGCCGTCGCTTCCGACCGCAGCGCGCTGGTGGCGGTCGGAACCGTCGCCGCAGGAGACGACCCGCTCGCCGGCGCCCGCGCCCTGCAGAAGGCGAGCCGCTCTCCGGTGCTCGACCACACACAACCGAGCACAGTCGGTGACCTCAAGGCGGCCCGCACGCGCGTGCAAGCGCGCGACGACTCGGGCGAGGCCGCGCTCAACTTCGCGTGGATTGCCCACGCCGGGCGCATCTACCAGATCGCCGGCGTGACCGCAGTGCAACGCAGCGATGCTTTTCAGCCGGTCTTCGAGCAAGTCGTCCGCAGCTTCCGGCCGCTGCAGCCGCAGGAGCGTGCCGGGATTCGCGAGCATCGACTGCGCATTCTGGAGGCGCGCGCGGGCGAGAGCTTGGACGCCCTCGTGGCCCGTTCGAAGACGAGTTGGAGTTTCCAGAAGGTTGCCGTCGCCAACGGGCTTGCGGGTCACGACGTGTTGGAGGAGGGGCAGCTGGTGAAGATCGCCGTCGCGGAGCCCTACGGCACAACGAACGGGCGACCGCACTGACGCGGTCACGCCGGCTCGCGGTGTCCGAGCACGCTCAGGAGGCCGCCGCCGTCGGGCTCGTCGCGGCGTCCGCCCCCAGCGTCCAACGCTCCACCCACTCGACGACGCGCCGGTTGAAGTCGACGCGATGGCTCGGGCGGCCGACGACGACAAACGCATGACTGCCGCCGGGGTAACGGACGAACTGCACCGGTGCCTTGGCCGCCACCATCAAGGCAGCGAAGAGCTCTTCGCTCTGGCCGATGGGACAGCGGTCGTCCGCCTCGCCGTGCACCAGCAACGTCGGCGTGGTGATGCGGTCGGCGTAGCTCAGCGGTGAAAGACGGCGGTACGTCTCGCGCTCCGTGAAGAAGTCGCCGATGTTCCACTCATCCATGAAGTAGCCGAGATCCTGGGTGCCGGAGGCGGATTCGAGATTGACCAACGGCGCGCCGATCACGGCGGCCTTGAAGCGATCGGTGTGCGCGATCGTCCACGCCGTCATGTAGCCGCCGTAGGAGTATCCGACGACCGCCAAACGGTCGGGGTGCACCAGGCCCTCGGCGACCAACGCATCGATGGCCGCCATCTGCTCCGGGAAGTCGTACTCGCCCCACCGCTGTCGCAGGCTGTGGTTCCAGGCCTTGCCGTACGAGCCCGAGCCGCGCGGGTTGAGCGCCAACACCGCCCACCCGCGGGCCGCCAGCGTGAGCCAGTACGGCCAGCGCGGGAACGCTGCACCGACAAAGCCCTGCGGCCCGCCGTGAATGTCGACCAGCAGCGGCGCCGGGCGCACCTCGGTGCGCGGATGAATCAGGAAGCCGTCGACCGTCCCCCCGTGGGGACTCTGAAAACATCGCCGCTCGATTGCGGGAAGGACGATCTCTGCCAGCAGCGCATCGTTCACCGTCGTGAGGCGCCGCTCGTTCGTGCCGTCGAGCGCACACACGTGTACGTCGCACGGGATGGCTGGCGTGCTGGCGACGAAGGCGATGCGTCCCGCCGCCTGCCGGACGCTCGGCAGCAGGACGTGGCGCTCACCCGCGATCACCGTGTGCACCGTCCCACGGCCCACGCTGCAGCGCTCCAGGTGCACGTTGCCGGCGTCGGCGAGCGGGAAGGTGAGCGTGGTTCCATCCGCGGACCACACCGGGGCCGGACTCATCATGCCGGGCAGCGTCGGCACCTCGCGGTCCGACTCCGCCGTTCGCGCCCGTGCCGTGCCGCCGGCAGCCGGGACGGTCCACACCCACGCGTGGAGGTCGGCGACGTTCGCCGATCCGTAGAGCGCAATCGTCTGGCCGTCGGGCGACCACGCCGGCCAGGCGGCGGTGGGCACGGAGTCGGTGACTTGCTGCGCATCACCGCCGTCGGCCGCGATCGTCCAGATATCGAACTGGTGCGCATCCAAGGGACCGCTGCGCGAGCGGCTGAAGGCGATGCGTTGCCCATCGGGTGACCACGCCGGTTGCCAGCTGGTGCACTTGCCGGTGGTGATCTGCTTTAGCTTGCCACGGGCGACGTCGATCACGAAGAGCTGCAAGCTCCCGTGCAAAAGGAAACCGGTGCCGTCGAACTTGTAGAGGGCGCGGTTGATCACCCTCGGCCGCCGCTGCCAGCGTTCGATCGCGTCCTTGTCCTTCGGCGGAGGCTCGCTGAGCACGGGCGCGGCGAAGAGGAGTAGAGTGCCGTTCGGCGACCACCCAGGCTCGCCGGCACCGGCCGGCAGCGTGGTCAGCTGGCGCGGTTCGCCGCCGGCGACCGGCATGAGGTAGAGCTGCCTGCGACCGCCGTCGCGTACGGAGAGAAACGCGATCTGTGAGCCGTCGGGCGACCAGCGCGGCGCCGTGTCGGCTTTCGGCCCGCGCGTGAACTGCACCGGCTCGTGGCACCCGTCCGCGGGGACCATCCAGATGGTCGAGCGATACGTGTCGCGCCGCGCCTCGATCTCGCGCCGCACGTAGGCAACGCAGCTCCCGTCGGGTGAGAGCTGGACGTCGTCGATGGTCTTCAGATGGACGAGATCTTCCGGTTGCATGCCGCGGCCGGTCGCGTTCTCCATGATGCTCTCTTTTACGTCTGGATACGGTTCTTGGAAAGATCCGTTTCGTCGCGAGGGCATCTGGCATCCGCCTCCGCAGTGGGATAGAGCGGGCGACGGGCGGGCCTGAAGCATGCAATGCATCGTCGTCTCCCACACCCACTGGGATCGCGAATGGTACCGCACCTTCCAGACGTTCCGCGCCCGGCTCGTCGATACGATCGATCGGGTGCTCGACTTGATGGAGCACGACCCAGGCTTCCGCTTCCTGCTCGACGGGCAGACAGTGGTCCTCGAAGACTACCTGGAGATTCGACCCGACCGGCAGGCAGCGCTCGCCGCCGCGTGCAGCGCCGGACGCATCGCCATCGGGCCGTGGTACGTGCAGCCGGACTCGCTGCTCCCCTCCGGCGAGGCGCACGTCCGCAATCTGCTGGAGGGACGGCGGAGCGGTGCGCGGATCGGTCCGGTCTCGCGCGTCGCGTACACGCCGGACTCGTTCGGGCATCCTGCCCAGTTCCCGCAACTGTTCCGCGGCTTCGGGTTGGAGCCGTTCGTCTACTGGCGCGGCAACGGCAACGAGATCGACTCGTTGCCCGCTGAGTATCTCTGGGAGGCGCCGGACGGCAGCACACTGTTCGTGCATCACCTCAGCGAGGGCTACTTCGCGGCGTGCGGCTTGCCCACGAACGCGGACGCCGCGGCCGACTTCCTCGCGGGCCTGGCGCGGACGTTGGCCGCCCGCACGCGCAACGATCGCGTGCTGCTGATGAACGGCATTGATCACGCGATGCCGGATGCGCACGTCGGCGCCGCCGTTGCGGTGCTGGCGCGGGCAACGGGGTGGAGCGTGCAACGCGGCTTGCTGGAAGACTTCGCGAAGGCGTTGTCACCTGAGGCGCCGCGCTTCCGCGGCGAGCTGACGGGCGCACGCGTCGCCAACCTGCTGGCGGGCGTGTGGTCGGCGCGCCTGCCGCTGAAGCTGCGCAATCGCCGCGTCGAGACACAGCTCGAAGCGTGGGCCGAACCGTGGGCGGCGCTCGGGCGTGTGTTCGGGGCGCCCGACGAGCGTCCTGCCCTGCGTCTGGCCTGGCGCGCGCTGCTGCAGAACCAGGCGCACGATTCCATCTGCGGCTGCTCGCTGGACCGTGTGCACGCGCAGATGCAGGCGCGCTACGACACCGCCGAGGAGCTGGCCGACCAGACGACGGCCCGCGCGCTCGAGCGCCTCGCCGGGCTCGGCCGGGAGCGCCGCACGCCGGCGGCGGAGACGTTCGACGTCGCCGTCTTCAACCCCTCGCCACACGTACGCACCGATGTGGTGCGCTTCGCGCTCGATCCGGTCAGCTGGTTCGAGTTCCACGGCGAGACGTCGCGCGAGATGTCGCTGCACCCGTGGCTGCGGACGAGCGCGACGACCGCGGGCTTCACGGTCGAGGGCCGGCCCGCACGGTTGATCCTCGATGACACGTCGGGGCGGGTGCGCCTCGCGCCGGAGCTGCTGCCGTACGGCATCGAGTTTGTCGCGGCGGACGTGCCGGCCTTCGGCTGGCGGCGCTTCAGAGTGGCGCCCTCTGCGGCGCACCCGGACCGCGAGGACGAGGGGCGTGACATTGCGTGCGGCGACGTCTGGGTGCGGGCGACCGACGACGGCACGTTCGAGCTGCGGACGAGCGCAGGGGTGTACACGGGGTTGTGTGGCATCGAGGACATCGGCGACCGCGGCGACACCTATGACTTCGATCCGGTGATGGGCGGTGTGGCCGCGCCGGAGCAGGTCGACGTGCGACGTCACCTGCATGCGAGTGGCATCCAGTCCCTCAACGTGCGGCGCACGTTCCGGGTGCCCGCAGCGCTGGCGCCGGACCGCGCGCGGCGGAGTGTGCAGTGCGTGTCGCTCGTCGTCGAAACCGAAGCGCGCGTCGCGCCCGGTGTGGAGCGCGTCGACCTGCGCGTCGGCGTCGACAACACCGCGCAGGACCATCGGCTCCGTCTGCTGTTTCCGACGCGCCGTGCAGTGACGGAGTTCGAAGCGGCGACGACCTTCGACGTGGCGCGGCGATACACCAGCCGGGCAGACGACCGGGGTTGGGTGCATCCCGCGCCCACCACGTTGGTGCAGCACGGCTTCGTCAGGGCCGGCGGCCTGACCGTCGGCGCGCCGGGTCTGCCGGAAGCCGAGGTGACCCCCGACGGCGTGATTGCGATCACCCTGGTGCGCGCCGTCGGCTGGCTGGCGCGCATGGACCTCACGACACGCCCACAGCCCGCCGGGCCGGTCGTTGCGACCCCCGGCGCGCAATGCCAGGAGTGCATCGTAGCGATGCTGTCGCTGTCCGTCGGCCGCGACCCGCGCGTCGTGCGCGACGCCGAGCTCGGGCTGCGTGCCGTGCCGGCCGGCGATTCTCCGCTTGTCCCTGCGGATCACGCCCTCCTGACGATCGAGCCCCGCGACGTCCTGCTCACCGCCTGTAAGCCTGCGGAAGAAGGCGAGGGCATCGTCCTCCGGCTGCTCAATCCAACCGACGCACCGTTGGAAGCGCGGGTACAGCTAGGCTTTCCGTGCGCGCACGTCGAGAGCGTCCAGCTCGATGAGAGCCCCAGCGAAGCCCCGGTTGCAGTTCGGGGCGACGTGCTCTCGATGCGGCTGTCGCCGCATCAGTTGCGTTCCGTTCGGCTCGGGCGAGGGTCGCCGCGGTCCCGCGTGTGACCCCGGGGACCCAAGCTTCAGACTGTGAAGGGGCTCGAGAGCGCCCCCGGGCTGGCGCAAATCCGTAGGTTTACGGATAGACAGAGAGATACGTTCCGGTGGTATAGTCGCACGCGAAATACACATCAAGCGGTGGAGCTTGTGGGGGGCCAAGCACGTTCTCGCTATCTTCCGGGCGGGCAAGCAGGAAGTTTGGCGATTCCGAGTGCACATCGGCGAGGGGGGGCGGGGACAACGACGGATACTGGTCGCTGATCAATTTCGACGGAGGAGCGAGCATATGGGCACTCAGCGAAGCGTAGCGTGTGGCGGGTGGCGATTCCGATGGCTCGTCGCGGGGGCAATCGTGGCTGGCGCGTCGACAACAATGGCCCTCCCAACGGCAACGATTGTTGACGATTTGTGTCCGGGCCTCCCGAACCCGTGTAAGGTAACGAAGCAGTTCAACGTCCCGGACATGACCACCTTTGACCTTGGCGGTACGTTGGACTTCGAGATGGCATCAGGGTCGGCGTTGATTGCGACTTCGGGCGGCGAGTTTACGATCACCGGCGCCAACAATGCTTCGCTTGCGAAGGGGTCGGTGTTGAGAGCGAGCGGCGGGACCATCACTCTGGACGCAGCCGGCTCGTGTGGCATCGCTGGGAAGGTGTCTGTGGAGGCCACCGGAGCCGACGGCGGCACGATTTCGATTTCCTGCGTCGGACTGACCCTGACAGAGGCCGCCAAAATCATCGCCAACGGTATCGCCGATGCCGCTCTGAATGGCGGCACGGGCGGCAGCATCGGCCTGGATGCAGGCACCGGTGCGTTCAGCAGCGCCAAGGGCACAGAGGTCTCTGCCAAAGGCGGCAAAGGCGGGTTCGGTGGCAACGTGACCATCTCTGCCGGGAGCGCGTGCTCCGTCGGCAGCAAGATCAATACGAGTTCCAGAACTGCCAAGTTGTCCGATGGAGAAGGGGGCTTTGAGGTCCTCGGTGGTGACGGGGGAACAATTACTGTCGCGTGCGGGGGCGACATCACGCTGCCGAAGGGAGCCGGCGCGACGGCGGGCGCCGCGAAGGTTGCTGCAGCGGGGACGCTGACCATCACCGCGGGCGGAAAGGTGCAAGTTGACCGAGGGGTGACGCTCCGTTCCGATGGGGCCGGGGACGCCGACACGATTGCGGTGACGGCGGCGGACTCGTGCGTGGTTGATGGTAGGGTACAAGCTGTCGCGAGGTTGAACACAGCTGGTAACATCGGATTCATCTGCGAAGGATTCACGCTTGGAACTACCGGAGTCGTACGTGTGGCCGCGACGGGATCTGAAGCCAGCGGCGTGAGCATTGATACGACGGGCACCGTCAACGCACAGCCAGCCGCCGCCTGTACGATCAGCGGCAAGATCAAAGCGACGGCGAAGTCCAGCGTACTCAAGAGCCCCGAGGGCAATGAACCACTGCCGGCAACGGGTGGCACGGTCGATCTCAACTGTGGCACCACTCTTCAGATCGACACCACGGCTTCAATCAGGACAAGTGCCACGGGCAAGGAGAGCATCGGTGGCACGATCGATCTGACGTCAGCCGGCGCTCAGACGATCGACGGGAAGCTCTTTGCTGCGGGCAGACTGGCGGGCGGAACGATCAACGGCGAGGGCTGCGCCGTCACGGTCGGCGCAACCGGTGCGCTGAAGTCGAACGGCACTGGCTCTGGTGCTAGCGGTGGGGCGAATACGCTCACGGCGCACAGCGTGCTGACGGTGAGCGGCATGGTGCAAGCACTGCCGGATGGGACGAACACCCTCACCTACCTCACCAACGAGGCGGTGACTGCCGCCAACGTGAAGCCGGCCAGCACGCCGATGCAGGATACGTTGCTGAGTCCGTGTTCATAAGTTGTTGGCGGACGACCCACTCAGTGCGGCGCTTGGCGCCGCACTGAAGCCCGCGGGCGGGGGGGACTCCAATCTGTGGGTTGCAGTCGGCCCTTCGACGGCGCTCAGCGAGCGCAGCTGCGCGGCGGCAGGCGTGTGCAATACTGCCGATAGCGATTGCAATCAGACACCGGGCCGCTGTCGGATCGCCGTCAATTACGCAGGCACTCCGGACCTGACGCTCATCCCCAGATCAAATTTCTGTTGACAGATCAAGCATTGTTGGAGTAGGCACAGGTTTGAGGCAATACGCATCAATTGGGGCAGGTTTTGGGGGGAGGGGGCCAGCGCGCGCGCTCGCTTTGTTCCGCGGGCCAAGTGGCAGTTGGCGATTCCGAGCGCACATCGGCCAGGGAGAAAACGCCATGAAGATACGAGGCCGTTCCACCGACAGGCTACGGGCGAGAGCTGAAGCGCGAGCCGTGGTGCAACGATCGCTCGGCAGAACGCTTGCCATCGCGGTCGCGCTCTTCGCGCTCACGACGTTGACGCTGGGGAGCAACAGAATAGCGGCGGCTGCCTGCCTCACGGACGCCGACTGTGACGATGGCCTGGCTTGCACCGGCATCGAGACCTGCAACCCGGACACGGCAGAGTGCGAGGCCGGCACGCCGGTCGACTGCTCTTCCGCCGGTGACCAGTGCAACGATGGCGTCTGCCAGGAGCCCTCCGGCACCTGCGGTACGACTCCGAAGATCGATGGCTTCGGGTGCGACGACGGGAGCCGCTGCACGCTGAACGATACGTGTCAGGCTGGGGTGTGCATGGGCGCCGCGGGCGCAGACACCGACAACGACGGGTGGTGCGACTACGAGGAGATCCAAGCGGGCTGCAACCCCGACGACTTCTTCGAGATTCCGGCGCAAGCCAACGTGTTCACCGGCAGTGCGTCCCCGGGACGCGGTGAGGTTCTGCTCACGTTCTATGCCCCGAGCGCCCGAAATATATCCTCCATCACCGATCCCACCTGTGCGACTGCCGGGGTGTGCAATTCCTCCACGGGGTTCTGCATAGTTGGAAAGGTGGCGGATCCGTGCGCCGTCGATAGCGATTGCAACCAGACGCCCCCGGCTGGCTTCACGCAGTGTCGGATCGTCGCCAACTATGCGGGTACTCCGGACTATACGCTGGTCGTCGCCAAGTTGAAGCTTCGCAAGAAGCGTAAAGGCGACGACATCCTCTTGAAGTTCTCTCCCGCGACACCCGGGTGCAGCCGCAAAGTGGACATCGCCTTGCCGGCCGGCTTCAAGCTCGCGGGCGTGAGGGTAAGGGTCAAGGGCACCACCGGCGTCAAGCGTCGCAACGATCGGGACAAGATCCTCTACCGCGAGAAATAGTGTCCATTCGATCGTCTCTTGGAGGAGCAATGGATATCACATCGGGAATACAACGGCTCGGAGCCGCAGGAGCGTGCGCGGTGCGCGACCTCATGGCGCTCAGCGTGCGTCGCTGCCAAATGCTTTCAGGGTTGGCAGTCCCCGTCCTGGGGTCTGTCGTGATCCTGGCGATCACCTCGTTGCCGACTCACGCCATCACATGGCCCGCGAGCGGGTGGATCGGTATCGGCACGTGTGGCGAAAATGAAGCGGCGGGGGACACCACTCCGAAATCGATCGATATTGTCGGCGCGCCGGGTTTTCCCGCAGCGTTCTTTCAGATGGACAGCAGTTACCTGTATTTGCGGGAACGCGTCTTCGACGATCCCTCAGGTCCCGGTGGCTTTGATCAATTCTCCTGGGTCTCGCTGGTGCAAACCATTGATGGCGACCCCTTCAAGTATCAATGGCTCATTGCGCTGGATGGCGGCAGCGAGAATGTTGAGCTCTGGAAGAACGCTCCACCGGGAACCAACATTTCGTTTTCACCGATCTTCAACGATCCCGCCGAAACGCAGGTCTTCAGCGACACGACCGCGAATCTGGCGAGATTTATTGTTGCCGACACCTCGATCGGCGGCCGGCAGAATTACTTCGTCGACTTTGCGATGCCGCTCTCCGCGCTCAGCGCCAACGGCATTGATCCCACCACCTCGTTGTTTTGGTTTTCCACGAGCGCCGATGCCAACAACTTCAACAAAGATACAACGAATTGTCCGTTCGCTCCGCAAACGACCCTGGCGCTGACCAAGGTCGTCGATCCAGCAACCGTCAGCATCAATGTGACCACGCCGGTCACTTACACCATCACGGTCGCGAACAGTGGGGGCTTCTTGGGGCGCGGGGTCGTGGTGAGCGACACCGACTTCCCGTCGTGGCTCACGATCTCGAACGTCACGACGAGCGCGGGGAGTGTGACCATTTTGACTGCGTCGAGCTTTGAGGTGCGAATTCCAACTCTGACCATTGGACAATCTGCGACCATTACGGTCAGCGCGAATGCCACACCACCGTCGGCGCAGACCTTCACCAACACCGTCTCCGCGTTCGCCAGTAACGCCTCGACGACGACCGCAAACGCAACACTTGTCGCTCAACCGTCGACGCCGACTCCGACACGAACCCGAACGCCGACAGTGACCGGGACAGCGACGCGGACGCCGACGCCGACGCCGACGCCGACCAGCATCTGCCCCGCACTGAACTGCGATGACGGGAATCAGTGCACCAACGATTCCTGCGATCCCGTCCTCGGCTGCCAGCATACGAATAACACCCTGTCCTGCAACGACGCCAACGCGTGCACCACGAACGACACCTGCAGCGGCGGCACGTGCACCGGTGGGCCACCGCTCGACTGCAATGACGGCAACGTGTGCACCGACGACTCCTGCGATCCGGGCATCGGCTGCAAGACCACGAACCAGCCGAACGGCACGCCGTGTGACGACGGCAACGCCTGTACAACCAACGATGCGTGCAGCGCCGGCATTTGTACGGGTGGGCCAGCGCTCAACTGCAGCGATGGCAACCCGTGCACCGACGACTCGTGCAATTCCTTGAGCGGCTGCGTGTATTCCAACAACACCGGTGCGTGCGACGATCACAACGCCTGCACCACGAGCGACGTTTGCAGCGGTGGGGCGTGCGTCGGGAGCCTGCCGCCCGACTGCAACGACGGCAATGTCTGTACGGACGATGGCTGCAACCCAGCCACGGGGTGTACGCATGCCAATAACAGCGCCCCGTGTACCAACAACAATGCCTGCACCACGAACGACACCTGCAGCGGGGGGACCTGCGTCGGCGGCCCGCCGCCCAACTGCAGCGACGGTAATGTCTGTACGGACGATGGCTGCAACCCGGCCACCGGGTGCACGCACACCAACAACACCGCCTCGTGTACCGACAACAACGCCTGTACGACGAACGACACCTGCAGCGGCGGGGCGTGTGTCGGCGGCGCGCCGCCCAACTGCAACGACGGCAATGTCTGTACGGACGACAGCTGCAACCCGCAGAGCGGCTGCGTCCACACCAACAACAACGACCCGTGCAACGATAACAACGCCTGCACCATCAATGACGCGTGCGGCGGCGGGGCGTGCAATGGTGGTCCCGCACCCGATTGCAACGACGGCAACGTCTGTACCGACGACGGCTGCAACCCAGCCAGCGGCTGCACGCACGTCAACAACACGGTCCCGTGCGACGACAACAACGCCTGCACCACCGGCGACACCTGCAATGGTGGGGGGTGTGTCGGCGGCCCGCCGCCCAGCTGTGACGACGGGAACGCGTGCACTACCGACAGTTGCCCCAACGCCAGCGGCTGCCAGCACGTCGGCGTCGCGGGCTGCTGCAACACTGACGCGCAGTGTGCAGACACGGATCTGTGCACGGTGAACGAACGCTGCACGGCGGGGCACACCTGTGTCAGCGATGCGCGCAACTGTGACGATGGCAACGTCTGTACGGACGATGGCTGCAACGCGGGCACAGGGTGCACGCACACCAACAACAGCGCCTCGTGTACCGACAACAACGCCTGCACCACGAGCGACACCTGCAGCAGCGGGGCCTGCGTCGGCGGCCCGCCGCCCAACTGTAACGACGGCAACGTCTGTACGGACGACGGCTGCAACCCTGCCACGGGGTGCACGCACACCAACAACACCGGCGCGTGCAGCGACGACAATGCCTGCACCACGAACGACACCTGCAGCAGCGGGGCCTGCGTCGGCGGCCCGCCGCCCAACTGTAGCGACGGCAACGTCTGTACGAACGACGGCTGCAACCCCGCCACGGGGTGCACGCACACTAACAACAGCGCGCCGTGCAGCGACGGTGATGCGTGCACCAGTAACGATACGTGCGGTGGCGGGGCGTGCGTCAGCGGCCCGCCTCTCGACTGCAGCGACGGCGACGTCTGCACCGACGATTCCTGCAACCCCGCCACCGGCTGCAGTCACACGAACAACAACAGCCCGTGCACCGACAACAACCTCTGCACCACCGGGGACGCGTGCAGCGGGGGCGTCTGTGTCGGGGGACCGCCACCAAACTGCAACGACGCCAACGAGTGCACTACCGATGCCTGCAACCCCGCATTGGGCTGTCAGAACCCCGCAGTCAGCAACGGCACACCATGTGGCGACTCGTTCGCCTGCAACAGCAACGGTACCCAAACCTGTCAGGGCGGCGTCTGCACCGACGGGACGCCCGTCAGATGCAGCGCCGACCAGTGCCACAACGCCGCATGCACGGAACCGTCGGGGACCTGCGTGGCGACGCCGAAGGCCGACGGGTTCGGGTGCAACGACGGCAACGTGTGCACCCTGAACGACCGGTGCCTGGCGGGGGTGTGCGCGGGCACCAGGGGCGACGACAGCGACGGCGACGGCTATTGCGATCTCCGAGAGGTCGCCGCGGGCTGTAATCCGACGAGCTTCTCCGAGATCCCACCGCAACCCAACGTCTTCTCCGGTGGTGGGATCAATCCCAGCCGTGGCGAGGCCCTGATAGCTTTCAATGCCCCACGCCAGGCAAAGGTATGGACGAAGACCAATCCGAAGTTTCCCAAGAGGACGATCGATCCGACCTGTTTGACGGCAGGTACGTGTGACCTCTCAACGCATTTCTGCGACGGCGGAAAGGTGGGTGACCCGTGCGCTCTCGACGCCGATTGCGACCAGCTGCCTGGTCAGTGTCGGATGATCATCAATTACGCCGCCGTGCCGGATCTGACTATGCACCAAGATGCGAGCTGTCTGTCCTGCGGCGCCTTCATGAAGTTCTTCAGGGTAAAGCCTAAGATCGACGTGGCCGCGAGCTTTGCACCAATGACCCCAGGCTGCAGCCGCAAGCTGGATATTACCGTGCCCCCTGGGTACCGGCGCGCCAGAGTCAACCTCAGGGTCAAAGGCACGACAAACAGCAAATTCCGTGGAGACTCGGATCGGCTTTTCTACCGCGAGAAATAGTTCGCGATTCGTCTTCCCTCGCACTTGCGTACCCCGGGGGGCTGCTCCATGCGCCCCCGGGTGTATGTAGTGCCCACACCTATCGAGCCCTCCCGAACGATCATTCCCCAGAAGCGCCGGGCGACGCCCGCTAGCCATTTGCGTGCGGATCTGGTTTATGAGGAGACGATCCACACCAGGCGCAGAGGAGGTCGTAATGCCTGTTCCACCTAGATCATTCTCGCAAATCGGGAAGCTCGAATGAACGAGAACAAATCGACCGAATTCAACGTGGCGCCTCCCGAGACCTACAAATCCCCCATGGAGATCTCGTGGCAGTTCGACTACGAAATCTCCCAGGAGAAGCTCGACAACCTGTACCGCAAGGCGAAGCAGGCGCAGTGGGATGCCGAGCAACAGCTCGACTGGAGCATCGAGATCGATCCGTCGAAGCCGATCATCGATGAGCAGCGCAACTTCTTCCTGCGCATGCCGTTCTTCAAACGTTTGTCGAAGACCCAACGCGAGACCTTCGCGGCACATGCCACGGCGCAGCTGCTGTCGCAGTTCCTGCACGGCGAGCAGGGCGCCCTGATGACCGCGTCGGCGCTGACTCATGCCGTCCCCGACTACGACGCCAAGATGTATTGCGCCACGCAAGCCATGGACGAGGCCCGCCACGTCGAGGTCTACAACCGCTACGTGAAGAAGCTGGCGATCATCTACCCGATGTCACCCTGGCTCAAGGAGCTGATCGACGCGACGCTGTCGGCGAACCATTACGCCAAGATCATGGTCGGCATGAACATGGTGGTCGAAGGCCTCGCCCTCGCCGCGTTCCACAACATGCGCCGCGATACCGCCTGCCCGCTGCTGCGCAGCCTGACTGAGTACGTCCTGCGCGACGAGTCGCGGCACGTCGCCTTCGGCAGCGTCTACCTGCGCGAGACCATCGCCGGCATGCACCCGGACGAACGCGAGGACGTCGCGCAGTTCGCCTTCGAGGCGGTGAAAGGCATGGTAGACGCGCAAGGCGGCGTCGACGGCAACGGCCCGCGCAAGGCCGATCCGGGCTTCCTCAAGGTGCTCGAACACAGCGGCATCGACCTGAAGGACTTCATCGAGGCCCTCAAGGAAGCCGGCGCCGCCGGCATCAAGATCAAGCTGCCGCCCGGACGCCTGCATTCGTTCCGCGATCTGATGATGCCGGCGCTAGTGCGTGTTGGGGCGGTGACCGAGCGGTCGCGAGAGTTGTATCAGCGCGAAGGCATTCCTGTCTGGGACGACGTGGCGGTCCTGGAATCGATGGAAGACGCCGACACCGGCGACATCGTGTTCCCGGAGTGAGGCTCCGCGCGCCGTCTACTCAATCGGCGCAAACTTGATCAACACGCGGCTGCCGTCCTTGAGGCTGCTGCCAACGTCGGGTTTTCACCCGGCCCGTGCCCCGTGCTATGGCGAGGGCCGCAGGAGGGGAGCGCATGTCGCTACGTCGGGCCATCGTCGGACTGTTGATCATCCTGGTGTTGGTTGTCGGCGGTTACGTCGCCGGAGCGTGGCTGCGCCTGTACGGAGTCCACGAGGGCCCGGGCGAGGTCACGCGCACGCGGGTCCCGGCGCCGGTGGTTGAGGCGCGTGCCCGCTTGCAGCTCAGCGCGGCGAAGGGGCTCACCGTCGGAGAGCCCAAGCAAATTCTCTTCGGCGACCTGCACGTGCACACCACCTTCTCCACCGACGCCTTTCTGTGGAGCCTGCCGATGGCGCAGGGCGAGGGCGTGCATCCACTCGCCGACGCCTGCGACTACGCCCGCTTCTGCTCGGCGCTCGACTTCTGGTCGATCAACGATCACGCCGAGGCCAGCACACCGCGCCGCTGGCGCGAGACGCGCGAGAGCATGCGCCAGTGCAACGCGGTCCCGCGAACCCGGATGTGGCCGTGTTCCTCGGCTGGGAGTGGAGCCAGGTCGGGCAGACGCCGGCGGACCATTACGGGCACAAGAACGTCATCTTCCACGACCTCGACGACGACAAGGTGCCGGCGCGTGTCATCGCTGCGGCCGGCATCGCGACCGACGGCCTGCGTGGTTCCGTCGGCGGCATGCCGCCGTTGTTGGGTCTGCTCGATTTCCCGAAGCGGCAGCTCTACTACAACTTCATCGAGTTCATGCGTGAGGTGCGCGACGTGCCCATCTGTCCGCAGGGCGTGAACACGCGCGATCTACCCGCAGACTGCTACGAGTCGGCGGCCACGCCGCGCGAGCTGTTCGACAAGCTCGACCAGTGGGGCTTCGACAACATCGTCATCCCGCACGGCAACACCTGGGGCTTGTACTCGCCACCCGGTATCACGTGGGACAAGCAGCTCGCCGCAAAGATGGACGACCCACGCCGGCAGTTCCTCATCGAGATCATGTCGGGCCACGGCAACTCCGAGGAGTATCGCGACTGGCGCGCCGTGACCTTCGACGCGGCGGGCAAGGCGCACTGTCCCGAGCCGAGCAAGGACTACTTGCCGAGCTGCTGGCGCGCCGGACAGATCATCGAGGCACGCTGCCGCAAGGCGGGAGTCGATGCGGCGCAGTGCGCGCAGCGCGCCGCAGAGGCGCGCCAGAACTACGCCAACTTCGGGATCGTGGGGCACCTGAGCGTGCCGGGCGCCGAGGCCGAGGAGTGGTTGGACTCCGGGCAATGCAAGGACTGCTTCATCCCCGCGTTCAACTATCGTCCCGGCGGCTCGACGCAGTACGCGCTGGCGATCTCCAACTTCGACGACCCGGCACACCCGCGGCGCTTCCACTTCGGCATCATTGCCTCGAGCGACAACCACCGCGCCCGGCCCGGCACCGGCTACAAGGAGTTCGATCGCTTGGCCACGACGGAGGCGGCCGGGGCGCGCGATGCGAAGTGGCGTGAGCGCCTGCACGGCCCCCAGTCGCCTCCCGAGCCGCACTCGGTGGTGCTCAACATCAACGACCTGGGGTCGCGCGGCTTCAACGCCCTGGAAGTGGAACGCCAGGCGTCGTTCTTCATGACCGGCGGCTTGGTCGCCGTGCACGCCAATGGGCGCAGCCGCGACGACGTATGGAATGCCCTCAAACGCAAGGAAGTCTACGGCACCAGCGGCGACCGCATCCTGCTGTGGTTCAACCTGCTCAACGCGCCGGCACCCGACGGCACGGTGACCACAGTGTCCATGGGTGGCGATGTGCACATGGCGAGCACGCCGCGCTTCGAGGTGCGCGCCGTCGGCGCCTTGAAGCAGAAGCCGGGTTGTCCGGAGCACAGCCTCAACGCACTCAGTCCGGAGCGACTGCAGCATCTGTGCAAAGGCGAGTGTTACAACCCCTCCGACGAGCGCAAGCGCATCACGCGCATCGAGGTGGTGCGCATCCGCCCGCAGACCTCGCCCGAAGAGCCGGTGGCGCAACTGATCGAGGACAAGTGGCGCACGTTTCCGTGCGAGCCGAGCGCCACGGGCTGCGTCGTGCAGCTCGAGGACCCGGAGTTCGTCGCCTCGGGCCGCCCGGCGGTCTACTACGTGCGCGCGATCGAAGAACCCAGCCCCGCGGTCAACGCCGGCCAGCTGCGCTGCAAGTACGACGAGTCGGGCAACTGCATCGAGGTCCACCCCTGCTACGGCGACTACCGCACCAGTGCCAAGGATGACTGCCTGACGACCATCGAAGAGCGCGCCTGGTCCTCGCCGATCTACGTCGACGCGGGGTGAGGACTTCGCACGTGGACGCGTTTGGCGGCAAGGTCGCCATCGTCACCGGAGGCGCCTCGGGCATCGGGCGCGCGCTCGGGGCGGCGCTGGTGCGGCGCGGCGCGCGTGTGGTGCTGGCGGATGTGAACGGCGAGGCGGCTCACGCAGCGGCTCAGTTACTCAACCGGAACGGGTAGGATCGCAGCGCACGCCTGCAGGCCGCGAGTCGTCGCCGCGATCCCCAGATTGCGGTGTGAGGCTCTGCGGTGTTACGCTTGCGACGTCGAATGGAGGAAGGGAAGCGGCGGACGAACGAGCGGAAGTTCAGTCAATGGGTGGAGTTGCCCGGTGGCGGACGGCGCTACTGGTACGATGTGACTAGTCGCACAGGTTGGCGCGCAAGGTACGTGAAGGAAGTGGATAGAGACGAGCGCACGACACGATTCGCGCAAGAGTTGTACGAGCCGGGCGGCCGGCTCGTCGAGGTTCACGAGAAGTATCCTGTGGATCTCGGTCACCGGAGAGTGGACTGATGGAACCGACGACACGAAACGACGTCATCGAGAAGCTGGCCGGCTATCTCCAGCACCGCATCACCTTGGCCGAGCTCGTCGACTGGGCGGAGCAGGTCATGATGGAAGGCGACTTCGTTCCTGCGGACACCGAGGCCCTTCGCGACGTGGTCGCGCGGCTCGGCGTCGCCGATGTCCGCGCCTTCGGGCTCACTTGGGAAGAGTGCGAAGCCCTGGCGGGTCAGCTGGGCTATCGAGCCGAGGTGACCCTGTACCCGTCGGACGACCGCGGCACGGGACCGAGCGGCAAGCAGTAGAGCAGTTGCTGTCCCAAACATGTCGACCCGTCTCAGGGGCACAGCTTCTGATGCGGGGTGACGAACGGCACAGGAATGTTGCCTCTTCTCCAAGGCGCGCCGGGACCGCCAGCATCGCCACCACATCGGCGCGCACACGTTCCGCGCCACCGGCATCACCGCCTAGTCCAGATGACGGCGCGCGACTCGCCGCGTACCACAAAGCTCTACGACCGCACGTCAGACCAGATCACGCTCGACGAGATCGAGCCGATTGCGATTTGAACCGCTTCTCGGACCAGCTCACTCAATCACCCAGAGCACTGCATGGGCATCAAACCAGAAATTATCGCGGGGGGTCGCCGCCCAGCCCACTGCCTGGCCGTTGCTGACCGCCCAGGCATAGCTGAACGTCCCGCCGAGTGTGCCCAGGTCTACCATCCCGCCGGCCTGCGTCCAGCTGAAGGCGTGGGACGCGGCATCGCCGGGGGTGCTTGACCAGCCCACAACCTGGCCGTTGCTGACCGCGTAGGCTCGGCTGGACGTCCCGCCGAGTGTGCCTAGGTCCACCATCCCGCCGGCCTGCGTCCAGCTGAAGGCGTGGGACGCGGCATCGCCGGGGGTGCTTGACCAGCCCACGACCTGGCCGTTGCTCACCGCGTGGGCCTCGCTGTGGGTCCCGCCGAGCGTGCCCAGGTCTTCCATCCCGCCGGCCTGCGTCCAGCTGAAGGCGCGGCCGTCACCGCTGGGGACGGATGCCAAGCCCACGACCTGGCCATTGCTGACTGCGTAGGCATAGCTCAACGTCCCGCCGAGTGTGCCCAGGTCTACCATCCCGCCGGCCTGCGTCCAGCTGAAGGCGTGGGACGCGGCATCGCCGGGGG